>CAWESW010000081.1:0-157902 GCA_963811735.1 uncultured Verrucomicrobiae bacterium | reverse complement strand
GAAGATCCGAGATCTTCTCCATCAGAATACTGTCCTGCGAAGAGCGATCACCGGCAATCGCAAGATAATCATGCCCAAATTGGACATCCCCTTCGTCCTTACCAATTGTCCAAAGTCACTTCTTCATTAATTGCCTCGGAGAAAGGGATTTCTGTTTGAGCCTTCTTAAAATCCAGGTTGCTGGACGACGATCGTCCATTTTCATAGCCTATGATGAGCTTTCCATTAAAATATTTAATTGATTTTATGTCGAAAGCCCCTAGAAAACTCCAAGTAAAGTGGCTGTTTAGATGCACGACCCTAACATAGCCATTCAATTGGCGATTGATGAGCCAGTTGTCGGCGCAGAGAATCTTGCAAAATTCATTCTCGAAACCGTTTCCGTCGGTCAATGTTTTAGGGAAAAAACCACTCTGGCTGTTGATAGCATCGATAGGGTAAACCGCTCCATCGCATTGGAATTGGAGCTGATTGTTATCCCAGACCCTGATATTACCGTCGTAATGGAGTGAGACGAGCTTATTTTCGCAAAAGATAAGCTGAACAACTGCATCGGCAAACCGGTCGTTCTGTGGTTTTGGAGTCTCAAAAACATTTCGCAATTCATTTGAACATTCGCCTGTATCTATTTCCCAGATACGAATCATGCCAAGAGCACTGCCGGTAATCAGCTTCCCGCCTGCAACCTTGAAGCAAGTGACGCAATCACTCTCTAGGTTATCGATTGGGAATGTTCTTATGATTTTACCCGTACACGTATCCACTATTTCGGCTCTCTTAGGCAAAAACTGACGATGAGTCCTTGAATCCAAGTTTGCAATAATATTAATGATCTTTCCTTCAGAATGAATAGTACCGTATAGATAGCATTTATCCTCTTGATCCTTGTGATAAATCGTTTGATGAACACACGATCCATTTTTAACATTTCGATATCTGCGGTACAATCCGATGCAATTTTCTTGAAAGTTCACACCCTTTGCTTCATAGGCGCAGAGTCCAAAATCGCGATGCCTAAATGACTTCCAAAGCAAAGGATCGCTAAGCAAAACATTCCACTCCTTACAGACTGAGCGAAATGTTGACGCACTCGTAACGTCCAAGTTGCTAAAAATTTCGAGCATTACTTCTCGGGGGAGGCACGCGATCCCCGCAGAGGATCTCTTTTCTACATTTCCGAGGGATGGATCAGAGGATGGGGAGGAAGGTGGAGTGACTCGCTTTATTTCATGGCTCATAGATACTTATCCTTTTTAATTAGTGATAATATATTTAATTTAAATCAAAATCACATGATGATGAAAAATCATTTTTAGTATAATTTTACTTAAATTACTTAATTTACGTCAATTATTCACTTTATATTGTCGGAAGTATAATGGAACATATTGACCCTCTGCTCCTTGTTTTTTGGGGATTCGTTAACACACTGGGAGAGAGCTGGTTATGAATATGGGTAGTAAATGGACGAGAGAGCGCGTAATGTAAATAAAATTTTAGCTGCATCCGGCTCAGTCGATGACCAATTCGGGATAGAGCGGGTGAGCGCTGAGCAGGACGACGATCCTTTTTTGGACGGAGGAGAGGACTTTGGGGTCGATCTCAACTTTTGCGCGGCTGGGGCCCGTGCCTTTTTCATCCCGAGCTGGCTGGGTGTTGTGCAAAAGTTCCACAATCGCATCGGCGATCTCAGCCATTTCTGGTTCCTTCATGCCAAGCGTCGTCACAGCGGCTGTCCCAATGCGCACGCCGGAAGTGTACCAGGGGCCGTTCTTGTCAAAAGGAATACTATTGCGGTTGACCGTGAGGCGCGCCTCTCTTAAGGCAAGCTCTGCCTGCCGTCCGGTGATGCCCAAAGGCCGAAGCGATATCCAGGACCATCAGGTGGTTGTCTGTACCGCCTGTCGTCAGTTTGACATCTTTCTCCAATAGCCGTTTGGCCAGTGCGCGGGAGTTAGCGACGATCTGGTGGGCGTATTGTTGAAAGGAGGGAGTATTTGCTTCTTTGAACGCAATCGCTTTTGCCGCCATCACATGGGGCAAAGGCCCACCGAGCACGATCGGGCAGCCCTTATCGACGACTTCTTTTAATTCATTTTTCACAAAGCACCATCCCGCCGCGCGGGCCCCTCAAGGTCTTATGCGTCGTCGTCGTCACAATATGGGCAAAGGGGACAGGGTCGTAATTTCCTTTCATCACCTTGCCGGCGACAAGTCCGGAAAAGTGGGCCATGTCGACCATCAGCATCGCCCCGACGCTGTCTGCAATTTCCCGCATTTTAGCGAAATCGATCAAGCGGGGATAAGCGGAATACCCAGCAATGAGGATCGCCGGTTTTTCCTTTTTCACCTGATCTTGCAGCTGGGCGTAGTCGAGCAATCCCGTCTCGCGGTTGATCTCATAGGGGACCGACTGCATGATCTTTGCGGAAATATTGTGGCGGTAGCCATGGGTCAAATGTCCGCCGGAATTGAGCGACATCCCCATCACCTTCTGGCTGACGAGAAGCTTTCTTATGCCTTCATGTTCTTCAGGGGAGAGCTCATCGATGCTTTTCTTCCCCAATTTCTCCACTTCTTTATTCTGCACCCGATACACAAGCATCGCCCAGAATGCGACAAGATTGGCGTCGGCTCCGGAGTGAGGCTGGACATAGGCGTGATCGCAATTGAAGAGCTGTTTGGCCTGTTCTACAGCAGCCGCTTCAATCGCATCCACATTGTCGCAGCCGGCGTAAAAGCGGCGGAAGGGCACGCCCTCGGCATATTTGTCAGTCAGTAGATTGCCCATGGCCAGCTGAACGGCCAGGGATGAGAAGTTTTCTGAGGCAATCAATTTTAAATGGCTGCGCTGGTCTTTCAACTCCTGGACGATCTTCTCAGCGATCAGAGGATACTCCGCATGGATATGATCAAGCGCGGCCATGTAGGCAATCGCAGCTTTTGTTCTTTTATCGGCAGGCACTCTATTAAAATATTTATCTAAATGCGACATGACCCACTCCTATATTCGGCGACTGTTCCTGAACAGACCACTAGACTAATATCCGATTCAATTGAAGGGAATCAGAATTTAGGGGTGTACTGAATCGACGAACCGCTATGAAGATGATGGTTCTCCCCAGACTCATAATGGTGATCATTGATCAAGACCTTAAATTCACACTCTCCAAATTGCACGTCCGTCTCCCAGACCCACTCATCCGGACCTTTGTTTCTCAAAAGCACTCCACGCTCCCAGCTTAGGCCAGCACCTTGGCCGCGGATATAAAGATGATTCGAAAAGCCCACATCGTAACGGACCGTAACCCTTGTCAACTTCGATTTGAGACTTGCTTCTTTGATTTTTTTTTGACGTGTTGGCGTTGTCATCGTCCCCTCCTTACTTTGCCCCTAACTTGAACAATTGCTCAGGATTAGTCAATATTTTTTCACAAATCACCCTGGGAATGTAAATAAATTTTTTAAGTCTAACGAAAAGAGACACAGGACAATTTCGCTTGAGGGAATTGACCTTAAGAGCTAAGCTATCGCACAGTATTCATATATACATTTACCTTTTTCAAGTGAGAAGACAATGCTAGATGACCTCAAGGAGATTTTAGACATTCAGGAACTCGACATGAAGATGATCCGTCTCATGCGAGTCAAAAAAGAAAGGCTAAAAGAACTGCAGCAGATCGACGACCTCCGCAAGGAGCTCCACGTTCAAATGCAAGACAAAGAGTCTGAAATCGAAGAACTTGGAAAAAACATCCAGGCTCTGGAACAGAAAATTCAAGAGGTCAACGCCAGAATCAAAAAACTGGAGGCTCAGCAGGTCAATATTAAAAAAGCGGATGAATTCAATGCGATCACACAAGAGATGACCCAGGCTGAAAGAGAACGGATCGCCATCGAGCAAAAAGTGTCCGACCTCGTCGACAAACGAGTCGCGGAAGAAGAAATGCTCGACGAAAATTAAAGACAGCTTCAAGGCTTCGGAAGCGAGCAGCATGAACCTAGAAAACGAGATTCAAGTCGAGCATCCAGCTGATCAATGAAGAAGGCGTCAGCCTTAAAGAACAGCGCGATGCCCTTGCCGCAAAGGCCAATCCAGAAACTCTTGCAAATTTACGAGCGACTCCTGCGCAATAAAAAAGACCGCGTCGTCGTCCCCATCGAAAACCGCACATGCAGCGGCTGCCATATCGTCTTGACAGCCCAGCATGAAAACCTCGTGCGCAAAGGAGAGAACCTCGTGTTCTGCGAACACTGCTCTCGCATCCACTACTGGCAAGAGAGCGAAGCCGTCGAAGGGACCGCCGTGGCCACTAAGCGCCGCCGCCGCCGCGTAGCGAACACTTGAGATCAATTTTTTCTGGGAAAGCAGGCAATCGCTGCTCAGGCATTCCCTGCAGGAGAGGAAAGTCTGGACTTCGCAGGAGAAGATACCAGTGAAAGACTGGGGGCCGTAAGGCTACGGAAAGTGTAACAGAAAACACTCCGCTGTCGGCGTCAAACCCGAGACAGGCTGAAAATGCTAGCTTTAGAGAGTCAGCCGCGCTTGCAGAAATGCAAGGTGTTATAAACCCTATCTGAAGCAAGACGCAATGGCCCATACTGTACTCCGCAGGGTCCTTGACGAGTCGCTTGAGAGTTTTGGCGACAAGACTCCTAGAGGAATGATTGCTCAACGACAGAATCCGGCTTATCGCTTTCCCGATTTCTTTTCATACCGAACGTGGGTTAAAAATTAGTCCTGGGCTGCGTGAAAGCTCCCGCGGTTGACGTCTCGCAAGAGGGGGTTGTATTGCAATTAATACTACCCCCTCTTGCGAGACGTCAACCCCGGGGCTTTGACGCCCCCCAGGGCCAATTTTTGAACCACGTTCGGTATAATCTGGAGTGAACCATGAAAACCACCATCCTTTCTTTATTCCTATTCCTGTTTGCCTTCCCTACTTTCGCCGATGTCCTCTCAAAACACGATAAAGGATACCTCGAAGAGCAAAGGGGACAGCGCGTCCTGCATCTAAAAGGAACTCCCTACGAACGGGGTTTTCAGCATGGCGTCCTTCTGAAAGAACAAATCCAGCGCAATATCGCCACTTACGTCGATAGCGCAGAGGCAAAGTCCACAATCCCCGGCAGAGTCGATGAGTTCGCAAAGAATATTTCCGGCCTGATGTCGTTTGTCCCCGATCACTTCAAAGAAGAGATGCAAGGGCTCTCGGATGGTTCAGGCGTCCCCATCGGAAAAATCGTCGCCCTAAACCTCTTTCCCGAGATGTTCCACTGCAGCGGCATCACAGTCTGCGGCGCGGCCTCGAAAAATGGAGAACTCTACCACGTCCGCGTCCTCGATTACTCCATAGGCAAAAATCTCCAGAGTACCGCCGTCCTGCAAGTTGTAGAACCTGAAGGCAGAATCCCCTATCTCAACGTCACCTATGCGGGTTTTATCGGAACTGTCACAGGGATGAATCATGAGAAAGTTGCGATCGGAGAGATCGGAGGGTTGGGATACGGCTCTTGGCAGGGCATCCCGATGGCCTTTCTGCTGAGAGAACTCTTAGAAAATGCCACATCCATTGAAGAGGCAAAGGCGATCCTGCAAAATTCTCCCAGGACCTGCGAATACTATTACGTCTTGTCCGACGGGAAGACAGGCGAGAGCGTCGGCGTTTATGCGACGGCGAGCCAGCTTCGCTACTTTGCACCCGGTGAATCCTACGCTTTGATCGCCCCCTCAGGACTGCCCCAAAATTATGCCTCCAATGGGGACAATGACAAATTTGTCTTAAATGGCGCTTTCGTCGAAAACACTCCTGAGCAAACCCTTCTCTTTGAGAAAGACAATAGGCTGGCCATGTTATTTAGGCTGCAGCCCAATGATTGTCTGCTTCTGACGGGATTTCCCCATCCTGAACGCTACCCGGTACTCACCAGCCGCGTCCTTGAAAATTATGGCTCTATCGATGAAAGGTCGCTGATCGAAATTGTGAAGCGCCCTGTCGCCAGGGAGTCCAATCTTCACAACGCCATTTTTAAGCCCTCCGAATTAAAAGTCTGGATCTCTCATGCCGGCCCTAACGACGAGCCTGCATGCGATCAAAACTACGTGGAGTGGAATTTTTCCTCGCTGCTCTCAAAGTAAGAATGAAAATATATGCAACATACAAATCCATCCCCAAAAAGTCTGACCTCCTTCCTCTGGAAATTTATCCGCATCCAGCGGTGGGCGTTTGTCGCCATATTTGTTCTTTCCCTGATCTGGGCGTTCGATATCCTCTTTTGGCCATTTTTCCTAAGGAAAATCGTCGAAGTATTGACACGCTTTGAAGGGGATCGTTTGTCTGCGTGGCACTCTTTAAAAATCCTGTTGCTGTGGGCAGCGGGTTTTATCATTTTTATAGAGGTTACATTTCGTACGAGGGACTTTCTTCAAGCCCACGCCTTTCCTAAGCTGGAAGCGGATATCCGCATGAGCATGTTCGATCACGTTCAGAGACATTCTCCCAAATACTTCAATGAACATTTTGCAGGGAGTTTGGCGAATCGAATAGGGGACATGGTCTTGACGACCAGCAACATGTTGCGCAATACCTTGATGCTCTTTGTCCCCGGCGGTCTCAGCTGCGTACTGACGATTCTTATTTTCGCACAGATGAATACTTTCCTCGCTTTGATTGTGGCAATGTGGGTTGTGGTCCATTTTACGCTTTGCTGGATTTTCACTCTAAAATGTGCAAAATATTCCTATCTTCATGGAGAAGCTAGGAGCACTCTTGTCGGCAAAATCGTCGATAGCCTGACCAACAATTTTGTGGTAAACCTATTCTTCCGTTTCCGTTTTGAAAAGGGTCACATCGCTCATTATCAAAAAGAAGAGCAAAAGACAAATTTACTGGCGCAAGTCTATTCTGCGAAAATGTTCACTGCTTTATCCGTCGCTTTTATTCTGGAGCTCATTGCGCTGATTTGGTTCATGTTTTTTTGTTGGACGCACGGAAAAATTTCCACAGGAGAAGTCGTTCAGCTTTTTTATACGATTTGGAACATCTGCATGGTCGTTTGGGTTGTCGCAGATAAAGCCCCCGAGTTTTTTCAATCGCTGGGCATTGCCAAACAAGCCCTTTCTGTCATGCAAGATCCCCAAGACATCCTCGATTCCCCTCAGGCTGCAGATCTCTTCGTCAAGCAAGGGGAGATTGTCTTTGAGAACGTCTCTTTTTGCTATGGAGAGAAACAAATTTTTCAGAATAAAAATTTGCAGATCGGCGCCGGAGAAAAAGTGGGGCTTGTGGGCTATTCAGGCGCCGGGAAATCGACCTTTGTCAATTTGATCCTTCGATTTTTCTGTATTGAAAAAGGGAGAATTTTGATCGACGGGCAAGACATTGCTCATGTCACCTTGGAATCCCTTCGCGAAAAAATCGGCCTCATCCCTCAAGATCCGATCCTATTCCATCGCTCTCTTGAGGACAATATACGTTATGGACGCATTGATGCCTCAAAAGAAGACGTCAGGAAAGCGGCAAAGCTCGCCCATTGCGATGAGTTTATCAAAAAATGCCCCAATGGATACGATACTCTCGTCGGGGAACGAGGGGCAAAACTATCAGGCGGAGAAAAGCAAAGGATTGCCATTGCTAGAGCCATGCTTTTAAAGGCTCCGATTCTCATCCTCGATGAAGCCACTTCATCCCTTGATTCGGTCACGGAAAAATACATTCAGGACAGTTTAGACACACTCATGCAGAATCGGACGACGATCGTGATTGCGCACCGCCTGTCGACTCTTTCCAAAATGGATCGGATTTTAGTCCTCGACCAAGGAAAAATCGTCGAAGAAGGATCTCATCTGCAGCTATTGGCGAAGGGAGGGCATTACGCCCGCATGTGGCAGATGCAGGCCGGCGGCTTCTTGCCTGACAGCCCTAATTAAGGAAATCTGCAAATGAACCAATTATTACTTGCGCTGTTTTTCTTTTTTTCGCTCTTTAGTTTTCCTGCATTAAAAGCTGCTGAGCAGCCTCCCATCCATTTGATTTGGCAGGTCCCCAAAGAGGCGATGTGCGAAACAGATTGGTTAAGAGAGGTTTTGTCAGAAATCAACTACTCGGAAATCGATGACGGCGCGTGGAGCGTCTTCAAGGATCGCTCCATCATTGTCATTCCGCGAGGCTCTAAAGGGAAGAAATACTTTGAAGCTTTGCAGGAAAAAAAATACAAATTTGTCGTGATCCATCTGGGCGATGAGAGGTATTCTTCCAAACCTAAATACTATCGCAAGATGCCCCTTGTCATCAGGAATTATTGGCATAAAATGTATGGGAAGAATGTGCTCACGCTTCCCTTGGGATACATGCAAGGTTTTTGGAACAATTGCCCTTCAAAGCAAACATCGACCTCTGCACAGCGCAAATACGCCTGGAGTTTTGCAGGCCAAATTGAAAAGTCGACAAGAAGGGATATGGCCCTGAATATGAAAAAAATTCCGAATTTTAAGATTCATGAAGTCGGGAGTTTTCGCGATCCTAACGGACTTGCAGTCAACAGCTACCGCGAACTTCTGTCCGATACGATTTTTGTGCCTTGCCCAAGGGGATTTTGGAATTTAGATTCCTTCCGCGTCTATGAAGCTTTGGAATGCGGCTGTATCCCTATCGTGGAAAAATCGCCCATCGATTATTTCACCCAATTTTTTGGCGCTCATCCCTTTCTCTCCGTTTCTTCTTGGGAGGAGGCCCCACTCCTCATTGAAGCGCTTCTTTCCGATCCCGATCAGCTTGAAAAAAAGAGACTGGAATGTTCCCAATGGTGGCTTAAGCATAAGGAAAAAATGAAGCTAGAGATGTCCTCTGCGATTCTGAAAGCTCTAAAATAGCTTCGCATTATTGAGTCTCATTCTTTGAAAGCTCCAACGGGTGGGCTTTTTCATAGACCTCCCGCTTTAGCCGCGAGGAGACCTGGGTATAGATCGTCGTAGTGGCTAGCGAGCTGTGGCCTAAAAGCACCTGGATCGTTTTCAAGTCCATCCCTTTCTCGAGCCAGTGCGTCGCAATCGTATGCCGGATCGTATGGGGAGTGATCTTTCCGACAAGCCCGCTGGCTTTTAAATACTCTTCGAATTTGCGATCGACCGATCGGACCGTGAGGCGCTCCCCCCATTTGTTGAGAAAGACCGCCTTGTCATCCACTTGCGCTTTGTGGTCATCGATGTCGCGATACCGCTCCGAATGATTGAGATACTCTTTCAACCATTTTGCCGCCGTCTGCGTGATTGGGACGATCCGCTCTTTTTTTCCTTTTCCCATGACACGAAGGCGAAAATTTCTCTCATCGAAATCCTGACGGTCCAGTCCAACCAGTTCGCTAATGCGCAGTCCGCTGCTGTAAAAAAGCTCCATGATGCACCGGTCCCGAAAACCCAAATAACTCGAAGTGTCCGGCTGTTCAAAGAGCCTCATGACCTGATCATACTTAAGCGAGGGTGGGATTTTCTTCTCGAGCTTAGGGGCATCGATCTCATCGAGAGGATTGTGTTCGACGAGGCGCTGCTTGACGAGGAATTTGAAAAAAGACCTTAAAGAAGAAAGCCGCCTTAAGATCGTCTTCTTCGTCGCCTGTTTTGCTGCCATGGAAGAGAGGTAAGAGCGGATCGCCCTCTTGTCGATCGCCGAAGCTGCAAAAGGAGTTTTGCGGTTTTGGACCTCGGACTCGAAAAAAATTTTAAACTTCTCAAGGTCCAGGCCGTAATTGCGCAAAGTATGCTCGGAGGCATTTTTGACCACGCGCAAATAATCCAAATATTTGCATACCCCCTCTTCGTAGCCCACCATATCCCTTGTCCCCCTATTGGAAATATGTTAACATATCCTCCACATTTTAACTTAAATTCGAAGCTATGACGATCACATTAAAAGAAATCACCAAGAAAGTCGGCCCTCGCCTTTTGTTCGAGGGCATCACTGCGACCTTCAACCCGAACTGCCGTTATGGACTGACCGGCCCCAACGGAGCAGGAAAATCCACTTTGCTCAAGATCGTCATGGGCGTTGAAGAGCCTACTAGCGGCTCCGTCTCGCTGCCTCGCAAGGTCGGTTTTCTAAAACAAAACATCGAGCAGTTCCGCGACCAGAGGGTCCTCGATGTCGTCATTATGGGCAACCAGCGCCTATGGGATGCTTTAGCCGAAAGAGACAGCCTATACGAAGCCGAGATGACCGACGACGTCGGCATCCGCCTTGGAGAACTCGAAGAGATCGTGAACGAAGAGGATGGATACGACTCTGAATCAGAAGCGGCGGTCCTACTCACCGGAATGGGCATCCCCGCTGAAATGCACCATGAAAAAATGCACGCCATCCCGACAGACAGGCAATTCCGCACTCTGCTCTGCCAGGCCCTCTTCGGCAACCCCGACGCACTGCTGCTCGATGAGCCGACCAACCACCTCGACCTGGAATCGATCGGCTGGCTGGAGAAATTTCTCCACAGTTACAGGGGCGTCCTCGTCGTCGTCAGCCACGACAGACACTTCCTCAACGCCGTCACAACGCACATTGCCGACATCGACTATGAAACGATCATCATCTACCCCGGCAATTACGACCAAATGCTCATCGCCAAAACCTCCGTGCGCGAAAGGGCCGAGCTTGAAAACAAGTCCAAAGAAAAGAAAGTCTCGCAGCTGCGCGAATTCGTCGCCAAGTTCGGAGCCGGCACCCGTGCCAGCCAGGTGCAGTCCCGCCTTCGCGAGATTGAGCGCCTCGAACCCCAAGAGCTCAAAAAATCAAACATCCAGCGCCCCTACATCCGCTTCTACCCCCCGGAAAAACCCTCCGGCCAGATCGTCTTCAAAATGAGCGACGTCTCAAAAGGCTATGATGGCAAGCCCGTCATCCATCATTTCTCATTCGAAATCGCTAAAGGCGATAAAATCGGCGTGATCGGCAATAACGGCAAAGGAAAATCGACCCTTCTCAAAATGCTCGCCGGCGTCCTCCCTACCGATTCCGGAAGGATCGAGGTCGGCCATCAGGTGCAGATCGGCTACTTCCCGCAAAACCACTCTGAAGTCATCGATAAAAAAAGCACGATGACCGCTTTCGACTGGCTCAAGAAAAGAAGAGAAGGAGTCTACGATCAAGATATCCGCAGCATCCTCGGCAAAATGCTTTTTGGCGGCGATGACGCCTTCAAGCCCATCTCCCATCTTTCCGGCGGCGAGACCGCCCGCCTGATCATTGGAGGCATGATGCTCTGCAATTACAACGTCCTCATCATGGATGAGCCGAACAACCACCTCGACCTCGAGGCCGTCTCCGCTCTTTCCTGGGCGCTGCAGGATTTTAAAGGCACCGTCCTCTTCGCCAGCCATGACCGCGACCTGATCGGCAATGCTGCCACCAAGATCATTGCCTTCGAGGAGAGCCGCCCGAAATTTTTCGAAGGCAAGCTCGACGAGTACTTCTTATCTAAAAGCGCAAAATGAACCTAATGGAAATGATTGAAGAGGCGGCAATCACCCGCCACCCCACGCCTCTTGCAACCCCATATCCTCAGCTGACGAACGCCCAGAAAATCGAAGCGATTGCGGAAGCCTATGAGAAAATCCTCCGCACCCTCGAGCTGGACACTTCAGACCCTTCCCTGGCCCAAACACCCCTTCGCATCGCAAAGATGTACGTCGAAGAGCTTTTCAGCGGCCTCGACCCCGACCGATTTCCCGAAATTCGCACCCTGGAAAACACCTATCTGCAACCTGAAGAAGGGATGGTCCTCATCGAAGACATATCCGTCAAAAGCATCTGCGAGCACCACTTTGTCCCCTTCATCGGAAAAGCCAAAGTTGCCTACATCCCCAATGGGAAAATCCTCGGTCTTTCCAAAATCAACCGGGTCGTCCACTACTTTTGCCGCCGCCCCCAGCTCCAGGAAAGGCTAAACGCTCAGATCGCCGACTCCTTAAGCATCCTCCTCGACACCACCGATGTCGCCGTCGCCATCGAAGCAGAGCACTTCTGCGTTACCATGCGCGGCGTCCAAGACGAATCGAGCATCACGAAAACCCATGTCCTGCGCGGCCAATTCCAATCCTGCGCTCACCTACGCGATTGCTTTCTATCTTGAATTCTGTGAATGAGAGAATTTTAAGCCAATCTCTGTATGAAAATAAAGATGAAGAGAAGCATTCAGAACTTTTGATTGGCAAATATTGCAAAAATTTTGCACCTTCTACCACATAAATTGTAGAATTTGAATGGAGTGCTTATGAAGTTTTTATGCAGGATTACCTATTTTTTTTCTTATTTTTTTTGCGGAGAGTTTTTGTGCAGAGACTTCAGTGCCAATGAATCTAATTGTTTCATTATTACCTGAAAATCCTATTGTTGTTGAAGCTGGAGCTCAATTCGGGGAAGATACTGAAAAAATGAGCCTTTTATGGCCAAAAGGAATTCTTTATGCTTTTGAACCTTCTCCACTCACCTATTCGTCTGTAGCGGAATTATCTTCGAGAAAATCAAATGTTTTCAGTTTTCAATTGGCTCTATCGAGTGTGAGCGGTAAAATGCCTTTTTATCTTGCTGGGGGCGCTAGTTCGCTTTTAACTCCTCAAGATGATTTTAATCGCGTTTATTTTCATGTGGATTTAGATCATCCGGTCATTGTCGAAAGTGTTGAGCTGGATAATTGGCTAAACGAACAAGGGATTGATAAAGTTGATTTTTTGTGGCTTGATATGGAGGGGAATGAGTTGAATGCTCTTAAAGGTGCACAAAAACATCTTTCTGATGTTACTCTCATTTATACTGAGGTAAATATACAACGCTTCTGGAATGGTTGTGTGTGTTATGAGGAACTGAAAAACTGGCTTGCTGCAGAGGGCTTTGTAGAAATCTGGTGTGAGATCGTTCCCGAATGGCAAGGGAATGCTCTTTTTTTAAATAGAAAAAAATAGTTTTAAACAAACTTGTTTCATAATTGCATAAGGAGAGTTGCTTCAATTGGACGGACGCTGAACTTTTGCTTGGAAAAATTAAGAGTTCTTCCTATTCTTTTCAAGTTAACCCCCTATAAGGTAATTTAATATGCCAATGACGATACAAGAAATTTCAGATCGTTTTGAAATAATGGATTTATTAACTGATTATTGTTCTGCTATTGATAGCAAGGACATTGATGCCCTCGATCTCATTTTTACGAGCGATGCCAGAATCGATTATTCAAAGGCAGGGGGGCCAAATACCGACTTAAAAACGATTAAAAAATTTCTACGTGAAAATTTAGGCGATCTGCCCCGCCAGCATATGATTTCCAATTTCAAAATAAGGATTCATGGGGATTCGGCAGAGTCTCGGTGTCTTTGTCATAATCCATTAGAGTTGCCGAAGACTGGAGATGTGCTTGAGGTAGCATTTTGGGGGCTGTGGTACGACGATAAGCTCGTTCGCACACCCAAAGGTTGGCGCATTAAGGAGAAGGTCACTCAACCTTGCTATAACTGGAAAATTCAAACGAGTAGTCTTTAACTGACAAATCCCGCGGTCGGATTGACCGCGGGATATAGATGCAAATCCAACCTTGTTATCTGACAGTCGTTAGATTTGTGGTGGTCATGGAAGCAGCTCCTCCTCCTGATACGGTGGCTGTTGGAGTCACCGAATAGTGCGTATCTTCAGCGACATCCACAGTCAGTGTGATTTGCGGACAGCTCAAACCAGGCTCAATCGCGCTACTCTGCGTGCAAGTGAGAGTTGTGTCATTACATGCCCATCCTGAGCCATGCAACGACTTGCATGTAAGGCCTTTTGGAAGAGTAATGACGACGGTCAGGGCACCTGACGTTGCACCATTGCCGTGATTAGAAACTGCAATTTTATAGGTGCCGGTTCCCCCTTTTGTAAAGGGAGCTGAATGCGTCATGGCAATATTCAAAACAGGTGCACTCGACGGCGTCCCAGAGTTCGTTAAACTGGCAAACAAATTGGCACCGTTAAAAGAACCCCATCCCGTAGCATTATCATAACCCTTTCCAGCAGAATAATATAAATTATTACCCTCTGTAATATCGTGAAAATTTACTGTATACGATGATCCATCCCCTATTGTATAAAACAATGGATTAGCAAAGCCTAATACAGGCTTTTGACTTGCCACCCGCTCTTGGTTGATACGAGCAGTAAAAGCTGCCCAAAGAGGAGCTGCACAACTCGTACCGCCAAAGATCGTCCATTGCCCATTATAGTAAATGGAATAGCCTGTATCGGGATCTGCGTTGAGTGAAACATCGGGAACGTTTCGATGGGTATTTGAATACACTGTGGGTACATTTTTTTGCCACGAAGGGAGCGGCCAAGCAGCGCTTACACCACCTCCGCCGGCTCCGTTGCCTTGACCATTATTCCAGACCGATTCACCGCTGTAGGCGCCGCTTCCGGGATTCACTGTCAGCCTTGTCCCACCGACTGCGGTGACGTAAGGCTGAGAAGCAGGATCATCCACCGCTAAAGTGAGAGAGGGATAATTGTCATAAGCGCCGCTGTCGCCGGCAGCCGCATAAATGGTCTGCCCTTGAGCTGCCATCTGTTGGAAAATAGCATATTCGGCATGAAGATATTGAGCACTCACCAGGCTTTCATCCATTCCCCAAGAAGTACTCACTTGTTTGGCAAGGTTGTCTGTTGCAATTCGATTATACGTATGCAAAACCCCCTGATCCGAGTTAGGACCTTCGTAAACGTAAATGTGGCTTTCCGGTGCAAGCGCAATCGCCAGCTCGATATCAAGCGTTACTTCAGCATCAATACCGCTAGTGGAACCACCATCGATCAAAACATTTTGCAACTTTGCGCGAGGCAAGCCAAAATATTGAGTATATGCATTGATATCGCTTGCTAGATAACTCCCTAGCTCAAATAGAGCAATGATCTGATTGGATCCATTTGCTGACACTCCAGTCAGATTATAAGCGGTCAAGAGATCACTAGGTGAGTAACCGCCTCCAGGGCCCGAAGGATGGGAATGCGATGTATCGGACGCGTTTAAAAACCCTTCCGTCGTTTGCTTTTGCCGGTTGTACGTATGCCTGATTGCGTGGTTATCCAGACCCACTATGCTGTGAATGATGGAGGCGATTGAACCTGAAACTTCAGGGTCATTATCCGGAGCATAAAATTTCCGACCATCGGGCTTTTGAAAATGGTGGAGGCGGAGATTAAAAGCTCTTTCGACGATTCCTACCGAACCCGTTGCATTCACCTGAGTTCGATTAGGATGAATTCCTGTAACAGTCAGACCTAAACTTCTCGCATAGACAACAACTTGATTATAGTCGTCCTGAGTTGGAGCAAACCGCTCGGCAAATTCTCCCGGCGTAAGATATTTACCGTAATATTCCTCATCAGCCGGATCATAGATGCGTTGAATTAATTCTTCCAATGCCTCCTTGTTGCGCAGCGGCAAAATGAAAGTTATGGGAACACGGGTCGTGTAATCTAGGTGTCTTAAGAGAGCTGCCTCAGACACTGCTTTGGTAGGAACATGACCAGAGAGTCTTACAGAAGTATCGCCAAACGCTTCAGATGGTGCTGCACCCGCTAGCGCCAACATGAATAACATCAAACATCTAAAAAAACTGGAGAAATGGTCTTTCATAATGGTTTTTCCTCGTTTTGCTTTGACTTAAGGCAAAGCTGTTAACATTGGACGCCATAGAGCGTAAAAAATAAAATTTTATTTCGCAACCATATTATACCGAACGTGATTCTAAAATCGGCCCTGGGGCTTTGACTCACCCCAGGACTAATTTTTTAAAAAACGTGTGCAAAAAGATGCTGAGACATATTGGAATCTAAAATAGACTCACCGGACAGCTGAAGCAGTGTATATCCATGCCATATACACTTACTCAATTGTTTTACTTTTTTCTCGTCGTTGCCGGAGTAACCTGTTACGCTCTCAGCTAAGATTTGTGCAAATTCATCACATTCTGAGTCTATAATGCTTTCTGAAGTTGGACTGCCATCTACTTTAACCTCTACCTCTTCCATTCTCTTTGCGAATGCAATTGGATCCTTTTCCATTTGAGCTTGCATAGTTTTCATCTTGTTTATAGTCACTTCATTAGAATAAGTGCGAAAAGCCGATACAGTCTTTCTTTGCAGCTGGGCTACAAAATCTGAGTGAATTGAGGTGTACAATCCCTCCCATTTATTAAAATATTCTACCCCCAACATAAATTCATGGGCCCACTTTTGAGCAGCGGCAATTTTTTCTTCTTTGAAGGAAAATGAAGGGATTGGATAGAAAGATGTTGCCATCAGAGCCGCCCACTTCTGTTCAACAACTTCGCACAAAGTCTTGCGAAATGCGCTTTTTAGAAGTTTTATTTCCGTATCAGTCAAATAAGGAGTCTCATCCACAGCTGTGTTGAAATTCTCTAGATGCGATTCAATCACTTTTTGGCTTGCCTCCGAAAGGTCGCAATCTTCCGGCTGGAGAACTTTTTCAACGCTTTTAACGCAATTTGCGATGCATTCTTCTTGATCGATGGAGACTGCAGAAAAATTCACGAGATTTTCACGGAAAACCTCTTCGAGATCGATAGGTGCAGAGGAAGCCCCGCTAGTATCGTTCCATATCAGGGATTTCGCACCGTTCAATAGATCTATAAAAAACGACATAACAACCCTCTTTTGAATTTAACAAAAGAAAAAAACTATCCACTCAGCGGATTTCAATCAAATTAAAACAGTGATTGCCTCAGCGGAGATAGTATTAGAGGTGAGCCTATGAGGAAACTCGGAAAATTATGCAGAAGAATCCACATTCAAAAATACATAACCGCCTGTGGTTTAATTATTTAGAAGTATATATCAGAACAGACTTTTGCAGATTTGACAATTTAAAGTTTTAATTGTAAATTTAAGGAAAGAAGGTTCATGATGAAAGATCTTCCCCCCTTAGCCGGATGGCCTACGCAGACATCTTTAGTAAAGGCCCCAAGAGGTCTTACCTCTAGGAAGCGAAGGCTTCGCCTCGCAGGAAGAAAACACCCTAAGCATAAATAAGGGAAAATATGACTGAGCCGATTGGCCCATCCAGCGCTCCTATGCAGCCTGCTGCGTCTCAAGCCCCAAATGTTCCCCTATTGTCCAAGCAAATGCAATCACAGGCCCTGCTCTTGGCCAATCAGCTGCAAAAAATTCTAGAAGAGCCATCGCTATCAACTCAAGCCTCTTTTCTTCAAGAAGTTGCAGGGAATGGGCAAAAACTCAATGAGACCATCGAACAGGCCAATTTGGTGAGGTAGACAATGCTCCGCGAAAACCTTAAAGACAGCGCCGAAATCCTCTCTAATATCCTAAATCAGCCCCTGGAAATCCCAGGGGTTTCAGAAAATATCAGTTTGCTCCAAGCGCTTCAGAATTTTGCTTCCCAACAGCCTGATCACTCAGACTTGAGCAAAATGCTGCGCACATTCGCATCCAATCCGGAACCCACTCAGACTTTGATCCAAGAACTGGAACTGATCGCCAGCGATCTGACTTCTTAGAGACAGTCTCTTAAGCCTGGACAGTAGTACTCTGTGCGCCTTGCCGTTTGTGTGAGTGGTGCGGGTAACGGATCGGGATTGGTACGGGAACATGTGTTGGGAGAGGATCTGAGATGCGTTGCTCGACATAGATGCGGGCGTTGTCGAGAATTTCACGCGATACATTGGTATTAGCGGTGATCAGGTGATGATGATCGTCTTCAACGCGGATTGTCGCATCTTGGAATTGTTTCTTAAGCAGTGCATGGACATGCTTGATCTGCATGGTCGGATTCCACTTGAAGGACTGGGCCACATCGTGCCGATTGAGCAGGCGGAAGCCACGGTACTGAGCGAACTCTATTCTCTTTTCCACGGTCGCGGTCGCGACGTTGTTTAAAAGGGTCTCATCCCATTTGGAGTAGAGAGCTTTATTAGCCAAGGTGCATGTTTTGAGATAGGCCTGATGGTGTTCCGAATTGGGATTCAGCGCAGCGCCTGCTGCCCAGTCGAATTGGTTCAAGTGGAAAGCGATATCTCTCAGGTGTACCTGCATTTTAGCCAGATTTCCCCATCCGAAAAATCTTAAAAACAATTGCCAGCAGGTGACATCGCTTTTAGATAGGGTGATGATTTTTGGACCGCCCTCGGCATCCATTTTAATCGCAACGATCTCGCTGCTTAAATTGCAATGCGCTATGGCTGCGATCTCTTCCTGACTAATGTGATTTGTATTTGTAATTGATAGTGGCACAAACACTCCGTTAATTAATTTAACTTATAAAGAATACACCAAATTAAACACAAATAACAACTCAAAATAATTATAAAACAAATTAAATAATTTAACAGTTAAAATCAACGACTTACAATAGAAGTCTTGCATCACCTTATATCCGGGCTCGGGCACGCACGCGGGCTCGGGCTCGGGAATGAGGTTATGAAGGTCTAAGATTAGAAAGGAAATACTTTAAGATCTTCTGCGGCCTGCGTATTGGGGAATACAAGGCGAGCTTCTTTGGCAAAGTCTTCGGCGTCCTGATAGCGCGCGGAATAGTGGGTGAGAATCAATCTCTCCGCTGCTGCGGACTTAGCGATTTCCGCGGCCTGCCTGGCAGTGAGGTGATGGTGCTTTTCAGCGAGGTCGCGATGGGCCTCTAAATAGGTGCTCTCGCATAGAAATAATTTAGCGCCGCGCGCAAGATCGATGGCAGCCTGGCAGGGCAATGTATCGATGGCCACTGCAAGGACATCTCCCTGCTTGATACGGCTGACATCGTCGAGGCGGATCTTTTTGCCGTCGATCACAATCTCCCCTTTTTGCTCGAGCAGGCGGACGTTGGGCCCTTTGATGCCTGCAGCGTCGAGTTTGTCCTTGTCAAATTTACGCGTGTCCTTCTCTGTGATTCTCCAGCCGATATTGTCCACACCGTGCTCCAGGAAGCGCACTTCGATCTTGAAGTGATCGTCTTCTTCGACAATGCCCTCGTGTTTGATCGGGTGCTCGACGATTTGAATCGTCTGATGATAAATGGTCCCATGGCGAAGCCGATCAAAATAGACCTTGCCGCTGGCGGGATAGTAGCAGTGGACCGGGTGGGGCACTTTGTCGAGATTAAGGCGCATCAGCATCGAACCGAGCCCCAAACAATGGTCTCCATGGAAATGGCTGACGAAGATGCGGGTGACGCAGGTCGGGGCGATATTGGCAAAGATGAATTGGCGCTGCGTCCCTTCGCCGGGGTCAAAAAGCAACCCTTCGTCGTTCCAGCGAACGAGATAGGCGCCATGATTGCGCTTGCGGGTTGGCTGCTGGCTCGAGCAGCCAAGAATTGTTAGATCGCGTACGCTCATAGCATCCTCCGCGCGAAGAAGGAAAATCTTCCGAGTAGAATTCCGACAAGGCCGCCGATGATATGCGCGGTGTTAGCGATGTTCGGTGTGAGCTGGATCAGGGAGAGCATCTGGAGGCTGAAGGTAAAGAGCTCGATCGCAAACATGGCGAGCACAAAAAAGAGGAGGAATAAAATCGTTCCTTTTTGCAATGGATATCCTTCCCAGGGGGCTCGCTTTTGGCGCATCCAAATAAATCCCGCCATGCCGACAATCACCCCTGAAAAGCCGAGAAAATAAGGTCCGCTGACAAGGTATTGAGCGACATTGGAAACGACGCCGATGATGAGAACGAGCAGGCAGAACTTCCATTTGCGCATGCGCTCTTCGATCTGCTTAGAGAGGATCCAAACCCAGATCATGTTGAAGAGGATATGCAAAAAATTGGCATGCATGAGGCAGGGGGTGAACAGGCGCCAGACTTCGCCCTGATGGATCTTCTCAAACATGGGGATCGATTTAGCGGCCTGCCAACCTTTGGTCTTGGCGACTCTGAAAAATTCATAGAGTCCTTTCCAGGAGGGGGTTTGCTCCGCTTTATTGAGAAGGGCCACGGCATCGGGGGGCAGCTCTTTCAGTTCTTTATAGCCGCTGATAGGGACGGTATTGATCATTTTTTCGACGTAGGTATAGGCAGCAGGGTAATCAAACAGCAATTCCTGCTGCAAAGGAGTCATTGCGATCTGAACGGCCAACTCTCCTTTGTCTTTGAGAATTTTCGCTTCTTGAAAATCGTTCCAAAAAAACAAAAAACAGCAAAGGATGATGATCAAATTAGTCAGCGTGACTGAAAAACGGCGCCCCTTAATCACCCGGGGAGGAACTGTTTGCCATTTTTGATCTTCCGACTGAGAAATTTCTGCATAATCAGGCGAAGGAGGGGCTACCGAGAGAGGGATGTCAAGCCCCTGAAACTTGGGGTCTCCCGGATTTTCTTTGTAGCGTTTCAACCATTCGAGCGCAGATTCGAGATCGTCTTCATCATAGACCCAGATCCGATATTGCTTGGCACCCGTTTTTTCTTCTGCGCATGGTTCGTAAATGTTCTGAATCCCTTCCTTAAGAAGGAAGGAGTAAAAGGAATAGGCTTCTTTTTCTGTTTCGAACGTTCCGATCAGACGCATGTTTCCACAATTTTCTTAATGATCTGCGAAGTGGACAGTCCCGGAACTAAAGAAACAATATGGATCTTCCCTCCGTGAGAGCGAACGACTTCCGCCTCGATGCAGTTCTCCCCATATTCAGCACCGTTGACATGGACATCGGGCTTGATGCGGGAGAGGAGTTGGCAGGGATCGGTCTCATCGAACCAAGTGACATAGTCGACCATCTCCAAAGCGGCCATCATCCTCAGACGGAATTCCAGGGGGATGATCGGGCGCAAGGGACTTTTGTACTGCTGAATCGAGCGATCCGTGTTTAGGGCGAGGATCAATACGTCCGCTTGTGTCGAGGCCTGATAGATCATCTCCAGGTGTCCGGCATGCATCAAGTCAAACGACCCATTGAGGGTCGCGATCTTTTTGCCGCTGGCCCTGATCTCGCCGATTTTTTCTTCCAGCAAGTGAGGCTCGATGACTTTAGAGGCCATCGCTTGGGCAAAGGTGTTGCTATTTCGGGAAAGCGACATCGAAAACCTCATCATAGTTTCTTACGAAGTGCACGCGGATCCCTTTCTTGACATAAGGAGGGAGCTCATCGTAATCGCGCTGATTTTCTTTGGGGAAAATTAATACCTTGGCACCTGACCTCTTGGCGGCGATCAGTTTCTCTTTAACGCCCCCGATCGGGAGCACTTTTCCGGTCAGCGTCAGCTCGCCGGTCATACCGAGGTCTTTGAGCACAGGTTCATTGCGCAAAAGCGAGATCAGCGAGGTGACCATGGTGATGCCGGCCGACGGCCCATCTTTAGGAGTGGCGCCTTCGGGGATATGCACGTGCACCTGGGACTTTTCAAAGAAAGAAACACCCGGAGCATATTTTTCGACCATGCTGTGCGCGTAGGTCCATGCAATCTGGGAGGACTCTTTCATGACATCCCCTGCCTGGCCGGTCAGTTTCATGTCTGTTTTTTCAGCAGCGACTTTGGTCGCCTCGATATACAGAGTTGCCCCGCCCATCGAAGTCCAGGCCAGTCCCATGCAAACTCCGACCGGAGTGCGCTCATAGAACCTGTCCGTGGTGAAAATCGGTTTGCCCAGGAACTTGTCGAGGTTCTTCTCAGAGACTGTGACCTTTTTGAATTTTGCCTCTTTTTTATCCATCCCCTTGACCACCTGGATGGCGACTTTGCGCATGATCTTCTTGATGTAATTTTCCAAACTGCGGACGCCCGCTTCACGCGCATATCCGTTGACGATATGAGCCACCGCCCCTCGAGTGAACTCGAGGTTGGCCGTTTTAAGGCCCATATTTTTGCGGTTGCGCGGGATCAGGTATTTCTGCGCGATCTTGACCTTCTCTTCGAGGATGTAGCCGGACAAGCGCAAAATATCCATGCGGTCTTTCAGCGGTTCCGGAATCGTATCGAGAACATTTGCCGTCACAATGAAAAGAATGTGGGACAAGTCGCAGCGCACATCGAGATAATGGTCGAGGAAATCCTTGTTCTGTTCCGGATCGAGGACTTCGAGGAGAGCCGACGCCGGATCGCCGTGATAGCTCGAGCTCATCTTGTCCACTTCGTCAAGCATGATCACAGGGTTCATTTCCTGAGTGAATTTAAGCGCCTGGATCATTTTGCCGGGCATCGCCCCAATGTATGTTCGGCGATGGCCTTTGATCTCCGCTTCATCGCGCATCCCGCCGACGGAAAATCGATAGAATTGCCGTTTTAGAGCTCTGGCCACGCTTTTGCCGATGCTGGTTTTGCCGACGCCGGGAGGCCCGACAAGGCAAATGATGCTCCCCTTAACTCCGCCTGACAACTTCCCGACGGCGATGAATTCCAGAATGCGCTCTTTAATGTCATTGAGGCCATAGTGATCCTCCTCAAGCACCTTTTTCGCAAACTTGAGATCGAGCCCTTCCGCCCCATCGGCCCCACCGCTGTAAATGCCCCAGGGAACAATCGTGAGCCAGTCGAGATAGTTGCGGCAGACGGCGTATTCTGCGGACTGCACTTCAAGAACGCTTAATTTTTCAAGCTCTTCCGTGATTGTCTGCATGACATCGTCGGGAACTTTGCGTTTTTTTAGACGCGTTTCGAACTTTTCGATATCGCATGTCTTGTCGTCTTTTTCAAGGCCGAGCTCTTTCTTGATCGTCTTGAGCTGCTCGCGCAAGAAAAATTCGCGCTGGGTCTTGGAAATGGTCGCTTCGATCTTCTGATTGATGCTGTTTTGGAGCTTGCTCAAGTCGAGTTCTTTTTTTAGCAGAACAAGCGCCTTGTCGATCCTGCCTTGCAGCTCGTAAGTTTCCAGAACATCCTGGAGTTCTTCTCTGGAAGCAGTTGTGAGGGCGACGGCAAAATCCGCCAGTTTTCCAGGCTCGGTGAAATCGGAATGGCCGAGGAAGATCTGGAGCTCTTCTTTAAACAGCGGATTGAGTTTAAGCAGCTCTTTGATCGTCGTGATGATGCTGATCGAATAGGCCTTCAGCTCTTTTGTATTCTTGGTGACGATGTCTTCATGATATTCGATTTGGGCTTTGAGGTGCTTGCCGGCTTTGACCTGTTTCTTGATCGAGATCCGCTTTTCCATGTTGAGGACGACCTGGGCGCCTCCCTGCTCCATCGGGATGATGCGCAAAATCCGCGCCAATACGCCAACGTCGTAGAGGTCGTCAAAGCCGACCTTGTAAACATTAATCTCCTCGCGCTTCGTCAAAAATAAGCCCATGCACTTATGTTCCGACTTGGCCACCGCTTTGAGCACTTCATAGTAAGCTCCCGGTTCAATGACAATCGGCGCGGCCATACCCGGAAAAAAAGGACGGCGCGTCAATGGGATGATGTACACCTCGTTTGGCGCCTCCGGCTGCACTTTGTCGCGCTGCTGGTCTTGCTTCACCGAGTCCTGTACGGCCTCAACCAGGGATTCTTCTAAATTCTCATCATCTGTCACTTCAATTTCTTTGCTCAAGAACGACTCCTTAAAAAGAATGCTTACAGAGGAAGTTGCAACCCATCGCCCCTTTCCCTTACTTTTAGCGAATTAACGGGAGAAAGGCAAGGGTCCAACAGGAACCAACCCTAAGAGACAGAAGCTTAATTCAGAGACTGTCTCTAAAGCCGTCCAATCTAACAGCTAAATAAAATATGTGCAAGATTGTATAGGCGCTGTGACAGAGAATAAAAGATTAAAAAGTGTTTTTAATTTCAATCCGCCCTGGGATTATGCTATTCTATCTAGAGACAGTCTCTTATCAAAAGCCTGCCAAAAATGAAAACCAATGACCTATCTGATCATAGACACCAGCACTGACCTTTGCCTCATCGCACTGGCCGATGAGCGCCGGATCATTTCCGAACAGGCATTCTCCCATTTCAATCTGCTTTCCAAAAATCTGCTTCCCTCTATCCAGCAATTGCTGGAGGCAAATAATGTCTTTCCCTCTGATTTATCTTTCATCGCCGCAGGGATTGGACCTGGCTCTTATACCGGAACGCGCCTCGGAGCCTCCGTCGCCAAAAGCCTAGCTTTTGGCCTGAATATCCACGTCAAACCGTTTCATTCTCCGCTCGCCTTTTTACCTGACAGCCAAGGCACGTTTGCCTTCTTGCTCCCCACCCGCGCGGGACTGTATTTTGTCCTTACAGGTGCAAGCGCTTCCACCCAAGTCGATCAGAAGAGCGCAGGGCTAGTGCCATCTGTTGAATTGCTGTCCGCGGTGCAAGCTGCCGACTACCTCATCTGCCCCCCTTCGCTCACCTTGCCTGAAGAGCTGAAAGAAAAGCTCCAGTTCAATGCAAGTCCTAACCTCTCCGCTCTCACCAAATACCTCCTTTCCGTGGAAGCGCAGCCCCCAGAAAACATCGAACTTCAGTATCTACATACCCCTCTCTAAGATGGGAATAGGTTGAAAAAATATCTCCCCATCTTTTATGATGAGGGCCTGTAAAAACAAAACGCGTGTGTTTTGTTATTATTTTAATTTAAACCCTGTTGGACCCTTCCCGGTTCTGGCAGGTGCCAACAACTCAGGATAAGATGTCCATGCCAAGTGTTAAAGTTCGCTCCGGAGAGCCCATCGATAAAGCCTTGAGAGCACTGAAAAAGAAGCTCGATAAAGAAGGGATCATGAAATCTGCGAAGGCACACCGCTTCTATGACAAACCTTCTGTCAAAAGCCGGGCGAAATCCAAAGCTGCGCAAAAATACAAGAAGACGAAACCTCGCAACTATAGTATGTAATTCTTTAGATTTAGCAATTGGCTGCGCCATTTGCTAAATCTCTTGGCAGATTAATGTTGCGTATGCTATATTCTCTCTTAAGAAATACATCAAAAAAATAATACTGCCATGAGTGATTACTACGAGGTTTTAGAACTTTCCCGCGGCGCTTCTCAAGATGAGATCAAAAAGGCTTATCGCAAAAGCGCGCTCAAATACCACCCTGATCGAAATCCAGGCGACAAGCAGGCAGAGAAGAAATTCAAAGAGATTTCTGAAGCCTATGAAGTCCTCAGCGATGAGAAAAAAAAACAAATCTACGACCAATACGGTGCTGACGCTTTAAAAGGCGGCGGCATGGGCGGACACGGCGGCGGCCACGCGGGCTTTTCCTCCATGGAAGAAGCCTTGCGCACCTTCATGGGAGCCTTTGGCGGAGGAGGAGGAGGCGGCGGCGGGGGAGGAGATTCCATCTTCGATTCCTTCTTCGGCTTTGATCCGGAAAGCGCTGAAGACGGTGGCCGTCAAGGCGCAAGTAAAAAGATGAATCTTTCGATCTCTTTCGAAGAAGCGATGAGTGGCGTGGAAAAAGAGGTCGTCCTCAATAATTTCGCCAGCTGTTCTAAGTGCGACGGCTCAGGGGCCGCTTCTTCTAGCAGCGTCAAAAAGTGTTCGCGCTGCCGCGGGTCTGGACAAGTCCATCAAAGCCGCGGATTTTTCAGCATGACCAGCGTTTGCCCGCAATGCTATGGCAAAGGCAAGACAATCACCGACCCTTGCACAGAATGTCATGGCGGCGGACGGGTCAAAAAGAAACAGCAGATTAAAATTAAGGTTCCTCCCGGCGTAGATACAGGAATGCGTCTCCGCATGACTGGACATGGAGACGCCGGCGAAGGCGGAGGCCCTCCCGGAGACCTTTACGTCTTCATTTCTGTCGAACCCCATTCCGTCTTCCAGAGAGAAGGCGACGATGTTCTCGTCGAGCTCCCATTAAGTTTCTCTGATGCCGCCCTCGGCTGCAAAAAAGACCTTCCTACACCGCATGGCGGATCTTGCCGTATCTCAATCGCCGAAGGGACCCAGAGCGGAAAAATACTGCGCGTCAAAGGCGAAGGGGCTCCCAACGTCCACGGACGCGGCAAGGGAGATATGCTCGTCAAAGTCATCGTCGAAACCCCGGTGAGCTTGAACGAAAAGCAGAAAGAGCTCCTCCGCCAATTCGGAGAAATGGAAAAGGACCAGAACTCTCCCCGAAAGCGCGGCTTCCTCGATAAGCTCAAGGTTTTTTTTTCGAATTAATTAGAGGATTTTACGCGAAAGTGGAAAAATCCTTTTAAATTAGCAATTTGCTATAAGGACATTAGAGTCTGAGACCTCCTGCAGAACTATTGATGCAAGAGGTCTTGAAGCTTTAAAAGTGCGGCAATGTCCAAATCCTTAGAAAAAAAACGAATCGTCCCCTTCAACCCTCGTTCTTTTCCCCCTCGAAATCTCAAGGGGCGATCCTTTGCTATGCTGTTAAAAAAAGCTAAAGAAGCATTGAGGGAATTCCATAGCACCTTAGCGTTGTCACCTCCTTGGAAACAGATCTTTTCCTCCTTTCTAACTATAGAAGCGATGGACTCGTTAGACTCGCAAAAAATCTGCGCCCCATTCACAGACGTCATTCAGGGTATCAATCAATCGCAGATCGCTCCAATTAACGACTATCTAGAGGCCCTTGAATGGGCCTCCCACGGCATCCTTAAGATCCCTTTTTCCAAAAAGCAGATCTGCAAAATCCACAAAATCGTCAAAAGATCCTCGGCCCATCAGTCCGATGTAGGTCGCTATCGCAACCGCCAGAACTGGATCGGGCCGGTTGACTGCAACATCGATCAGGCCTATTTTTATCCTCCCGCTTTCGAGAAAGTAGATCCGCTTATGGATCAACTCTTTAGATACTTGAATCAAAGCAAAAAAGAACCCCTGGTCCAACTCGCCTTGAGTTTTGCACAGCTGCTCATCATCCATCCTTTTATGGACGGGAATGGGCGTGTCGCTCGCATTCTGGTTCCCCTTTTTCTATATAAAAAGAAAGTGCTCCCTCTCCCCTGCTTATTTTTAAGCGGGTATTTTAAAATCCACAGACTTCAATATTTTAAAACTTTGTTCAACACAACAGAGGATGAGAAATGGGAAGATTGGATCATCTTTTTCTTAAAAGGCATCATCCAATCGGCAAGGAAACAAAACAACGCATTTATAAAGACTTTTTCCCTCTACGACGACCTTAAAACTAAGGCCCCAAAATTAAAGCGGGCCCCTCGAGAATTTCTCTTTCAATTCCCGATCTTCTCCAGGACTGCATTCCATAAAGCAAAAGGGACGATCTCTGATTTAAATGAACTTAAAAGGCTGAAATTCATCAAACAAAGCAAGAACAATAAATACATATTCACGCCGCTGATGAAGATTTTAAAATAAAGAACCTCGAGAAGTCTCCTCCCCGAGGTTCAAGAATTGATCGATCTTCTCTTTTTTGCAGCTTAGCAAGAAGAGCAGCTTTCTCCGCCTGTCATGCTTTTTTTCATCATTGCAGCAGAAGGTCTTTTTTTCGCTCTTTTTTTTGCAGTTTTTCTCTTAGGTGCAGCTCTTTTCTTTGCGGTCTTTCTTTTAGTCGCTCTCTTAGCTGTTTTTCTTGCTTTAGTTTTCTTAGCTTTTTTCTTTGCTTTTTTCTTTGCCATGGTTTTCCTCTTGGTTGTAATCATGAGTAGTAATTGCTTGAGGGAGTTGCACTTTTCACAGTTTGAATGCCAAACCCTCATCAACTTTTTCAAACTCACATTCGCACTATTAAATTTTTTATTCAATACCAAACGAAAAAAAATATCACAATTTTTTTTTCATCCAGACTCAAGGGTGATTCACATATAAAATCGGTCATTTATCACACATAATCACTGCTAACCAACTTGACTGATTTATTTTTCAGATGATAAAATTGTCGCGCTTTTAACAACTTTTATTTCGAGGTAAAATGTCTCTAAAATTAAAGCCCATTTTGACCGGCCTTCTTCTTAGTTCGGCGACGCTCCATGCAACAGTGTCCCATGCAACTCCCGCTGCTAATGAAATAACCCTTCCCGCGGCAAATGGTTTTAAAAGCTCGGCCCTCCGCAAAATCCTCTCTGAATCCGTCTATCAGAACAATCACTTCTCCACCCAACAGGTTGGAGTTCCAAGAACACAAGAGGTCGGCGAGCTGCAAGAAAGATGGAAATTCCCCTCCGACCATTTACCGATCGGAATGACGGTCGATGGATTGCATTTTGCGTCCTGGAACGTGCTGAATTCCGAATACATGAGCTGGATAGAGAAAAACACCCAAGGACTCTCGCGATCGCTGATCATGCAAGAACACATCTACATCGACGGCACAGGACTGACAATCCGCGACTTGCACGTCATTGAAAATATCAAGTCGATGCTGACCCACCCGACCCATCCCCGCTCGGTGATCTCTCTTCAAGAGTGCAGCCAGGCGTTCATCGAAGAGCTGCAAAAACAGCTTCCCGAAGAATACGGCATCGTGCTGAGCTCAGAGACTCCGCTGAAAGATCAAAACATTGCCATCTACGACAAACGGGTGCTCGAATTAGATTCTTTCCAGATCCAGAAAAACATATTTTCACTCCAGCCGGACAGAACTGTGATGAACCTTTGCTTTGTGCAAAAAGAAGGCGCCGGGCAGAAGATCCGCGTGATCAACGCTCATTTACCTGGTGAGCCAGGAAACCCCGCTCCAGAAGAATTCGCAGCCTATGCTGCCTCCCTCTCCTCTCCGGATGTTATCACCATTGCCATGGGGGATATGAACTTCAATGAAGTGGAAATGGGGAATGCCTTTGAGAAGGAAACGCCGTCGGGAATGGAATTCACGATCGTCGCCCCCTATTGCACCAATATCGGCCTCGATCTTTATTCCAAATCCATCGACCATTTCTTTGTGCTGGCCCAAGGACAGCATGAGATCTCTCAGAGCAGCGCTGAAGAAGTGCTGATCGGCCTAGAGGAGACCGTGAACCTGCTTGATCCCGACTTCTTTATCTGTAGCGAAGAAGCTTAAAACAACAATGGCGCAATTTTCATCTCAGTGAAAATGCGCCACTGCTAATCCGTGTTGAAGAGGGCTAACGATTCAAATAGATTAGAGTCACTTCTTTCCAAGAAGGAAGCTGAACACCTTCGGTTAAAAAATTCGCTCTGTCAGCCTCGTATTTCTGCACAAACTTTCCGTAGGCCATTTCATCGAAAATTTTCAGCTTGCCATCGCTGAACACAGCGGCACACTTTTCCTCAGTGGATAAGTCATCGCTCCAATAGAGATAAATCACATCAGCATATGTGAAGTAAGCGGGCATCCTGCGGGGGAACATCTTCCCTTTGGCTACGGCATCCTCTGGAGTCGATTGATAAAATCTTTGTTCCGCGTTGCGATATTTAATGGCGTTATATCTGAAAGAATCTTCACAAGAGCAGATTAATAATACGACTTCATAGTCTGCCTCTTTGAGTTTGGAAAAAAATGAAGAAACGTGTTCGCCGGTAGAGGTTGTCCCATGCGCGATATCTCTTTTATTGGCAAAAGCTTCTTCCATTAAAGTAAGAGTGATGTAATTCGATCCACCGCGCCATTTCTCGTAGGCATTTTTTTGAGAGATGGAATAGTCGGGATTACCAGATACAGCCAAAGGACACAATGAGCGGCTATAATAGGTATGCACCATATATTTCAAAGACCTTGGATCGGGATCAAGGTAAACAACCGTTGAATAGTGGGGATTTTGAGATAAAAATCTCTCTAATATCGTCGACTTTCTCGCCCCAGGCCCCCCCGCTGTCGCGATATAAACAGGCTTTTGCGAACTGTTGCCGAGTTTAGCTTCAGAAAAGCAAACGCTTCTCACGACGGCTAAATCTTTTTCGATTGCCCCTATCTCCTCTTGATTATAACTGGTTAAATGGGAGCCTCTCATTTGAGGAGAAAAATAAAGGTAATCGCCTTCCAAAGAGGCAAAGGCGGGAATTGCGGAAAGGAGTAGAAGTGCAAATGCTAAAATCTTCTTTTTCATATAAAACCTAAGCAAATAAAAAATTGTGATATCTGAGAAAGTTTTAAGTCATGCACCATTAAAACTCAATCAGGAATGTCCTTTTGTCCTTTTATATAGATAAAAAAGCAGCACAGGGGAAATGCTGAGCAGATTGCCGGCACAGATCATGAGAATGTAGCGCACCTGGGAGCCGATCTCGACAGTTGACGGAGGGAAAAAGCTGACCGTGATCGTACAGAGACAGCCGAATAGGCCTAAAAGGCACGTGATCCACATCCCGACATGCTTGCCGGGAATCTTAAAGGCCTTAGGCCGGTTGACGTATTTATAATGCAAACGCAGGGCCGCAAAGAACATGAGAATATACATGATCATGTAAAGTTCTGTGCTGAGGGCCGTCAAAAACCAGTAGAAAGCATTGACAGTGGGCACCAGAAGGAAAATCAGGCAAATCAGGCTGACGAGGATCGCCTGGCCGATCAGAATGTTCTGCGCAATCCCATGCTTGTTCTTTTTCATAAAGAAGGGAGGCATGTACCCATATTCTGCGGCATGCATCAGCCCTTTGGCAGGCGAAATGAGCCAGTTAGTGATCCCGCCGATCGAGCCGACGACGATCAGCACCGTAAGAACGGGTGTAAGTCCTTCCAGACCAAAAGATTGAAAGAGATTGCTGAAGACCTGGATTACTCCCGCTACCAGGTTGATCTCCTTCTCAGGGAGCACAAAAGCAATCGAAAGCGACCCGAGGATCATCGACACTAAGATAAACAGGCACGAAATCAGCACAGCTTTAGGGAAGTTGCGCTGGGGCTCGCGGATATCATTGACATGGACGCCGGCCAGCTCGATTCCCAGAAACGAGGCCATGATCGCAATCAGAGCGACCCAGTTTGTCGAATTGCCGAGCGAGGGAAAGAGTGTATCCGCATTGAGATCGATCTGCAGTGGATGTCCGCTAAACACCCAAATGGCTCCCAGTACAATTAAAAAAATCATGGGGAATATCGTTCCGATCAATGCGCAAATGCTATTGATCCTCGCAGACATGTGGATCCCTTTCAAGTTCACCAGAGTGATCCCCCAGAATACGACGAGGATGCATGTGATGAGGTACGCTTTATTCTGGGCAAGGTCGGGATTGATCAGGTAAGCCGCGGTTCCGGCAATGAAAGAGAGGATTGTGGGATACCAGACCATTGTATTAATCCATTGCAGCCAGATCGCGACCATGGCCCATTTCTCGCCAAAGGCCGTCTTGACCCAATGATACACCCCCCCTTTTTCAGGAAAAGTGGCGGAAAGCTCAGCAGCAACTAAAGAAGTCGGAATTAAGAAGACAATCGCTGAAAAAATGAAGAAAAAGATCAAGGCGCTTCCAAAGAGCGCAGAAGCCGGCAGGTTGCGGATGCTGTCGATCGCCGCTACAATCAAGAGCACTAAAGAGAAGAGAGGAATTTTCTTATGCGCCATAACGTTTTTCTACCCCGAAAAAAAAGGACCTCTAGTTTTTCATCCGAAGGGCTATGAAGTCAATCAAAACAAATGTAACTATTTTTTTGATTTTTTTTCGACGGTGGATTATGTCTTGGGGAGAAGGCATATGCAGTGCCTTCCATACACCTTAAGGAGTAAACTATGGCCCATCCACAAAAACCTCAGCAAAATCCACAGCATCCAGGACAAAAACAACATCCCCAGCAGCCTCAACAACCTGGACAAAAACAACCCCAGCAATTCCCTCAAAAAAACCCAAAGCGGTAGTTTTTGCCTATTTGGAAAGCTTGACTCGATAGATTTTCTCGACCTGGTCAATGCTGGAAAGGCAGCAGTCCAGGTCTTTTAATTTTCCCGTTGCCATGTCGTAGACCCATCCATGTACAGAGAGAGGCTGGTTGCGCTCCCATGCGCCCTGGACGATCGTCGTGTGGCAGACATTTAAGACCTGTTGAAGCACATTCAATTCGACAAGACGGTTGTAGCGCAGCTTCTGGTCTCCAATCGCGTCTAACTCCTCCTTGTGCCTGGCGTAGACATCGCGGATGTTCCTCAGCCAGTTGTCCACGAGGCCCAAGTGATGGTCTTCCATCGCCGCCTTGACTCCTCCACACCCATAATGGCCGCACACAATCACATGTTTGATTTTGACCAAATCGACGGCGTACTCCAGAACAGAGAGACAGTTGAAATCCGTATGAGGAAAAAGATTGGCGACATTGCGGTGGACAAACAGCTCTCCGGGCTCTAAGCCGATGATCTCATTGGCGGGAACCCTGCTGTCCGAGCAGCCGATCCAAAGATAGAGCGGATCCTGGTCGTAAGCCATGCGGTTAAAGTAATCGGCATCCTTGCCAATTTTCGAAGCGACCCAGTCTCTGTTGTTCTCAAATAGAATTTTTAAATCTCTCATATGCCCACAGATTGTTAGAGAGTGAAGTATAGCAGAATCTTTACTTTCTCAAACAGGGAAAGAGGCAACAAGATTCCTTGAGCGCAAAATGGATTTTTGACATGAAGAGGTCAAGAGAAAAGCGGGACCCTAATTTGAACAAGACGAATGAACTTCATGGCTTAAGCTCAAACGAAGCCTTAAGGCAAAGAAAAAAATATGGGTCCAATGCCTTACCTGAAGAAAAATCCCATCCCCTCGTCATTTTTTTACAAAAATTCTGGGCTCCCATTCCGTGGATGCTCGAGCTGATCATCGTTTTGCAACTCACTTTGGGTAAATTTACTCAAGCATGGATCATTTTCATCCTCCTTGTCTTTAATGCGGCTTTGAGTTTTTTCCAGGAGGATAAAGCAAAAAAAGCGCTTCTTCTGCTCAAGAGAAGGCTTAGCATCCAGGCGAGGATATTGCGGGATGGGCAATGGAAACTTCTCCCAGCTGAAGATCTTGTTCCGGAGGATATCATCTTCATTCAAATGGGAGACATCCTTCCCGCCGATGTCATCTTATTGAGCGGACGCCTCTCCATCGACCAGTCGGCATTGACCGGAGAATCGCTTCCCGCCAATGCCGAAGAAGGAAACAAGGGATATGCAGGATCGATCATCAAACACGGCGAAGCTTATGCAAAGGTTCTTGCGACCGGCAAAAACACCTATTACGGGAAAACAGCTGAAATCATGCTCGCAGCAAAAAGGCCGAGTCATTTGCAACAGACCATTTTTCAAATCATTAAATACCTCATCTCCTTTGACGCTCTGCTCGTTTTGATCGTGTTTGTCTATGCCGTTCACCATCAATTCCTATTGGCGGATACCCTTGCATTCTGCCTACTGCTGCTCGTCGCTTCGGTCCCCGTCGCTTTGCCTGCGATGTACACTCTGTCCACCGCCTTGGGATCTTTGGAACTGGGAAAAGCAGGCGTCCTCGTGACACATCTTACCGCCATTGAGGAAGCAGCCGGAATGACTGTCCTCTGCGTGGACAAGACAGGAACGATCACTAAAAACACACTCGAAGTCACCGAATTACACCCTTATGAGCCTTACTCTCAAGATGATCTCTTGGTGCTCGCGTTTTTTGCCTGTGAAGAAGCGACCCAGGACCCCATCGATCTTGCCATTATTAAAGCAGCTCAAAATCTCCATTCCTCATTTACTTCAGCCAAAAAAGAAAGCTTTATCCCCTTCGACCCCGCGCGCAAATGCACTGAGGCCGTCATCATACATGCAAATAAAACCATCCATGTCCTGATGGGACTTCCCTCCGAACTTCTAAAAAAGGCGGGGTCTCATGAGAAAATCTTAATGGATGTGGAAAAAATGGGGGAAACCGGCGCCCGCGTATTGGCAGTGGCCGTGAATATGGATGGCGCCCTTAAGCCCGTTGGACTCATCGCCTGCCTTGATCTGCCAAGGGAAGACGCCAAAAAATCCATAGAAAAGCTGCAAGCATTAGGCATTAAAGTCATCATGATTACAGGCGATTCTGCTCCAACAGCCCGCGCAATCGCAGCCCAGGTCGGACTTGGCACCCAAGTGATCCACCGGGAAGAACTGGAACAGAAACAGCCCGATGAAATTGCACAGGCCGATATCATCGCAGGCGTCTTTCCTGAAGATAAATTCAAAATCATCCAGCAGCTGCAAAAAAAAGGGCACATCTGCGGCATGACGGGCGATGGAGTCAATGACGCTCCCGCACTAAAAAAAGCAGAGGTGGGAATCGCAATGAGCAATGCGACCGACGTCGCAAAAGCATCTGCCAGCCTTATTCTCACAAGGCCGGGATTGGAAGATGTGATCGAAGCTATCAAGACCAGCCGCAGGATCTATCAGCGCATGCTGACATACACACTGAACAAGATCATCAAGACTTTAGAAATTTCCGTCCTGCTCGGCCTTGGTCTGATTCTATTTAACAACTTCATCATCTCTCAGCTGCTTATCGTTTTGCTGTTGATCGCCAATGACTTTATGACGATGTCCATTGCCACAGACAACGTCTCCTATTCCCAAAAACCGGAACGATGGAATATCAGAAAACTCACCGGCATCGGAGGACTATTCGCTTTTTTCACCTTGGCCCTCTCCTTTATGATTTTATTCACAGGAGAGAGAATTCTCCACCTCTTTATGGAACAGATCCGGACATTGATCTTCCTGACGCTCGTGCTCACCGGCCAAGCCACCATTTACCTCGTCCGCGAACGGGATCATTTTTGGCACTCGCGTCCCAGCAGCTGGATGATCTCCAGTTCCCTTCTCGATATCTCCCTTGTCGTCCTACTGGCCTCATTCGGAATCCTGATGGCCCCACTTAAAATTTCAACCATCGCGGGACTGGTGGCCGCCATAGGCATTTATTTTATCCTGCTAGACTTTTTAAAAGTGAAAGTGATTAAGTTAAGCAGACTAATGGCTCGAAATAAAGTGTTTTAACCTTTTTATTGAGCGCTCTGGACAGGCGCAGCATTTTTCTAAGAGACTGAATATCAACCGATTACAACAAAACACCTTAAGTAATTATTTCTGAACGAGTTAATGCCTTCTGGTTATCAAAAATCGACACTTATAAAAATACTAATATAAAAACAATAATTAGTTTGCGTTAATTTAAAAATTAAAATATAATACCATTTAAAGCATAATATTAGACAGTTTAAAATGGAGCAATAATAATGTCTTCTCAAGTTCTATTATATTCAGGACCAGGAGCCGGCCCCTTTTGTACGCAGGCCCTCGAGAATCAATTAAAAAATCTATGCGACGATCGCATTCATATGATCCGCAGCGTCAATTCCCTATCCGACTGTTGGTCAGATCCTGAATCGGTAAAATCCCTTTTCATTCCCGGTGGAAACACTGCTGCGATGTGGGTACAAGGAAAGGTACGTGAATCTGCTTCAAATATTCGCGAGTTGTTGCACAGATATAAAATTTCATACTATGGAGCCTGCGCAGGAGGGATCCTTGCTGCCTCAACATGTCACGAACGTTTTTCCATATGCTCTGACACTCATCCCAAGTTTACGACCAATGAGAGCAACTATTTGGGGCTTTTTCCTGGCAAAGTCATCGCTCCTTTGTTTCCAAAACCCAATTTGGGAAAACTTTCAGTTAAGGATTTTAACCTCCGCAACGTCGAATCGGTAGACGGAGAGATGAGCATTCTTTCTGCACTCATCCTAAGTCCTGGTTATCTCAATGCCCAGGAAATTGAAGGAACAAAAATTTTAGCAACATATTGCGATCGCTTTTCTCATCTCGAATTCGCTTCTCGTCCTACAGAAGAGGGATCTGCAATTGGTTCCCAGGCTATTTCTGAAGCTCTCATCTATCAAGGAATTGATAAGGCGCCAGCTCTTCTGACAGGATCTCATCCTGAAATCGATTCGACAGCTGTTCGTTCTGAAAAATTTAAAGGGGCGTTTAATGCGACAAATGAAGAACAGGAAGAATTAGCAGGTTTAATGCAAACACATGATGCTTCTAGAAAAAATCTGCTTCAGGGATATTTTGAAAAAATCGGAATTTCCTGCAAAAATATTTAACCTCAACTTTGTATGATTTTTAGCGGAAACTTCGATAGAACCGCTCAAATTGTACAAAGTCGAGTGAATGGAAAAGATTGCTAGGAAAACAGGCAAATTGCCGCTGAACCTGCAAAGGCCAAATATACAGGCATCTTCACCATCCGCTGTCCATACAGAGAATGAAGGAGATTGAGCACGGTAAGCAGGATCAACCCCGGATACACGACCTGCAGAATGGGTCCCAGGAATGCTGCAATCCCTCCAAACCCTAAATTCGCAAAGATTCCTGTAACCCCCAGTGTGATAATAAGAGCCAGCGTAGGACTGATTTTCTCTTTGCAAAGATCCTTTCGCAAGTAATCGGCAAAGATCGAAGACAAGGTCATGGCGGTCGTCAGGCACGCCGTAATAACAGCAACCGCGGCAATGCAGCCTCCAATAGGCCCCAGCAATTTGGTAGCGATCGCGCTGATCAATTCCTCTTTTGGATGGGAAGGATCCAATGTCCACCCATGATAGGCAGAGATAAAGCAAAGCCCAACATATGCAAAAAAGAGAAGAGAGGCTGCAATCAGACTAGAGAAAATCATTTTCTTAATGATGGCCTTTTTTCTTTGAGCAGGATCCTCCTGCTCCGTTTCCCTTTGAAAATGAGGGAGAACGACAGCGGCGAAAAGAAAAGCGGCGATCAAGTCCATCGTGTTGTAACCACCCAAGAGTCCCCGGAAAAAACTCTCGCTTGCCGTCGGAGTGACTGGATTCATCGCAGACCCGCTCAGAAGGCCCGTTGCGATCAAAGCCGTTAAAGAAAGCAGTAGGATCGGCGTTAGAATTTTTCCCAAAAAACCAATCAAACGCTGCCGTCTAAAACTGCAGACAAAAATAACACTCACAGCCAAAACGCTAAAGACGCTCAAAGGCATATCGAATAGAAAGGGCTTTGCCATCGCATGCATGAGCGTCACAAGCCGGGGAATGACCCCAAAGGGCCCAAGGATAAGCTGTAAAAGCAAAAGCAGCAGGATGCCGGGCCGTTTGCCTATTCGACCAAAAAAGCGATGGAAATCCGCCTGAAAAAGGATCATAGCGGCTAGCCCTAAAAAAGGAACGACGACAGCCGTCAGACCAAGACCGGTAATTGCAAACCAGGCATTGCCTCCCACCTCTTTACCGATCAGAAGGGGAAAAATTAAATTGCCCGCCCCAAAAAACATGGAGAAAAGGGCAAGACCTGTCGTGAAAAGGCCCGATTGCCTTGTTGTCCGAACAGGCAACGACTGCTGTTGTATCGACATAACTATCCTTTAATTGTTAGCACTTCTTGCCCATTAAAGGCTTTGATCTCTAAAGAGTCTTGGAAGGGGGAGAAAAAAGATGTGGCGGGTAAGAAGTGCTGATTTTTAATTGCGCCCAAGGGCGACCATCACCACTCGTCCACAGAGGACAAGGGCAGAATCTAAACAGCAAAATGTAGATTCATAATGATGGTTCATACAGCACTCCGCCAAAATGGCTGGATTATCATTCCATTATACAAGATCCCATTTTTTCAAAACAATAGAATCTTTAAAAGTAATTCAGGTTTATTGCCCGGTTTTTTCAAATTAAAAATACATGAATCATTAAATCGGTGACAAAATGAGCTGCTATGGCCGTCCAAAGACCTCTAGACCAATACAGCCGTCCAAAGACCTCTAGACCAATACAGCCAACCAAAGACAATACACGCAATACCGTTGAGAAAAAGAACACGAAAAATCTCAAAGCCCGATGGGGATACAAGTTTAAACGCTGCAGGCAAATGACCGAGGCCAAAGAGGATTGCCACCAAAATATTTGCGGCCCATAGAGCATACAATCTTTTGTCGCTGCTTACCTGAAAACATTTATTCACAAGAAAGTAGATCAAGGTAAACAGAAAAAGCCTTAATAATACCTCCTCATCCACTGCGCCATAAATCGCTGCCAATGCGCCCATCCAAAACGGGGGGTGCATCTCTGAAATAAGCGAGCTTTGAAAAATGGTCTTATCAAAAAAGAAAATGGCAAACCCAACTAAAACTCCAGAAATAATTGCAGGATAGACCACTTGCCTAAGAGTATTCTTAAGATGGAAGGGTTTCAGATCAGTTTTTGGTAAAATCTTGAAGCTTAGCCAGCAGATAAGCCCAAAAAACAGAGTCGACTGAATGGTGCCTAAGATAAGCACCTTCAAAGTCGAAACGGAAGGAGGCACTATTTTTAAATACATCACATAAGGAAGGACGGACCATGAGCCAATAATGCATAATAACCAAAGAAAAAAGAACGTCCTTTTGCGAACCGCCTTTCTCTGAAACTCCATGCTTATCCTCGAAATCGCCATTCCCACTGCTGCGAATGGGAAATTGCTTTCCTGCTATTGGCTCAAGGTGCCATCTTTTTTTATTTTGAAAAAGCGCCAAATTTAGGTTGGACTAGTTTAATCAAATCTTCCCCTTTCATAATGATCGATTCCGTGAGCAGGCCGCAATTGAATGCCACTCTGCTCAACGATTGGATCTTCTCATCGTAAAAAGTTTCCAGATTCAATAATTCGCCAAAGGGAGGCACTCCCCCAATCCCAAGACCAAAGCGCTCAAGAATGACTGCGGGGTCTTCAAATTCGCATTTCTCACCGACGAGCTTCTCAATGACCTTCATGTCGAGTTTCAAATGGGAAGGCAAGTTGAACTGGTAATTTTTCTTAGTGCTTTTTCCTCTCAAAATGAGAGATTTGACGCCTTCTTCAAGCAAGGTGCCGCGCACGCGTGCGGAATCTTCCGAAGTGGGCGTGGCTTCATGCGTGATGTGTTTGAATTCCATATCGTGATGGCGGAGCAATCGAATGATCTCATTGCGAATATTCTCTCCCCCGAAGAAGATTTTGGCTTTAATCCGATTTCCAGCGATTCGCTTAGTATCTGAAGGAAACAGGGACGTTTCGCGAATATTCTTTAATTTCAGAATCGTCATCGTGAGCCGTTCAAGCCCCATGCCAAATCCCCCGTGAGGAGGCATCCCGTATTTAAATATGCTCAGATAGTCCTCAAAATTCGAGGGGTCCATCCCTTTGGAGCGAATGCCCTCCACCATCGATTCAAATGTATGGCGCCTTTGACCTCCTGAAGTAATTTCAGTCCCTGCGCATAGAAGGTCAAAGGTATTGGTCAATTCAGGATTGTCCTCTTTGGGGAAGGAATAGAATGGCCGTTTAGTGGTGAACCAATCCGTCACAAAGACAAGATCTGTACCGAATTTTTCATGTGCATACGCACATAGCTCTCTTTCAGCAGCAGGGCTTAGATCCGGCTCATTCCGCTCATCGACGCCTGTGCGCTTAAAGTAAATCTCTTGGGCCTCGGCAAACGTCAATCGGGGAAAGGGAACATTTTCCGGCGCCACGATGATCTGATGATTAAGAGCAGCTAGTTCCGGAGCGCAATGCTCATGAAGGTACTTAACGATGAATTTAATGCACCCCTCTTGGACATCTAAAATTTCATGCCAATGCTCAAAGAAACCCATTTCAAACTCGAGCTGCTTGCCTTCTGCGAGATGGCGGGTCGTGTGGGAAGGTTCTGCGCGAAAAAAGGGCATTAGGGCAAAAACTCTTTCATTCACTCCAACCATGATCTGTTTGTAGAGCTGGCTGCTTTGAGCCAAAGTCGCCGTGTGTCCAAAATAATCGACATTGAAAAACTCTGCTCCTCCTTCAGAAGAAGCCCCAATGATATTGGGAGCAAAATACTCGACAGCCCGGACGCGGTCATGCATATAAAGTCGATAGGCATGCACGATCTCCGCCTGAATCTTAAAGACAGCCTGCAATTTGCTGTTCCTGAGAGCGATCGGGCGATGGTCTAAAATGAACTCCAAATCAGAAGGAATTTCCGGTTTGTTGTACTCGATCGGCGGCGCCTCTTGGATGCTTACCTCAACAGAGATCATGGGATCCGTAATTTCAATACCAAGTCCCGCTTGAGAAGATTTGACCGCATTGCCTTCCACCCGCAGAATCGACCCGGGGTGTAAATGGGAGATCTTTTGAAGCTCATTTTTATCTTGGATAACGATCTGACAAAACCCTTTAAAGTCTCGCAAGATTAAAAAACTCACCTTTCCAAGAGAGCGCAAAGTGTGCAGCCATCCCCGTAAGCAGATGCGCTTGCCGATGTGCTGCGAAAGTTCAGAAGAGAGGACTCGATGCATAGGATTTTTCTCTAAAAGTATTTATTAGCACGCAAATGTAAGAACCTATCCCAGTAGAAAGTTTCTGTCGATTTTCAGGTTCTTTTGAGCCGCTTTTCCGATTCTTTTGCCCTAGGGTAATATCAACTTGCGTATATGACCCTAGGCCAAAATAATCCTGAAAATCGACGAAAAATTTTACTGGGATAGGTTCAGGGGTACATAATAACATTGGTTTACAAAAAACGCAATCGCACTAAAAAATTTCTTACAGCAATAGACTTACTCTTCGTTAGCCAAATGCCCTAAGGCCTCTCTTTCCATTCGAACTAAGATGAGGTCTTTCCTCAATTCCGCGCCCATTGTCTTGTAAAAGAGAGTTGCCGGTTCATTCCAATCAAAGACATGCCACTCCAGCCGACAACAATCGGATGCTTGAGCATAACGCGCCAGCTGCTTCAATAACTCAGTTCCTATTCCTTGCCCTCGATACGCCTCTTTCACGTATAAATCATCGATATAGAGCGTTGGATAACCTTTGTGCGCTGAAAATGCATGGCAGTAAAGAGCATACCCTACGATTTTGCTTTCCACCTCAGCGACTTCTACGAAAAAGTAAGGATGATCGCCAAACCCAAATTCATAAAGATGCTCTTTTGTCAGAGGAAGCGTTGCCAAATCTTTCCCTTCAAAAAGCGCAAGTTCGCAAATGAGATCATAGATAACGTCTACTTCATCCTCATGAGCCGGCCTGATGTTCAGAACAGGCTCTTCACTCCCATTGACATTCGCCGTAAGGCTAATCATGCAAAGAAAAGTTAAAAAAATTTTACCCGTTAAATCTCGTATGCGCATAAGTGACACCTAATTTGAGATAATCGCAGACGACTTGGCCGCAATGTCTTTATCAATGGGCTGATATTTTCCTCCCAGATACTGGGATAAAAAGAATTCAGCTCGATCCAACCACACCATTTTATTGGAGAACTTGGCACATCGATGTCCTTCATCGGGAAATAGGATGAAGGTCGCATCCTTGTGATTTTTTTTCATGCTCTCGTAGATTTGTCTGGATTCTCGTTCAGCGACAATGTGGTCATTCTGCCCGTGAACTAATAGTAAAGGAGCTGTTATTCCTTCCAGGAAGTTTAAAGGAGAGCATTTCTGCAAATATCTGATCCCTTCTTCTTGATCAGGATCCCCTCCCATGCTCGTAATAAATGCCTTTTTCGTAAAAAAATTGGTTTGATCCGAGAGAGGTTTAGAGGTGAATTCCCAAAACAGAGGCACATTGTCTAAAACGGTTTTAAGATTGGAAGGACCGCAAATCGAGACACAGCAGGTGTAGTATTGAGGCGAGAACGTAAGAGAAGCAAGAGATTCATATCCCCCATAGCTCCCTCCTAAAATCCCCAACTGTCCTCTTTGCGTGATCCCTTTTGCGATACAACTTTCGACTGCATCAATGACATCGAAATGAGCCTTTCCTCCCCATTCCCCATTGCCTGCACTTACAAACTGTTTTCCAAATCCCGCCGACAACCGAAAATTCACGCTTAAAACGGCATATCCGCAGCTCGCTAACCATTGATGGTAGGGATTAAACGCAAATGTATCGCGCACTTTAAAAGGGCCACCATGAGGCATTACAATCAGAGGAATCGGCTTATCCACATAGCCGCCTTTATCAAATTCCCTGGGAAGAGTGTAGTAACAGACCAGTTTTTGCCCATCCCTAGAGTTGACAATCATGGGATACATTTTAGAGAATGGACCCTTTGAAGGAGAATGGAGCACAGTGAGCTTTTGAACCTTTCGTTCGTACAGCCAAAAATGAGTCCCTTCATCGGGAATACTATTTGAAACAATCCAAAAGTCGCCTTCGTGGCTTTGATTGATCACTTCAAAATTTTCACCGACCTCGTTTTCCAGAAAAGAAATATCCTTCTCAACGGATGAATCGAGAACATGCCAATTTTTATGTGTATAATAGGAGGCGTATGCCCTCGGCTCACCGCCTATCAGTAAGACATCGTCAATATCACTGTCCTCTTGAGCTCCTAAGACTTGCTCTTCGCCGGATAGGGGCTTTGCAATCAATTGATTCATGTTGGAGAAGCGGCAATCCAGCAGGTAAACCGCGTGTTTGTTCTCATCGTAAGAAATGAATTCCGTTTGAAAGGCATCTTCAGGAGTAAGCTGCATGAAAACGGCATCATTCTCGGTGAAAATTATCCAAGACCCGTCCTCATTAATTTTCATTTTAAGAATCAGCTCTAAGCTTTCGCTGACCAAAAATTTCGCATAGGAATCATTTTCAAGCACAAGGCTAAAATCTCCAGAATCCAAATCCAATAGGTATAAATCATGAAAATGGGGGTTCCTGTTATTCAGACCAATCACTGCACAGTTCTTCTGAGATCCCATCCGAATCACTTTTGCATTCACTCTGGGAAACTTCTGTGTGTAAACGATATGCTCTTTAGAATGAATATCGATGCCATGCAGGTGCCATTGTCCTGTTCCATCTTCTTCTTTCAAAAGCACAATCTTGTCGCTGTTGGCCGACCAAAAAAACTGAATCACATCGGGACTTTTAAAAAACGTCATTTGATCGCGCTGCGACTGAACATCGTCTCTTGACATGACGAAGACATTGGGAATACCTCCCTCATCCGCTCCAACATAGGCGATTGTCTTTCCATCAGGGCTTACTTTTGCAGAAATAAAGCAAGAGGTGCGAAAAAGATTCTCTTTTGAGATCTCCGCAAAGACATTCTCGCTTGCCATCAAAAAGGACATCATCACCCCCAAAAATATAAAGAAAACATTCCTCACAAAAACAACCCTCATGGGATAGTCAACTGTTCCTATATAACGATGCAATTCTCAAGAAAGATTTGAGCGATACAGAGATAATCAGACTCAAGTTTTTCCCTCAAGATTATTTAAGACCTCTAATAACCTTGCTCAGGGCTGCGCATAGATGCTAAGAGATTGACACAAAGCATATTAAGGCTCATGAGAATCGATAAGCTCTATTTCATTTTCGGATTCGAGAAGATCCTGTTCATCTGAGGTAGAACCAAGACGGTCCAGATAATTTTCTTGAGAAATGACAGGTTTGCCTGTTTCTTGCTCCAACTCATGTCTTGCATTTCCCGCAATCCTGCCACCCATCTTGGCAGCACTTTTATTCTCATCAAACCCTTGAGCATCTCGATTCACAGCAATCTCCTTTGTCGCAGCTTCCCCCAGCATCGAAAAGATCAGTTCCAGGTCGGTCATATGATCGCGAAGATTTTCCTGTTCAAGGCCCTTGTGTTGCTTGTATTCAGAAGGGGTCATCCCAAAGGTTGCCTTAGAGATTTCAGCTGTTAGAATGGCATACTCTCGTTGGATCTTGATGCCTCGCTTATCCCATTCATCTGTCAATTCCTCTCGGATCGCAATTCCACGCATCCGCTTTTCAATCCACGCATCGCTGTATCCTTTAGCTTTGTAAATCGCACGAGTCCTTTTAGTTGCAAGCTCAGGATCTTCTATTTCCTGAACTCGCTCATATCCTACTTGAGCAAGCCATCGTTTAAAGGGTTCGGCCTTCGGCGATGGAATAGATTGGATGATGCGGAGCACAGTTTCCGTATTGGCTGTGTCGGTCTCTCTCATTTTTCCATCAGGCGCTACTAATTTCAACTGTACGATTTTTTCGTACAGTTGAACAAACCCTTCACTTTCAATGAGTTGCCTCTTAAGATCAGACCAATAGCGACGAGGATTAGAGCTTCCGGACAATACTTCAATGACGTCAATAATTGAAAAATACCACTCATCCCTATGCAAAGAACGGCGAATTTTTTTGTCTTCGAAAACGACGAGTTTATTCCGTGACTGTTCTAATGGTTTTTTCTTGGAAGAATCTGTCATAGCACGATCCCATTTTTGAGTTTAGGTGACTAATTTTTGTTCATGTGGAACATTTTCAACAAGAAATTTGAAGTTTTTAGCACGGCATGCTGTAAAACAAGAGATATCAGAATTATTCGATTGCAATTCGGGGAACGTTTTCTCTCCTTCAAAGGGGATTTCTATTGCATTTACTTCTGAATCTGATAGCATCAGTGCTTCCTTCTATTAAAGCTATTACGCGGTTGATGTGTATATGTTTCTAGAAGGTTGCCCTGCGCTGCAACGTAGGGCTTTTTCATTTTTTCAAATCCAGAACTTCTAATGACCCAGCAAAATTTAGACCAAATTTTGCAGATCTTAATAGCTGATCTTATGTGATCAAGATCGGTATTTCTCATAGACTTTCTCCTCCTTTGCTAACCTTTGCTAACCTTCAAAAAGCCAATAAATCGATGAAAACTATGCGGCCGATGCGCTTTAGATCACCAAAGCTACTTCCGTTGGAGTAAAAATAGTGATAGTGATTTCCTTTGAGAAAGGCTCTGCAAGTGACAAAATTAGAAGCTGGTGAGGTTGAAATCTGTGTTGTCATAATAAGTTCCCTTGTTTTGCTATAGTCTTGAAGAGTCGTTCTTCTGCTACTCTTCGTAGCAAACACCCCTATCAAGAACTATTTGCAATAAAAATACTTCAATGGAACTTTTTCACGCAACAAGTTTAATTTTTAGAGAAAACTACCTATGGATTCGCTCTCCATTTTGAGTAGGCTACCTGGTGTAATTTTGGCTTTTTTAGACATTCTTTCGCATGCGCGGGCGAAACTTTGGTTTAAGTGAGCTCTTTCCACTTCAGCTCCTTTTACATTGGAAAACACCAGTTTTTTTGTTCTGCTATTCGCCTCCTGAAATGCAACGAGGTCGTGGATTAAATGCCTCGGAAAAACAACCGAATTTCTATCAAATTGTATAGAAAAATCATTCGTACTGATTTGTTTCCCTCTAAGCGAAAGTACTTCATCCAATGAAGGAGCGCCAAAATACAGCAGCTTGGCTATTAAGGAATCCCTCTCAGATAAATGCTGGGCAAAGTCAATAAATGACTCGTATCTGATGGCTTTGGAGCGAACGCGATCTCGATCGGGGTCAAATCCATGACTGACAATACCTAAAGTCTGACGCGCCAGGCTATGGGAAAATTGCACATAGCATTGGACGATTTCCTCCTTTTCAAAAAGGGACCATTCGTTCACACAGCGAATATTCTCCAGAATTTCCTGGTGGCCTCGTTGCATCAGATAATCCAATGGAATTAGATTTCCTTCGGAATCCCTGAGTGGAATCACCCCGCTCCGTTGCAATTTGAGCATATTGGGCAAATAACGCTCACTCCAAAACTCATCCGTAACAAGCCCTTTGACCCAATAGCCAATCGCGACAATCATAGGAATGACTCGAAGAAAATTTCGAAAACGGGCGATGACCGAAGTGATTTCGACGATTTGATTTTTGTAGTCTGCCAATTGGGAATCGAGTGCGGTCATTTGAACAGGCTCTCTTGCAGTCAGACTCTTACATTCTTCCCAAAACCCTTGAAACAGCTGATCACCCTTTGACCAATCTTTTAGCTTGGGTATATCCCGTGCAATATCCGCCTTTTCATCCGCACATATCGCATTTTCTGTAGTTCTTATTCCCATGACTTTTTTACTCACATACCTCAAATTTCAGAAAACTCATTCAATTATTACCGCGCTTTGCAACTTGTACCAATGGTAACAACAAGAAGATTAAATGTTTAGACGATTTGAATCGTTGCCAAAAGCCGTTATAGGGGGTCCTGGAGAGAGCGTTTTTTGCTTCTTTAGACAAGGACAGCTCGAATGAAGACTGTAATAGCAAGCCCTAAGAGCAACACTCCCATGCCTTTCATGAGCACATGCTGCCAGCGATCAAAATGGTGCTTAAAATAGGAATGCGTCATTAGAAGAATCAAGCAGTTAAACCATGCTAACGACACAACGGAAATGACGAGGCCATATAAAGCGAGAATAGGCCATGGGGTTCCAGGCTCGACAAATTGCGTGAATATGCCAAAAATAAAAAGAGTGGTTTTAGGATTTAGCAGATTGCAAAAAAAACCCGCCATGAAAGACTTTCTTGGATGGGAGACGTAGCTTTGGGAGCTTTTTTTTGAAGGCATAAGAAGGTGAACACCCAAATATCCCAGATAACACGATCCCGCCATCTGAATGACGCGAAAAACAAGGGGAAACTCGACCAAAAGAAGAGCGACTCCAAAAGCGCAATAAGTCACATGGACCAAAAGTCCAAGCGAGATACCTAAAGTCGCATGAAATGCAGCCTTGCGCGATCCTGTAAGAATATACCTTGTGACAATCGCAAAGTCGGGGCCAGGACTCATAGCACCGAGCAATGAAATGAATGCGAGGGAAAGAACTTCAATCATTGTTCCTCACTTCGGCTTCGCCGACCCTATAAGTAACTTATTGATCTTAAAAGATGCTCGAAGCGAGAGTCGAACTCGCACGCCATTGCTGGCAGGGGATTTTAAGTCCGGGCTATTTTCCTAACAACAGGTAACGCCCCCTGACATGTCATAGGAAAGGATATCCTCTCAAAAAGAATAAAATCACCATAAATGATGTAAAATAACCTGAGATTGGGCGATGTACTGACCCAAAATTGACCCACAAAATCCCTTGAACAAGTAGCCGACCTGAAAGAACCTATCCGGCTGGGGGAAGCCTAAGGCCAAGATGGCCAAAGATTTCAAAATCTGCTTGAAAACGCTGTATCAACAATTATGAAATAATAATTGACAGGTGTAACCTGATACGTTACAATTAAGGAAAATGAGACTCTCATGGCGATAAAAACGTTCAAGCACAAAGGATTGAAGAGGTTTTTTGAATCGGGGAATAAGGGAGGAATTCAAGCAGCTCACGCTAATAAGATTAGACGCGTTTTAGACCGTCTCAACGCTTCCACAGAAGTTAAAGATATGGATGCTCCCGGCTATGACTTCCACCCATTAAAAGGAGATCTCAAAGGATTTTATTCGGTCCATGTTAACGGTAATTGGACGATCATTTTTCGCTTTGAAAATGCGGAAGCCAAAGATGTAGATTTAGTAGATTATCACTAGAAGGAATGTATTTATGGTAAAAAAAAGGAAGCCCACTCATCCCGGAGAGATTCTTGAAGAAGATTATATTAAGCCGCTTAATTTAAACTTACAGATGCTCGCTGATAGGTTAGGAATCGCTAGAAACACGTTGTTTAAGATTAGATCTGGTGAGGCAAGCATTACCCCGGCAGTTGCACTTTCACTTGCTGAAGCATTTGACACTACACCACAGCTTTGGCTAAATTTGCAGCAAACATACGATCTGTGGGTTGAGGAAAGCGAGCATAGGAAGGTCGATCCAATCGTCAAAAATGGAGCGTTTTTTAATATTAAGAAAAATATCGGAATTGCAAGAAGACCTGTTGCGGTAAGGTGATTGAAAATTCAATCTCGCTTCGCCTGTTACCTCGTCACCAAGAGCTTTCCGATGAAATAGCTGCTGACCTCGAGCCATTGGAGGATATCGATAACGCAGCCATCCTTAAAAAGCAAAATCTGTCCTTGAACTTGTTGACAAAGATGCTACTGGACTGACTCCAAAGCGCAGATTCAATGAATAGATCACAATCAGCGTTAAGATACCTTTTCTTGAGAATTAAATCTTAAGACAATCATCGGGTGCGGTTTTGGCTCATAAATCGTCTTGCGGCTCTTCTCAAATTGGCCATGTGAATACTTAGTCACCACTTTTTCCCAAAAATTTATGGCTGCTTTGTTTTCTGGTGTTTGCGCAGTTTCCCATATTCCACGAAATTGGTTGAAGAGCTGCTCTGCCACATAACGACCAACACCCTTCCCTTGGAATTTGGCAACGACAAAAAATTCTCCTATATTCCAATCAACATCCGGCGTGCTTCCGATTTTATTAATCAACACAAATCCAGCTAACTCATCATCTACTTTTATTAAAAAAGCATACCTTTCTGGTTTTTCGCAGTAAGAGCTGAGATCGATACACTCAAAAAGGCCATTTGGCGGAGTCTCCCAAGTTGGTAAAAAACCGCAATACCTGGACATTTCATAGACGTAAAAACGGCCAAGGTTTTGAATTGTATCCTTGTCCTCCTTAGTTGCTTTAGCGAGGTTAATTTTCATTTTTTGCCAAAGGCTATTGATTAGTTTTTTTAGTTAATTAGTGGACGACGAACAAGAAAGGCGCGACTTAATCGATCGATCTCATTCTACATAACTTATTGATCTTAAAAGTTGCTCGAAGCGAGAGTCGAACTCGCACGCCATTGCTGGCAGGGGATTTTAAGTCCCCAGTGTCTACCATTCCACCATCCGAGCAAGAAGGGAGGGCTTTGAACTGAACAGAGAAGTTTACTAAGGAGAGAGGCTTATATTCAAGAGAGAAGTAATGGTATTGGTTGTGGGGGAAAATCGGGGGGCCTGAAAAAGGCCCCCGATGGGATAGCTAGAAGAAATACGAGTCGCTGCCGCCTTGGAGCGGAGAGAAATGAGTCGAAGAGAATGACTTGACCTCCAGATGCTCTGAGACTACAGAGGGAGCGACGCGGTGCAGAGGAGCGGACTCGGAACCAGTCGGCTCTTCATCATCGGGCGGCTCTTTGCGGTTCTTCTCTTCATCATCTGAGGGGTTCTCTTTTTTGGCCTTGTGCTCTTTAGGCTCTACTTCTTTCGTCCCTTCCATAAACTCTTTATCTTTGTAGCGGCCGATAGTTTGCGAAATAAGCGTAGGAGGAGGGGGGATGAGGGAGGAAAACATTTGAGATGAAACTTTCGCTTCATCTTCTGCACCACCTCCTTGTGCCTTTTGTTCGCCTTCAGGCTGTGGTTGAACTTCTTGCTGTTGCGGTCTGCGCTCTGTCCAGTCCTGATCATCAGGAGATCTGCGATGGCGTCTGCGACGGCGGTCTCTGCGCTTGTCCATACGCGCTCCAACGGCCGATTCGAGTCCGGCTTCTTCTGCAGCGGGCTGCTCTTCTTCTGCGACGAGCGGTTCCTGTTCGCGTTCCTGAGGCGGCTCTCTGTGGCTGTGGCGAAGGGAAGCTTCTCTGCCTCCGCCGATCTTGATGTTGCGTTCATGACTGACGTTTTTGAGCGCAACGCGAGTCTCTTTGACCTCTAAAACTTCATAGTCGGAAACAGGGACTAAAAAAGCTTTTGGGCGTTCCATTGAGCGGAAGAAAAAGGCGCGTCCGAATGAGACGACCTCGACCGCATCGACATAGTATTCTTCTGCTCCGGATCCGGCTTTACTGCTGCGGACGAGGAGCTTGCATCCCTCTTTAGGGGAGATAATCGTTTCGATGATGGGTTCACGTGTAAAATTCACGAGTCTATTCCATGTTATAAGGTTTCAGTAATGCCCGCTTGGGCGAGCAAGTAGCGCTATTCAAGAGTTCGATCCTCGTTGGCCATCTCGTTGCATTCTCAGATGTGGACCGTTGTCTAAAGATGAGCGCCAGATATTAAAAGTTTTACTTCTCTTTGGATGCCATGTATCGCACTAAATCAACAACGCGATGGGCGTATCCCATTTCGTTATCATACCATGCCACCAATTTATAAAAACGGGGATTCAGCGCGATGCCGGCCTCTTTATCGAAAATACATGAGGCTGTATGACCTATGAAATCTGAAGAGACTACTTCTTCATCGCAAAATTCAATAATTCCCTTCATAGGGCCTGCAGCTGCCTTTTTTATGGCATTGCAGATCTCCTCATACGTGGCGTCCTTAGCAATCCTGACTGTCAAGTCGACAACGGACACATCGGCTGTAGGAACGCGAAAGGCCATGCCGGTAAGCTTTCCTTTAATGGCAGGGATGCACAGTCCAACAGCTTTGGCAGCGCCAGTGGAAGAAGGGATGATATTAAGACTTGCAGCTCGACCTCCTCTCCAGTCTTTTTTAGAAGGACCATCGACCGAGGGCTGGGTCGCTGTCATCGAATGGATTGTCGTCATCAATCCTTCTTCAATCCCAAAATTGTCTAATATGACCTTGGTCAGAGGGGCAAGGCAATTCGTGGTGCAGGAAGCGTTGGAGACGATAAAATCTTTTTCAGGGTGATACGTATTCTCATTAACTCCCATGACAATAGTGGGACAATCCCCTTTTGCGGGCGCAGTGATAATGACGCGCTTAGCGCCGGCCTGGATATGTTTTTGAGCATCTTCGACATGCGAAAAAAGACCAGTCGATTCGATGACATATTGGACTCCCAGCTGTTTCCAGGGAAGTTTGGAAGGATCTTTTTCAGAGAGAACGAGGCTTTTCTTTCCATCGACGTTAAGATAATCCCCATCAGCCTTGATGTTGAATTTGGGACGTCCATGGACAGAGTCATATTTTAAGAGGTAAGCGAGATTATCAGGGGGAACAAGGTCATTGATTGCGACAACCTCAACATCGGGATAACTCTCGTGAAGATTGCGGTAGACCAGACGCCCAATTCTTCCAAATCCATTGATAGCAACTTTAATAGGCATTCATTCCTCCATTGGAGTGAGTGAGTCTGTGAGATTAGAAAAGTCGCCCGGATGATAAAGGACACTTTTTTGAATGTAAAGAAGGATTTCGAATGAAAAGGATCTTTTGTAGAAACGCAAAAAGTTTGATATTCAGAAGAGTAATAAGCTTCAGAGGAATGCGCCTCTGAAGCTTAAGAGAGAAAACTATTGTGCGAGGTACTCGATGAAGCAGACAGGGGCGCTATCGCCTTCGCGGAAGTCTTTCTTAATGATCCGTGTATATCCGCCATTGCGAGTTGCAAATCGCGGACCGAGCTCTGTGAACAACTTGCCGATCACTTTGCGGTCAGCGTTATGGCTGGCCTTCTTTCCCGCTTTCGCAGCGCGCGCTTCTTTAGTTGTGAGAGCATTGTAAGAGATCATGAGCTCAGCAACTGCGCGGCGTCTACTTGCCAATGTGTTTTTCTTAGCCAGTGTGACCATATGGTCAGCATGGCGTCGGAGTTCTTTTGCCTTGCGCTCGGTCGTTTCGATTCGGCCATGCTCGATCAAAGATTTGAGCATATTGGCGATCATACAGCGACGGTGGCTGGCAGTTCTCCCGATTTTAAATGTGTCTTTTCCGTGTCTCATACTTGGGTTCCTGCTTTTTCAGTGATGTAATCTTGGATGATTTGTTTGACGTTATCCCGTGTAATTCCGAATTTAGCCAAATCCATGCCAAGAGAAAGTCCCATTTCTTCGAGTTTAGCTTTAATCTCGTTGAGAGATTTCTTGCCGAAGTTTCTGAATTTTAGCATTTCAGACTCAGGCATGACAACTAGCTCTGCGATCGTATCGATGTTAGCACCTGATAGACAGTTGGTCGAACGGACAGATAGCTCGATCTCGTTGATCTTGAGGGCAAGTTTTGCCATCAATGCATCGCGATCGGTATTCATTTCCACTTCGCCTTGATCAAATGTCAGGCTGTGGAACTTCAATTGGTCAAAAACCTGCAAGTGAAGGATGCCAATCTGCGTCGCAAATGACAACGCTTCTTCCGGAGTGATGCGTCCATCGGTCTGGACTTCAAGAATCAATCGGTCGAAGTCGGTATCCTGTCCAACGCGGGTGTTCTCGACGAAGTAATTGACGAGGCGCACTGGAGAAAAAGCGGAGTCGATGATGATCTCATCCACACCTTTCTCGCCAAATAGATGCCTTTCCGAAGGAACATATCCTCTTCCGACAGCGACTTTAATGTCGACTTTTCGAGTCATCGGCTTTGTCACTGTAAAAATGGATAAATCCGGATTGACGATGTCGAAATCCGACATTCCCAGAAGATCCTTCAGTGTAACGACGTACTGCCCGCCATTCTTATCGAGCATGTCGCCATTGATGTCCAAAATTCTGGAAATGACCTTTGGCTCTCGGGATCCCATTTCTTCATCAGTTGGCAACTTACGGAGAAGTGCGTTCTTAAGGTTAAGCACAATGTGCGTCATATCCTCGATCACACCTTCAATAGCCATGTACTCATGAGGTACGCCTTCAATGCGCACAGACATGATCGAAGGCGCTTCGAGAGCGCTGAGAATGATTCTTCTAAGAGCATTACCGACAGTATGCCCAAATCCTTTTTCAAAAGGCTCTGCGATAAAACGAGCGAAGCTACCTGATTTGCTCGACTCATCGACTTTGATCTTTGTCGGCAATTCAAACTTGCCATACTTTACGGCCATGAACGAACTCCTGCAAAATTGCTGATTAGAGAGGAAATTGCAAAACTCCATTTGGGGCCAAATTCGCGCTTTTAGCGCCGTATTCGGATTTCTCGCAAATCACCTATAGCCATAGGATATGTCAATTTGCAAGAAACCGAACCAGCACCAAAAACATCAAATTTGGCCTCAAAGCGAGTTTTTCAATTCCCTCCCGAAATTAACTAATATTAAACTCTTCTGCGCTTACGCGGACGGCATCCGTTATGCGGAACCGGAGTCTTGTCGCGGATAATCGTAATCGCCAGTCCCGAGCTTTGCAAGCCACGGACGGCGGACTCTCTTCCGGCCCCTGGACCTGAAAGATTGACTTCAACTTCTTTCATTCCGAGCGCCATCGCCGCTTTCGCAGCATCTTGAGCCGCTACTGTCGCAGCGAAAGCAGATGATTTGCGTGAGCCGACATAGCCGACTTTACCAGAAGACGCCCATGAAACGACGTTGCCCGTTAAATCTGTAATTGAAACAATTGTATTGTTAAATGTTGCTCTAACATGAGCGATTCCACTTGGAACATTACGAATTGTCTTTTTTCGCGTTTTGGCAATGGTCGGTTTCTTGACCATTGTTTTTTGAGCTTCTTGCTTAGCCAAGGGTCACACTCCTTTATTTCTTCTTATTAGCAACGGTCTTTCTCTTACCTTTGCGCGTACGTGCATTCGTGCGGGTGCGTTGGCCGCGAACCGGTAGCCCAAGGCGATGACGCATACCGCGGTAGCAGTGGATACTGATCAATCGCTTGATGTTATTCTGGATCTGACGACGCAGATCCCCTTCGACAACATACTGCGATGTCAACATAGCATTGATTTTCGCGATGTCGTCTTCTTTCAAATTGTGGGCCTTCATGTTTGGATCTAATCCAAGTTTCGCACAGATCTCGTTCGACACGTGTCGGCCGACTCCGTAGATGTACATGAGGCTGATTTCTAACCGTTTATTATCCGGGATATCGATCCCAATCACTCGTGGCATGAAAAGATTCCTTTTTTCATAAACGTTCTAAGGAGTATTACAGATGTTTTCTTTATTTACAACTGTACTTTAGTTCGATGCAAAGCAATACTTGAAAGCCATCTTTCAATTTTAAACTTCACAACGGGATTAATCTACCTTCCTCTCAATCTCCCCTTCTTCATGAAGCCTTCATAGCGCTTCATCAACAGATGCGACTCAATCTGTTTAGAGGTATCAAGCACGACTCCGACCAAAATCAGCAGAGAAGTGCCCCCGAAAAAATAGGTGATGGAGGAATCAACACTCAACATTTTGCCGACAATGGTCGGCAAGATGGCAATCAGCGCCAGGAAAATAGCTCCCGCAAAGGTAATGCGGTTCATTGTCGATTCAAGATAGTCTTGAGTCGGACGGCCTTGACGGATTCCTGGTATAAAAGCGCCGTTTTTCTTCATGTCGGAAGCAATTTGCTCCGGATGGAACTGGGTAGCCGTCCAAAAATAGGTAAAGAAAATAATAAGTAGGACGTAAAATAACATGTAAACCCAGGTGCCCGGAGAGATCATATTTGCGAACTGCCCTACCCAGGATCCTCGGCCGACGAACTGGCCGATCGTCGCAGGGAACATCAGAAGCGATGTCGCAAAAATGACGGGGATGACTCCGGCATAATTGATCTTAAGCGGGATATAAGCACTGCCGCCTTGAACTTCCTGCCTGCCGACAATGCGACGAGCATATTGGAGCGGTATTTTGCGCTGTCCCTGAATGATGAGGATCGTTCCAATAATGATCAGTACAAAGACTCCGCTGAGGACGACAAGCGATGAAAAGGTCAATTGCCCAATCTCTTGCGAATCCAAGTTAAGCTGTCTCAGTACGGACCCCATCGTGCTAGGCAGCGTAGACAAGATTCCAATCGTAATGATCAGACTGATCCCATTGCCAACACCGCGCTCCGAAATTTGTTCACCAATCCACATTAACAAGATCGTTCCAGCAGTCATCGTAGCCATTACGATTAAGTAGAATAGCCATGGCACTCCAAATGCCTGAACATCGAGAATTTCATTCACAATGATGCCCGGGCTGCCCGCATTGAGCTGGACGGCGTATTTCCCGTACAGTCCAGCCTGAAAAAAAGCGAGAAGCACGGTTAACATGCGGATCCATTTGCTCATTTTGCGTCGGCCGACATCGGGGTTCTCACGAATCTCTCTTTGCAGGGATGGGACAAGAGCCATCAACAGCTGCATGATAATCGAAGCAGAAATATAAGGCATGACGCCAAGCGCAATGACAGTCATTTGGGCAAATGCTCCTCCGGAGAACACGTCCATCAGCTGAAACAGGTTTTGACCGCCGCCGGTGGCGTTGCGGAAGAGCTCTACCGCAGCATCGCCATTAATCCCCGGTACAGGGATGTAGGCTCCTACTCGGCAGGCAATGAGCATAAGCAGAGTAAAGACGATTTTCGCCTTTAGTTCCGGTACGCTTAAAATCCGTTTTATCCCGTCAATCATCAGTCAATCGCTTGGCAGTTTAAATTTAGGTTTTTGGATTATTCCTTAAGCAAGGACTTGTTGGAAAGAGATTCCGTTCTTTTTAAGTTTTTCTTCAGCTGTCTTCGAAAAAAAACGCGCATTGATCGTCACTTTCTTCTTAAGTTCACCGCCGGACAGAATTTTTAATCCACCGGGTACTCGCCTAGGAGCGAATCCCTTTTCCTGCAGCGATTGCAGAGTCACTGTTTCTCCGTCTGCATAAAGCTTGTCGATCATCCCAAGATTGATGGCGAACACCTCATTCTTGAAGCGCTCGTTTGTAAAGCCTCGTGTAGGAAGCTTTTTATACAGTGGGATTTGTCCGCCTTCTTGGCCAAAATGGTTTTTGTAGCCTCGGCGAGCTTTGTCCCCTTTGACTCCGCGTCCACATGTTTTGCCGCATTTGGAACCCATTCCGCGGCCGACGCGATATCTTTTTTTACTTGGGCGATGGGTATTCTTTAATTGCGCTAAGTTAATCATGTTTTGAGTCCTCGGATTTCCCTATTCGTATTACGATTCGTCAGCTGTGATAGTGCTTGGACAGTGGCACGCACGAGGTTCATCGGATTGTTAGATCCAAAGCTCTTTGCGACGACATCTCTTACACCGCCAAGTTCAAGGACCGACCGAACCTTTGAGCCTGCAATGACGCCGGTCCCTTCTGGAGCTGGCTTTAACATGACGCGAGCCCCGTCTGAATCGACAGTGATCTCATGAGGAATCGTTGTTCCTTCCATTTCAAAAGCCATAACGTTCTTGCGGGCTGCTTCTGTTCCCTTACGAATTGCATCAGAAACTTCATTCGCCTTTGCAAATCCAAAGCCGATACGTCCTTGGCCGTCGCCGATAATAACTAGTGCAGAAAAGCTGAACTTACGTCCGCCTTTAACAACTTTCGAGCATCGGTTGATGTAAAGCACTTTTTCTTCGAACTCCGACCCGAAATCTTCTGCTCGTCGTTTAGCTTGTTGTTTCGACATGTCTTATTTCCTGACTAAAATTGTAAACCTGTTTCACGGGCCGCATTTGCGACTTCCGCAAGCAAACCATGGTATTTATTAAATCCTCGGTCGAATACTGCATTCGCAATGTTCTTTTGCTTGGCGAATTCAGCAATCTTCATGCCTACTTCTCGAGCTGCTTCTTTGCTTTTTTTGCCGAGCTTCTTATCGCGAAATTCTTTCATGACAGTTCCAGCACTCGCAATCGTAATTCCTTTATCGTCATCGATAAGTTGGGCGCAAATGTGCATATTGGACTTAAACACGGAGAGTCTTGGCTTTTCCGCAGTTCCGCGAACATGCTTTCTAACTCGAAGCATTCTTCTGTGTCTTCGTACGTTTCGCTTAATTAATTCATTGATCATAACGTCTTCACCTTATCTCAAGCCGTTTTACCTTTAGCCGCTTTACCTGCTTTCTTGCGGACAAATTCTTTTTCATATCGAATCCCTTTGCCTTTATAGGGCTCAGGGGGTTTCATTCCGCGGACCTGAGCAGCAAACTGTCCTACGAGATGTTTGTCAATGCCACTGATAATGATGAGAACGCTCTTCTCGACAGTGATATTGACGCCTTTAATAATTTTGAGTTGCGTAGGATGTGAAAATCCAAGTTGCAAGTCGAGCATTTGCCCCTGCACTGCTGCGCGGTAGCCGACGCCGACGAGGCTTAAGCGGATTTCAAATCCTTTGCTGACCCCAATGATCATATTATTGATCAAAGCACGGAATAGACCGTGAGTTGTCTTTGGCATTTCGACACTCTCATCTTTTTCAACAAGAAGCCGGCCGCCTTCTACTTTAACTGAAATCCCCTTATGAGCTGGAATACTCAAATTTCCTTTCGGGCCCTTAGCGTGAACCTTTCCGTCGCTAATTTTAACTTCAACCATTTCTGGAAGCGGGATGGGCGATTTTCCAAGACGTGACATGCTTTTACCCCTTTTTTATTACCAAACTAAGCACAACAATTCGCCGCCGAGTTTTTTCTTGCGGGCGGTTTCGCCATCGACAATTCCACCGGGCGTGGAGAGAATCGCAATTCCCATCCCACCATAAATTTTCGGAATCTGTCGATATCCGACATACCGTCTCAGTGAAGGAGAAGACATCCTGTCCAAACCCTTAATGACGGGTTCGCGGCCGCCAGCATATCTCAAAAATAAACGGGCCTGTCCTTTCTCTTCGTTAACCATGAAATTATCGACAAATCCCTGTTCATGCAGAACCTTGACGATTTCCATTTTTATCTTGCTTGGACGAAAATCGACGAAGCGATGTCGTGCATTTTTCGCATTTCTAATTCTGGTCAATAAATCTGCGATCGGATCGTGTAACATGCCTTCCTCTCCCTCAGCTAGTAGTCTCTGTTTTAAATGGGAGGCCGAGCAGCTTTAACAGTTCAAAGCACTCCTCATCGTTTGTTGCTGATGTGACGAATGTAATATTCATCCCCTGCGTTCTTTTCACTTCATCTATGTTGATTTCAGGGAAAATCTGTTGTTCTTCAATGCCTAAAGAATAGTTTCCCTGGCCGTCGCATTTAATTGGAAATCCGCGAAAGTCGCGTATGCGGGGAGAAACAATATGGCAGAAGCGATCTAAAAAGTCGTACATCCGTTTCTTGCGCAATGTCACTTTTAAACCGATCGACTGGCCTTCTCGCAGTTTGAAGTTCGCAACAGACTTACGCGCTCTTGTCATAATCGGCTTTTGGCCGGAAAGATTCGTCATTTCTTTAACGCAATCCTGCAGCGCGTTTTTGTCCTTGGTGGCTTCAGCAAGTCCCATGCTGATGACAATCTTATTAAGCGAAGGTACTAGCATCTCATTAGAGTACTTATACTTCTCTTGAAGAGTTTTTCTAACTTCTTCTTTGTATCGTTTTTGTAACCTAGACATTGCCTTGATCTACTTTATGAATGTTTTCTTACTTGTCGGAGCGCGACTTCTTTATCGCCTTCGAAATAAAATAATTCTTTAGCACCGTTTTTATTCACGCGTACTTTTGGTTTTACAGCCTTTCCATCCGCATTGCACAAGGCGACGTTGGAGATGTGGAATGGCACTTCCATTTCAATAATCCCACCACCTGCCGCTTTTTGTTGGCGCTTGACGTGCTTTTTACGGATGTTAACGCCCTGGACGATGACTCGATCATCGGTACGAGCGATGACTTCGCCTGTTTTGCCTTTGTCATTTCCTGCGATGACGACGACTTTATCGCCTTTTCTAATCCATTTGCTCATCTTATTTCTCCCTATATCACTTCTGGCGCAAGCGAACTAATCTTAACAAAACCGCTTTCACGGACCTCTCGCGCTACGGGACCGAAAATACGCGTTCCACGAGGATTGTCTTTGTCATCAATCAGCACACAGCTGTTGTCATAAAAGCGTAGCAGTGAACCGTCTTGACGGCGGACATAGCTTCTTGTACGCACGATCACTGCGCGGACAACGTCGCCTTTTTTGACGCTGCCTTTGGGATCGGCTTCTTTCACAGAACAAATAATCACATCGCCGACGTGGGCATATCTGCGCTTTGAGCCTTTGAGGACTTTAAAGCATCGAACTCGCTTGGCGCCTGTGTTATCTGCAACTTCTAATTCTGATTCTTGCTGGATCATGTTTTAACTCACATTTTAAATCTAAATACAGACCACCAAACAACTAAACGAGAACTTCTACTACTCGCCAACATTTCAATTTGGAAATCGGACGAGTTTCAACAATACGCACTTTCTGTCCGACCTTGATGTCCATGTTCTCATTGTGAGCGTAATATTTTTTAGCTCGTGTTACGACTTTGTTAAAAGTAGGATGGCGAATGGTTCGCTCTACTTTGACAGTGATCGTCTTTTGCATTTTCGTAGAGACGACAACGCCTTCTCGAACTTTTCTTTTTGAAGTGTTTTCCATGTCTCTCCTCAACTATTAGCTTTCATTTCATTTTCGCGCAGAATCGTCATCACGCGGGCACGATCTTTCTTCTTGATACGCACCATGTTTGGTTTTTCCATTTTGCGCGTCACTTTCATTTCGTTGCGAAGTTGAAACAACTCTTTCGACAAGTCTTGATAGAGTGCTTTCAGTTCTTCTTGGGATTGTTCTCTTAGCTCTTTTGCTTTTGCCATATTTAATTCCTATACTCTTTCAACGCGTTCTACGAAGCGTGTCTTGAGCCCCAGCTTCGCAGCGGCTCGTCTAAGAGCGCTTTGAGCCATTTCTTTGGGAACACCGCCGACTTCGAACAAGATTCTTCCTGGACGAATCACTGCGACCCAGTGATCAGGAGCTCCTTTACCTTTACCCATCCGGGTCTCAGCTGGTTTCTTACTGACCGATTTGTCCGGAAATATGCGAATCCAGACTTTTCCACGGCGATTAAAATAGCGGTTGATCGCAACGCGGCATGCTTCGATTTGATGGTTTGTAATGCGTCCTCTTTCGAGAGCCTGCATCCCAAAATCGCCAAAATCGACGAAATTGCCTGCTTTGCTAAGACCAGAATGCTGGCCTTTTTGCATTTTTCTAAATTTGGTGCGTACTGGCATCAGGGCCATAGGGATCAGCCTCCTACTACTGCTCGATTAAGTTTTTCTTCGCCTTTGTTAATCCACACTTTGACGCCAATAGACCCGTATGTTGTCTCAGCGCGTCCAGTAGCATAGTCGATATCAGCGCGCATTGTGTGCAGCGGGATTCGTCCTTCTTTGTACCATTCTGTACGAGCAATTTCAGCTCCACCGATACGGCCAGAGATCTGAACTTTGATCCCTGCTGCGCCGGCATCTATTGTCGCTTGGATTGCTTTCTTCATAATGCGTCGGAAAGGCACTCGTCTTTCGAGTTGCTTTGCGATTCCATCGGCAACTAGCTTTGAATCGAGGTCGGGTCTCTTAATCTCTTCGACTTCAATCCAGATCTCTTTGCCTGTCAATTTTTTCAGTTCTTGCTTAAGGACATCAATCTCTGCACCTTTTTTTCCAATAACAAGACCAGGTCTTGCGGTATGAATGGTGACTTCGATTTTTCCGCTCATTCTCTTAATCGTGAGCTGAGAGGTTCCTTGGCAGCATGGTTTAGCCATCAGGAATTTTCTAATGACATGGTCTTCGCCAAGAAGATTGCCGAACTCCTGCTTGTTTGCGTACCACAAAGAGCGCCATCTTTTATTGATAACTAGTCTGAATCCTGTTGGAGATGTCTTTTGTCCCATTTATTCTCCCTTAATTTATTCTGCAGCCACGACGACTGTAAAATGGCTTGTTCTTTTCATGATAGGATGGCTTCCGCCTTTGTTCTTAGGCTTAGCGCGCTTCATCGTGGGGCCTTCATCTACTCTGACTTCTTTTACAATAAGGTCCCTGCGCTGAACATTGAGTTGAGTCTCCGCATTCGCTACAGCTGTGTCCAATGTCTTCATTAAGAGACGTCCACCGCGAAGCTTGCAGTACATCAATTGCGTTGTCGCTTCTTCGACGCTTTTGCCGCGAATTAAATCCGCTGCAAGACGTGCCTTTCTAGGGCTGATGCGCACAAATTTGGTCTTGGCAATTGCCATTTGCATAATCGATTATCCTTTTTTGGCTTGCGGTTCGGTTTTAGCAGGAGCGCCAGCAGCAGGCGCAGCGGCTTGCGATGCAGCAGCTTCGGCAATTTTCTTAGATCCATGGCCTTTAAAGAGGCGCGTCGGAGAAAATTCTCCCAGTCGGTGACCGACCATGTTCTCAGAAACAAACACACTGATGAATTTACGTCCGTTGTGAACTTCAAACGTATGACCAACCATCTCTGGCAGTATCATCGAACGTCGCGACCATGTTTTGATCGGGTTCTTCTTACTGCTTTTGTTCTGCTTGACCACTTTGTCCATCAAATGGTGATCTACGAAGGGACCTTTTCTTAACGATCTTCCCATAACTTACCTTTTCTATTTCCTGCGATCTTTGACGATCATTTTGTTAGATTTGCGCTTAGATCGGGTTCGATATCCTTTTGTGTACATCGCCCATGGCGTTTGCGGCAGGTAGCCGTTATGCTTACCTTCGCCACCACCGTGCGGGTGGTCAACAGGGTTCATCGCCGTACCTCGAACAGTCGGGCGGATCCCTTTCCAACGCGATCTTCCCGCTTTACCTTCCACACGAAGGTTTCTCTCCGGGTTGGAGACTGAGCCAAAAGTCGCTCGGCAATTCTCATTGACCATGCGCACTTCGCCTGATGGCATTCTCAATGTCACATATCCTGCGCTTTTCGCCATCAATTGGGCGGATAGCCCGGCGGAGCGAACGAGTTGTCCACCGCGACCAGGGTGCAGTTCGATATTGTGAATCGTCGAGCCAAGCGGCATCGCTTTAAGGCGCATGCTACAGCCAACGTTAAAAACACCCTCGTCGTGATTGGTGACGATATCGCCAGCCTTTAAACCTTGAGGGGCAATGATATAACGTTTTTCTCCATCTGTATAGTTGAGAAGAGCAATGAAGGCTGTTCTGTTTGGATCATACTCTATAGAAGCGACCTTTGCAGGCACTGCTTCTTTATCGCGCTTAAAGTCGATGAGGCGATAAAATCTTTTATGCCCGCCTCCCTTATGGCGGCAAGTGATGTGACCATGATGGTTGCGGCCATTCGTCTTCATCTTCTTTTGCAAAAGGGATTTTTCTGGCTTGACAGCAGCTCGGTTATTCTTTCCTTCGCGTGTCAGCTCGTCATGGGTTGTTAGGATGAGATGTCTCTGTCCTGCTGTTCTTGGACGAAATTGCTTTAACATAACGCTTAAGGCCTCTTAATTATACTTTCTCTTCTATGCTGTCGCCAGCTTCAAGTGTCACAATTGCTTTTTTAAAGCCGGGCTTAAAACCTGGGCGGCCGCGTACGCGGCGGGCTTTTGGTTTATTGCTGATTGTGTTCACGGATACAACTTTGATTTTCTTGTCGCTGTAAATCTCTTCGACAGCGGCTGCAATTTCCTGCTTGTTAGCTCTTTTATCGACGATAAACACGTATTTTGGAGCATCGCATTTTTTCACGCAGGGATTGCTAGAATTAAATTGGAGCTGCTCAAGAACACGAGACTTTTCAGTCACGTGTCGGGAAAGGACGATATCAAATGGGCTTTTCTTCTGCATAGTTATTGTTGTCCCCCTAAAATGACTTTGAGCTGATCGACGGCTGTCTCCATGACAACAAGATCATGATGGACAACGACATCATAGCCGCTGACATTGGGCACCATCATAAAATCGCTGCCTGTGATATTGCGAATACTCTTAAGGAATGTATCGAATTTTTTTGTCGGAGAAACCGGCGCTTCGCCTTCTTTTGTTCCTGTAAGAAGTCCATCGCCAAGGAAGAGGACTTTTTTTCCTTCGAGCTCTCGGCTCTTCAAAAACTCTGCCACTCTCTTTGTCTTCGGCTCTTTCATATCTTCAAATTGAAGAACATGAAGACGGTTCTCGAGGATTTTCTCAATGATGAGATGTCGGATCGCCGCACGCTTTTCCTTGCGGTTGATGCGAACATGCTGGTCCGCTTTCGGCCTTGGCGCATGAACGCGTCCGCCGCCTTTATATTGAGCAGCACCGAGATATCCCTGCCGCGCTCTTCCCGTTCCCTTCTGAGGGTGAGGTTTTTGACCGCTATGGCATACTTCCGCGCGGCTTTTTGTGCTCGCAGACCACTGCCGAGCATTCTCTCTCAGAGCGACGATATAATCTTTGATCATTTGCGAATTGGCATTCGATTTGAGCAATTCGTCTTCGATTGCAACTTGGCCTACTTCTTTTCCCGCCAAGTTATACTTTTTCAATGCAGCCACAGCTCACTCCTCAAACTATTTTTTCTTTTGGCTATTTTGGCTTAATTTTTTTTTAGCCTTGCTGATGTAAACAAGACCCCCGCGCGCTCCTGGAATCGCGCCTTCTACGATGATCACTTGCTTTTCTTCGTCAATTTTGACGATGCGCAGGTTTTGGAGGGTGACGTTTTCGCCGCCCATGCGGCCAGCTTTCTTTTGCCCTGGAAGGCATCGACCGGGAGTTGATCTCATACCAGTAGATCCGCCATGACGATGAAATCCGGAACCATGCGATGCAGGCCCCCCCGCAAAATGGTGGCGCTTAATAACACCCTGGTACCCTTTGCCTTTGGAGACACCTTGAATATCGACATACGTCGTTTCTGCAAAATAGGTGACGCCAATTTCTTGTCCGGGCTGATATTCTTCAGCGGATGCAACACGCGACTCTGCGCTATGGGTTCGCGGTTCTACGCCGGCTTTTGCAAAGTGCCCCTGAAGAGGTTTCTTCACATTTTTTGCTTTGGAAGGCTTAACCTTGAACGCAGACAGCTGAATTGCTTCATAGCCTTCTTTATCTTGACGCTTAACTTGGGTGATAATGTTCGGTTCTGCTGAGATAACAGTGCATACGACGTGATTGCCTTTCTCATCGAAGAGCCGAGTCATGCCGCGCTTCTTTCCCATTAATTTCAAAGTCATATGTTTTCCTTTTATACAGATTATCGCTTTCGGCAATCTCTTTGACATGCTTGGGCTTCGGCGTTTTGCCTCTGCTTCGCATCTTGTGATTCAAGAGTCTACGCTGACAGCGACAAGTAGTATACGTGCTCTAGATTGATCCGTACTTGCTTGTCCGTTCGCCTAGTATGCTAGGCTAAACGAAAGAGGCTAGCAAAATTATTGATTTTCACGCAATCATTTTTGTTTTGAGCCTTTCGCGTTTCGCCCCTAAACGTTCCGTTTCAAAGGATTTTTACCACTTCCGCTATTCAGGTTAAAAAGCAGATTAGCCCCAAAGACAGTAAGAACCCAAAGACCGCTATCATGACAACCCACTCCCGAAAATGAATCTTATTTTCCAAGATGTTCTTCTCGCCTAGTTAAGCTGTGCGCGTAGCCGTTGTTTTCGAGAGCATTTCGATATATTTTTTATAGCAATGCGCAGCCATTCCTAGGACACAGCCTACGCTTAGCAGTGTCGTCAACAAAATCGGACTGACGGCTAGCCCCGCAAGGGATGCGATCCCCAGGGCAGCCCAGGCGACCATGTTGACATTGCCGATTAATTTCACGAGTGAATGGCAGAGCCATTTCTTATGCATTTCTTTCTCTGCCGGGGCTGTTTCGTTGAGGATAGCCTCTTTTTCTTGCCAGATGTTATAAATATCGGCACCGGACTCGACTCCGTTGATGGCTAGCGATAGCCCAAAGCATAGATTTTTAACGAGGGGAAGGTACTGGCCCAGCGAGATGACTTCTGCAGTGTCCGCCCAGCGAGCGATGTACGTCGTTGAGCTGCATAGAGACAGCAAATCGACAAAAGCGGTTTTGACGGCGGATCCAATTTTCTCAAATTTTTCTTGGGCGGCGTGTTCTACCGTAAAGACCCTGTAGAGCTCGTAAAAGCTATCTGCTGCAAAATAGGCGCTCAGGCACCAAAATCCCGCCCAGAACGCGCCTTCGATGATTTCCCCCGGCTTATCATGAAGGGCTCCGAAGTTGATGACTTGCCTATCGGCAAGATCTTCTTGAGCCTGGGGAACGAAGTTTTCTTTGATTTTCCAAAAAACTTCGGCAACTTTGTCTTGAAAATTTGAGAAAAATGAAGAGGGGTCAATCAAAGAGACAGGATACGAAAGGGTTAGAATTGAAGCTGTCATTGTTTGCCGATCATGGTGAAAATTTGTTTTTGAGGAAGCATATCATACATTTCACGATTAATTTATTTCGATTCAAATGTTCATTTGTTGAGTCGGAATGCCTTGTTGTCTTCTTTATGAAGCTATCTTTAAGAGACTGAACCGGAGATATTCTCTAAGCTGGGAGATGAGAGGAATCGTTTTGACGCGGATGGTTTTGGCCTTTCCATATCAGGTCCCGACTCCGGCTAATTTTGCTCCCAAGCGAGACAGCAAATGAGAGACTGGAAAGGCTGATTAGAACGATTGGGGACACATAGAGGCCAAAAAACATGTTGGCCGCAATTAACGATACTGACGTAAAGTTAATGCCTGTGGAACCGGCCCTTGTGAGCGACTTTACGGTTCTGGGAGAAAGCCCGTTTTTTAGTCCTGAGTTTGAAGTATAATCCTTCTTAACATGAATCCCCAATGTCCAGACGTTGTCGATCAGCCTGACGCTAGACGATGCAAGGGAAAGAAGAGTGGCGCTCTTTGAGAGTCTGCCAGACAACTGCTTTGAAATTTTACCCAAATCGATCAATTTCATTTTATGCAAAAGCAGAGGAAATCTAATCCAGGAAATCGTTAATGCCAGCGCGTTAAAATAAATGCTTTTCGCTACGTCCGCTACTTCATAGACCCTAATTTTTTCCCGGTTGGCTATTTTGTTTCGCAAATCCTTGCAGGCTTCATAGATGGAACGCTGATGAATGAAAAATTTGGGTATATTAAATGTTGATGTGACTACTTTCAGAGCCGAATGCTGTTGTCCGATGTAGGTTTTAAGGCTTCTACTAATAGGGAGGATTTTTGCCCAATTCAATACAGTTGCAGTCCCTTTAAGGGGTAGGCAGATTAAATCAATATAATTGCCAAATTGAATGACGATCTTGTCTAACGGTTTAAGATCGCTCTTTGGAGCCTCGCCTGCTTTTTGTGAGTGGAATGAACTACTTATCGCCTGAGTCACAATTCCCCATACCGCATTTAAAGAATGAATACTATTTAGTTATCATACCATAAATGAAAAGACAATAAAACCAAAAAACACACATACTATTCAACAAAATATTAAACAATTATTAAACTAAAAACCATATTTTAATTAAAAATACTCAGACTAAAATTATATAGAAAAACCGACTAGCTCTGTGCGGTCTACAAGAGGGTGCTGGATAATTGCTTTCCCTATGAGAACGAAGAGGTTTTTAAAGAAATTTGCGCACAGATTTTAGCGCAGATTGCGGCCCCGAAAAACCAGACATACATGGCCATGTAGGCAGGTTTTTCGGGGCTGCGAGATGCGATAAAAGATGGGTCAAATTTTCCAAAAAACTTTTAAAACGGTGTACTAGTACTCTGTAAAGAAAGTTTCTGCTGTTTGGGCTGCGTCAAAGCCCCGGGGCTCGAAGATCGTAAAAGGGGGTTGTATTGCATTAATACTACCCCCTTTTACGATCTTCGAACCGCGGGAGCTTTCACGCTAGCCGAAACAGTAGAAACTTTCTTTACAGAGTACTAGGGAGTGTTTGGAAATTCATTCCCCTCGATGTGAGGGATCTTTTCGGCACCTTTAAAATGATCAGCCTCGTCTATATTCTTCGTCCCGATATTGGACTTCGGCTGATCATTTTAAATCTGCTCGAAAATCTCTCTCATCTCGAAGGAAAGCAATTTCCAAACACTCCCTAAAGGGAAATGAATTTTGCAACACCCTCTAAACGGTCATCGGCGTCTCAACAATGACTTTGTTGTAAAAATATGCAGTGAGCCTCATGGTCAGCCAGAATGCGCTAATCCCCAAAACCGTTGTAGAGACGATGACCAAGCTGCTTGTTGCAACTCCAAAGGCAATTGTTGCAAGAGCGATCGCTGCAAGGACAATAGATGCGACATCTTTTGCGATTGTGATCCAGGCTAGCGTCTTCTTCTCTTGGAGTTTCGCAGCTTCTGCCGGATTGCGTGGCTGTGCTTCAGGGGAATGATATTGCTTGAGCTTAAAATACTCTCCTATCAGCTCAGCTCCATCAGAGATTGCAGAAGTGACGTTATAGACACCGTCGATGATGCGCAGTTGAGCTGCTTCAAAGACATATATTTTTGCGTTGTCCACAAACAGGGCGATCTGCGCAGCAGTGTTTGTGAGGTTCATCGAATCGACAAAGCTCGTTTTCGCCGCTTGCGCAATCCTTCTCGTTCTCAAAGGATCGCTGTAGGGCAAATCCTGCATTGTGAAAAGATTGGTGATGCTGCGCCTGAGCGAGTTGAGGTCGGAAAAAATCTGAGGAATGCTTAATCCAATTCCAGCTGCATTGAAAACCTCTTTCACTCGTCCGACGAGATCGCCAAATCTGTGAGAAGGAGTCAAATACAATTCGATCGCTGAAAAGAGATGATTGCCGACGCGGAACACATCCCAAGCGCCGGAAGAGCTTTGCGTATAATCTGCAACATGATCCAAAGCGTCTTTTCTTTGCTCAGCTCTTGTTTCAGGTAGCGGAGCAAAAAGATCGTGAAAAATTCCGGGAGAAGTTGTTGGTTGAGCCATAATCCTAATTCGTTTAGCGGGGAAGCTGTAAAACTTCCCCGATTTTCAGATCGTTAGCGAGTTGACAAGATTTAAGCGTTTGCCAATCTGCTTTCGTATTCTCTTCTAGCGATATTGTTCTTAATGACAATGTCAGGATCGAGGTTTTTCCCTTTGCCTTCCGGATCATAGACCTTCTCATAGAAGTAGCCGCCGAGGGTTAATGTCAATCCGGATGTCAAGCAAGCTACAATCATCCAAGGCACGATCGGGGTTGCGGTGACCACGAAGAAAAGGCCCATTGCGCCGAGAACTGCATAGGAGACGTCGCGGGCGAGATTGATGAGATACAGCCGTTGTTTGTGTACCTCGTCCTTATCTGTAGCGGCAAACTTTTGGACTTGCTCGACAGCTCCATAGCCGGCCCCGCCAAGGGTTGCTGCAAAGTTGAACCCTTTAAGCCATGTCATAACTTTAGCGTCGATTGCGACGAAATTACTGGTGAGATCGATGCCGTCGACAACAGAGTTAGTCAGGGATGTGGTTTTTTTAAATACCTCGCCGGCAGCTGTCCCGACTTTTCCCCATGTTGAATCTGCGTGGCCTTTCACCTTGCTCGTCAGATTGGTCCACAGACCTTCCTTTCCGGTAAGCGCTTCCCAAAGTTCGGATGATTTTTTCGGAACTTCCGTTGCACTGACGAAGTTTTTAAAATTGCCCATCAATGTGCTGAAACTTCTCACTTGAGGCGGAGCATCCGGAATGGCCTGGCCCACCCAAAATGCGGTATACCCCAGTCCTTTCGCTATGTCTTTTACTTTCTCTTCTAAAAACTTCAGTACGATGCCGGCAATTGTGTATTCTTCAGTTTTGTATACTGGCGGCTGAATCGTCGTGGCTGCCGTTGAAGATGTCGATCCGGTTGTTATCGCGGTCGTGATAGTCGTCATAATGCTCCTCTTCTTCGTTAAGGGTTTTTAAAGAATGGATAAATATCATATTTAGCACGCGATTTAAACACAACGGCGAAGCATCTGCAAAGAGAGCGATGGATTTAAATTTTTATGACTGAGAGAGATGTGCGTGAAAATATAAATTAATTTTGCATCGATACAGGAAGATGGATTCCGCGTGCGCACTCCTCTGCCGGCATCGGCTTTTTCCCTTCCAATTGCACTTCAAGAAGGCGAAGGGCCTCTGTTCCGCAGGCAACGACCCATCCCTCTTTGCCGAAGCTGACGAGGGAACCGGGAGCCGCATTTATCCCGGCAACAATGTGCGCCTTCTTGATTTTAAGGCGCTTAAGCGTTTGTCCAATTTTAATTTCACACCACGCTGAAGGCGAGGGTGACAAGGCCCGGATTTGATTGTGGATCTGGAATGCCGGTTTTTGCCAGTCGATCTTCTCTTCTTCCGCTTTGATTTTCGGCGCCAAGGTAGCGAGGTGGTGATCTTGAGGAATTTTGACGACTTTGCCTGTCTCAAATTCTCGGATCGTTTGAAAGAGAAGTTTTACACTCAGGTCGGACAGTTTCAAATCCAGTTCGCCGAATGTCATTTCTTCAGGAATGGGGATCGACTCCATCGCCAAAACATCTCCGGCATCCATTTGGGGAGACATTTCAATGATTGTAATCCCCGTCTCTTTTTCCCCTTCCATCAGGCTGCGCTGAATCGGCGCTGCTCCGCGGAATTTGGGCAATAGAGAAGCATGGATATTGATGCAGCCGAGTTTTGGCATCTCAAGAAGATTGCTTTTAATGATCTCGCCGTATGCGACGACGACGAACAGGTCGGCTTGAAATTGCCTTAAGCCTTCCGCAAATTCGGGTGCCGATGCTTTTTCCGGTTGAAAAACCGGAATGTCGGGGCAGAGTTGGGAAGCGATTTCTTTGACAGGAGGCGGCGAGGGTTGCAAATGGCGTCCCTTCATTCGATCTGGCCGCGTGACAATTGCGACCACCTGATAGCCGTTCTCTATGAGTTTCGTAAGAATTCTTGCTGCAAAAAAAGAGGTGCCGAAGAAAACGATTCTCATAAGACCTCTTGCATAATTAAGGGTTCGTCGCTTTTCGGAGGATTTTTGGCCACTTTTTGATTCTTTTTCGGGGGGTAATATACGTATGTTGATATAACCCCCCGAAAAAGAATCAAAAAGTGGCTCAAAAAGCCCCGAAAATCGACAGAACCTTAGTTATGCAAGAGGTCTTTAGAAGTTTTGGAGCTCTACACTTTCTCTTCGAGGAGTTCTTCGAGCTCGTCAAATTCTTCTTCAGGAAGGGCTTGAACGGAAATTCCCTGGAAGCCGATGAGTCCTCGTTTCGAATTGCGGCAGAAGTTGAGCCAATGCTTCACATGGGGGTTCATTTCAATTTCGTTTTCAATCTGATCCAAAGCTTCCGACATGCGCAATCCGCTGCGATAGGTCAGTCTAAACGCTTTTGCAAGCGCTCTTCTGACCTCTAGCGGGAAGCCATGGCGCTTGAGTCCAACGAGATTTAAACCGCCTAATTTATAAGGCGAGCCGGCTCCGATTGTGTAGGGAGGCACATCGTGAGTGATGCGGCTAAAACCCCCGACCATAGAATATTGCCCAATACGGGAAAACTGGTGAACGGGAGTCATTCCGCCGATGATGGCGAAATCTTCCACCACAACATGCCCTGCCAGCATGGCATTGTTCGCCATGATCACGCGATTGCCAATCTCGCAGTTGTGCGCGACATGGCAATAGGCCATGATCAGACAATTATCGCCGATGCGTACGACAGAGTTTTCGTTGCAAGAGGAATTGATTGTCGCGAACTCGCGGATTTCACAGTTCTTGCCAATAACGACATATGTCTTTTCACCCCTGAACTTGAGGTCCTGCGTCTTAGTGCCGATGCTCGCTGAAGGCCAAATCACGGTGCCTGCGCCAATCGATGTATTTCCATCGATATAAGCGTGAGATTTGACAACAACATTGTCATCGAGCGTTACGGTGCCTTTAATCACCGCATACGCTTCGATGGTCACGTTTTTGCCGACCTTCGCCCCGGGCTCAATAATTGCAGAAGGATGAATATTTGACTGAGACATGGTTTTCCAATTCTTGAGTAATTTTCTTCTGGTTAGAGTTGCTCCCTATCGACCAACGCAAACCCAATTTCAGCTTCAACAGCCAGCTGCTCATTGACCATCGCTTTAGCCAGAACTCTTCCGCCCTTGCTGCTAATGTGCAATCCTGTCGCGTGGAGAGTTAACACATCTCCGGGAACAACAGGTTTTCTGAACTTGGCATTATTAATGTTGAGCAGGACTGCGATCTTATCGCAATGTCCTTTTTTGTGAACAAGGATACCACCGGTTTGCGCTAAAGCTTCCAGAATGAGCACTCCCGGCATGATCGGTACGTCTGGCCAATGCCCCTGGAAAAACGGTTCGTTTACCGTCACGTTCTTCTGGCCGATGATGACATTTTCTTCGAGATTGAGGTAAATAATCCTGTCAACGAGCAAAAAGGGGTAACGGTGAGGCAAAATTTTGGTGATTTCCTTCACATCTAAAATGACAGGTTGACTGGAAACTGCGGTGCCCATCACGAATTCTCCATTTTAATTTGCTTAAATAGCTGTTTGGCAAAAGCGTTATTGGAGGCGTGGCCGGAGCGAACGGCGATCACGTGAGCCAGAAAGGGCGGCACTAAAGAGAGATCGCCGATCAGGTCTAAAACCTTATGACGGACCATCTCATCTGCATAGCGCAGGCCTCCCGGATTGACAACTTCGTCGCCTTTAATGATGACGGCGTTGTCAAGACTTCCTCCCTTAACGAGTCCCTTCTCTATCATAGGAGCTATTTCTTCATAAATAGAAAATGTGCGGCAGGAGGCAATCTCATTTTTAAAGCGCTCTTCATCAAGCGAGAACGTATAAAATTGGGTTCCAATCGTTTTGGAATGGGGATAATGCAAAGTATAGCTGATGCGGTATTCTTCAGACGGGAGTGCGATGAGATGGATATCTCCTTGAGACCAAAAAATCGGATTCTTCAGACGAACCACTTCTTTTTCGCCTTCGAGTTCGCAAATTCCGCCCTCTTCAATCATAGCGATGAAATGACGGGAACTTCCATCAAAAATGGGAACTTCGCAGCCCGTAATTTCAATTAAAACATTGTCGATGTCATAAGCGCGCAGTGCAGCAAGTAAATGCTCTACAGTCTGCACAGAATCAGTTCCATTGCCGATGATGGTGCAACGCGGCGTTCCTTGAACGTATTCGGAACGCGCAGCGAGAATGGGCTGATGGGGCAAATCCATACGCCGGAATACAATGCCTGAATTTTCCAGGGTAGGGCACAGGCGTATAGAAACTTTTTCACCGCTAAAAAGACCGACACCTGCCGCAGATACGCTGCGTTGCAGGGTGCGCTGTTTCTTTTTTTGCGGCGAGACTTGGGGCTCATTTAAAGCCGTAAGTTCACACGGGAATGACAATAGAGACCTCAGGGTTCTAATGGAAAGAGAACTTGCCTCATGCTTAACGTATAGAAGGTAGCTAATACAGGGCTTTTAATTCAAGACGATTCTGGTCCGATGGGCTCAAAAAACAATAATAAATGTTTTCTTTGATACCGGTTGAGATGGTTTAAATTTTTAGTCGCCAGTACGAAAGGCTAATGATCAAACAGAACCCGATGATGAACCCTTCTCCAAAAAAAGAATAAAAAGTTGGAAACGTGTAGGTATTCAAACGACAGTTTAACACTGCGTCTCCGGAGCCCAATGTTTTTTTAGTCTTCCCCAATCTCGCAACAATCCTGCCAAAGCTATCGATAGCAGCGCTGATCCCTGAATTACAGGAGCGGATCAAGGGAATGCCGTTCTCCACTGCTCTTAATCTGGCATGAAACAAGTGCTGCTCGTGAAGGGTAGAATCGGGATAGTAATTATCGTTGGTAAGGTTGACAAACAACTGAGCTCCTTTCGCTTTTCCTTCTCTCATGACTTCCGGAAAAGTCTCTTCATAACAGATCGAAGGGCTGAAGGGGATTTTTTCACCAAATACTTGGGCCCCCTCTCCTCGTGTGAAGAAATCGAATATTCCATATCTTTTAGTGAGCGGTCTTAAAAAATCAAAGGGGAGATACTCCGCAAGCGGTAGTAAGACCTGTTTATCATACCGGGACAGAGTTTTACCGTCCGGCTTGAGGTGAAAGGCTGAATTAAAATTCAGCTTATTGAGTTTATCGACATGATCAAGTCCTGCGACTACTTCAGCCCCAAAATGATTAGAAAGTGTTTGGCACCAGAAAAGATTGGAAACGCACATCACCGTGTTGTTGTTCCAAATATGCTCTTCAGCAAACGGGAAAGAAAATGGAGGAAAAGCTCTCTCAATCTGGGTCCCAAACTCTTTCACTAGCATTTGGCGCACAGCCTGAAAAGGATACAGTGTCATATCGGATTGGAGGGCCACAGCAGCTTCCGGTAGGACAATCAGATCCCAATCCGTTGCATTTGCTGCACGCAATCCCCTTATTATCTTATCCCATTGAGCAAAAGGAGAAACAAACTCTGCCATCCGCCCCGCGTGTGGGATTTTTTCTGAGGGAAGCAGATTTGTCTCGATCAGCGCGACATCAATCGTCTGGTTCTGATTTTCGCTTTTGGGCAAATGATAGGCAAAATGACCCGCCCCGAAAAGATAAGGAATAGAGGCCAGTACAAGCCACCCTGCCAAGTAAGTTTTTTTGCCATTTTCTCGCCAGACATTTAAAGCAGCTAAATTGGTCCATAGGACCCAAAACGACAAACCAAATACGCCGGCTATGCTTGTAAATTGCAAAGATAAGGGGAAGTGGGTCAAGGCTAGTCCGGTAGGGTTCCAGGAGAAACCGCAAATAAAAAACAAGCGCGTCCACTCCATCAATGTCCAAAGGGAGGCGCAACACAGAATTTTATACGCAGGGATCTTGCCTTCTAAGGGAACGAACAAGCTCAGCAGTCCGAACTGGCAGCCCATTCCAATGGCGAGAAGCAAATAGACAAAAAGAATGTAATACCCTTGGAACTCTATTGATGTCATCCATGAGAGCTGGACCAGCTGGACCGATGCAAACCAAACGCTCCCGCAAAGAAACTTTCGCCCCTTGGATAAAGACGAGGGAAGGCTTGCAAAGAACAGGCAAAACCCGCAGGCGGACGCAATCGCGCCGAGCCAGCCCATGCGAGCTGGCTGACCCAGTGCGACAATGCCTAGACTCATTAAAAAGCCGAGGACTTTAAACCCCGCGCGGGGTTTATGTCGATTTGTCATGGACAACGGAGCACTTGCGTCCTTTTCCCATCGCTAAAAGGTAAATGAGTCCGCCGCCGATACTCAAATTTTTCATGAAATTGATCATTTGATCATGGCGTTCAGGCTCTTGAAGCAACCAGAAATGGTGGAAAATGAGGGTTGTGGGAATCAGGAACACAATGAGCAGCAGAGCCCCCAGACGTACCCACAGGCCTAGGAAGACCATAAGTCCGCCCAAAAGCTCAATGAGCACTCCAGCCATCAACAACGTGGAGGCATTCGCGATGCCCCATTCAAGAGCACTTTGAATGAAATTGCTTCCGATGCTGATAGCTAGCCAATCAGTTAGCGCCTGATTGAAAAATTGCAACGTTGCCTGCCAATCGGCAAATTGATGAATGGCTGCCGAAATAAAAATAATACTAAGCAGAGCGCGTCCCAAAAAAGCAACTAAAGATTGAATCATGTTCATAGGGTCCCTTTCAAGAAGTTCAGTATCTATGTTCTGAATATATTAAAATTCAAAACGAATGTCACGATTTTTTTTGAGCATGAGTTTTAATCAACATTCAATTATATTAATTTCAAATCAGAGATGAGTTAAACTCTATGATCAAATTATTTATCCCAATTTTCTTATCCGCCGCAAATTTGCATAATGCTGATTCTTCCGATTCACGAAAAGATCGTTCAGAAATAATTTTGCCAGTGATCGAGGAGAAAAACGACAAAGTGATTGCTGAACGATCCCGTAAAGTGGCGATTGAGGTTTCTTATGCTTACGTGGAACTTAGCCAAATTTTCCCCTCCCAACTTCGTTACAGCAGTGAAAACGTCCGTGCTAAAATCAAAGAGACCCAGCGCGTCGGCGGCGCTAGATGGGATGAAGAGAACAAATCCTGGATCCTCAAACACGATGACGGACTGAGCTCACTCCACTTGGACGACGCTGTTCCCGTTGTCAAAGGACCTTACGGATATTATCTTTGCGATGGACACCATCACATCCTCGCCTCTATGCAATTCGGAGCCAAGACGATGCCCGTCAAAATCATCGCCGACCTTTCTTCCTTCGATGAAACCCAGTTCTGGGAGGAAATGGAAAAAAAAGGTTGGGCCTACCCCTACAACATTTTAGGAGAGAAGGCAACCCCTCCGATGGATTTCAAACTTCTTCAAGATGACCCCAACAGATACTTTGCGGCACTGATTGCGCGAAAATGCGCTCCCGGGGGAGATTTAACGACATCCCGCGGCGCTGAATATCCCGTATGGATCAAAGTGGGCCAGGACATCCCCTTTATCGAATTCCGCATCGCGGACGCATTATGGAAGCAAGGGCTTCGCTACGAATACTCCATGGGAGCCAATCCTCCTGAAGAGTTTGTCGAGGAGGCCAGGCGCATCCTTAAAGAGGCCAACGTCCCCGGTCTCAAGATCGTCCCTGAGCGCACCCATTATTTAATCCTTAGCGAAAATCAGCAATCGGAATAAGCTTATCCAACCTATGCGTAGACCATTCCGCGAACATCACCTTCTGCACATTCTATCCTCTTTTGAGAAGCAAACGCTTCCGCTCGACGTTTTTTTACGGGCTTATTTTCGCGAGCACACTGCCGTCGGTTCAAAAGATAGAAAAGAGATCTGCGATGCGATTTATGGAATGATCCGTTGGCGCGCGCTGCTCGATCACGTCGCCCAAAAGCCGTTGAACTGGGAGACGAGATACCGCGCTTTCACTCAATTTTCTCCATTGGAATTGCAGCGCGACACCTCCATTCCAGCGCACGTCCGCGCGAGCTTTCCCAAAGCCTTCTATCAGCTACTCGCCGACTCGTTGGGCGAGGAGAAGGCTTTTGCATTCTGCATCTCATGCAACGAGCCGGCCCCTACAACGGTCCGCGCAAATCTTCTCAAGACGACCCGCGAAGCGCTTTTGGAAAAATGGAAAGGGAAGTACAAAGTTTTCCCCTGCAAGCACTCCAATACCGGGATCAGCTTTGAAGAGAAGATCAATTTTTTTGGAACGGAAGAATTCAAGGGGGGACTCTTCGAAGTCCAGGACGAGGCAAGTCAGCTCGTCGCCGAAATGGTCGCAATCGCACCCGGCCAGCGGTTTCTCGATTATTGCGCCGGCTCCGGCGGCAAATCGCTTGCCATCGCACCCAAATTGCAGGGACGCGGACAACTTTTCCTACACGACATTCGTCCCTTTGCCTTGCTCGAAGCAAAAAAACGGCTTAAGCGAGCAGGCATCCAGAACGCGCAGCCCCTTCCCTTTGATTCGCCCAACAAAAACACCATTAAAGAGAGAATGGACTGGGTTCTCGTCGACGCTCCTTGCAGTGGGACGGGCACTTTGCGCCGCAATCCCGACATGAAATGGAAATTCGAAGACCACATGCTGCAGCGCCTTGTCGCAGAGCAGAGGCAAATTTTCGAGGGAGCCATGGCCTATCTCAAGCCCGGCGGCCATATCGTTTACGCCACCTGCAGCGTTCTTCCCCAGGAAAACATGCAGCAGGCCGCCTATTTTCTTGAGCGCTATCCTCTCGAACAGGTCGGTGAGCCGTTCTCCACTTTCCCCCATCCCGGGGAAATGGACGGCTTCTTCGGCATTGTCTTTAAAAAAAAGAAGGTTTAACTTTTATTCCAAGTCAACCGCATAAAGGGAAGTAGCAACAGCCATGAAATTCACTTCAACATTAGTCGCCGCCATGTGCAGCCTCGCCCCCTTCTGCGTTCTAGCTGATGTACCTCCCATTCCGCAAGATGATCCTTCTACAGAACTTGTCATCTACAACCGCATTTTGGCAAAGGTCAACGATAAGACCATCTCAGTTGTCGATGTGATGAAGAAAATGGACCTCTTCTTGCAAAAGAACTATCCCCACTTGGCCAACTCGAAAATGGCTAGATATCAGTTTTACTCGTCCCAATGGCGCGATTACCTGACCCAAATGATCGATTCTGAACTGATGATCACAGACGCTGAGAAACTGGAAGTGAAAGTCACAGATGCCGAAGTTAGGGAAGAAATCCTTAACCGCTTTGGCCCCAACATCATGCCGGCTTTGGACAAACTTGGATTGACCTACGAAGAATGCCGTCAAATCATCCATGATGAGATGATTGTTCAACGGATGATCTGGTTTCGCGTGAACTCCAAAGCCCTGTCTAAAGTCAACTCACAGGATATCAAGGAAGCATATAAACAATACTGCATCGAGAACCCCGAATTGGAAGAGTGGCAATACCAGGTCCTCTCCATCCGCTCTCCTGATAAAACAGCAAGCGAGGCCTTGGCAACGCGCGCTTTTGAACTCCTCAATGCAAACCTAGATCTCGGCTCTGTCACTGATCAGCTCAAAACCCCAGATGAAGCCACCACAGTTGCGATCTCTCCGGATATGCAGGCAGATGAAAAGAGCATTTCCGCATCCCACAAAGAAGTCCTTAAAACGCTCTCCGACAACTCCTTTAGCGCTCCCATTGCCCAGGTCAGCCGCGTGGACAACTCCGTCGTCTACCGGATTTTTTACTTGAAAAAGCACTCTAAAAAAATGGTGCCTGCGTTCGAGAAAATGGCGGAGGACCTGAAAGACCAGCTTCTCCAGCAGGCAGCCGTTAAAGAAAATGCCCAATACATCCATAAGCTCCGCGAGCGGCTTGGCTACGATGAAAACCGCATGAATGAAACATTGCCAAGCGACCTACAACCGTTCGCTCTGCGATGACAGATCCCAAGTTTTATCGGCCTTCTGACTTGCACGCCTTTCTTAAAGAGTCGGGCCTGCATGCCAAGAAGTCGCTGTCGCAAAATTTTCTCATCGATGGGAACATCATTCAAAAAATCGTGGCCGCTGCTGAGGTTAGCGAGGGGGATTTCGTCGTCGAGGTGGGGCCCGGGCCCGGCGCTCTGACCCAAGCCCTGCTGGATCGGGGAGCGCACGTCCTAGCCGTCGAAATGGACACCGTTTTTGCTGAACTCTTAAGCAGACTGCAGACTGAGGACCAGCGCCTCCAAATCGTACAGGAAGATATCCTTAAATTTCCCCTCATCGAATTTCTTCAGAAACGTAAAGGTGGCAAGTGCAAAATCGTCGCCAACCTGCCCTACCACATCACCACTCCGATCCTGACTCTGATACTCCCCCAATCAGACCTCATTGAATCGCTGACGATCATGGTGCAAAAAGAGTTCGCAGACAGGATGGCCGCCAAAAAGGGAACTCCTGAATATGGCAGCTTTACCGTCTTCCTTCAATTCTATGCCGCGGTGGATAAAAGTTTTGTGGTTAGTCCCAATTGCTTTTACCCCCGTCCTAAAGTCCAATCCACCGTCGTTCACTGCAAACTCCATCCTCCCTTGGTTAAAGGAAATAGCGAACGGTTTTTCCAGCTGACAAGGACTGCCTTCGGGCAACGAAGAAAAATGCTCCGCGCCTCGCTGAAAGACCTCTATGGTTCTGAAAAAGTGGAGCAGGCTCTTCAAAAAATCGGCCGCCTGCCCACAGAAAGACCTGAAGGGCTATCGATTGATGAGTTTATTTCTCTTTATGGGATTTTGAACGCCTTTTCTTAAGCGGTCTATGGGAATAGTAGAAGGTACTCGCTAAGATCAGAATTCCGCTGGCGGCCATGACCAGAGTCACATTGTCCCAAACGCTTCTTTTGACCTTTTGCCAGGCCAGGCTCACTCGATAAGAGAGGGTGGCATCGACGTTCCTGACAGCGTAAATCGGGGCCGAGGCCAAAACGGTTCCTGCCTTGCTAGAGACCTGCAATTCTCCGACCTTTTGCCCGGCAGAGATGGGCAAAGCCGAGGCCTGCCAGAGAACAGCCGTCTTGAAAACCGGCTCTTCGGAAGGGTAATAGTCTAGAACAACATCCTGAGAAAGATAGGCCTGCAGCGGGATGTTCCCTCCTTGAATCGGATGGTTGAACAAGTCAAACCCTTTGGAGAAAAGGGTCCTGGAGACCTTCTTCTCATTGAATCCCGCCTCAAAGAGCGCAATCGCATCTTTATACCGCTGTTCGATGGTCTCGCAGCCAAGCAATACGGCGATCAGCTTTCGGTTGGGATCTTCCGCTGCGGCGACCAAGGTATATGCACTGGCAAAGATATAGCCGGTCTTTATGCCAATGGCTTTGGGATAATAAAACCTGCCCGGCTTGATCAAGGCATTGTGTTGATGGAGAATCGATTCCTGCTGCTTATTCGTCTGAGGTCGTATGTACTTCGTCGTCCTGGCCACTTCTCTAAGAAGGCTATGCTTTAGATACTCACGAGCAATGAGGGCCATATCATAGGCGGTCGTTTTATGATTTTCATGAAAGAGCCCATGGGGATTCTGCAAGACCGTATTTTTGCACCCCTTTTCACGTATAAACTGATTCAATTCCTCCACGAAAACAGAAATGTCTCCGGAAAGATGCTGGGCGATCACGTTCGCTGCGTCATTGGCCGATGACAACATGAGCCCATAGATAAGAGCGTGCAGGGGCAGCGTCTCCCCCGCCTTGATCCCCATATGAGTCCCTCCTGTCTCCAGGCGATAAGGAGGATGCCCCGCATTTGCGGCCCTCCGAATACTTGGGGGGAAGATAGAGACGGCGTCGTAAGAAGCGGTGATCATCTCATCCAGAACCAAATTCTTCTTCTCGGCGATGAAAGCCGCTGTAAACACCTTCGTGATACTCGCCGGATGAAGCGGGGTATGGGCATTTTTTTCCCAAAGGACAGCTCCGGTCTCCGTATTCATCAGGATTGCCCCTTTGGCGGAAACCTCCACTGTCAAAGGGGATGCGCCGTTAAGAAATAGCGGAAGGGCAAAACAGCAGAGCGTAGTAATTCTAATCCAGAGTGTCATAAACGAGATAATATCTTGAAAGTGAATGATTTGTAAAAATCTACGCTCAGGGGGAATATAACATAGTGAAAATGAGCATGTTGAACCACAGAATGGCAAAAAGGGCGACAAAACTCAAGACTCTTTTTTAAAAAAAAGTTTACAATGCCCTTTAAAAAAAGTAGGAAAGTAATAAATATAAAAATTTTAGTTAACACACTTGACAACCCCCTACCTACACAGATAAACTTAGGTGTATGGCGGGATAGATTTCAGGAGAGGAGAGGTGCGATGATCAATCCAAACATTTTGGAAGAAGCCTATCAGGAATTTTCCAAGGACTTGTCCAAGTGGGTCCACGACGGAATCATTCGAGTAGATATGAAGCTGTTGAACGATCTTGGCCTCCTGAATAACGCAGAGCTGGAACACTCCGTCAGCGACGCCCACCTCAACCATTACTTCCACATCATCGAGACCCCGGACAAGGTCACCTTGTTCAATGAACAGTTCGCAATCTGGATCGTTCCCGAGCTCATCGAAGAGACGCCAACGACGACGACCCTGATTTCTCTGCTGCAGGTCAACAAACCCCACCTTGAGATTGTCTACACAACCTCAGGCGTTTACAACACACCCAAGTACATCCTAAAAATCCTTCAACATTTCCTTTCCGAGGTCCAGGACACCGAGGCGGTCATCTCATCTATTGGGAAAAAGCAGTAGGTTCCTCGGATAATGCTTCCGATTCAGAATTCTGCGGAGCCTTTTCGCCACTTGAATGATCCATCGCATTTCTGAGAACAAGACCATCGACAATTTTTTGAGCCAATTGACGGTAGATCACAATGGTCGAATCGTCATGCGCTCCTTCGAAGGAGTCGAGCTGCCCTAAGGAAAAATCGAGGATTTTTTCAGGTTTTCCCTGAGTGGAGATGAACGTCAGATCGCGGATCGAGTTGGAATCGACGTAGTCATAAACCGATGACGCGCTGATGACCTGGGGGCCAAGAACGGTCTCCTGGGTATAGGCATCGATGAGTGTGATTTGGATCGACATCGATCTTCGATTTTCTGTGCCGACAATGTTATCGCGCAGCTTTCCCGTCGTCGGATTGCGGTCGAACCTAAAGCCGACGCGCTCATCGCCATCCGCGATGATCGTTGCCTGTAGGATCAGCTGGCCTCCATTCTGAACACAATCGAACATGCCGGATGAGCTCAGGGCCTTAGCAAGCTCGCTGTTGAGCAGACCCTCGCCATCCCCTTTGATATAGGGAATCGAGATAGAGACCATGCCCCCGTGCTCTTCGCTTCCTTCAAAATGGTACCCGCACCCAAACAGAAGCAAAAGGCAGGCTATGATCCCATTTTTCACTGCACGTCCCCACCAGGAGTTTCCAAGAGGTTCTCAGAAGGAGCTGCTTGAGGTTCTTCAGCATCCACTGTCAACCCTTGGACCTGAAGATTTAAGATCGGCGACTTCGGAGTTTCCTCTAAGGGCTCGATGGTGGGCGTCACTTTCTCGGGCTCCGCTGCATCGGCCTTAACAGGTTTATAATTCATTCGGCCGAGGCGCTTAGTCGCAAGCTCAGAGACTTTGGTTTCCGGATATTTCGCCATAATCCGCGTGTAATAGATATATGCCGCATGTGGTTTGCTGGTGCGCTCGTAAAAACGGCCCGTGTCGTATAAATCGCTAGCATAAACTTCTTTCATGTCCAGCAGCATCTTCTCAGCTACAGCGACTTTATCATCGCCCGGGAAATTAAATCGGAATTTACGCAGGTTGATCTCCGACAAATCGAGGAAGTCCTGATCGGGATACTCTGCTTGCGCCTCGACTAAATAGACCTCGCCAACGCCAATGTAGCTCTCGGCAGCAAGCGGATGTTTGGGAAAACGGCGGATCAGAGTCTGATATGTCTCAATGCTCGACTTGTACTCTTCGCTTTTCAGCAGCAATTTAGCCTTTCCAAAAAGAGCCTGCGCCGCCAATTCGTGATGCGGGAGCGCTGTGATCACCTCGTCGTAGATGGCGATAGCTTCTTCTTGTGCAGGGATCCATTTGGGCATATTTTCCATCCCTAAAATATGCTTCCTCGCGCCCTTATGGTATTTTTCCGCAATTTTAAATTTATAATGGATCGCCTCTTCAAAAAATTTTGGAGTTGCTTGCTTTTTGAGGTACTTCGTCAGAAATCGGTTGGCAAAGTCATACTCCCCCGTATGAAAATAGCCGACCCCAAGGTAAAAGTAAGCCTCTTGCGCAAAAGGGGAAGCCCCAAAATTCTTGATCACGATCACGGAGTGATGGATCACCTGTTCCCAATCTTGCTTCTGATAAGCGTCCATCGCAGCGCTATAATGCTCCTGCACAGACATCGTCGCCACATCTTCGCTTTTGATCAGCTTGCCATTCTTAAAAGTGTAGGAGGCCTGCGTTGCGATCGGGGCAGCGAGAAGAACAGCCAACAGCAGATAGGAAAGGTTAAATTTTTTCATAAATCCCTTGTGCATAAACCAGCCAAAGTATCGCAGAAATAACGATTTTGTCACAGCGTTTTCCCCATTGCAATATCTTGCGGGCTAGGGGGCTCGCCACTGGGATCCCCAAAAGGCATTTCCGAATACCCATTTTTGCGATAAAATTTTACTACATCTGGTCTTGCTTCATCATGCAGAGATCGGATGCCTTGTTTTTTCAACCACTGTTCGCAAAGACTTAAAAATTGACTGCCAAAACCATGATGCCGACAGGGCTCATCGATGACAAAAATTCTCAAAGCAGCTCTCTGATCCGGCCAAAATTGAATGTGGGCGTACCCAATCATTTCAACACCTCGATAGAGAATGAGATGGACGTGCTCTTTGTGATCAAACGTCCATGTATAGAGATCAGCAATTGATAAAGAATCAAAGAAATATTGTTGTCTTAATCTTTTGGCAAAATCCCACTCAGCATAGTGAGTGCACTTCATGATACGAATACGATCATAGTTTACTGCCTTTAAGATTTTTCTTATGAAAGCATCTTTGCCAAGATTATACCCGGTAAAAGCAGAATTATTCTTTTCATAGGATGACTTTTCTTTCAAAAGACTCGTTTTCAGAGTCGCGTATTCCTCCCTAGCTTCGGGATGACCTCGTAAATAATCCCTAAAAAGAAGGTTAAGCTCGATTTCAGGATGGCCTTCTTCATAAACATGAAGATTGGTATCCACGCCCTCTGATCGGTTAAAATAAAAGCGCATTGGGATATTATATTCGCCCTTATACTTGAACCCTAAGTTTTCAAGTGGTTTTATCGCCATTTCAGGGTTTTTCACGACTCCGATCATGTCAATCACAGGCTTTGCTGAAAGACCTGGTACAGAAGTAGAACCAATGTGATGCACAGCTAAGCAATTAGCACCGAGCGCCTCTTTGATTTTTAGAGCTTCGATTTCAAACAATTTAGGCCAGTCAGGATTGTAGGGTGTCACCACAATCTTTTTAGTCGTTTTCTTCGATCGATTTGAAATTTGGCTCATAAGATTCTTCAGGGTAAATGGAAGATAGTATAGGGGCTCTCTCAGGAGAATCAAGGCAATAAATTTTTTGAGTCGGACTTCCGACATGCAGACCTTTGCCCTTTGCAAATTAAATTCAGGTTTATTACATTTACCCGCATGCTCGCGCCCGAATAATAACGGTAAGCCGCATGTTAAAGCTACATTTCTACCTATGCTGTTTTTTGGCCATGATTTTTATGCATGAACTCCCCGCTCAAAACGACGAAAAACCACAAACGAAAACCGTCTGCCTGAATATGATCGTCAGAGACGAGAGCCCTGTGATCAGGAGATCGCTAGCGTCGGTGAAAAATCTGATCGATTATTGGGTGATCGTGGACACGGGTTCCGCCGACGATACCAAAGAGATCATCAAAGAGTTTATGAAGGACGTTCCGGGTGAGCTGCATGAGCGCCCCTGGGTGAATTTTGAGCATAATCGCAATGAAGCGCTCTACTCTTGCCAAGAACAAAGGAGATTATGTTCTTTTCATTGACGCCGATGAGCAATTGGACTTTTCAGAAATGTTCGCGATGCCCACTTTTGATAAGGATTATTACTTTATTCCTGTTCGGCAGCAGGGGTATGAATGTCTGCGGGTGTTTTTGATCAATAATGCGCTTGAGTGGAAGTGGAAGGGAGTCATCCACGAAGAGATGACATGTGAAGGAGCTAGAAATTGCGGCTCATTCGACGGCGCTGCGATCTTAGCTCATTTTGATGACGGCCATCGCACTGCAGACCCTAAAAAATTTCTCAAAGATATACAAGTCCTCGAAGAAGCTCTTCAGAAAGAACCCACAAACGCGCGCTACAGGACCTTTCTCGCGCAGTCTTATCTTTGTGCCAAAGATTATGCTTCAGCGCTAAAAAATTTCAGAAAAAGGGCAGAGATGGGCGGCCGCGAAGAGGAAGTCTTTTGGTCGCTGTATCAAATAGGCTGTATCCAGGAAGAGCTTAACTTTCCATCAGAGGAAATTATCAACAGTTACTGCAAAGCATATCGATTTCGGCCGTCCCGGGCAGAACCGCTTTACCGCTTGGCCCGTTATTTTTGTATGAACAAAAACTACGTCATGGGCCACATCGTATGCAAGTCCGCTCTTTCTATCCCCTGCCCGAATGATGTCGTCCATGTGGACAGGTCCATCTATGAGTACCGGCTGCCTTTTCTTTTAGCTCATTGCGCTTTTGGATTGGGCAAAATGGAAGAGGCAAACTCCCTTTTCAAGGACATTTCTACTAAAAAGGATTTGCCTGCAGCGGTCCGTGAGGAAGTCATACAGAACATTTCGGTCACAGAGAATCGTTCAAACAAAGTCCAGGTTACTCCCAGACCAGGCTTTTGACCGAGGCTAACGCTGTGACTTTGCTCTCCAGTTCTTTGCGGCAATCGACGCCCCAGCTCTTATCGATGTGCAAAGAGCTGCTCTTGCCTCTCTTGGTCACAAAGACGATCTCGATAGGGCTCTCGCCGGGATGGGCGCGGAAGGCGTCCTTCAACGCGATAATGTGGGTCAAGCGGGCGAGATCTGCATCCAGCTGGATTTTGAGCTTTTGAATCATTTTCTTTTTCACTTCCTCTTCCTTGGAGGCCGGGCTCTTGGGACTTTTTTCCGCACGGTTTCTCTCTCTAAATTCAGACTTTTTGGCCTGCTGCTTGGCCATGTCATAAGCGTTGTCGCAAATTTGGACCATCGCCTCATCCGCTTTGGTCAGATCGTCCAGCCAGCGGCACTGCAAGCGCATCTGCCCTTCCTGATTCTCTTTTTGGACGACGGCGTAGAGGAGCTGATTCTCACTGAGCAGTACCCCTTTCTCTTCGTAAAGGTCGGGCCAGATCGGCAACTCAAAGCGCTCCAGCCCATCGCCGATCGTCAAGATGGCGAATTTGCGTTGCGACTTCTGAGAAATTTTGACGACAATCCCTTCGATGATGAAGGCGATTCGGCAAACGCTACCGGACGGCAGAGTTTCGAACTCTTTCAGGGGGACGCAGGAGAGCCTTTGCAACTGGTGGCGGAAATCATCCAGTGGATGGCCGTTCAAATAAATGCCGAGCAGCTCATGCTCTCGCTTCATGATTTTTTGACGGGAGATCACTTCTTTGACAACGGGAGGCGTGTTGAAGCGCGACTCCTTCTCTCCTTCGATGAGAGAAAAGAGGTTCAACACCCCTTTGGCAGCGTCTTTCTGGTCTTTGACAGCTTCCTCATACATCGGCTCGATACTCATCAGCATCGCTTGACGGCTCCACTGCGTAAAATCAAAACAGCCGGCTTCGATTAGGTTCTCGATCACCTTTCTGCCGACTTTGCGTGTATCGATCCGCTGAGCAAAATCATAAAGCGATTTGTACGGACCTTTCTTTTCGCGCTCCTCCAGGATCGCTTCGACAACGCCCTCGCCCACGCCTTTGATCCCGCCCATCGCAAAACGGATGCCGCGCGGCGTTGCGAGCTCGAATTCATTGCCCGATTCGTTGACATCCGGCGGCAAAATCGCAATCCCGAAGACTTGAGCCTCATGAATATGCTTGGTCACTTTAGACAGATCATCGCGGTCGGAGGTCATCAGCGCTGCCAGCCATTCGCTCGGATAGTTGGCTTTCAAATAGGCAGTGACGTAACTCAAGTACCCGTATGCAGCGGCATGCGATTTGTTAAATCCGTACGATGCGAACTTCTCGACCTTATCGAAGATCAGCATCGATGTCCCTTCATCGATCCCTTTATTTAAAGCGCCCAAACGGAACTTCTCCCTTTGGCGCGCCATCTCCTCTCTATCTTTTTTCCCCATCGCGCGGCGCAAGACATCGCCCTCGCCCAGCGTGTAGCCTGCGAGCCGACTGGCGATCACCATCACCTGTTCCTGGTAGACCATGATCCCATATGTCTCTGAGAGGATATCCTGCATCAGCGGGTGATCGATCTCGATCACTTCTCTCTTGTGCTTGCGGTTGATGAATGAGGGGATCATTTCCATGGGGCCTGGGCGATAGAGTGCACCGACGGCGATGATCTCTTCGAATTTGTCGATGTGCAGCTGCTTGGCCAAATCCTGCATGCCTCCGGACTCTAGCTGGAAGATGCCCATCGTCTTGCCTTGGTTCAACAGATCAAACGTCGCTTTGTCATCCAACGGTAAATTGATCCAGTCGATTTCCTTTCCACGCCGTTTCCTGATCGCATTGACCGCATGCTGGATCGACGTCAGCGTCTTTAGTCCCAAAAAGTCAATTTTCAACATCCCGACGGATTCGACGGGCTTCATCGAATATTGCGTGACAGCCATCTCGGAGTCTTTTGCTGTGCAGACGGGACAACGTTCAATGACCGGATCGCCGCTGATGATCATTCCCGCCGCATGGATCCCCGTGTTGCGCACCGACCCTTCCAGTTTTTTGGCGATGTCGATCAGTCGCCGCACTTCCTCATCTTCGTTATAAAGCGATTTCAGTTCGGGATCGATCTCGAGAGCTTTGTCGAGCGTCATGTTTGGGTCTTCGGGAACAAGTTTGGCGATCTCGTTGACCCTGGCGAGTGGAATACTCAGAACTCTGCCGACGTCTTTGAGCGCCATCTTGGCCTTCATCGTACCGAATGTGATGATCTGCGCGACCTTGTCCTTGCCGTATTTTTTGACCGTATAATCGATGACCTCCGCCCGCCTGTCCATGCAGATGTCGACATCGATATCGGGATAGGAAATGCGCTCCGGATTGATGAAACGCTCGAAGAACAAGTTGAACCTGAGAGGCTCGATATCGGTAATTCCAATCAGATAAAGCACAATCGAGCCCGCTCCCGATCCCCTTCCCGGCCCCATTGGAATGCCGCTTCTCTTCGCCCAGTTGATAAAGTCCCAGACAATCAAGAGATAATCGCCCATCCCCTTCGGCAGGATCACGTCGAGCTCATAGGCGAGGCGCTCTTTGACGACTTCAAGCGGATCTTTGCCGGGATACTGTTCCTGCACCTGCGCAAGGCGCTCCGGCGTATAGCGCACGGGAATGCCCTCAAGGCACAACTGCCTTAAATACTTTTCCGCTTCGGCAAGGCGCTCCTCTTTTGTGAAGGTCTTCCCTTCCATGTGCGGCGGGACAAAAACGGGGTAGTATCTCGTCTTGAAATCAAATTCGAACTGGCATTGCGATGCAATTTCGACAGTCGATGCCAACGCATCCGGAACATCGGCGAATAATGCCGCCATCTCCTCCTGCGATTTAAAATACATCTCATGCGTGTAGGCCACCTGGCGCTTGGGATTTTTGACCCGCTCTTTGGGGTTGCCGTAGGAGTCCTTTTCCCAGATTTCACATGGCTCGCCCGACTGGATGTTCATCAGAATTTCTTGGGCCTTCCAATCCTCGCGATCGATGTATCTCGTATCGTTGGCAGCAACGCAGCGGATCCCTTTTTCCTTCGAAAGGGCAATCAGACGCGCATTGAGCATCTCCTGCGTCTTGATCGCATCCACGTACTGCTGATAAAGCCAGCTTTCCTGGTCCATTTCGTCAGCGCGAATCTGCTCATCGCTCATCCGATGGCGCAAGAGTTCAAAATAATAATTTTCTTTAAATACAGAGTGGTACCAATCGACCTCTGCCCTGACTTCTTCCTCATTTCCTTGAGCGATGTAATGCGATAGCGCGCTTTTGCTCGGTCCCGAAAGACAGATCAGCCCTTCAGAATGCTTTTCCAGAAGCTCTTTATCGATCCTCGGCGTCCAATAAAATCCTTCCAAATGAGCGAGCGAACTCAACACGCACAGATTTTGATAGCCTTGCTTATTCTTCGCCAGCAGCACAATCGAAAATCCCGCAGGCAGGCCCGGGATCCGCTTCTTGTCGTGCCTAGAGAGCGGCGCTACAAACAGCTCGCACCCGAGGATCGACCCCACGCCCGCTCCTTTGCACGCCTTGAAGAACTCGACAGCCGCGTACATGTTGCCCTGGTCTGTCAGCGCAACGCTTTTCATCTTGAATTCGGCAGCCTTTTCAGCGATCGCGTCAACTGATGCCGAGGAATCTAAAATCGAATATTGGGAATGGACGTGGAGAGGGACCCAGCTCATGATGGCAAATACCTTTAGTTTGATACCGCGAGGGAATGGCAACATTGGCTTTGTCGGCCAGGGCAAATGTTGCCATTCCCTCCGTATCATACGCTAAGGCAAAAATGTTCTCAAACTCTGAATTTCAGAAGGGACAACTTACTTCTCAGCTGTTTTTGATCTGAACAATGGCTTCGTCTCGGCCGCTTTTGAAAGCATTTTGCCAAGCTTGCCTGAAGGCTTCCGCATTGGCCACCAAGTCCCAGCCATGCCAAGGATCTCGCATTCGTATCTGAGAACAATCTTGAGAAATCTCATCCACAATGACGGCGTGTCCAGCTCCAGACTTGGGGTTAGGCAGGATAGTTAAGATAGCAGGGCCGTTCTCAAGGATCTTTTGCCGCAAATGTGGAATGCTGCAACCAACGGGACCGAGGGAGTCAACTCGAGTCTGCACAACATTAAATTTGGCTTCTCTAAGGAGGCGGGCTGATTCTATGCAAGTTTCTCCTTCGCTGTGCATAATGTTCTCCCAGTTTGGCACACCTTGATTGTCCATAATTAACATGGCAACTGAAGCGGCGGCACATCCCTTGGTTGTCTTCTGCACAAGGACATGTTTGATCTTATCGTCATGGGATTTCGTGCGATAAAACTGGAATGACTCTTTACCAACTTGAATCTCTTCGATATTTTCAGGATCAGCAACCCTAATGATGTCTTCATCCCTAAAAAGTCGGCCTCGATTATTGCTTCCGGTTGGAAATTGTCTGACTCTGACTTGCGCCTGGCTTTGCAGCTGGGCCTCTTCGGCTCTTTTCATAATGCTCTCCTGTCTTTCAAGAAGGCTGGCATTTAATGTAGAACTGGCGACTTGCATTGACGCGATCTTTCCTAATCCAGAAGGGAATTTAAGATTTGCTATCGTCTCCGTGCCGGCTTCGAGTATTCTGTTTGGACCTTCTTCCCAAATCTTTTCGCCCGACTGTTTAACGAGAGAAATTTTGCACTCGATCTTGCCGAGCAAATTGGCTGGCAAAACCCAAAGGTTTGGACCAAAGCAGGTAAAGTCAACTCCTTGATTCCACTTTAACTCCACTTGCTCGCCATGAATTGTGATCACTCCCTCTCCAAACAATGTCAATTTGTTCCCACTGCCAATATCCATTGGCACTAATAACGCACAAGAATGCTCTCCAAAAGGAGGAATGTGCATGAGAGTCTTTTCCCCTTGAATCTGGTAATCTGGGCCATTCGACCACTGGCAATCGCTGACAAGGTATTTCAACTTGGGAATCTGCCCTTCTTTAGCGACAAGGTTTGCACTCCACAAATTGTCAGCTATCGGGGTCAGTGGAAGCCCACGCTCCCAGGACACCTCCTCGCAGTCACCAAAATCCACAGGCTTTACAATGGAAGCAGATCTTTTGGCAGGCATATGCATTTGAGCATTTTCTCCGCGCACAAAAAGATCGCCGCGCCCCTCGTAGTAAACATAAATCTGTGTGGCCCTTTCAGTCTTGTTTTCATTTAAGATATCCTTTTTTTTAGCTTCAATTGTTGGATCAAACTCTTTCATGGCATCGAGAGCACTTGTAAAGGTCGCACGCACCTTGCTGTCCATCTCTGTCAAAGTAAGGAATTCCGTTTCATATCCTTCCTTGATATCTTCCCCGCTGGTCACAAAAGCCTGTGTTGCTTGAATATTGTTAAGAACGCGACGGAAGGCGCTCTCCAGCTTTGAAGATACTTCGTTCGCTTTTTGGGAGGCTTCTTCTTCTGGTAGACGATAACATTGATGTACGGCAGTCTTTCCAACAAATGCGCAAGACTGTTCAAACAGTTCCACTTCTTGCTGAAGCTGGCTTAAGTGGAATTCTACACCTTTAATACTAGAAGTCATAAACACCTCAATTTTTTATATTTAAATTTAATTTCAAATCAAATTATACACAAACTAAATAATTACATGCAAGCAATTATTAATAAATAAACATACAACTATGATTATATAAAAATTGAATAATACATATATCTAGAAACAGCAGAAAAGCAAACATATTTTTACACACAATCTTTTTTTTTAAAAAACCTTGTACGTAAAGAAATATCTCTATCTGTGAGGGGACTTTAACCACTAATGGCTAAAGTCTGACATGTGTTAAATTTTTTAATCCACAACTAATCGCTCTTTCCGGGGCTATCCTGAGCAAAAGAACCCTCTGATTCAAAAGCCGGCTCGGAAGCTGGCTCTTTTTCAGTGAATTTCGGATTGCTCCTGATGCTCCAAAGCGGCAGCAACAAGGAAACAGTGACAAGCCCGCAGAAGCCAAGGGCGACAAAGAATCCATACCACCCCCATACCTCTGCGATCTTGGAAATCGGGTAGCCGGCAGTGGCAGCGCCGAGATAGGCGACCCACCCGACGAACCCATTGGAAGTTCCGGCTGCTTTTTTGTGAGAGAGTTCGACGGCGGCCATGCCGATGAGCATTTGCGGACCAAAGATCAAAAAGCCAATGGCGAACATCAATGCGAAGTCGAGGACCATCGAGCCTGGAGGAGAGAGGTAGAGTCCGGCGATGGCGAAGGTTACTCCGAGGGCAAAGATGACGTTGATCGGAGCGCGGCGGCCTTTGAAAATTTTGTCTGAGCCCCAGCCGGCGGCAAGAGTTCCAAGAATGCCTCCCACTTCAAACCAGAAGACGCTGCTGGAAGCGGCCATCATCGAGTATCCCTTGGACTGGATCAAGAAGAGAGCGCCGAAATCGTTGACGGCCTGTCGGATGATGTAAACGAAGAAATAGGAAATCGCAAGGATCCAGATAAACTTGTTGCTGAGGACGTGCTTAAAGAGCATGTCTTTAGTGGAAATTTCTTTATCCTCTTGCATCTTTGATGCAGGGTAGTCGTCCTTAAATTTTTCGATCGTGGGAAGGCCTAGCGACCGCGGAGTATCGCGCAGACGGTTCATGATAAATAGCCCGACGAAGATACACAGAACGCCGGGAACATACATGGCATAACGCCATCCCCAGGACTGAGCGCAGAACGCCGCGATAAAGGGAATCAGCGCTCCTCCGACGCTATGCGAGGTGCTGGTAATCCCCCACCAGGTGCCCCTTTCTTTTTGAGAGTACCAATGAGTGAGCAGCCTGGCACAGGGCGGCCATCCCCAGCCTTGAAAGATGCCATTCATCCCCCAGAAGATCGCAAAAAAGACGATCGATGAGGTCATGCCGAAGCAGATGTTGAATATCCCCGTGAGGATCAAGCCGGTCGCCATGAAGAAGCGGGGGTTGGAGCGATCGGAAAGCATGCCGCTTAAGAATTTGCTCATCCCGTAAGTAATAGAAAGAATGCTGCTCAAGATTCCAAGGTCGCTGATCTGCAGGCCGAGGTCCTGCATCAGGACGGGCATCGCAAATGTAAAGCTTTTGCGAGTAAAATAGTAGAAGACGTAGCCGATGTACATTCCGTAAAACATGCGCCAGCGCCAGTATTTATAGCGCTCCTTGACCTCTTGCTGATCCTGAATTTCTGGGGCAGAGGGGGCTGATTTGAACAGATTTAGTACGCTCACAAGGACTCCTCCTTACATAAGGACAATTCGACAAAAAGCATCGAGGATAAAAAAATTATGTATGATTTTACTCAAAAATTTTCAGAAAAGAGCGAGGTTAAAATGAAATTCCGCTGATGTCAACCCCTTTTTCACCTGAGAAGGTGTTGAGGACCTATGCTCTTCCATGCAAAGCTATTGATTAATTACCCCCTTTTTGGGCATTAACTCCCTATAACAGGACAATAACATGTTATGGGCGATTTAGATAAGAACATCCGCCGGAGGGAGGAACCTTCCCCTTACGAAAAAATTATCGTCAATCCCATTGAAAAGGATAAGCGAGCAAGAGAAGAAGGCTATACGGGCCTAAAAAATTCCACCCGGACCCAAGTCTTCGCGACTCTCGTCTCCTATTTCAAAAAAATATTAACTACGGTTTCTTCCAAAGGCAAAGGCCAACTCACCTTTTACGATCAGCAACACCTTCTCGACAATGTCCTGGCCTTCAGGCAGCTCCTTATCATACTCTCAGGGGACGACCAAAGTCATAACCCCGATTTCACCCAACAATTAACTGAATTATGGCACAACCTTCTCGATGATTGCAACTCTCTCCCTTTCTCTCAAGAGGCTCCTAATGAGATCGTTCGACAAGTTAAATTTTTTATATCACAGGTTCAAAATTTTCCTCCCGGGGCAGACCATACTTTAGGGTATTATTTTACAGAATACGCGGGAAAGGAGTGGATCCCCTTTCCTTTTATGGAGCTTCTCCAGAGTCTGCACGAAGAATACAACGCCAGCCCCGTCATCAGCGTCCTCCAGAACTGGATCTCTCTGCTCAACGATATTCTCGCTTCTGCGGGAATCAAAATAGAATGACAAAAAAAATCGGCTGCCCCTGAAAGAGGGCTGCCGAGGATATGGATAATTACTTTATACCAAACTCGGTTGAAAACTTCACTTTTGAGCTTTCACGCGCTCAAAAGTAAAGTTTTCAACCGAGTTTGGTATAAATTTGCAAAGACCGATTAAACAATGAGGATTGTTAATGGACAGCCAGCAGATTCCTCTAATCGTTCAGAAGCTGCTATCATATCTTCTATGGAAGGGTTAGAAACTGCTTTGTCCAGGAGTCCCTGTGCGTGGTAAAATTCAATTATTTTACTCATCTTCTGATCTTCAATTTTCTTCCAGGGCTTAGCGAAGAATTGAAACTTTCCACTTTCCGGATCTTGGATTCCACCGGGATAGAAATAGGTTGGAAGTTGCTTTTGGTCTGGCACGGACGATAATTCGGCCCACTGCGCTTTTTTTTGAAAGAACGAAAAATCGACCTTGTCAAAGATGCCTTCTTTTTTGAGGGAGGTAATGATTTGATCGCCCATTGCACTTGATATTTCCTCTGCCTTCCATCCGCCCATTAAACGCACATTAGCGAGGTTATTTGTATCCACGCCCAAACATCTGAGTTTCTGAAAAATATCTGTGATCGTGGCGATATCGGTTACAGCGTCAATATGCGCAAGAAAACTGTATTTGGTTTGAGGATCGTGTCCGACCAGGACGTAGCAGGGGCCAAAACTTCCCGTGGCCATTCGATTAGTATTGGAGATAACACACTCCATTTGATAGACAAGCTCTAATTTGGGCTTTACGGCGTTCATAATTACTCCTTAAAATTACATTAACTATTTATTTCTCATTCAAATGATAATACAATAAGCAATAATAATTACACTTAATTAATTTTTTAAATCTAATATAAATTTATAAGCATTTAGAAATCAATAACATACAATAAAAAACCCGTTAAATGAAAAAAAGAGTTTTTAAATGAAGACGTTATTTAGAAACATCCCCATTGCTAAATTCTGATCCTAAAGCCTCTGGGACGGCAAACGCAATACACCCCATGAAAACGCACACTGCTTTACACTTTAGTTTCGAAAGAGTATATTTTCCTATTAGTCTCTTTAGATCCCAAGGTTATTTTTATGGACTACTCCATCGCTAAAGGAACATTCGACATCCTCCCGTTTGAAACGGCTGAAGAGGATAAGTGGCGCGAGTCGAGCCGCTGGCAATACCTCGAAGAGGTGATGCGCCGCACCGCCCACGATTACGGGTTTAAAGAGATCCGCACGCCGATCTTTGAAAAAACAGAGCTCTTCATCCGGGGCGTCGGCGAAAGCTCGGACATTGTCACCAAGGAGATGTACACTTTTATCGATCGCGGCGAAAGATCGATGACGCTCCGCCCGGAAGGGACGGCATCATCCATGCGCGCTTTTGTGGAAAAGAAACTTTATTCCCAGCCCGGACTGCACAAGTATTTCTACATCGGGCCGATGTTCCGCTATGAGCGTCCCCAAGCGGGGCGCTACCGCCAACACCACCAGTTCGGCGCAGAAGCGATCGGCATCGGGACTGCCCATCAGGATGTCGAGCTGATCGACATGGTCTGCGAAATCTACCGCCGTCTGGGGCTTAAGAACCTGACCGTGCAGATCAACTCCGTCGGCGATGCCGCATCGCGCGCTGCCTATAAAGAAGCTCTGACGCAATTTTTAAAGCCATTCTTGGCAGCATTGTCTCAGGACAGCCAGGTGCGTTTTACAAAAAACATCTTGCGCATCCTGGACTCAAAAGATCTCGGAGATCAAAAGATCCTCCAGGAAGCTCCTATGCTCGGCGATTTCTTGACGCCGGAAGCCAAAGCGCATTTCGATGAAGTGTTAAAACTGCTCGAGGCCTTTAAAATCAAATATGCAATCAACCCGAAGCTCGTACGAGGACTCGATTATTACACTAAGACCGTTTTCGAGATCACGACAGAGGTTTTGGGGGCGCAGAACTCGATCGGCGGAGGCGGGCGCTACGATGGCCTTGTCGAAGCGGTCGGCGGTCCAAACCTCCCTTCCGTGGGATTTGCCACAGGGATGGAGAGGATTTTGCAGACGATGCTCAAACAGGGAGCCCCGTTTCCAGCTGTCCCCCATCCGCTTGTTTTCTTCGTCCCGATGGGACAAGATGCTCTGAACTTAAGCTTTGAACTGGTCTGCGCGCTCCGACACGAGGGGATTCCTGCAGAAATCGACCTCAGCGGGAAAAAAGTCCAGCATGGCCTGCAATTGGCGAACCAGGTCGGCGCAGAGTACGCGATCGTCATCGGCGACGAAGAGTTGAAAACCAGGAATGTAAAACTCAAAAACATGGCGACAAGAGAATCGATCGACTGCCCGTTAAACGAACTGACGGTTTTGATGAAATCTCTTGGATTAAAATAAAAAACAACGTAACTTTAAGTGGAATTACCCTGATGGAACATATGAAAAAGCAAATTAGAATTTTCTCTGTGCTCAGTCTTCTTGCCATTTCTTCCCTCGTTGCGGAAGAAAAGCAAACCGCTCAACCCGCTGAAACTGCAGCCAAGGTTGCACAACCTGTCGAAATTGCCAAAGTCTCTGAGGCGTTCGGCCACGTCATCGGCAAAAATCTTGAAAATATCGGCGTCAAATTCGATATGGTCCAAGTCATCAAAGGACTTCAGGATGCAATGGCCGGCAAAGAATCTCCGATGTCTGAAATGGAATGCATCCAGGCCATCGCTTCCGTGCAGGAAAAAATCTTCAAAGAACAGTGCTCTGAAAATCTGAGAAGAGCTGAAACATTTCTCGTAGACAATAAAAAAGCAGAAGGCGTTTTCGCCATCGAAGACGGAAAAGTCCAGTACCGCGTCACGGAACAGGGCACCGGCGCTGCGATCGAAGCCCACTATTCTCCTTTGATCAAATACACCGGCAAGTACCTCGACGGCTCCGTTTTTGGAACCTCGAAAGAGGAAGAAATGATCTCCCTCGACGAGATCATCCCCGGTCTTAAAGCAGGTCTGCTTGGAATGAAGGAAGGGGAAAAACGCACCGTCTACATCCATCCCGACCTCGCCTACGGAACGAATGGATACCTTCCTCCGAACTCACTGCTGACCTTTGACATTGAGATCATCAAAGCCAACGCTCCCATCAAGGAAGCTGCGGACGCAGATGGACAAAAACCTCAAGAAAAGCACGAGATTGCCGAAGTAAAGACTGACATCCGATAAGGGAAATTATTTACCATACGGACAAAAAAATTTAACGCAGAGACGCAAAGGCGCAAAGAGATTTGAAATTGAATTCTTTGCGTCTCTGCGTCTTTGCGTTAAATTTTTCTTGCTCCGTTTTGATCCGTGCCCTGTTTTTCCTATGAAAATTGTTCTTTTCCAACCTCAAATCCCGCAAAACACAGGAAACATTGTCCGCACGTGCTCCGTCACAGGGTGCGGACTCGTCCTGGTACGCCCTTTAGGATTTAGCACATCCAATCGATGGTTAAAGCGCGCAGGACTCGATTACTGGGATGAGGTCGCTATTTCTTATACGGACAACTTGCTTGATTATTTGGCAAACTCCACAGCGCCGGTGTTTTTTTTCTCAAGCAAAGCCCGAAAAGTGTATTCAGAAGTTTCCTATCCCAAGGATTGCATCCTCGTGTTTGGGTCGGAGACGACAGGCCTGCCGAAAGAATTTTGCGAAAGGTGGCCTGAGAACTTTTTAACCTTGCCGATGACAAAAGATTCCCGTTGCTTAAATCTGTCGAATACTGTTTCCATAGTAATTTACGAAGCATGGAAACAACAGGGTTTTTCCCTATAGTATATGCGTCTCTTTAAAATATCTTTGACATTTCAAATGGCCATCGCCACGGTCCTGGGGATCCTTTGCGGTCTTTTTTTCGGGGATCTTTGCGATATTTTTTCTCCCTATGCCTCTGCCTATATCATGCTTTTAAAAGTCACCGCCGTTCCCTATTTGATTGGGGCAATCATCCACGGCGTTGGCCAGCTCAGCGCAAGCCAAGCCAAACAGATTCTCAAGAAAGGCGTCTTCTTCATCAGCTTGGCGTGGACGATCAATATCTTGATGGTCTATGCCATCAAGTATCTTTTCCCGCGCCCCTCATCGACGCAACTCGGCGGATACATTTCGGGGGATGTTCCCCATCTGGACTTTGCAGAACTGCTGATTCCGGACAATATCTTCTTCGACCTCGCGAACAACGTCATTCCCGCGATCGTCATTTTTTCCCTGCTGATCGGCATTGCCTTGATGTACATCAAGGAAAAAGAAGTGATGATGAAGGGGATGGAAAACCTGGTCCAGGCCCTGACCCGCATCACATCCTGGATCGCCAGGATCACGCCGATTGGAACCTTTCTGATTATCTCCAACCAGGTCGGAACAATCCAGCTCACTACAGTCAAACAGGTGAGCACCTATGTGATTCTTTACATCCTGGGCTTAAGCATCATCGTCTTCTGGATATTTCCTCGGCTGACAACCATGCTCACTTCGATCCCCTCTTTTAAATGGCTCCAGCAACTGCTGCCGATTTTGGTGCTTGCGTATACGACGAACGTTGTCATTGTCTGCCTTCCCTACATCATCGAACTCCTCAAGAAAGAAACTCAGCTTCTCGACCCGCAAGACGATAAGGCGCAAAGCCAAATCCAGGGTACTGTGTCTGTGGTATTCAATCTACCACTCGGATCGCTTTTCATCACCGTTTTCGTCTTTTTCGTGTCCACATTTTACAACGTCCCCTTAATGCTCACTTCCCAGGTGGAACTGTTCGTCACCACTTTCCTGACGAGCCTTGGAGCCGTCGGTCTGGGATCCTGGATCAACAGCCTTACATTCATCCTCGACTCTCTGGGCCTCCCCGTCGAATCGGTCAACCTGTATCTAACGACACTCCCTTTCACAGCGGGATTCCAGTCGATGGTCTCAGTCATCGAAATTGCTTCTCTCTCCCTTTTCATCACGCTTGCCTGCCGCAACATGATCATCTGGCGCTTTTCCAGGATTCTCAAAAACGGCCTATTCACATTGATTCCCATCTTATTGCTCATATCGGGCATCAAGACGTTTAACCCCCTCCCCGAAATCAAGAATGAGACCAAAAGCATTTACGAGCTCAATATCTCCTCATCGATCCCGGTCAAGATCTTTAAAACAGCTCCTACTCCGGTCGCCTTTGCAGGGGACACGTTCGATCGCATCCTGACGACAAAAACACTGCGCGTTGGATATAACCCCAACTGCGCGCCTTTCTGCTTTCAGAATGTCGATGGCACTGTTGTGGGCTATGATATCGCCTTTGCCTATGAACTGGCCTACGACCTCGGCTGCCAGTTGGAACTGGTCCCTCTCAGTTATCAAAACCTGATCAGCGAACTCAACGCAGACTCTTATGATATTGCGATGTCAGCCATCACGATCAATGAATCCCGTTTGAAAGCATTGACATTTACAGAATCCTATCTTTCCATACGTCTATGCTTTGTCGTGCCGGAAAAACTCAGGAAAAAATTCGCCACCATCGAATCCATTGTCGAAAACAAACATATTCAAATCGCTGTGTTGAAAGGCTCGGCCTACGAATCGACTGCAAAAGAACTCTTCCCCGATAAGAAACTAATCCTTCTCAACAGTTATGAAGAGTTTAACAGCGTTGGCTGTGCGTTCCTTTCCTCAAAATCAAAAGAAAGTTCGAATGAGATCGCTCCTGATGTTGAAAAGATCGAGCCCAAAACGCCGATTAATCAAGAAGCCGGACCTGTCGCCCTTTTATGGGAAGAGCAGGAAGCGATTGCGTGGTCCCTGTGCCACCGCGGATTCCGCCTCGTTTTTCCGCAGCCTCCTATGGGTTTCGACACATTGAGCTATGCCATCCGCAACGATAGCCCCCGCTTTCTGCATTATCTCAACCAATGGCTTGACCTTAAGAGATCTCAAGGGTTTACGGAAAGGCAGTACGAACTGTGGATCAAAGGGAAAACAGAGATCGCTGCACCTCCGGAACCTAGGTGGTCGATCATCCGCAACGTTCTGCACTGGGTGGATTGACATACCGAACGTGATTCAAAAATCAGCCCAGGCTGATTTTTGAATCACGTTCGGCATAAAAAAAGAATTGACGATGCATATCCGCATCGCCAACAAAACAGATCAGGTTATTTAGCGCCGTCGATGAATTGCTTCACAGTGGCAGCGTCGCGCAAGCCCACAAGGCGGCCGACCTCTTTGCCATCTTTGTAAAGGATCAACGTCGGAATCGAAGTGACTTGGAACTGTGAGGCGACTTTTTGAGCGCTGTCAATATCGAGTTTGCCGATGACGGCATGCCCTTTGACTTCTTGGGCGACTTTCTCGAGAACAGGGGTCATCATCCGGCAAGGACCGCACCAGTCCGCATAGAAATCGACCAGCACAACGCCATGCTGAATATCTTTAGTGAATGTATCTTCCGACAAATGCTTAATATCTTCGTGACTGCTCATTCTTCCCTCCGAGGTATTATATTCATTTTACTCGATGCCCCATTTTTTTGAACAGGGCCGTTTCACCATTCATGATGTGAATTGTCCAGGCGGAAAATTCACATCATAAAATCAATTTATCCCAATCGAGTCCTTACATACTCAAGCGCCTCTTCAACCGTAGCCTGAGGATTTGTTTTAACAAACTCTTGATACTCAACTTCTGCCTGATTGATTAAGTGTTTTTCATTCTGTTCTTGTTGATTTTCTTTATAAAGACCATAAGCAAACATACCCGCTCCAGCAACAGCCACAGCTGCAGATGCTCCAGCTTTGAGACTATCAGTTTTGGCTAGACTAGAGGCTTTTTTTGCTTCCAAAGCAGAATTATAAGCCCAGGCGCTATAAGTGGACTTATAGATTTCACTAGCTCCTTCATAGGGATGATCCCTTGTGTATGCATAATGTTCGGCAAGCTTCGAGTTTTCGTTCGCTACAGAAAAATTTTTATATGCATGAGTGCCATGAAGAATAGCAGCACCGCCACTTGGCACAGCAACAGCAATTCCTCCTGTTATTGCACAACAAGTATCTAATTTTTTTTCCTTGATTTCTGCCGTTATCCGACGCGTAAACTCCAGATGTCTGAGCATATTCTCATTTTCGGTGGTTCTTCCTTGGAGAGCGCCGACTGATCTCTGCAAACCGGATACGTCGGCACTTAAACCATCCTGTTTATTTTCCAGGGTCTCATTCCCCGATCGCAGCTCTTTAGATTCTGAAGTCAGTCTTTTAATTTCCTTCTGATTTAAACTAACGGTTTCACCCACATTTGCTAGCCCCTCGTTGAGTCCGGCTAACTCTCTGCCCTTTTCTTTCACGCGCTGATCCAGGTCGGCTTCGACCTCGGTTAAGAGATCAACCTGTCTGCTGGTTCTTACCTGCGACAGCTTCAAAGACTCAGTTTGATCTCCAATAAAATTCTGCTCTTTCTGGACTGCTCCAATGGTGTGCTCGGTGTCATCGATACGTCCGCTTAACTGTAAACTTCCGAGCTCTAATGCCCCTGTTCGCAACTCCAACGCTTCCATTTTTTTCATCATTATAGCCAGCATTGTGTTGGCTGTCTCACCGGGTTCTTGTGAGTCTGTGGTCATTATCTGTACTGAAGGTCCTTCTAAAGAATGGGTTACATTCCCATAAGGGTTAAATCGAATGATCTGGCTCATTTCTTCTCCTTTAAGATTTAATTAAAAATGAATCGTAGTTTAAATCTATCATTTTATTCAAATTAAATAATTTTTTTCGTATCGATAATCTCTACAAAACTTTATAATTTCATCTTAATTTAAACAAAATTAACGGGAGAAATATGGAACAGACAGACCCTAGAGTTAGTTATCGCCATCCTTATTGTGGATCCCAAACGATCATCCCTTACACTGGCGAGAAAGAGACCGATGCATCTACGCAAATGGAGCCTGGCCACAAAGCCAATGAGATTTGGGAAGTGATGCAAAGCAGCCCAGAGTTTATGGCATTGATGCGCAGAGCTCACAGTGTAACAAAAAGAGTTGAGCAGTTAGAAGCTGCGCAGAATGTTTCCAATGCGAAAATTGACGGTTTGGAAGATCAGGTGCGGCATCTGGAAGTTGAAAATTCCAGCCTGGTAGAAAGAAATATAATCCTGCAAAATAATGAATCTGAAAAAGATAGGACAATCAAAGAATTATTCGAAAAAATTGAAAAATTGGCGATCGCAAATGAAAGCCATCAAGCTGAAATTGAAGGCCTCAAGTCACTTGCCGAAAAACTCTCCACAGAAAATCGCGCGCTCACTCTCAGCATCAATCAATTGTCGGATGAGAATGGTAAATTAAAGGGAGCCTATTCCAAACTGTCCGGTAAATACCAAGGGACTAGAAGTGAGTTGGGGTTGGCTGTCGAACAGATGGGTAGAAGTCAGGTGGCATGCAATGATTTAAAAAGAAGTTTGTTAGACGAGCAATTTAGAGTAGGGATTGATGCACACTTAAGAGAATGGAATATGGAACAGGTCTTGCAAAGCAAGATCTATACTGTCGCAAACCGTCTTGGAGGCTATGGGTTAGGGATTTTTACTTTGGGACTTGGCAACATTGCCATGAATGGATGGCAAACCCTGATAGAAAAGGCAGATGCTGCTGAATGGAAAGAGTGGGCGGATTTAACGCATCAAGCCTATCTTGAATTTATGAATTCTGAACCTTCAGCCCGCAACAATGAATTGGATCGATTATTAGACAGAGCAGCTTACGTCGATTGGCTACATCACGGCTGTCGGAAATATGAAAAGGAGGAATGGCGGGATTTGGACAATAAGAGTGCGTGGAGTGATTACAAGGCATGCTGGGATAAATATGAAAGCGATTTTATCGCTGAGGCTAGAAAGAAATACCCTCCCTATCAAATAGAAGTAACCATTGAAGATGTCTGGCGCCACTTAGAGTTAAAATTTAAGCATCAAATTTTTCCGGATTGGTTAAGAAAGGAGAACCAAGAGGGTTATTCAGGCCTCTGGAAAAAAATGACTAGTTAATCCGTCTATCGAAGTGGACTTTAGGGATCGTTCAGAAATAATGTTGCCATTAGGGAGTGTTTGGAAATTCATTTCCCTCGATATGAGAGATCTTTTCGGCATCTTTAAAATGATCAGCCTCGTCTATATCTTCGTCCCGATATTGGACTTCGGCTGATCATTTTAAATCTGCTCGAAAATCTCTCTCATCTCGAAGGACAGCAATTTCCAAACACTCCCTAGGGCCCAACCGAAGTTTTGTAATTTCATCTAATATCCTCCACAGGATAGAATGAAGCCTTTCTCCATGGAAACCTCTCCAGCGCTATTTTATTTATGCAAGCAGAACAAAAAGACCGCCCCCTCATACAACTTCTTTCGGTCTCCAAAAGTTATAAGACGGTGTCCGCGCTTAAAGACATTTCTTTAACGATGGACCGCGGAGACGTTTTTGGGATCATCGGCCTAAGCGGCGCTGGAAAATCGACCCTCATCCGCTGCCTGGCGAGACTCGTCATTCCGACAAGCGGCAAGATCCTCTTTCAGGGAAGCGACCTGGGGGCCATGAAAAAGCAGGAGTTGCGCGATTTCCGTAAAAAGATGGGAATGATCTTTCAGCATTTCAACCTGCTGAACTCCCGCTCCGTCGCCGGCAATATCGCATACCCCATGGAGATCGCAGGCGCTTCCAAAGAGGAGCAAAACAAGCGCATCGATGAATTGCTGGAGCTCGTCGGCCTCACAGAAAAAAAAGACGCCTACCCTTCTCAGCTCAGCGGAGGAGAAAAGCAGAGAGTGGGCATTGCCCGCGCGCTCGCCAATCATCCCGATGTTCTGCTTTGCGACGAAGCGACCTCTGCCCTCGATCCCAAGACGACAAAAGAAATTTTACGCCTGCTCAAAAGCATCAATCGACACCTTGGCGTGACGATCGTCCTCATCACGCATGAAATGGAAGTAATCAAACAGATCTGCAACAAGGTCGCCGTCATTGAAAAAGGGGGGATCGTCGAAAAAGGTCAGGTTGTCGATGTCTTTTCCGAGCCGCAGCATCCGACGACCAAAAACTTTCTGGAGAAATCCTCTCACGAACTACCTCCCGAGTTTTTAAAGGAGCTCCCTCCCAACAAAAAACTCCTTCGCCTGCGGTTCAAAGGCAAAGCTGCCGGCGAGCCGATCATTTCAGAGCTCGTCCGGAAATTCGACGTCGACGCCAACATCCTTCTCGGCTGGATCGACCGCTTGCACACTCTCTTTCTGGGCACATTGATCATCGAGCTTAACGGCGCTCCCGAGCGCATCGGGCAAGCTTTGACCTACCTTCAGGAAAAATCCGTGCATTACGAGGTCATCGAACATGAACGCCGCTAATCTCCAACTGGCATTTGACCTTATCCCTTTGCAGCTATGGAATACGATCTACATGGTCTTTGCTGCGACATTTTTTGCCCTCCTCATCGGCCTGCCGCTCGGCATCATCCTCGCCATTACCGACAAAGGACACATCAAAGAAAATCCGCGCATCTACAAGATTTTAGAAACGCTTGTCAACGTTGGCAGATCGTTTCCCTTTGCAATCCTGATGGTCGCGCTCCTTCCCCTCACTAGCCTAATCATCGGCACGAGCCTTGGCACAACGGCGTCCATCGTCCCCCTTTCCGTAGCAGCAGCGCCGTTTATTGCACGCTTGGCCGAAACAAGCCTCAAAGAAGTCGACCGTCATATTCTCGAAGCAGCGATCGTCATGGGCTCCAACACTTGGCAGATCGTCTCTAAAGTCCTTCTTCCCGAAGCCCTGCCCTCGCTTGTCTCCGCTGTCACTTTGACCATCGTCAACCTGATCGGCTATAGCGCCATGGCCGGACTGATCGGCGGCGGCGGACTTGGGCAAGTCGCCATCCAATACGGCTATAACCGTTTCAACACCTTCATCATGGTCGTCACCGTCATTCTACTGATCATCTTAGTCCAGCTTGTCCAATGGGCAGGAGGGACTCTGACTGCAGCGATCCTAAAAAAAAGAGGAAGATTTACTCATGATTAAAAATATACTGGCCTCGCTTAGGTTTTGTGAATTTATGCCCAAGATTTTTTCGCATGACAAAGCGTGGAGCCCGAAGCAATCTTCCTGCCAGCTTGCGAGGGCGAACGCAAAGTCAGGCGGAAAAAGATTGCAGCATAAATTCACAAAACCTAAGTGGGGGCAGTATACCTTTGCCATTGCCTGCGCGCTGCTTTTTGCTCTGTTGCAGAGCTGCTCTTCCCCTGTCAAAAACGCCCTGAAAGTAGCAGCAACCCCGGTTCCCCAGGCAGAGATGCTCGAATTTATCCGACCCGATCTTAAAGCCCAAGGCATCGAATTGATCGTCATCACCACTGAAGATTACAACATGCCCAACCGCGCCTTAGAGGCTAAAGAGGTCAATGCCAACTTCTTCCAGCACATCCCCTTCATGGACGAGCAGATCAAGCAATTCCATTACCACATCATGAGCATTGCAAAGATTGAGATTGAGCCAATGGGCATTTACTCGAAAAAAATCAAGTCCCTCGCCGATCTTCCTGAAAACGGGACGATCGCCGTTCCCAACGATCCTTCCAATGAAGGGAGAGCTCTGCTGCTGCTCCAGGCCCATGGGATCATCAAATTGGACGACCCGAAGCGGCTCGATGCGACGATTTTGAATATCTCCTACAATCCTAAGAAAATAAAATTTCTCGAAGTCGATGCGGCAATGCTGCCACGCACGCTGCAAGATGTCGATGCCGCGGCGATCAACACAAACTACGCCCTGCAAGCAAATCTCAACCCCCTCAAAGACGCTCTTGCCATAGAGACCAAAGACTCCCCCTACGCCAATATCATCGCCGTCAGGATCGGCGACGAGGACCAGCCCAATATCGTGGCTCTCAAAGAAGCGATGACCTCGGAAAAAATGCGGGAGTTCATTCTCAAAAAATACAAGGGCGCGGTGCTACCGGCTTTTTAAAAATCCTGATATTAGGGGGGATTTTCCATGATCCCCTGCTTTCCATTAAATCTTCCATTAAAACCCATCCAAGATTATAATCCCGTCTCCTTATGTGCGGCCATGGCGGAATTGGTAGACGCGCTAGATTCAGGTTCTAGTCGGGGCAACTCGGTGGATGTTCGAGTCATCTTGGCCGCATAAATTTCAAATTGCAGGTGGCCTGTGTTCACACACACCCGAGTTGCAATCATTTGCACGGCCCCTATCGCCGACCTGGTCTCTATTAAGAAGAGAATCATTGAATTCCCTCTCCTGATTGCTGTCGACGGAGGAGCAAACCACTGCCATGAAATGGGCCTTCAGCCCGATCTGATCCTCGGCGACCTCGACTCGGTCGACCCCCATGTTCTTAAAACATTCAGCGAAGTCCCGCAGAAACGCTATCCGACCCACAAAGACAAAACCGACTTGGAATGTGCATTAGAACTTGTGTTCCACCTGCAAATTGAAGAGATCGCTGTCTTTGGGGCGCTTGGCGGCAGGACAGACCACACCCTCGTCAACGTGGCCCTTCTCAGCCGCTATCCCGGAAAAGTCTTTCTGGAAACGGAAAGCGAACGCCTTTTTGTCATCCCGCAGCACGTTGAACTCACCGTCGAGCCGGGACAAACAATCTCGCTCATTCCGTTAAATGGCCCGGTTAAGGGGATTTATACGGAAGGCCTGAAGTGGCCCCTTAGAGATGGAACCCTCGATAAAAACTTTATCGGGATTTCCAACGAGGCCACCCATTCACTGATCACCATCTCTTTAAAAGACGGCGACCTTCTTTGCTGTTTGAATCGTTAGACAAATTAATCAGCCAGAACTCAATTATTTGGAAACTTTGCATATCTCCGCAAACTTTTCTGCCAGACTTGTTTGTTTGGGAACTTTCAATAGCTCTGTAAACTGCTCTGACAGACTCGGTTGTTTGGAAACTTTCAATAGCTCTGCAAACTGCTCTGATCGAATGACCATATAATCCTAAAATAAAAAATTTACCTTGTTGCCCGACACAAAAAAGAGTGTCCATTAGCTTACGGCATCATCACCCCAAACTTAGAAGCGATTCAGTTTACAGATATCAAATATTTAATTTTACATCAAGAAAAAAAGCATCAACGCACCTTCATCTTGACTTATGAATGGTATAGAGGAATGCGTGTAAAATTCAAGGCGGCGTTCCTTTAGCTCCCTTCTCATACCAATCGCGCAGGGCATTGATCGATTCGGCGAGCTTATCGGTGAGGGCTTTTTGGGCCTCTTTTTTGTCGAGGTGGGCAAATTGCGACCAGAGGATGGGAGATCCGTAGACGCAAACTGTTTTTCCAAAGAGCTTGGGGAATTTGTGGAAATGGTTCCAGATTTTAAAGGTGCCGTGGATGTAGGCGGGGATGACGGCGGATTTGGAGCGGGAGACGAGCATCGCGATGCCGGGCTTGAGCTCGCCCAGCTGATCCGTATCGCCTCGCGTTCCTTCGGGAAAGAGGATGATCTTTTTTCCTTCGGCGAGCAGGCTGCAGATGAGTTTGAATACGCCGATATCGCTGGCGTCGCCGGAGACCGGATGGGCATTGAGCTTGCGTATCAGACCGCCGAAGAGGGGATTTTTAAATAAACCTTCGCGAGCGAGAAAGTGGACCTCTTCGGGCCACGAAATGGCCAGGATCGGGGGATCGTAGTTTGAAGAATGGTTGCCGGCGATAATGGCGGCATCTTTATAATAGTTTTCCCGGCCATAGACCTTATGGCGGTAGAAGAGTTTGAAGAAGCACCATGCAAAAAATAACACGGCCCGATAGAGCCATGACATGGGTAAATTGCGCGCCCAGGCTGGTTTCATAAAAAATTTTTATCCGGAAATCGTTCAACGCAGTATTTTACGATTCCGTCGACCACTTGGTCAATAGAAAGATTTGTTGTATCGATTTGAAAGGCGTCAGGCGGGCAGCGCAACGGGGCGACTTCACGAGTGGAGTCATGTTCGTCGCGGCGCATGATTTCAGCAAGCATCTGCTCATGGCTTAACCCTTTTCCTTCCTGCGGCTTCTTCGCGAGGATCTCCTTTAGGCGGCGCTCGGCCCTGACTTTGGGGTCGGCTGTAAGAAATATCTTTACTTCCGCGTTGGGAAAAACGACTGTTCCCAGATCTCTTCCTTCAAAAACAGCATCTTGCGTCTTGGCAAAATGGTATTGCAGGTCGAGAAGAGATGTGCGGACTTGTCTTAACGCAGAAACGGGCGAGACGAATTGGGTCACTTCTCGTGAGCGGATGGCCTCAGTGACATCGGCTGCTCCGACGAAGTAATGCTTTTCCCGATTTTTCTCAACGATTCTGTAGTCGAACTCTTCAAGGCAGCGCTTAACGGCGTTAGAATCATTAATGTCGATTCCCCGCTCGAGAACCAGCCAAGTGAAGGCGCGGTACATGGCCCCGGTGTCGAAATAGACAAAGTGCAGTCTGTCGGCGACGTTGCGCGCGACCGTGGTCTTGCCTGTGCCCGATGGCCCATCAATCGTTATAATCATATTTGGGGAATGTCCTCAATGCATCCGGATGAAGAAATAGACAATGGGTGTAGTGAACAAAAGGGAATCGACCATATCCAGAACGCCGCCAAGTCCGGGAAGGGTGTTACTGTCTTTGACAACAGCATCGCGTTTGAGTAGAGATTCCGCAAGATCGCCGATTTGTCCAAAGACGCCGAGCAGCATCCCCAGCCAGATCGATTCACTAAAAGTTATGCTAAAATTGCCGTCAAAGAAACGATTGCCGGCGTAGTAGATCACCATACTGGCCAGAACAGCGGAGATAAACCCGGCGACCGCGCCTTCAATGGTTTTCTTGGGACTTAAATTGGGAGAGAGCTTTTTCTTGCCCCAAAGCCTTCCGACAAAATAGGCGCCGACATCGACAATTTTTGTGACGATGATCAGATAGACGAGCCACCATCTTCCTTCCTGGGGAATCCCCTGGTGCGCAATAGGGTAAAGAACGCCCAGCATTAAGCTCAGCGGGGCGGCGACATAGGCCACGCCGAAGAACTCAACCGCAATCGTAAAAAGAGAGTCGGTGGAATCCTGGAAATGCAAAAGAAAAAACAGGACCATGGCGACAGCAAGTACGAGAACGGGCAGCTGGGGAAAATCGACGAATACTAAAGAGGCATAGAGGGCGACCACTTCGCCAACCGCAGCGACGACCATCCATCGCGACGCAGGCTTTATCCCTTTGTTAATTGCAAGCTGCGCATATTCCCAAATTCCAACGCCTGCCAATGCCGCGACAAAGAGCATCAGCAGAAGGCTGACAAAAGGACGCGTCGAAAAGGCGATTAAAGAAGCGACAATAACGCCTAAAATACATGAAACAATCAGTCGGCGGTTAAGGTCCGCCATCCGCTTGAATTTCATCACTAGCCTCCTATTCTTCGCTGGCGCAACTGATGTTCGCGCACAGCTTGGAGCAAATCATGTTCATCAAAGTCGGGCCACAAGATATCCGTATGGTGAAATTCGCTATAACAAAGTTGCCACAGGAGAAAATTGCTTTGCCTTCGCTCCCCGCTGGTTCGAATGAGGAGATCCGGGTCGGGCCATTTGGCAGTGTCCAGATACTGGCTGATCAGTTGTTCTGTGATCTGATCTTTTGACAAATTTCCCTTCTCACAATCCTTCAGCATCGTTAAAAAAGCGCGCCGGATGTCATCCCGGCCACCATAATTGATCGCAAGAACCAAATCAATCTTTTTACAATGCGCTGTGTAAGATTTTGAAAGCTCGAGCTCGCGAAGGACAAAAGGAGGAAGGCGTGAGTGATCGCCGATCGCGTCGAGGCGAACTCCCTCGCGGGCCATCGGCTCACGTTCTTTTTCAAGGTAAACTTTAAACAGGTGCATCAGACCGTCGATTTCTTCTTTTGCCCGGCTCCAGTTTTCGGTAGAAAAGGAATAGACGGTCAGCGCCTTAATGCCCAGTTCCGATGCCGACCGGACGATCCTTGTCAGCGTCTCTGCGCCCTTCCAATGTCCCATGATCGCCGGCAGCCCCTGGCGCTTGGCCCAGCGGCGGTTGCCGTCCATAATAATAGCGACATGCTTGGGGATTTTAGATGAATCCAAGAGCGCGAGGTCATCCGGAGAGTAGATCACTTCTCTTTCTTCAGATGCGGACTCTGGAGCAGTCAAAATATTCATAACTTATTTTTTAAATAATTCCTGAATAAACAGAGTCCTCTCTCTTTCGGGCCCGAGCGACAAAATGCTCAAGGGAGCGCCGACCAACTGACATAGCCGTTGAACGTAGGCTTTTGCTTCTTTAGGCAGCTGATCGTAGGAAGAGACATCTTTCGTCGAGCAGTTCCATCCGGGCATCGTCTCATAGACCGGCTCAACCATTTCCAAGTCTTCAATGACAGGAGGGGGGGTGTCGATCTGCTTGCCCCGCAGGCGATAGCTCGTACAGATCTTAATTTCTTTAAGGGAATCAAGAACATCGAGCTTGGTGAGGGCTAAAGAATCCATTCCATTGAGGGAAGCAGCAAAACGGACCAGGCAAGCGTCGAACCAGCCGATACGCCGCATCCGTCCCGTCGTTGTCCCAATCTCGCGAGCTGCCGCGTTGTCTAAAAAAAGATTTTTCTCATCCTCTGTCAAGGCAGAGGGAAGGGGTCCCGCGCCAACGCGGGTGGTATAGGCTTTGACGACGCCAATCGTATGGGTGATCCGGCTTGCGCCGATGCCTGCCCCGCCGCTGACTCCAGAAGAAATTGTGCTGGAAGAAGTGACAAAGGGATACGTCCCATAAGTGATATCGAGGAGGGTCCCGTGAGCTCCTTCAAAAAGGATATTTTTATTTTCCTTGCTCGCCTTGCCGACAGTCATTTCAGGCTCCCCGACGAAGGGGGCAAGGGCCTTGCCGTAGGCGGAATACTCCTTATATATTGCTTCAAAGTCCAGCGGAGGCTGATTATAGATCGCCTGAAGACACTGGTTCTTCAAAGAAAGGACGAAGCGCAGTCTTTTGTCGAGGAGGGCAGGATCGATCAGCTCGCAGATGCGGATGCCGATGCGATTGGCCTTGTCAGCGTAGCAGGGGCCAATGCCTCTGCCTGTTGTCCCAATCGCCTGATCGCCTTTGCGCTTCTCGCTCAATTGGTCGATCATGCGGTGGTAAGGTAGAATCACATGGGCGTAAGGCGACAAATGCAGGCGCCCTTTCAGGACGACTCCTTTGGCCTCGAGTTCCTTGATCTCTTCCAAGAGCACCTTCGGATCGATCACAGTGCCGCCCATGATAAAGCACTGAGCATGAGGATACAAGATGCCTGAAGGCACGAGATGGAAGCGGAACTCCTCCCCTTTAACGACTATCGTATGACCGGCGTTATTCCCCCCCTGCGAGCGGACGATGTATTCAGCATGCTCGGCGAGAAGGTCGATCACTTTCCCTTTTCCTTCATCGCCCCACTGGGCGCCGACAACAATCACTCCTGGCATTGACACCTATATTTCATGAATTAAAAAATATGCACGGCGGATACAAGCTCCCAGCATATCGCAAAACCGAATTCAATGGGTAATTTTTTGTTTCAGGGCAATTCCCTCTAGACAGAATCGATAACTCTGCGTATTCTTAGCGTATTAAAATTCTTTAGAATGTGGAACCACTCATGGAAAAGCAAAAGAAGTGGCAGCGCTATTTGATCATTGCTGTCATTGCATTGACGATTTATAACATCCTTCCGACCGTTTTTTTCTACTCCAAACCTCTTAAGTCACCCATCGATAAAGAGCGCTCCCAGGCCATCGCCGAACAGATCATCGATCGCGTCAATGAGCTCGAACCGCAGTCCAGGCAGTGGCTTGATTCCTTCTGCAACCTTCTGAAAGTAAAACCGCTCGCCACCATAGTCAACCCGAATCAGCCTCAGTTTGTCACCATCACTTTTAAAAATACGGACGATGCAAACAGGTTCCGACAGTATCTTCCACGAGCCGGCTTACTGATCCCATTCGTCCCTGCGCAACTCTCCTTATATGACCCCTATGAGACCGCGGACAAGACTGTGATGGTCCAGCGCAGAATTCCCATCCATTTCGATGCCAAGCAGTTAGCTAGTTATACAGAGTTTTCCCAAAAATTTGATGCACAGAACTCCCCCACAACGCTCTACCGCGCCCTCGTCGAAGACCGCGCCATGCAAGTCGGTATTGCTCTTGCCGGCACTTCGGAAAACGCCCTATACGTTCAAGCCCTGTCCGACAACCACAATGCACAACAGTTTCAGGAAATCGTCACACTGCTGTCGCAGAACATCCTCTCTTTTACAAAAGTCTATGGGGAAAGCTCTCCCATTGCCCAGCGGTACTTCGCCACCTTTACCCAAATTGACAGCAACGATCGCCCCGGCATGGTACAAAACTTCATCCGGGCTCTTAACAATGCAAAAGAGAAAATCAAAGAGGAAAAAACCGCTCTAAAAGAAGAAAGCGACAAGCTCAAAGCTGAAGGACAATTCCTCGAAATCGTCAAACAGCAAAGACTGGAACTTCTGTCCTCGCGTGAAAAAACGCTTGACCAGGCCGTGGCGATCGTAGGGCGCAATGCGCAGGCGTTCAGCGCGGGTAAAGCCCCCTTCACATACGCTTCATTAGGCGCTGCCCTAAAGAATAAATCTGAAGGCAAGATGCAAACCATCTCCCTTCAAGGGCATAATCCTTACATCGAACAACTCTCTATCGACTGGAATAATGAAAAAATCAATTTAACACTGTGCGCCGATGTCGCTGAAATTCGGCAAAAACTCGACAGCGCCACCGGCCAATCCAACCTGCGCGACCAGGCCGACCAACTCTTATATAACGAGATCGCCATGGTGGCCCGCCAGGCGGGAGAAAAGATCACGCCCCACCAAAATCAATTTGAAATTACCTTAAGCGAGTTAAGCAACAGCAAGAGTTTTCTTGCGCTGCGCTTAAGCAGTGTAGCCGCTGCGATCACCCAGCAGTTGCAAGAAACCCTGAAAGCGACCTGGCATCCTAAACATCCCGACCTGATCCCTTCCTCATTTCCAATCTACGATTACGAAACGTACAGTAAGCTGCCGGCCTCCGAGCAAAATTTTGGGCTCGTGATCTACGCCCCTGCACTCATGAAAAAAGCCCCTCCTCAAGGCTTCCGCATGAATTCGATTTATGTGATCGCCAAGGGGATGGACAAATTCGTGCAGCGCCTAAAAAATGAGACGAAGTCTGAGCAGACGAGCCAGTTTTCTCAGGACTTCAACCACCTGCGCGACATTCTGCAGCGAAACGGATTCGTCGGATACTCGGGCGGCGCTTATGCCCTGAGCCCTGAATATGCCCAAGACTTCATCTTCGAAGGCGAAGATTATTTTCAGACCGTATTGAAAGCGACGCGCGAAGACTTCACCGTCCATGGGACAAGACGCTATGCCGTCCTTGAATATACAGATGTCGAGCAGCGCATTCTCACGGAGAACAAAATCGACAACCACATGCATGAAGACTTGCTCAAATGGCGCGATGACTACCATGCCGCTAAACTGAACGTCCGCGGGGTTTCCAAATACGATGTTCCCAAACCGACACAAAACGTCTTCTGGGACAACTTCAAACTCAGCTGTGTCAAGTATTTCCGCGGCGACGACCGCAAAATCCTCCATTGGGGCCTAGATCTCTCCGGCGGTAAGACCGTTCAGATCGAACTGCGCGACAGCAATAACCGCATCGTTACGAACGAGGTCGACATAAAGCAGGGGATCAACGAGCTCTACAACCGCGTCAACAAAATGGGCGTCTCGGAAGTCAGCATCCGCCAGGAAGGCAACTTTATTACTCTCGACTTCCCAGGGTCGCAGGGCCTTTCCGCTGCAGAACTTGTCAAAGCCTCTAGCATGTATTTCCATATCGTCAATGAGAAGTTTGGACCTAACAACTCTGAGCTCGCCGATGCTTCCAACCGTTTTTTACAAGAGATTTGGAACGAAGCAGTCGTCACTAATCGCAAAGAAGGCGATGATCTCAATCAAATTGCCTGGAAACATCTTTATGGTGATTCCCTGGATCCGGACGTCATCCAGCCGCGCAGCGAATCAGCGCGCATTCTTTATGAAAACGGGATGAGGCTTTCCAATCCTCAAGAAATGGCAATCTCCGCCGCGTACAACGACACCTATTCCAAAATCGCCCATTTCCGAGGCGATGATTTCACCGACTGGCAAGGGCAGACGCACCCGCTCGTGATCGTATTCCGCAACTTCGCGCTCGAGGGCTCCAATCTGGAAGACATCCAGGCCTCCTATGATCCTTCCAAAGGCAACTACCTCGCGTTTTCTGTCCGCGGATCCTACACAAACAAAGAGGGCGTCAAGGTCAATCCGCGCGACGAACTGTTCGCCTGGACATCGCAATACGCCAAGGAAAAGATCGCCGGATCTCCTGTCGAAGCGTTATCTAGTGGCAGGGGCTGGAGAATGGCGGTCATCCTGAATGGATCCATCATCAGCGCCCCGACTTTAGACTCCGCATTAAGAGACAGCGCGATGATCTCCGGCAGCTTTACGCAAAGAGAGATTACGCAGCTCGAAGCTGACCTTAAAGCGGGATCCCTTAGCTTTACACCGCATATCCTGTCGGAGAAGAACGTCAGTCCGGAACTCGGTTCCAAAGAGCGCAACAGCGGAATCATCGCGACCCTCCTCTCTCTTGTTCTCGTGGTGGGAGTCATGATCGCCTATTACCGCTTCGGCGGAGTTGTCGCGTCGATTGCGGTGCTCTTCAATCTTTTCCTGATGTGGGCGACCCTGCAGAATCTGCAGGCCACAATGACGCTGGCCGGTATTGCAGGGATCATTCTTACGCTCGGCATGGCCGTTGACGCCAACGTACTCGTCTTTGAGAGGATCCGCGAAGAGTTCGCCCTCAGCGGGCGCATCGCATCCGCCGTCCACGCCGGCTACCGCAAAGCGTTTTCTGCGATCCTCGACTCGAACGTGACGACCCTCATTGCCGCGATGATCCTGCTTCATTTCGACTCAGGACCCATCAAACAATTTGCCGTCATGCTGATCATCGGGATCATCTCTTCGATGTTCACAGCTCTGTTCTTGACACGTTTCTTCTTCGCCGGCTGGGTACAAAATCCCAAAAACAAGAGCCTGAACATGCTCAATTGGTTCAAGGCGAAGAACTTCAACTTCCTGAAGCACACGAAGAAAACGATGATCTTCTCGGCAATCGTCATTTTGGTCGGATCCTTTATGCTGATCGCCCAGCGCCATACGATTTTTGGGATGGATTTTAGCGGCGGTTACGCGTTAAGCGTCGAACTCCAGGCTAAAGAAGGCGATTCAAATTATAGACAAGCTGTTGAAGAAGCGCTAATCAAACAGGGGGCGAGTGCCCAAGACTTCCAGATCCGCGAGCTGACCCCCTCTAATAACATCCGCATTTTCTTGAGCCGCAGTCTGCAGCAAAGCGGACGACCGTTCTTTGGGATGCCGATGGAGAACGATCTTAAAGAACCCGCCTATCCTTATGAGTTGAATCCCAAAATCGTTTGGACCGTGAACGCATTGGAAAAATCGGGACTTAAAATAAGCCCAGCCTCGCTGCAGAACCTCGATAAGAATTGGACAGAAGTGAGCGGACAGATGTCGGATGCGATGCGCAACAACGCAGCTATTGGCCTCGCAATCGCAATGCTGTGTATCTTCATCTACATTACCTTCCGATTCGAGTTCAACTATGCGATCAGCGCGACCATTTGCGTGGTGCACGATGTGGTCTTTACAATCGGCGTGCTTGGAATCTTGCACGCCCTTGGATTAGGCATTCAAATCGATCTCAATACAGTGGCGGCTTTGATGACGATCGTCGGCTATTCGCTGAATGATACCATCATCGTCTTCGACAGAATCCGCGAAGACGTACGCCTGATGCGCAAATCGAGCTTTTCAGACATCATTAATCACGCACTGAACGTCACCCTAAGCCGCACAATGATGACTTCAGGAACGACACTTTTAGTGCTTATCCCGCTGATCCTCCTCGGCGGCAACACTTTATTTGGCTTTTCCCTGGTCATGGCCATCGGTGTCATTTTCGGCACTCTCTCATCGCTCTTCATCGCCGCACCTTTGATGAAGTATTTCCACGATAGACAGATGCAAAAAGAAGGAAATATGGTGCTTAATCAGAGATAGGAAGCGCAGCAGTTATCCCACAGAGCCCGCAGAGAGTACAGAGAAAGGGATTTCCTGTTTTTTTCTCTGTGCTCTCTGTGGGCTTTGTGGTATACCGAACGTGATTCAAAAATTGGCCCTGGGCCGCGGGAGCTTTGACGCAGCCAAGGACCAATTTTGAACCGCGTTCGGTATAAAAAGAAGAGTCAGCGGAAGTTACAGATTACTTCCTCATTTATGATAAGCGAAAGGACATATGACAGTGAGTCAAAGAGATCCCATCTGGGTCTACCCTGAAGTCGATCCGGAATGGCACAAGACCATCATCAAGGAATTCAGCATTCACCCCGTGACTGCTCATATCCTCGCTTCCCGCGGTTTCAAGTCGCTGGAAGAGATCCATGGTTTCCTCTATGCCAAATTGCCAGATCTGCTTGACCCTCAGCTTTTCCCCGATATGGACAAGGCAGTCGATCGGGTACTCGAGGCCCTAAAAAAAAGGAGCACATCCTGATCTATGGAGACAACGATGTCGACGGGATCACAGCTGCAGCCCTCCTCACCGAATTCCTCCGTTTTATCGGCGCCAACGTCTTTTATTACGTCCCTAACCGCAACACGCTTAAACAGAGCGTCATCCTCGACGCTCTTGAATATGCAGTTGCAAACGAATGCAGACTGATCATCACCGTGGATTGCGGGATCACATCTGCGACTGAGATCGAAGAGGTTGTTCGCCGCAATATCGATGTGATCGTGACCGACCACCATGAGCCGACCGCGAAGATCCCCCATTGTATCGCGACATTAAATCCCAAGCTCATCAATAGCACTTACCCCAACCGAAACCTGACAGGAGTTGGAGTTGCCTTTAAGCTTGCCCATGCTGTCACAAACGCCTTAATTTCCAATGGATCGATCAGCCCCTCAAAAATTGATTTGAAAAGATACCTGGACCTCGTTGCCCTCGGCACGATCGCCGACATGGGATCGCTCATTGGAGAAAATCGGATCCTGGTCCGCTACGGGCTGCGCCAACTCCGTAAAACGAAGAGAATCGGCCTTGCCAAACTCTTCACCGTCTGCGAACTCAAGTTGGGAGAGATCACCCCTATCGACATCGCTTCGAAGGTCGCTCCCCGCCTAAACAGCTTAGGGCGCATCGCTGATCCGCGCAAAGGCGTTGAACTTTTGCTCCTACGCGATCCCGTAGCTGCTGAAAATCTAGCAAAAGAGCTCGATTTGAACAACATTGAGCGTCAAAAAATCGAAAGGCGCGATTCCGAAGACGTGGAAACATTTATCCTCAAAAATCCCAAGGTCCTGCAGCACAAAGCCATTGTCCTCTATTCCGACAAATGGCACCCGGGGATCATTCCCATTATCACGGCTAGGATCGCCAAGCAATACAATCGGCCGACGATTGTCATTTCGATCGACCAGGGAATCGGGAAAGGCTCCATCCGCACCATCCCTGAATTTCCCCTTCTCCAACAGCTTCGCGAAAATGCCGACATCCTCGAAAATTTTGGCGGCCACGACTTTGCTGCGGGCCTGACCATCCGGGCTGAAAATATCGAGACGTTCCAACAACGGTTCCTCGCTGCCGCCGACTCTCAGTTAAAAGACCAGGATGTCGTCGCGAAACTCCACCTCGACGCTAAAATCAATTTCGGCGACCTCACCTTTGACTTCATGGAGTCGTTCAGTTTGCTCGAACCCTTTGGCAACGAGAATCCGGCGCCGATCCTCTATTGCGACGCAAAGCAGATCTGGCCTCCCAAAGTCGTCGGCAAAACCCACCTTAAACTTTATCTGGAACAAAACGAGCGGATGCTCGAAGGGATTGCCTTTGGGATGGCAGAAAAACGGGTGCGTCTGATCAAAAAGAACCTCACACTGCATATCGCATTCACTCCGCATATCAATATCTTCCTCAATAAATCGAGTATCCAGCTTCAGGTCCGCGATTTCCAAATCGTTGATGAGATATGATTAAAGGTGACATTGAATCGATTGCTTTTGGCGGGGAAGGGATTCTTCGCTACGAGAGCCTTGTGCCCGATCACGAACGTCTTTGTCGGGCACTAGTCATCTTCGTGCCATTCACCGCGCCCGGCGATAGCGTTGAAGTTGAAATCCTTTCCAAAAAGAAAAATTTCGCCCACGGAAAATTGCTCCGGCTCGCGCATCCGAGCCCGCAGAGGACCGATCCGAAATGTTTTTATTTCGGGAGCTGCGGAGGCTGCCAGCTCCAGCATTTGAATTATCCTGCACAGCTAGAAGCAAAGCGCGCCTTCATCATCGACGCTCTAAAAAGGATCGGCAAGGTCGAAGTCCCAAATCTCAGCATCACTCCTGCCAAGGAACAGTGGGCCTATCGACGGCACATCCGCTTCAATCTTAGAAATGAAGGAGAGGGATTTAAAGCAGGCTACATCGGCTGCGACCCTGCTCAATTTGTTCCTGTCGCAAAATGCCCGATTTTTATCCCTTCCGAGGAGACTCTGCTGGGGACTCTTGAATCTTTTCTCCAAGCCCTCTCCAATGAAGGGATAGAAGAAGGATCGCTCCGATTGATCAAAGCAAACAATGACAAATTTATTCTTGCCTTCACCTTTTCCCCCGCATTGCCCTGCAATTTCCGCATCGCAGAAAAGGAATTAGCCAGCCAGCCAAAATGGCAAGGCATTGTGATGCAATCGCCTAAAGAAAAAATAGTGTTCGGCGATGTCCATTGTGAAATTGAAACGTTAGGACTCAAGGCGCGTTTTTCTCCCTTTGGATTTGTGCAAAACCATCCCGAGCAAAGCGAAAATCTCTACCGGGCCATCCTCGAGGCGCTGCCCGAAAACTCAGAAAAAATCCTCGACCTCTACTGTGGGATCGGCATGACCTCGCTGCTTTGCGCAAAACGAGGGAAAAAAGTCGCCCTGGAAACGATGGTTGGGCCGCGACAAGAAATGCAAGATTTTGAGTCAGAATCCCTTTCGGGGGGGATCGATCATTCCCAAAAGGCGAAGGCGATCCCCCCGGGAAGGGATTTTGGCTCAAAAGATTGCGTTTGTTGGCCGGATCCAATCGGCGTTTCCAGGGTTATCGGCGTTGAGACCCATGCAGAGACGATTGCACTTGCCAAAGAGAACGCAGCGCGCAACAAAATTTCAACAGTGGAGTTTCATCAGGGAAAGGCAGAATCTTTGGGAGTGAAATTCATCAAAGAAGAGCACTTCGATGCGGTTCTATGCAATCCGCCTCGAACGGGAATCGATCCCGTCCTACTACAAACCCTAGCAACGGAAAAACCTGCCTGCATCCTCTATGTCTCATGCATGCCGAGCACGCTCGCGCGCGACCTGCAGAAACTCACCCAGTCGGGTTATAAAATCGAATCCATTCAAGGCTTCGACATGTTCCCTCAAACAACTCATGTCGAGGCATTAGTTAAGCTTGTTCTTTGACAAGTTTAACGAACTCATCGACATCGGAGACGGCAGCTGAACACGCCTCGCGCCAAAAATCGGGTTTGGTCAAATCAATCTCGAGATGCTTTTTAGCGAGGTCTTCGACCGTCATCATCCCGCTCTCCTTTAGCAGCGCATCGTAATTTTTGCCAAACGAGGCACCTTGGCTTTTGGCTCGATTGTAAATCCCCAGACTGAAGAGGTAGCCGAAAGTATAAGGGAAATTATAAAATGGAACGCCTGTAAAATAGAAATGGAGCTTGGCTGCCCAAAAATAAGGGTGCCACTGAGAGAGCGCTCCGCAATAGGCTTTTTCTTGGGCATGCTGCATCAGAGAACAGAGCTCATCCGACGAAAGAAATTTGGCCTTGCGCGTTTCATAAAAGGACGTCTCGAAAAGATACCGCGCATGGATATTCATCATAAAGACGACCGATCTCTGAATCCTGTCGGAGAGGATCTTCAGTTTTTCATTTCGCGTCTTCGCCCCTTTTAAGAGGGCATCGCTGATGATCTGCTCTGCAAAAGTCGAAGCGGTCTCCGCCACGTTCATCCGATAATGCTGCGCAAAGCTTGGCAAATCGTCGATCATTTCAGTATGGTAAGCGTGGCCAAGCTCATGGGCCAGCGTAGAGACATTGACCATGGTGCCGCTATAGGTCATGAAAATGCGGCTCTGGCGGCTTTTTGGAAATGAGGCGCAGTATCCACCGGGCCGCTTACCGGGCCGGTCTTCAGCCTCGATCCATTTTTCTGTGCAGGCGCGATACGCAAATCGGCCCATCCGGGGGTGGAATTTTTCAAACCTGTCAATAATCATCTCAGCGCCTACCTCATAGGAAATCGACTCTCCTTCCCCTTCAAAGAGGGGAGCCTCGATGTCATACCAGGCGAGTTTTTCAACGCCGAGCAGAGCAGCTTTGGCCTTCATAAAAGAGAGCAGCGGTTTTTTAAACTCATCGACGGCGCTCCACATCGAAAGAAGCGTCTCTTTGGACATCCTGTTTTCGAATAGGGGTTCCTGCAAAGGATCGCTCCATCCACGCTGAGCATAGACCTGCAAGCGAAAACCGGCGATATGGTTAAGGACCTGGGCAAAAAGGGCTCCTTTGCCCTTCCACGCGGTTTCAAGACGCGAAAAGACCTCTCTTCGCACCTCGCGGTCAGGGTGGGCCATCTTGTTCTCCGCCTGTCCAAACGATAGTTCCTGTTTTTTGCCTTCGCTTTCAAAAGGGATTTTAATTTCACTAACGAGCAATGGATAGAGATCTCCCCATCCATGATATCCATCGACAGAGAGTTCCGTGATCAGGTCCTCTTTTTCACAGGGCAGCTTTAGCCTAGCTCGCGTCCTTCTTTCTTCAAGCACAAAGCGAATTTCAGAGAGATTGGGATTCTCTGCAAGGGCATGAAATGCGGCGTCCTCGAGTTTAGTGAGAAAGTCGTCAAAGCGGTTGTTAAAAAGTTGGAATTTCGCCTCCAGAGCGCAAAACTCAGCGCGCAGCTGATTTGCATGGTCGTCGCTTATATTCTGGGATTGCAGGCAAAGAATAAAGGCATCGCACTGACGCAGCGCAGCATCGATCTCCTGCATCTTTTCCACAAGTTCCAAGAAGCTCTTGGAATTCTTCAATGACTCCAGAGAATCAATCCTAATTTTGAGTTCATTGAGTTCTTCGTGTAGAGATTCCGAGCGGCTTCCCCCTGAAAAAAAACAATCCAGATCCCATTTCTCAGCGTACTTCATGCCACCTCCACAACATTGAAAGGCGACAATTTTAATGCGCTATTGAGTTAATTTTCAAAGATATTCCGGCTGTATATCGAACGCGGTTCAGAAATTGGGCCTGCGCTTTGACGCAGCCCAGGCCAACTTGTGAATGACTTTCGGTATCCTATTCGAAGTCGGCTTTCCAATAGCATTTTGTGCGGAGACTGTCTCCAGACCGTCTCTCAATAGACATCGGCGAGATAGCGCTTTTCGGAGCGCATGGATTTGACGTAGGTCTTTGCGGCCTCTTCGCTCATGTTTCCCTGCTCCTGGACGATCCGTTGCAGGGTGTGTTCCACATCTTTGGCCATGCGGTGAGCATCCCCGCACACATAAAAAAAGGCTCCTTCCTGAAGCCATGCCCATAGGTCCCTCGCATTTTCATACATTCTGTTCTGGACGTAGATTTTTTCTCCCTGGTCGCGCGAAAACGCGAGATCGAGACGAAGTTTACCCTCTGCTCTGAGCTTCTCAAATTCCTCTTCATAGAAATAGTCGGAATTGCGATTGCGTTCACCAAAGAACAACCAATTTTTTCCGCTCGCGCCTTTGATAAGCCGTTCTTGCATAAAGGCCCTATAAGGCGCGACGCCGGTTCCAGGTCCGACCATAATGATTGGAGCATGGTCATCGGCCGGCAAAGTAAAATGATGGGCGGGCTGAACATAGATAGGAACGGGAGTTGTATTGACAGTTGCGAGGTGGCACAGAAAATGGCTGCCAACTCCATAGCGCTGCTGGCTTTGATGGGTGAAAGAGAACAAGGCGACAGTCAAGTGAACTTCATCCTTGTAGAGCAATTGAGAAGAAGCAACAGAGTAAAAACGGGGAAGCAAAGGTCCGAATTGTGCACAGATGTCCTGCAGGGGAGCATGGACATCTTCGTACTCTTTGAATAGGTCCAGCGGATCGTGCGATCCCAGATACTGAGTCAGCAAAGGCTTATTTTCCTGCTGGAGCAATCGATGCAGGCAGGTCTTCTTATCGTGCATCTGTTCGCATTCATAAAAGAGTTTTAGAAAAGAAGAGGTAAGCCTGGAGAGATTTGCCTTGAAGCTCAAGAAATGCCACAAGGACATTGGGACGCCGCTGCGAGGATCGGTGATCTGATCCTCTGCTTTTGCTTTCAATGCCTGGATCAGATGTTCGACGAGGATCGGGTCGTTTTGCGCGTAGATTCCGATTGAATCGCCCACTTTAAAGCGGATAGGGGCGCGAGACAAATCAAGAATAACGTGGAAAGTCTGCTTGGTTGAACCCTGCCTGGTCAGAAGATAGCGGTCCTTGATCGTCGCGATCGCAGGATGCAGGCGGTCAATGATAGGATGCTCTTTTTCTGACTCAGAAATTTTCATAGACAGTTGTAACAAAAATTTGTAAAAAGGGATAAATCGCCGACAAGGATCGCCATGCAACTCAGGCTTGCCATTATTAGTGCTGTACTTCTTATTCTAACAGCTTGCAGCGGTTCAGGCTACAATCGCGCTTATATCATTTCTGATACAGTTGATGAAGAGGTCATTTCCGAATCGGCCGAGAAACGCTAGTACTCTGTAAAGAAAGTTTTTAAGAAATTTGACCCATCTTTTACCGCATCTTGCAACCCCGAAAAACCTGCCTACATGGCCATGTATGTCTGGTTTTTCGGGGCCGCAACCTGCGCTAAAATCTGGGCGCAAATTTCTGCAAAAACTTTCTTTACAGAGTACTAGTGTTCTGCAAACTAAATTCTTTGTGTTTCGGCTGAGGCGAAAGCTCTCGCGTCAGCCGAAACACCAAAAACTATTGTTACGGACCACTAGATCGTCTTGCAGTCTTTCTTTTGCCATCCCTTGTTCAAAGCATCCATCTTTTTATTAGAAATCCCCCCGAGGAATTCAATTGCATTCAAAAGTCGTGCACGCGTACGGTCCTTGCCAAGAATTTCAACGGAATCATACAGAGGAGGCCCATGTCTTTTTCCCGTTAGCGAGCCATACAGAATTGGAATGGTCACTTTTTTCATCTGCGCTCCGAAAGCCTCAGAGACATCTTTGGCAGCCATTTCAATTCCGGATCGCTTCCAGTCCTCCTGTTCGTCCATGCTCCAGATGATCGCTTGGAGCATCATGGCGATTTTTTCTTTTGGCTGCTCGGCTGGGCAGAGCAAGGCGTCTGTATACTCGAGGTGATTGACAAAGAAGAAATAGCAGAGCTCCATGAATTCTCCGAAGGTCTTGATGCGCGTGTGGCAAAGGGGCATCAATTTATTCATGAAAGCATCGTTGTAGATCCATTCCTTCATTCGCTGCCACAGGTTGTCCTGCGAGATCGTATTGATCAGATACTGCTGGTTGATCCAATCTAGTTTCTGCACATCGAAAAAAGCTCCGGAGACACCGATTCGCTTTGGATCGAAATCGCGCATGATTTCCTCTAAAGGATAAATCTCCTTGTCGCCGGGCATGCTATAACCCATCAGCGTCAGGAAGTTGACAAAGGCTTCGCGCAAATAGCCGCTGTCGCGATAGTAAAAAATCGATGTCGGATTGCGCCGTTTGGAAAGTTTGCGGCCGTCTTTGCCGAGCAAAAGAGGCATGTGCATGAATACCGGAGGCGTCCAGCCAAAGCTCTCATAAAGCATGATGTGTTTGGGCGTTGAGCTGATCCACTCATCTCCCCGGATCACATGAGTTATTCCCATCAAGCGGTCGTCAACAACATTGGCGAGATGATAAGTGGGGAATCCGTCGGATTTAAGCAGGACTTGGTCGTCGATGTCGGCCCACGGGCAAGTAATACGCCCTTTGATCCCATCTTCGAACATACATTCTCCTGTCAGAGGAACTTTGAGTCGGATCACGTACGGCTGGCCTGCCTTTTCCCGTTGCTCGACTTCCTCCGCGCTCAGGTTGCGGTAGCGTCGGTCATAGCCGATCTTTTGTCCCAGCTTGGATGCCATTTCACGCATTTCCGCGAGCTCTTCCGGCGTCGCAAAACATTTGTACGCCTTGCCTTGATCCAGCAGCATCTGGCAATGCTCGCGATAAATTTCCGTCCGCTCAGATTGCCGGTAGGGACCGCAAGGGCCTCCTACATCCGGGCCTTCGTCCCATTGGATTCCCGCCCATTTCAGGGCTTCAAAAATATTCGTCTCATATTCGGGCCGCGAGCGCGTCCGATCGGTGTCTTCGATGCGAAGGATGAATTTCCCTTTAAAGCGGCGAGCGAAAATCAAATTGAAAAGAGCGATGTAAGCTGTGCCTACATGGGGGTCGCCAGTCGGCGAAGGAGCGATTCTGACGCGTACGTTATCCATAATTCTAATGACCATTTCATAGTAAGTAGACTCAATTTTTCCTGTTTGCAGCATAGAATTCAAGTCTGCTGAGCAGGAGCTGAGTGCGCATTGCTTAAGATACTGATTATAAAAAGCTTAATTACATGGATAAAAAAGCAGAAGCGCGTTCGACACAATTGCAAAAAAAATTTACGCAAAGACGCAGAGACGCAATGAGAAAATTGAATTCTTTGCGTCTGCGCGTTAAATTCAGCTTAATTGAGACGCCGCTCAAGATCAGCCTTGAGTTGCTTCGAGCTGGAGAACACGATGCCGTCGATTCCAAGGGCGATGGCCGCATTGACATTCTCCTGCTTGTCATCGATGAAGATGCAGTCTTCAGGGGCAACCTGCAGCTCGCTTAGCAAAATCTGGTAAATCCTCGGATCGGGCTTATCCACGCCGAGTTCGCAAGAGAGTAAAATAGGAGAAAAATCGTTGTAATAGCCACGGTCGCGAAGGAAACCTGCATGGCTTGAGCCCACATTGGAAAGTAGGGCGACTTGATACCCTTTCGCTTTATAGAAATGGATCAGCTCGCGCATCCCTTTGACCTCAGTCAACGAACTGAGTTTGACTTCTTCAATTTGTGCTTCAAAGCCATCCGGCAGGTCGAGATGATGCTCTGCAGCATAGCTCTTCCAGAAAATAGGTTCAGGGATTCTCGCCCTGCGGGCCGCTCTGAAGTCCTGTTGAACTTCCAACAGCTCTTCTCCATCCAATTGAAAAATGTCCCTAAGGTAATTGGCCAAGACGCTTTTGTCGCATTCAATGATGACGCCGCCAAAATCAAACACGATGGCCTTTTTACTTGGATCGCAGATCTCCGCTTTTAGAGAAGAGGATACTGCGATCATCGCGAGAAACAAAAAAAAGAGTTTTTTCATAAAAAAAATTAAGCTGCTTCAGCAGGATCTTGTTTGCTTTGCTCCATAAAGTAGATCAGATCTTTCATAATGTTTCCCGTTTCAATCAGCTGTAGATCATTCTGACCAAAAAAATCAGTCGGGTCCGCAAAATCCTCTTTTTTGGCGATCTCTTTAAGGAGGTTTTGATAGTTCTTGTTTTGGGCTAGCCTCTCTTCAGAATTTTTTTTCAAAGCTTCCAAGTAGGGCTGATAGGTCGTCTGAACCGTTTGCAAATTTGTTTTGTAAATTTTATTTAACTGGCTTCGGTGGATGGCGGGGACATCAGAGAGATCATCGATGAAATTGGGATCGATCTGATCGGTCTCCACGGGGAATTTTGAATACTTCTCTCCAATCTCCATGCCCGAAAAAATGCCGGGGACGATGATATCTGCTTTGACTCCGACGAGTTGAGGACTTTTTCCTGAAACGGTGTAATATCGACCTCGTGTGACTTTGTATTCGCCTTTGGGATTCACCTTACCAAAATTGGCGGATTCCAAAGTAAATGTCTGGAAGGTCCCTTTGCCAAAGGTTTCCGGATCGCCAATCACGATTGCCCTACCGTAATCTTGAAGCGTCTGTGCAACAATCTCCGCAGCGGAAGCGCTGGTGCGCGCTGTCAAAACGATAAGAGGCCCATCCCAGACTTTGCGGTTATCGACATTTCTTAAATGCTGCACTTGGCCTGTATTGTCCTTAACGGAAACGACGACCCCTTTTGAAATGAAAAGCCCGGTGACAGCCACAGCCTGCGGTAAGAGGCCTCCGGCGTTATTTCTCAGATCGAGGACGATCCCTTTGATTTGGTGATCTTTTTTCAAGTTTTCAATCGCTGCAGCAAGATCGGAAGCGGATGAACTGTTGGAGTCTTGATAAAAAGAAAAAAGATGGAGAACGGCGATAATCCCATCTCCATAAGGTTCATAAGTTGTGTCGAGCCGAGACTCTTTCAAAACAATCTCGCCTCGGACAATTTCGATATTTAGTTTATCTTCTTTAGTCTGATCAGAGTCTTTCGTCTCTCTTAATACGGTGAGGTTGACACTTGACCCTTGCGGCCCGCGAATCAGCTCAACGGCTTCGACAATGTCCATTCCCACCACAGGCTCCTGATCGACAGCGACGATCTTGTCCCCCACTTTTAATTTGTTGGACTGGCTGGCAGGGCTACCTTCGACAATGCGCACAATTGTGAAGCCATTCAAATCATCGCGCAGTTGCGCTCCGATGCCAAAACAACCTTTGCTGCACCTGGATCATGAATTGGCTCGCTTCAGACGGCGTAAAGTAGATGGTCTGGGAGTCAAGGGCGGAACTTGTTGATTTAAGAACGTAAGACAAAACGATCTGCTTTCGTTCCGCAGCAGACGAGCCGGCGAGTTCAGCCTCGCGATTAAGGCGGCGCTTAGAGATGCGCTGGAAAAATTGATCTTTTGTCTCAGGGCTAATTTTTTCCGCCGTTTGCAATTGAAGAGATTTGATCTTGATCAAGCGCAGGGTCAGTTCATCAGATGAATTTGCCCACTTCACATCTTTAAATTCAGAGGCCGGTACGTTTTTTATGAGCGCTGCGCTTTCGATTTCTTTTTCCATCGTATTGCGGCGTTCAATGGCTAAAAGCATCGATTCGTGAACTTTTTCATAAATTGAAAAATCTTCCTTTTGATACCCCTCAAGCGCTTGGCTTAAGAGTTCAGGCGTTGGGGCAATCCACTCCGCAATGTCGGATGCGAGGAAGTACGTTTTTCCCGGGTCCAATTCGTCAATATAATTTTGAATCGCCCTGCCAACAATCTCCTCTGTCAATTTTTGATGGGACACATGGGCTTTTAAAATTTCTTCGATCTTTATTTTCGTGTCGCGAGGGGTAAGCTGGGGGGGTTTGGCCTCCAAATGAGAAGAAAAAAGGACTCCCAATACAAAAAAAGAAATAACTAATCTAAGAAGCATAGAAGACCTTTTTCTTATCTAACAAGTTTATGGACAGGGGCTTGGCCAATACGGGTGCTGAGGGGCAATAAAGTCCCCTTGGGGTGAGCGGTCCGTAACAAAAGTTTTTGGTGTTTGGGCTGCGTCAAAGCCCCGGGGGTTGAGCTCCCCCAAGTGGGTCCATATTGGATTAATATTCACCCACTTGCGGGACTCAATCTCCGGGCGTCCTCGCTAGCCCAAACATTAAAAACTTTCGTGGTTGGGGACCGGCCCAAACACTGAACTTATTTAGGTACATTCCCTAGTCGTAGCTTATAGCAAGTCAGAAGTTTATGGCTAGTTAAAATATTTGATTAACATTAAATCTAGAGAGTTGAATTTGTGAGCGTTAACAGGAAAAAAATCAGTATATGCTTGAAATCAATTCATTTATATGCCATAATTAATGATCAAAGTGAGTATTAGAATCGTTTAATTAAAGAAAACGAAGAAAAAACGCCGGTAATTTTGCAAGCCGTTGGTTAAAAGCGATTTCTAATTTGTTACCAGCGTTGAGTTATGAAAGGTTATTTGATTTTTTGGAGGATTTAAATCATGGAAAAAGAAACCAGCCACCTTGGCGAAGCTGTTATTTCAGCATCGTCAGGCAAAAAGGTCGTTTCAATAACGGAGGCGGCGAAAATTAATAACGTCACCCGTCAAGCGATCTATGTTGCCATCAAGCAAAAGAAGCTGAAAGCTTCGAAAGACGCGACCCGGTGGACAATTGATTTGGAAGATCTCGAGAACTACAGAAAACAAAAGTACTCTCGTACCAAGTCGATGTTCAACGGCGAACTTCTGTTCGACAATCACAAAGGCTTCTATTCTATCAATCAAGTCGCAAAAATGTTAAATGTCCCAGCTCAGAAAATCTACTACGCTACGCGAGTAGGTTTGATGAAAGCTCACCGTAAAGGTGCTGCATGGGTCATTCATATTAGCGACGTGAAACAATACCAGGAAACCTACCTGAGTAAAAAAGCCCAGCGCTCAGAGGCTATGTAATTTCTCGGATGAAACCGCTCAGGGGTTTCATCTGGGAAATGAGCGTAAATTAAAGCCCTGAGAACTGCTGCGTTACAGAAACCGCCGGGGGATGGCCCCCGGCGGTTTTTTTTATATACTGCGGTCGGCCTGAAACTTGGATTTGGACCCTTAGCGATAAGCCCCGGGATTCAACGATCGCAAACGGGTCAATATTAGGAATATGAACCCGTTTGCGATCGTTGAATCCCGGGGCTTATCGCTAAGGGTCCAAGTTTCAGGCTGACCGCAGTATACCCCTCTTTGGCCTTAAACTGCATTTGGGCCCAATTAGGGGGTCAAGTATGGGGATTCCCCCCTCTAAGAAGCTATTAACGGATCCTGCTTCAAACGGAAGAGGACAGGCGCCTTTGTGAAGACACCCCCTAAAATAGTCGTTTTTTGCCTCAAAAAACCTTGGCAAAATGAGCGGGCTGAATTTTTTTTTCGATCTGGAAGAAAAAAATTTAACTCTTTATAAAGTATTAACTTCACCTTAACCATCTAATCATAAGTGCTTTATAAATTAAAGTATTTTATTGTCACTTGTGTTTTCGAATTTTCCGATTTTTTTTTATCCATTTTATGCTACCTTTTACCAGAAATTAATATTTGATCTTTATAATTACTCCTATAAAAGCATAAGGAGAGCTCTATGAGCGAAAATCGAATGACCGAGACCCGCGAGATTGATTTGCCGGCTGACAAAAAGTTTGTCACCCTCTCAGAGGCGGCAAAAATTAACAATGTGACGCGTCAAGCTATCTATGTTGCTATCAAGCAAAAGAAGCTGCGCGCTTATAAAAATCCAACCCGATGGATTATTGACATCGAGGACCTGGACCATTATCGGAAATTAAAGTACTCCCGCACCAAATCGATGCATAACGGGGAGCTTATCTTTGATAATAAGAAAGGGTTCTATTCGATCCAACAGGCATCCAAAATGTTGAACGTTCCTTACCAGAAGATCTATTACGCAACGCGCATCGGGCTGTTGAAAGCCACGAGGAAGGGATCGGCTTGGGTTGTTCATGCGGATGACCTTAAGAAATACAAGGAAAGCTATCTGAACAAGTTGATATCGAACTTCGACGAAGGCGTTTCCTAGAAAGAGTGGCCTGTTTCTAAAGCAATTTTGAAAAAGGCCACGCGTGCAAAAGCATGATAGGCAGCTATTCGATTGTCGTTAGCATGCAAAGGCATTGTAGACCATCTCCACAGCCAAAATCTGTTAGCCCTTCCCCGGAAATCACCGTCAGCCCAACCTGATCGATTCGAATTTTCATTACTTGAGAGATCCTTGCCCGCATCTCCTCAATGCGCATTTGAATGAGGGGGCGCTTCCCTTCGATGGTCAAGGCGACATGTTCGACCTTTTGGCTGCCGAGAGTCTCCAGAGCCCTTTCCAGATAGACCTGGCTGGCTGTGATGCCGTCCTTGAGGCATAGATCGTTTGCGATCCCGCTGAGGACAGGAACCCCCGATACAGACGTGATTGCATTGCAAAGAGAATGAAAGACGACATCCCCGTCTGAATCGGCGGAAAGCCCCGGCGCATCCTCGAAAATCAGCCCGGCGATAACGCACGGCTTTGTAGAATCCGCTGGAAGAAAGCGGCGGCTATCCTTTCCTATCCCCACACGCACTCTTGGAAAAGTAGGAATCAGCATGAAAAAAACAACTCCTCAAAAGGTCATTTTTAAAGTGGATTCTTTCTGATGGCGCTCAAGCGCAAGCTCAATCAGGCGGTCGAGCAGCTTCGTATAGGAAAGGCCGCTGCCCACCCATAACCTCGGATACATACTCATCTTGGCAAAACCCGGAATCGTATTGATCTCGTTGACGTAAATCTCCCCATTTTCCTTCAAAAAGAAGTCAACGCGCGCCATCCCTTCGCAACAAAGGGTCCGATACACGCTGATTGCCATCTGCTGAATCTTTTCTGTGACTTCGGGAGGTAAATAAACAGGGATCTCGAATCTAGTTCCTTCTTCATCAATGTACTTTGCTTCATAAGAGTAAAACTCATGCCGAGGGATCACCTCCCCAGGAAGAGACACAATCGGATGATCGTTGCCCAGAATGGAGCATTCGATCTCCCGGCCCTGCATAAATTCTTCGATCAGGATCTTGCGATCATACAAGAAAGCAGCTTCGACGGAAGTTTTGAAATCCTCTTTGGATTTGACTTTTGAAACCCCAACGGAAGAACCGCAATTGGCAGGTTTGACAAAAAATGGGCAGCCCACCTGCGCTACGACACTTTCAAAACTGTATTGATCCTTTTCATAGTCATGCAGCGTTATAAAACGCGCCACCGGGATTTTGGCATCTCGAAGCAGCCGCTTCATCACATCCTTGTCCATTCCAATTGCAGAACCGAGGACCCCGGCCCCGACAAAAGGGATATTGGCCAGTTTCAGAAGTCCTTGAACGGTTCCGTCTTCCCCATAGCACCCGTGTAAAACCGGGAAAATCACATCGAGTTGTAAAGATTCTCTCAATTGATCGCCAGTGCAGTTGACGAGTTCCTTGCGGTTATTTTTGGGAACAAGCGCGATGCTTTCTTTGGCCGCATGCAGTTGAACAAGTTTGGGGTTATCGGCATTCATCAAATAGGAATAGCCATCTCGTAATCTCCATTCCCCGGTTTTATCGATTCCGATCAGAAAAATATCGTATTTCTCTTTGTCTAGCGCATCGATAATGTTTTTAGCGGATATCAATGAGACTTCATGTTCCGAGGATTTGCCGCCAAAAAGAATGCCGAGGCGGATTTTTTTATTTTTCATAGAAGTACCCTAGCAAATAGAGGGGATTATGATTATATTAAGAACACTGCATTCTGTTATAATCGCTCGAGAGCGCTTTGTCCATTTTTTTAGAGAAAAATGCCTAAATTACACATCGCCAATACCTTCTTCGAATGGGAACTGGAAACGCAATCGAAATGCAGCCTGTCGGAAGCGTTTCATCAACACGCCATCTATCGCCAACTCCAATTCCTCCCTGTCTTGTACGGCTCTGAAAATGAGGGGGTTTTACTCTCCGAACCACCTCCGCCCGATTACTGGGAATCTCTAAAAGCACAGAAGATTTGCCCCCCGCAAGCATTCGCTCTTTCAGATCCTTCGTTTGCAGGTTTTGAGGAAATTGAAAGCTGGGGACCATCCCTTTTGATCGCTGCTTTTGCGAAGAAGCATCGCCTCGCTTATTGCATGCCCGAATGGGAGATTGTCCGGCAGGTCAATTCAAAACGGTTTTCATTTGAGTGCAGCCCAAAACTTCCCGGCGCGGCTCTGTTGCATGATGAGAAACAGGCAAAACAATGGCTCAACTCATTCGAAGGGAAGAAAGTTCTAAAACTTGTTATGGCGTTTCGGGAAAAGGACATCTGATCATCGATGATCCTCTGTTCCCCTGGGAACGCATCGACTCCTTTTTGAAAAAGGAGTGGAAAAAAGGACTCCCTGTGATCGCCGAGCCATGGGTGCAGCGGATCCTCGATTTCAGCACCCAATGGCTCATCGACAAACACGAACACCTCTCCTACATCGGATCAACGCTTTGCGCAAACGATGAGAAAGGACAATACCGCTATAATCAAGTCGGGGATGAGAAGCAGTTGTTCGGTTCCCATCTTTCCTTCTTAAAAGAGCATCTCAAAATCGCAGAACCGATCCTTTTAAAAATTGCCCAATTGGGCTTTTTTGGAAATGTCGGCATCGATGCCATGCTATACTGCGGTCGGCATGAAACTTGGAATTTGGACCGCGCCAAAGCCCCGGGATTCAACGATCGTAAACGGGTTCATATTCCTGATATTGACCCGTTTGCGATCGTTGAATCGCGGGAGCTTTCGCGCGGGTCCAAATCCAAGTTTCAGGCCGACCGCAGTATATATACATTGCCCGACAATATCGTAGCGCTACACCCCATCGTAGAAATCAACGCGCGAAAAACGATGGGATGGGCTGCCCTTGCGTTTCAACGAAGATATTATCCCGATCACATTGTGCGTTTCAGCTATTCTCCCAACACAAACGGTTATCTTCCTCAATCCGTGATATCGAAGACAGGGAAAATTTTTCCCTTCAACCGCAATCTTACGATAGATATTTACAATTAAATCTCATTCGCGATAAGACTTAAGTCATATCTCTCTGTATCCCCCCATATACTTTAATCAACGGCTCGAGGCATTCATGGACATTCTCAAAATCAAAGGCGGCAAACCTTTAGAAGGAAAAGTCAAAGCGGCGGGGGCAAAGAACGCCGTGACCAAACTTCTCGTCGCTTCTCTTTTATCGGACAAGCGTTGCACGTTCTACAATGTCCCTGACATCGCCGAAGTTGAAGTGACGGTTGACTTATGTTGCGAGATCGGCTCAGAAGTCCAATGGGATCGCAGCGCAGGCGTCTTAGAAATTGTGACGAAAGAACTCAAGGCCACCTATGTTCCTCAGCGCTTTTCCGGGTCGAACCGCATCCCTATCCTGATGATCGGCGCATTATTAGGGCGCACCGATGAAGATATTATCGTTCCCACTGCCGGCGGGTGCAAAATCGGCAAACGCCCGGTCGACTTTCATATTATCGCTCTGGAGAAGCTCGGCGCCACCATTGAATACCGCGAAATGAAAAAAGAAGGCGCTTACTTCGCAAGAGCGCATCAAGGCATGAAAGGAGCGGTGATCACGCTTCCCTTCCCCTCTGTCGGCGCGACGGAAAATACAATCATGGCGGCAGTGCGCGCGAAAGGAACAACAGTCATCAAAAATGCGGCAACAGAACCCGAGATCGTCGATCTGATCCTTTTTCTACAAAAACTCGGCGTGACGATCGGAATGGACGTTGACCGCACGATCCGCATCCAGCAGACAAATCAATTCCAGGAAGTCGAGCACATTGTGATCACCGACAGAATTGAAGCCGCCTCCCTTGGCCTTGCCGGAATCAGCACAAAAGGGCGCGTCTTTGTCGAAGGAGCCCAGCATCCTCATATGATCACTTTTCTCAACCGCTTGCGCGAAGTTAACGCCGGATTCGAAGTTAAAAAAGACGGGATCGAATTTTTCTACAAAGGCCCCCTAAAAGGAGGCGTGCATATCGAAACCGATGTGCATCCCGGATTCATGACCGATTGGCAACAGCCGTTCGTCGTCCTCCTCACCCAATCCCATGGCGCCTCCGTCGTCCATGAAACGGTGTATGAAAATCGGTTCGGCTATACTGAAACCCTGAGATTGATGGGCGCAGACATCGAAGCGTTTACACAGTGCCTTGGCGGCAAAGAGTGCCGCTACGCCTCGCAGAACTTCTTCCACAGCATCGTCGTCAAAGGACCCACACCTTTGCAATCCAGAGACATCGTCATCCCCGACCTAAGGGCCGGATTCGCCTACGTCCTGGCCGCCCTTCTCGCCCCCGATGAGAGCAACATCAGCGGCATCCACTACCTCGATAGAGGTTATGAAAAATTAGTTGAAAAGCTCTCCTCGCTGGGAGCCGAGATCAGCCGAACGAAAGCCCCTGATTCGACGTTAAAACCCCTTGTCAAAGCCCTTGCGGCCTCCAAAAGTCCAGTGACTCATTGAGAACTAATCGCAAAACCCCTATCCTTGTCCGTCGATCATAACCCCAGACAAAGATGAGCATCCCCTTATGGAGGCAGATCCAACGGGAAAATTTTACCGATTGGAAAAAGCTCCTCGCATTTTTACAGCTCGACATTGCCGACGCAGAGAGCACCGTACTTCCCCATTCAAAATTCCCTCTCAACGTCCCACAGCGGCTCGCTCAAAAAATTTCTAAGGCATTATGGACAGACCCCATCCTGCGCCAATTCCTTCCCACGACAGAAGAGCTGAAAACATCTCCCCTGTTTGTCCTCGATCCCATTGGGGATGGCCCCTCGCGCAAAAAACCCAAACTTTTGCATAAATACCATGGCAGGGCTCTACTCGTCTGCACGAGCGCCTGCGCCATGCATTGCAGGTATTGCTTCCGACAACATTTCGATTACGAGACCTCCGACAAGCTCTTCCTAGAAGAGTTGAAGGAAATTGCAAGGGAGCCCTCTATTTCGGAAGTCCTCTTAAGCGGCGGCGACCCCCTTTCCTTGAGCGATGCCCAGCTCCAACATCTTTTAAATGCACTAAGTACGATCCCCCATGTCAAACGGATCCGTTTCCACACCCGCTTTCCGATGGGCATCCCTGAAAGAATCGATGAGAGTTTTTTGAAACTGCTCGCATCCTGCTGCAAACAAATCATTTTCGTCATCCACTGCAACCATCCCCGTGAATTCGATGAAGAAATTTTTCAAAGGCTTAAAAAGGTTCAGCAGCTCGGCATCCCCGTCCTCACCCAGTCCGTCTTGCTGCGAGGCATCAATGATGACCTTCAGACTTTAAAAAATCTGTGCATGCTTCTTGTCGACAATGGGATTATTCCTTATTACCTGCACCAGCTCGACAGGGTCCAAGGCGCTGTGCATTTTGAAGTTTCGGAAGAAGAGGGAAAATCACTCATGAACCAGCTGGGAGCGCTGCTTCCCGCCTATGCTATCCCTAAGTATGTCAAAGAGATCGCCGGCGAGCCCGGCAAAACTCCCCTCGTTTGAGATCACATCCGATCGAGAGTTTGTAACCCGAGAAGGTTCAATCCCTTTTCAAGGACGCGCGAGGTGGCTTCGCATAGAAGCAGACGGCTCTCTTCTTGGGGAGAACCCTCTACCCTGCAATCGCGGAAAAAGGCATGGAATTTTTCAGCCAACGCATAGAGGTAATCGCAGAGGCGATTGGGCAGAAGATCGATAGACATCGCATCGAGGACCTCGCCAAATTGGCGCAAATGCAGCGCCAGATCAATTTCCATGGGGTGTTCAAGAACGACTTTAGCTCTTTTCATCACTTCGGCAATCTCTTTGCCCACCTTGCGCTTGATCCCCTGGATCCGCACATAAGCATATAAAAGGAAAGCAGCCGTGTTGCCTTCGAACTTAAGCATTCTCTCATAACTGAAGACATAGTCTTTGATGCGGTTACAGGAAAGGTCCGCATATTTGATCGCATCAATCCCCAAGACCTGTGCAGAGCGATTCAGCTCCTGTTCAGAGAGATCGGGAAGGCGCTCGTGCATGATTTTTCTGGCTTGAGCGACAGCTTCGAGCAAAAGATCGATCAGCTTTTCCGTGTCTCCGGAGCGCGTTTTGAATTTCTTTCCGTCGGGGCCAAGAACAACGCCGAAAGGCACATGGTCAAAGCGTACCTTGGCAGGGTCGAGATATCCCGCTGCTTCCGCGGCTTTAGCGAGCATGGCAAAGTGCAAACTTTGTCCCGCATCGGTCAGGATAATGATCCGGTCGGCTTTTTCCACCCGGGTGCGATGGCGCATCGCCGCCATGTCCGTCGTGTCATAGTTGTATCCGCCATCCGACTTTTGGACGATCATCGGCAAAGGCGTTCCTTCTCTAGCGACAAACCCCTCTATAAAGATACATTTTGCACCATCGGAGATCGTAATTAATCCCTTTTGATCGAGTTCTTTGACGACGTCTGCAAGATAGGGATTATAGAAAGACTCACCGCGTTCCAGAATCTGAACATCGAGAAGAGCGTAGATTTCCTGAAAAGCTATTCGCGAGATCTCGCAAATGGCCTGCCAAGCAGTCCCGGCCTCAGGATCTCCGCTTTGGAGTTTGACGACCTGAAGCTGCGATCGTTTTTTAAACTCCGGATCTTCATCGAAACGCTTCTTCGATTCTTTGTACCATTGCATGAGCTGGATCAGATCGGTCTGAACATTGCCTTTCAAAACGTCCGGGACAATCTCTTGCATGTAGGCGATCAGCATGCCGAACTGCGTTCCCCAATCGCCGATGTGATTAAGCCTTAATACATCGTGGCCTAAAAACTCAAAGAGCCGCGCAATGGCATCGCCGATGATCGTCGAACGCAAATGGCCAACATGTAATTCTTTGGCGATATTGGGAGAAGAAAATTCAACGATGATTTTTTGCTTTTTTTCAGGGAGGGGAACTCCAAGCCTGTCATCGCTGAGCAACGTTTCGATTTGAGCGGCGAGAAAAAAAGGGGCAAGGGTGATATTGATAAATCCGGGCCCGGCGATCTCTATTTTTGAGATCATCTCAGAGCCGTCTGCTGCTTTTCTGTCAAAGTGGGTGGCAATTTTTTCCGCTGCCTCGCGGGGAGACATGCGCAGCGCTTTGCCAATCTTAAGCGCACTATTGCACTGATAATGCCCGAACTGCGCCTGTGTGCTGGGGGTCACCTCAGCCTCGAGAAGCTTGGGATCGTCAGTCACTGACCCGAAGGCCAGCCGGATCGCAGCATCGGCCTTCTCAAACAGTTCGGAAATGATATTTTTCATAATTCATGTAGCGTGATGGAAACAGGGTGGTTCAACGCGTTTGCCAATGCGGTATTTCAATCGATAATCAGCCAGCGAAAGCGCAGCCCTTTGCGTCGAACAGCGATTCTGCTCAGCGATGTCATAGATGACCATCAGCTGGTCATAAAGGCGATGCGTCTTATTTCTTGAAGCGATCGGATTGTATCCTTCCGGATCGAGTTCCTGGGAAACGTTGATCAATCCGCCGGCATTGATGACAAAATCCGGAGCATACAGGATGCCTTTGGCGACGAGTTCATCTGCATCGGAATCTTTGAGGAGCTGATTATTGGCACAGCCTGCAATCGCTTTGCATTTCAAATGCGGGATCGTTTGTTCATTGATTGTACCGCCCATTGCGCAAGGCGCAAGAACATCGCATTCCATCTGCATGATTTCGTCGGGAGTTGCGATTTGCGCGCCGGTCAGCAAGGCGACGCTTCGGCATTTTTCCGCGTCGATATCGGAAACGATCAAGCGGGCTCCGGCCCAGAAAAGAAATTTGGCAAGTTCGCAACCCACGCTGCCCAGCCCCTGGATCGCAACAGTCCTGTTTTCAAGAGAATCAGAATCATAGATTTTCTTAAGCACCGACTGGATGCCCCGGAAAGTTCCCCATGCAGTGAAAGGAGAAGGGTTTCCACTGCTTTTTTGATGAGGCAGGCCGACGACATACGGGGTCGCCTGACTGATCACCAAAACATCCGCAGGGGTACACCCAACGTCTTCAGCACAGATGTATTCCCCCTGCAGCCTATCGACGGCCTGGCCGAAGGCGAGAAGCATCTCTTTCGTCTTGTTCTTCTTAGGATCAGCGATGATGACGCTTTTGCCGCCGCCCCACCCACATTCGGAAATTGCGGATTTGTAAGTCATTCCCTTAGAAAGGCGCATCACATCATTCAAAGCAGCATCGAAAGTTGCATAAGGGTAGATCCTGATCCCGCCGAGAGCCGGCCCCATCGCTGTCGTATGAATACAAATGATCGCGTTGAGCCCTGCTTCTTTATTCGAAACCTTGATTACTTTCTCGTAGCCGGGAACTAAAATCTCCTCTAATTCTAGCGCTTGCTCTAAAACTAGTGTCATGATTCTCCTCACCTTAAAGGGGTTGGGTGCTTTTCAAAAAATTTCTAGAAGCAAAAATTTTGTAGCAGAGTGCTAGCATCGTAACAATTTTGGACATCTAAATCAACCCTGTTGTTTTTTTAGGAATTTATGGAAAAGCCCATTCCCTCCTTGATCATAAAATAGATCTAGGATACTCTTTGACTCTTCACAAAAAAGCCATTCTATTGCACAACAATTTCACGAAAAAGGGGGAGAAAATGGCAGCGATCACAATCTCAGAAACGCTTAAAGATGAGCTAATTAAGTTCTTGAAAAAGAACAAAAAAGCTGATCTCATCACGACTTACCTCTTCTTCTTGGAAAAAAAATTTAATATCGATCCCGTTCTCTTTATCCGCGACAAAACGATTTTTCAAAGCCAAGACGATCTCATTAAAAACCTTGAGACGCAAGGAAAGCTTTGGCGAGAGACGGAAATTAAAATTCAATATGGCCAACAGAGCGTCAACGAGCAAACAAAGAAAATTTACATTTGTCCTTTCACGGGCAAAGTTTTTGGGGACAATACCCACCCCAACCCTCAAGACGCTATTTATGACTGGGTCTCAAAATGTCCTGAGAACAAAGAACGCGTAGGCGGACTGAAAGCCAAGCGCTTCTTTGTTTCCGAAGATCCCGATGTCATCAAAAATTACATTGTGAAGCGAAAAGAGCCGATCACCAAGATCGTCTATTCATCGGCAGTGACCGGCAAGTTGTTCAATAGCAAGCAAGCCGTTCTCGATGACTTTGTAAAAAATCAATTGAAGCCAATTCCTCTTGAAGAAGTACCCAACCAGAACCGCTTCCAAATCGAGGAGAGCTTCCTAGCATTCATTCAAAAGCAGCTCGAAGAGAGCAAGATCAATTCATTCGTCGAAGCGCTTTCCCAACACGAAGAATTTTCCTCCTACATCGACCTTTGGCTCGTTGAAGAAAAAGAAGAAACGGAGGAAGAGGCGTAGTAGTGGTCTCATCTCATGGCGCTTGGCACACATACGACCTATTCTGCTGAAGAGACGCACCTCTTAGGCAAGACATTCGGCGAGTCTCTGGATGAGAATACAATCATAGCCCTCCAAGGAGATCTCGGTGCCGGAAAAACCACTTTTATCCGCGGACTTGTCGAGGGGATTGGAGACATAGATCCAAGAAGCGTTAGCAGCCCGACCTTCAACTTCCTCAATATTTATCAAGGGAACCAAGTGCCTGACCACGAAAGTCTTTGTCATTCCGGCTGCGTCAAAGCCCCGGGGTTGAGACCATCGGCAAGGGGGGTAGTATTAAGCTCAATACAACCCCCCTTGCCGATGGCTCAACCGCGGGAGCTTTCACGCAGCCCGAATGACAAAGACTTTCGTGGTCAGGCACTAGTGGTCTATCATTTTGACCTCTACAGACTGCCCAGAAAGGAAGAGTTTTTCGCCGCGGGCTTTGATGAATACTTCCAAGCCGGAGGCGTCTGCTGCCTCGAATGGGCCGAGAAGCTCGAATGCGATCTGCCCGCCGGCGCCTATTTGGTGAATATCTCCTACTTTGGGGAAGAAGGAAGGCAAATCGAAATTTCAAAGAGTGCAATATGAAAAAAGTCCCATTCACGCAGGCCCAGTTCGTCGCATCCGCCTTCGACAACAAGAGTTTTCCAATCATGACAACTTTAGGAGGCTCCCCGATGCCCGAGATCGCTCTGGTGGGCCGCTCGAACGTCGGCAAATCCTCCCTCATCAATCATCTCTTGAGAAATTCCACGCTCGCAAAAACCTCATCGACCCCCGGAAAGACCAAATCGATCAACTTTTTTTCCATCGATGAACAGATTGCACTTGTCGACTTGCCGGGTTACGGATACGCGAAAGTTTCTAAAGAGATCAGAGAGCAGTGGTCCGGCATGATCGACCACTATCTTCAAAACCGCACGTCGCTTAAACTGATCCTATTTCTCATAGATTCCCGCCGCGATCTCACTGAAGAAGACTGCTCCCTTGTTAAATGGGCCTCATTCCATCAAAAACCCATGCTCCTCGTCTTCACTAAAGCAGACAAAATGACGGATAGAGAGAGAAAAGAAAAAAGCTTCTCCGCGCTGAATTCTCTAAAAAACTTCCTGCATTCCGCACCGGTGCACTTTCTTCATTATTCAATTAAAGATCCCCGCGCTAGAATGGAGCTCATCGAAAAAATCAATGCACTATTAAAGGAACATGGGACTAATTAATAAAGACATCTTCGTCTGCCTGGACTGTGAAACGACAGGTCTGGAAATGGACAGCGATCGCATCATTGAAATCGCACTGGTCCGCTTTAATTTTGACGGGCCTATCGATTCCTTCGAGACTCTGATCGATCCGCAGATGCTAATCCCTGAAGCCTCGACTGCTATCCACCACATCACTGATCCCATGGTCAAAGGCAAACCGAAAATCCAAGAAGTTTTGCCAAAGATTTTTGAATTTATCGGACGCAGCATCATCGTCGGCCATGGAATCACAACAGACATCTCCTTTATTTGCTCTGCTGCAAAGCACAATAACGTCCCTTGCAAGCTCGCGTCCCACCCCTATCTAGATACCCTCCGCATGGCCCGCCTTTACGGAGAAAGCCCAATCAACTCCTTGGAAAAGCTGCGCCAGCATTTCAACATTGCCGAAGAAGGGGCTCATCGAGCGATGAATGATGTGATTGTCAATATCGAGGTATTCAAATATCTCGCTAAACGCTATAAAACAACGGAACAAATTGTTAACCGCCTCAAAAGCCCCATTCAGTTGAAAACCATGCCGCTCGGGAAACATAAAGGTCGCCCCTTCTCCGAAATCCCTGTCGAGTACTTACGCTGGGCGGTGAATCAAAACTTCGATCAAGACCTCATGTTCTCTTTGAAGACGGAGTTGAAGAAACGCAACAAAGGGGCAAATTTTGGTCAAGCGTCTAACCCTTTTGCGAATCTATAATAGACCTCTTGCATAACTAAGGGTTCGTCGATTTTCGGGATTATTTTGGCCGCTTTTTGATTCTTTTGTCGGGGGTCATATACGCAAGTTGATATTACCCCCGACAAAAGAATCAAAAATCGGCTCAAAAGAACCCGAAAATCGACAGAACTTTAGTTATGCAAGAGGTCTAATGACAAAACTTCAACTGCAAGATCTGGACCTCAAAGGCAAAAAAGTTCTCATGCGCGTCGATTTCAATGTCCCGCTGGATAAAGACGGCACGATTTCAGATGACACGCGACTGAGAGAATCGCTCCCCTCCATTGAACACATCGTCAAAGCCGGTGGCAGCGTCATATTGATGAGCCATTTGGGACGACCTAAAGGCGTGGACCCTCAGTTTTCCCTCAAACCGTGCGCCGCCGCACTTTCAAAATTGCTGAATCAATCCGTGCTCATGGCCGATGATTGCATCGGAGAAAAAGTGGAAAAAATGGCGCACGATATAAAACCCGGTCAAATCCTCCTCCTCGAAAATCTGCGCTTTTATCCCGCCGAGGAAAAGCCCTCTACCGATCCCTCCTTCGCACAGAAGCTCGCCTCTTTAGGCGACATTTATGTAAACGATGCTTTTGGAACTGCCCATCGGAGTCACTCTTCAACAGCTATCATCGCACGATTTTTTCCAGGAAAGGCCGCATCAGGGCTGCTTTTGCAAAAAGAAATAAGGTTTCTAGACAGCTTGATCAGCAGCGCTAAACGCCCCTTTTACGCGATCATCGGCGGGGCTAAAATTTCGACCAAGATGGGCGTCCTGAAATCGCTCCTCTCCAAAGTCGATGGGATCTTCATTGGCGGCGGCATGGCCTATACTTTTTATAAAGCGCAAGGAATTAAGATCGGCAACTCCATCCATGAAGAGGACCAAATTTCCACAGCTCTTGAATTTCTGAAAGAATGCGCCGAAAAAAAAGTATCCCTCTGGCTCCCAAGCGACACGCTGATTGCCGATGCATTTAGCAATGATGCAAATACCAAAATTGTCTCTTCTTCCGAAGGGATACCCGAAGGATGGCAGGGGATGGACATCGGGCCGAAGACCATAGATACATGGAAAAAAGCTCTTCAGGGAGCAGGGACCATCTTTTGGAATGGACCCTTAGGAGTTTTTGAATTCTCCCGTTTTGCTGAAGGCACGGAACAAATCGCTAGGACCCTATCCGCACTGAATGCCACTACAGTCGTCGGGGGAGGAGACTCTGTCGCTGCCATCAACAAGCTCGGGCTTTCCTCAAAATTTTCTCATGTGTCCACAGGAGGCGGAGCTTCATTGGAATTCATTGAATATGGGCATCTTCCCGGAATCGATGCGCTAACCGACAAAAAATAATTTTTGAACCGCATTCGGTATAATATTTTTTACGAAACGCCTTCGTTGCTTTTAAATTAATGTGTTTCCAGCAATCAAGTTGCAATTTTATTTCACAAACTCAGCCAGCTTAATCGTTGTCAAATAAGGCAAAACCGTTATAATAAGGCCATCTTTGAGACATTTGGAGTGACGGAAGCAAGAGAATAGAAAGGCAAATTTTGCCTTTTCGAACTCTATATTCTACGATTCCGATTCTCCATGTAACGTAAGGCAAGATATGTCCTCTACGACGGGTTTTAGTAGAATTCGGGCTTACCTCTGGCCGATCTACCGCCACGAGCTTAAAAAGTTCGTCCCCTTGCTCTTGATCTTCTTTCTCGTTGGATTCAACTACAGTCTTTTGCGCGCGACCAAGGATGCCCTCGTCGTCACTGCACCATCCTCCGGTGCTGAAGCACTGCCGTTCCTGAAAGTCTGGGCGATCGTCCCCATGGCGCTCCTCTTCACCTTCATCTTCACACGCGTCTCCAATCGCCTCGCCAGGGAAAAAATCTTTTACGCAATGATGAGCATCTTCATCGCCTTCTTCCTGCTGTTCATGTTGGTCCTTTACCCCTTTCAGGATTCCCTGCATCCCCATACCTTCTGCGACAAGATCCAACAGATGCTCCCTCAAGGATTTCAAGGCTTTATTGCGATGTTCCGCAACTGGACATTTACGCTGTTCTATATCATGTCTGAAATGTGGAGCACGATCATCATGACGGTGCTTTCCTGGGGATTTGCGAATGATGTCACCTCCGTAAACGACGCCAAACGCTACTACGGCCTTTTAGGCATCAGCATCAACCTCTCCGGCATTCTGGCAGGGTCCGTCGCCACCTCAATGTCCCAAAACACTTTTCATGCAACCCTCCCCTTTGGGGCAACAGCCTGGGACCAAACAATCTTCTTCCTGTGCAGCATCATCGTCCTGGCCGGCGTTTTCTGTATGCTTCTCTTCCGCTACATTCACACACAAGGTTTTGGATACAATTCTCCTTCTTACCATAAGGAAAATGGCGGTGCGGAAGTCAAAATGGGGCTTCGTAAAAACTTTTCTTACCTTACAAAATCCAAGTATTTGATCAGCATTGCCATCATCGTCGTGATGTATAACATCGCCATCAATTTCGTTGAAATCGTCTGGAAAGATCAGGTCAAACAGCTCTTCCCAAATCCATCCGACTTTAATGCCTGCATGGGGCAGGTTATAACGTGGGGCGCCATCGTTGCGACTATTACTAGTATCTTCATCACAGGTACTGTCATCCGCAAGTTCAGCTGGACATCAAACGCCCTAATTTCACCGCTCATCCTCCTTACAACAGGCATCGCTTTCTTTTTCTTCATCTTCTTCAAGGACTCCAGCTTTGCCTCGTTTGCAACCTTGTTCGGTACGACGCCGCTTGCCCTTTGCGTCTTTTTCGGCTCCCTGCAAAACTGTCTTGCCCGAGCTTCCAAGTATACATTCTTTGACGCGACGAAGGAACTTGCCTTTATTCCGCTCAGCAAAGAGTGCAAGCTGAAAGGAAAGGCAGCGATCGATGGGATTGGCTCCCGCGTAGGGAAATCAGGCGGTTCCTTCATTCACCAAAGTTTGCTCATGTGCTTTGGCACCGTCGCCCTCAGTACCCCCTATGTCGCTTTCCTCCTGCTCTTTGTCATCGCAGCCTGGATAACCTCCGTACGCAGCCTCGGCAAACGCTTTAACGCACTCGTTTCCCATCAAGAGACATTGAAAGATCCTGACGAAGAAGCCCAGTCAACCCTTCAACCGGTCATGGCCGAGTCGACGATAAAATAACAGTCGAAGTTGTTTGGATGTAAATCTTCTCTGCAAAAGCATACCCGATGAGCGCTGCCATCATCCCCGACAGGACGGCAAGGTAAATCCATCTCGAACGCGCGCCAAGAAGGTAGGCTGAGATGAGGCTCAGAACAAAAAAAAACAAATCGATCGACATGGAAAAAGCCGTTGGAATTGCGAGCTTCGCCCCCATGCATGCACAGGGAAGCTTCAAACAACGCCAACAGAGCGCATAGCCAAACCAGCCGGCAAAGACCACAGCTGATGCAATCCATAACTGCCAGCGCTTTCTAAAATAAATAATCACAAGCAAAAACAACACTTCAAAAGCGCTGACCCAGCGATCCAAGATTTTTATAAGCTCTGCAGGATAAAAAAATTTGCCCCACGCAGCGACGGCCAGAATAATCCCGATCACCAAAGCCAGGCAAAGCGCAACTCTTTCTGCTATTGCCTTTTGCCTGATCCATGTAAAAAAATTCCGACCCATAAAAATCCTCTTGGAACGCTCTCTAACCATCACTGTATTTAAAGTTTTATATTCTCATCAAGGGGCCTGCGATACCAGCATTTGGGCATATACCGAACGTGATTCAAAAATTGGCCCTGGGCTGCGTGAAAGCTCCCGCGGTTCGACGATCGTAAGTCGATCAATATTAGCAATATGAACCGACTTACGATCGATCGAACCCCGGGGCTTTGACGCAGCCCAGGGTCGTTTTTTGAATCATGTTCGGTATAAAATACATTGATGTGATATAAATGGTACTATGGAACACATGACTGAAATAATCTCCCATCACGCCCACAATGCTCATTGGTATATTTTTATCGCTATCATTTTAGCGGGATTTAATATTCCTTTCAGCGCCGACCTCCTTATCCTCTTGGCCGCAGTGCTCGCTGCGACGATCGTACCTGAGAATTCCTGGCTCTTATTTGGCAGCATACTGCTGGGCTGCTATTTTTCAGCAATGTGCGCCTTCTGGCTTGGCAGACTGCTGGGATCGACCCTTGGCAAAACAAAATTTTTCTCCAAATTGATCAACCCTCAGCGCATTGCAAAAATTAGGCAATTCTATGACAAGTACGGTCTTTGGACTTTAGTCATTGGCCGATTCATTCCTTTCGGAGTCCGCAACTGTATTTTTATGTCCTCCGGGATGAGCAAACTGCACTTTGGCAAATTTATTCTCATGGATGCCCTGGCTTGCACCTTTTGGTGCAGCGCCTGTTTTTCTCTCTTCTTTACTCTGGGACAGAATTACGAAACCATCTGGGGCTATCTGAAGGCGTTCAATCTCTTGATTTTCGTTGCTTTCAGTGTGACGGTAATTGGCTTCATTTGGTTCAGCGCTGCGTCTTTGTTGTGCGCCTTGCTAAGGATCTCAAGGTTCAGGTCGGGCGCGACCAAGGGCTGATTAAGGTTCGCCGTGTTACTCCCCGGGAAGGGGAAGGCTCCAATTTGGAGTTTCGGGTTTGCCTGGAGTATAGGGCCAATGTCCCAAGACCCATCAAGCAGCATAGCGGCCTTGTTGGTCGCAAAATCGCCAGCCATGCTCAAGGCCGGTTCGCCGGTATAGCCGGGCTCCAGGTACTTCGCAATGGCCGCCTCCTCGGTCATAGCTTTGACGAAGTAGGGGTTATTCCAGCTAACCGTTCCCTCATCCAGAGCCAGCCCAAGGTTGTGGCCGGGGACCTGGTTAAGCCAGAGTTCTGCCATGAGCGGCTCAGTGAGGAATTGCTTGGCAAAAATGCTAACGCCACCACCGGTGCCGAGCCAAATAGGTGTGACGTGGTTGGCACTCAGGGTCTCACATACGCTCAGGAACTGAGAGTACGTGTGAGGAACGCTTAGATGGTACTTGGCGAAGTCGGTCTTGTTGTAGTAAACGACCCATTGATATGAACCCGATGCGATCCCATAGACGGTTCCGTTATAGGTCATTGACTGCAACGCGCTGCTCGTAAAGTTCTTGAGGAAGGGTTGCCCATTGAGCGGGAGGAAGACGTTGTGGGTGGCCCAGTACTGAAATAGGGTTTCAGTGGTTCGAGTGGGGTGCGGAGGCATGGGCTGCACCTCAGTATTGCCGCTCCCCCACGTGACTATATCGGCACTGGCAGAGTCAACGGTGGTTTCGAGAAGAGTTAGGTACGGCCCGGCGGTGTTGGCAGCCGTGACGTACTGGACTTTTATATTGGGGTTTTGCTGTTCAAACTCGGCGTTGATCTTCTTGAAGGCCTCGTTGGCACCGGGGTTCACCCAATTGATGATCTTGAGCGTCTGGGGAGCCTCGCTGGCTGGTTGGCGAGACGCGCTTGCTATGGGTGACCAAGCGATGGTGAGAGGAGCTGCTGCGAGAAGAGCCAGGCCAGCCTTGAGCAGCCTCGGGGCTCTGCGTAGTTTACGAGAGTGCATGGGGTATCGTTCTCCTTTCGTTTACGGGAACTCCATGGGTTGGTTCTGAGGAGAGGCTTTAACCGCCTCAGGCGCGGCAACTAGGAGGAACGGGTCGCGGAACAGCCCGTTTGCAATAAGAGGACTAGTGCCTGCGTTCGCTAATGGAGGTATGCACCGACATCACAGCGGTGAAGGCGAGCGCAAAAGCCTTGGTGCGAAGGTCAATCGAGCGGCGTGAGGAGCGTTCGCGAGGTCCAGAAACTAGGGCACGCCGGGCGTGAGTCTGGTAAAGGGCGCTGGTCCTCAAGATACGCGATATTTATGTATCGCATTCGCCCTGCCTCCAGACAGCGAGACCCTCGTGGGACGTAGTTAGTTAGTGTAGCGCGGGAAACGGTACTGCGCAAGGGGGGGGTTCCTCACCATGTGAGTCCCGGTATGGTGTCATCTCGTCTGGCAAAGCTCGTGACCCGTGATAGGCATGCCCGTCAAGGATCCCAGCTCTCCTGTGGGACGCAAAGGCGAAGTGTCGGCTGAGCGCCTATCGCGGCGTGACCTTCACCCGGTCCGGCACGTAGAAGTTCCGGCCCTTCACCGCCGGCCCAACCTCTATCCGCTCTGCCAGCGCCCGCACGAAGCGGCGCCGGTCCTCGATGTCCAGTCCCTCCCACTTAGCTCGCAGGTCCACCGCCTCAGCCCTGGTGCGCTGCAGCGCTTCCTGCTCAGCCGATTTGGCCATGGTCTCCTGCAGGGTATGGATGGCGCGGTCGTTGGCCGCCTTGGCGGCCCGGAACTCGACCAAGTCCAGCTCTCCTGATCCTGCGAGTTCTGCCAACTGCCTCTTAACGCCCTCCAATCGGGCCAGCTCCGCCATCGCCTGCTCGGCCGGGTCGTCTGCCGGTTGCTCATGGAGCTGCTCAGGGTCGATCCGGCTGAACAGCCGCTCCAGGACGTCCTGCTCGAAGTCCGTCGCGAGGATGCGGATCCTGCCGCAGCCGCCAAGGTCAGTCGCACAGACATAGGCGGGCTTACCGTCAGCCTTAGGTCTCGACGACAACGTGTGCCCACAGAGACCGCACGTGGCAATGCCGCCCAGCAAGGTCCGCGGGTAGCTGCGGCCCGTAGCCCTGCCCTTGACGAGCGCGCTCACCAGCCGCCAGGTCTCCTCGTCGAGGATCGCTGGCCAGCGAGCCTGCTTGCCCTGCCGCCGCCCTACCACCCACTCAGAGCTAAGGATGGTGGCCACGACATGGGGGGAGAACCGGTGGCCCCGCGTCCCGCGCAAGCCTTGCGCTTCCCACCGACGACAGATGGCCTTGAGCGAACCACCGTCGATGATCGTCTGTGCAGCCTCCTGGATGGCCTGTGCTTCGTCCGGGACGATTTCCCTACACGGCACTCCATCCGGCCCGCGTAGGACCGCAGTGAGCCCGAAGGGCCGTCCACCGCCGCTCGGGGCCCCTTGAGCCAGAAGCTCGGCGTGCTTGGCCTTCTGCCGCTCCGCCTTGTGCTCGCTCTCCTGACGGGCCACTGCACCCAAGATACGCGCAGCCATCCGGCCCGAAGCCGTGGTGAGGTCGTAGGCCCCAGCCGTGACCGTCTGAACCGGGATCCCGGTCTGCTCGATCAGCTCGATGAAGTCCTCCAGCTCCCTTGTGTGACGGTGTAGGCGGTCGTTGTGCCACACGATGAGCCCATCCACCTCCCCTCGCCTGATAGCCGCCGTCAGGGCCACGTAGCTGGGCCTGCGCCTGCCTCTGTAGGCAGAGAGGTCGTTGTCCATGTAGACATCCACGACCTGCCACCCAAGGCGCTCTGCTAGCGCTCGGCACTCGGTTTCCTGCCGCGCTACGCCAAGACATCGCCCCTCGCGGTCGTCGCTTATACGGGCGTAGATAGCAGCCCGCTGTGGAACGTTCTCTCGTGTCGTCATGCGTCATAGTGTACCTTCTCTGTGTGGACAGCTGATCTCACCCGGCCGGCGAACCTGGTTCCTCCACCTCCTATTAGGAAGATCGCTGAGGCCTGGACTCTGAGCCGCTGTTGGCTTGCCGGACTTGCGAGAGGAGACGGCTGGCGCGTAACAGGCGCGCTAGCCCGCCTCTGCTAACACCGGTGCTAACAAGCCCTGCAAAGTCGCCCCTCCCGAGACCCGACGGGACCACACGGGCACAGCAAGGAAACCTGCCCCGACCTCGGCAAACCTCTTCACACCCCAGGAGGCCACACGGCGCTGGACTAACTACGGATCAGAAGGTTGGGGGTTCGAATCCCTTCGAGCGCGCTGGCGGGACCGCAGGTCAGGGCAGTAGTGACGGGTCCGAGGCAGGTGATGGCGAGCCCCCCACCAGCCTCCCAGCACACACAGCACACCGTTCCAGCACACACAGCACAGTTCGCGTGGCGCGCTCGGCGGGCAATCAAGTGCCGATTGCCCGGGCCGCCAGCACGGTCACAGTACCGTCGCATGCGAGATCACCAACGTGAAGGTCACTCCCCCGCGGCAGGGGAGGCGGCCATGAGCCCGGCGTCCAGGCGGGAGCCGGGACGGCGCTGGTCGGCGTCGTCGTCGGTCCAGCTCTTCGACAAGGCCGGGAGGAAACTGGCCGCCGACGCGGCCGGTGATGTCGCCAAGGCGCTCGTCTGCTACCGCCTCGACGGCGCCAGCCGGTTCGCCACGTTCAAGGGCCACGACGCGGTGCGGGGGGCCGCTACGTTCCAGAAACTTCTGCAGGTCGCCCACGAGCAGAACTGGGAGGCAGACGACAGGTTCCGCCCGCTCCAGCCGGCCACGGAGGTCCCTGCCAGTCCGCTGGCCACGTTGGGCCGGCTCCACTTCGTGGGCGGCCACGAGGTGCCGACAGGCGCCAGGTTGTCGCCGGACACCGGGCCGGCCGAGGACAACGGGCTGTCAACCGGGGGCACCGCGGCGGCCCTGCCTGAGCCGCTGCCAGTGCTGCGCCCGGGACCGACCGCCTACGCGGGCCTCGCGCTGCCAGCAGTGTGCCCCGGTGCGCCCAAGGCGGGCTCGGCGGTGGCACCCATCGTCGATGTCGAGGACCTGGCCAGATGGCGTCTGGCGTGGCTCAGGACGAACAAGAAGACCAGAGGGAACGAAAGGCGCCGGGCTCGGACGACCAAGGGCTACGAGGGGCACCTTGAGTTCCTGGCCGCCAACGCCCGCTACCGTGAGGGCGACCCGCGCCTGGAGGCCCTCGGGCTTCAACCCGGCGCTTCGTTGCGGCTCGACGACCCCGACCTCGGCCTAAGCGCGGCCGACTTGATCGACTTGGTGGAGCTGCGGGCCGTCACGAACCTGAGGACGAGAAGGGCCAACAGGACGGCGGCGTCGAGGTGGTCGGCCGCCGTGGAAAAAGAGGAGCTGCTCGCCCGGCGCGAAGAGCGCGAGCCGGTGCTGCCCCCAGTGCCGCTTATGAGGGTGGAGGAGGCGGACGGGCGCACGATCGAGGAGTTCGCCCGCAATGTCAAATCAGCGCTGAACGACGCCGCCCTGCGCCGGCGGGTCCCCTACCTGGCGTGGCAAGCCGAAGTCGACGACGTCGTGGTCCACAGCGCATCCCCCAACTACACCACCAAGACCCTGGCCAACCGCCTGCAGGTGGACCGGATCGCCCGGACAATGGCGGCACTGACCCGCGAGGCCCGCGACGCCGACGGCAAACCGTGCGTCATCAGCGGGGAGCGCTTTGTGGAAATGGTGGTCGTCACCGCGCATTATGCCCTCCGTCCCGAGGAGACGATCGCCATGCGCCGGGACTGGTTGGACCTCGACCGGCCCAGGCCGCGGATCGTGGTCCGCTGTGCCGAGGTGTACGAGCCTCTCGACAGCGGAGGGCGCGAGCGCCAAGAGGTCCCGCTGAAGCACCGGCCGGCGGGCGAAGTCCGCTATGTCGAGGTAGAGGCGGCGGACGTCCCTATGTTCCGCCGCCTGCTCGAGCGGCTCGATCGCGAAGGTGCTATGAGCGTGGACGACTACCTCTTCACCCAGGAGTCGGGAGCACCGATGGAGCTGTCGAACTGGCGGGAGAAGTGGTGGAAGCCTTGCGTAGAGGCGACCTTCACGGCGCCGGACGAGGCGCACCTCGCCGGCCTCCAGTTCCGGCTCCTCCGGGCCTGCGCCATCACAAACTGGCTGGTCAGCGGCCGGAAGACGGAGTGGTGCGCCCGCAAGGCCGGCAACAGCCAGAGCATCATAGAAAAGCACTACAAAGGGGTGCTGGACGAGATCGACTACGACCGGGAGCACGGAGACAACGTGCCGCCCGAACCGCCGGAGCCTCCCCTGATCGACCATATGGGCCTCACCGAGCTCGCTGCGCTGCACCAGAGCACGACAGAGCTGCACGCGCGCATCACGGAGAAGATGAGGACGTTGCTCGAGGTCGCGGATAGTCGATTGCCCCGGGCGGATGGCCCCGGACCGTACCTACCATGACCAGCTCGAGCATCACAGTCCAAACAGGTACAGGACCAGTCAGCATCGCCTCCGGGGAGTACGTGCAATGGCTCCGCCGGTGCTCCGCAGGCCCCACACCCTACGGGGCCGCTCTATTCACGGTCCTGACCTGTCTCGTCCAGCCCCAGGACGTAGTTGCTCCGGGCACCTGCATCACCGCTGGTAACCTCAGCATTGCGGGCCGAACAGTGCCCGTCCCGGCCGTTGCCGCTACCGTCCTTGGAATTGGTCCCGCCACGCTGCGCCAGGCCCTCGGTGGCGCCGGACCCGGCGAGTTCCTCACCCGGCTGGACGGCTACGCGCTCGAGGTCACCGGCCGTTGGGGTGCCACCCAGACCTGGCTCGTCGCCGTGCAGGCGCTGGGAGCCCTCGGCGGGCTGGGTGTGGCGCCTTTTCTCAGGTACGCAGGGCTCTTACCCGTGCGTGAGAGAGGTCAGGTCGTGGGAGGCGACCACGGCTGCGCCTTCCAACAAGTCACCGAGGTCATCGACAGACTTGCAGTTGCCGCCTGTCGCCGTGAACCGCAGGAACCAGCCCGGGACCGGGAACAGCGCGCGGCCTAGTGCCGTGCCAGATCGGGCCCGCCCCTTCTCGTGCACACATAAGGAGGTCATCGAAATGGACGACGACAACCCCGTCCTGCCGAAACGCCAGCACGTCCCCCTCGGGAGCGAGAAACTGTGCGCCGACTGCGGCATCGTCAAGCTGGTCGAGGCATTTGCGTTCAAGCACAGAGCGACCGGGGCTCTCCAGAGCCGCTGCCGCGCTTGCCAGGCGGACCGCTCACGCGCCGCGTACAACCGCGGCGTCGACAAACGCAGGACCGAAATTGCGGCTCGGCGCCGGGCGAACAAGGCGGGCATCGACGCAGCCGTCGACGAGTGGCTCGAGGGCCGTTCATGTGAAGTCGCGGAGTGCACGCCAGTTAGCCTCGGCTATTCGCCCGCCGGCGGCTGAGGGTACCTGAGCATCCGTGAAAATGCCCTCCTGGTAAGGGAAACTTGGCTTACCACAGCTGGCTCCCTCACCAGGAGGACACCACCTTGAAAGTGAAGCGTAGCCGCCGCCGGCCTGTAGTGAAGGTGACCGCTGACGGGCGAGGGCTGGTGAGCCATGCCGGTACCAGGCTGGTCGCTGACCTGGCCGAACGCTCGGGCCTCGGCACTGACCTGACGGGCGCGTTGGGCCCGGTCGTGAAGGGCAGGCGCCGCCACGACCCCGGCGAGGTGCTGGTGGACCTGGCGCTCAGCCTGGTCGACGGAGGTGAGCGCGTCTCGGACCTGAAGACGTTGCGGGACCAGCCCGGCCTGTTCGGCGAAGTCGCTTCACAGCCGACGGCCTGGCGCCTGCTCGACGACATCGACAAAGCCCTGCTCAGCGCCTTGCAGGCGGCGAGGGCGGCTTCGCGGGCCAGGGTATGGGCAGCGGGCTTGGCCCCGGCCAAGGTCACCCTCGACTTCGACGCCACCCTGGTGGACCTGCACAGCGACAAGGAGCAAGCGGCGCCGACCTACAAAAAGGGCTTCGGCTACCACCCCCTGCTGGTGTTCTGCGACGAGACGAGCGAAGCTCTGGCTGCGAAGTTGCGGCCCGGTTCAGCGGGGGCCAACACCGCGGCCGACCACGTGGAGCTGCTCGACGTCGCCCCGGCCCAGCTGGCCGTGCCGGCCAAGGCCGACAGCCCTGAAGATGGCGTGGAAGTGCTGGTGCGGGCCGGCTCGGCCGGCGCTGCCCACGGCTTTGTTGACGCCATCGTGGCAAGGGGCCTCGAGTTCTCCGTCGGTTTCGATGTCACCGAGGCCGTCCGGCGCGCCATCTTGGAGGTCCCCGACGACGCTTGGGCGGTCCCGGTGGCCCAGGACCTCGAAGAGCGTGAAGGCGCCGGGGTGGCTGAGCTCACCGCCTTTTTGGACCTGTCGGCCTGGCCGGCGGGCACACGGGCGATCTGCCGGCGCGAAGAACCCCATGTGGGCGCCCAGTTCAACCTCTTCGACCCCGACGGCTGGCGCCACCAGGTGTTCATAACCAGCTCCACGGGGCCCGACGTCGTCTACCTCGAGGCCCGCCACCGCGGCCATGCCCGGGTCGAGGACCACATAAAAGAGGCCAAAGCCACTGGCCTTTTGCGTTTCCCCGGCCACAGCTTTGCCTCCAACGCCGCCTGGTTGCTGGTCGTCCTCGTCGCCCTGGACCTCCAGGCATGGGCCCAGGGGTTGTGCTTGTCAGGCGAGCTGGCCCGCTGCGAGCCCAAACGTCTCCACTACTGTGCCTGGCACGTCGCTGGGCACCTCGTGCGCACCGGTCGGCGCAACATCTTGCGGCTGGACGCCGCCTGGCCCTGGGCCGCCGAAGTCGCCGCCGCTTTCGGCCGCCTCGGCCGACTGTCGTTCCGCACCTGAGCAGCCCTCTCGGGCCCTTTCACCAACCGACCAGCCGACAAGGGCTTGGTCTTTCACGCCTCATCGGCGGCTGGTCGCCCCACAACCGCCCTCCGCACGCTTTCGTCAGCGGCACCAGCCGTCAGCCGGTGCTCAGCCATGGTCATCGGAACTGCCTGAACCCGCCCAGATCGTGCTCACAAACCCAGCAAACCCCGCCACTGGCTACTGGCGAATAATCGAGGGTAAGCAGGTGGCTCGGCCGATCTGGTGGCGTCGAAGGACCTGAGGCTCGGGTTGGCGAGGAGGGCGATTCCGCAAGCCAGGTAGGCGGCGGCGAGGAGGAGGGCTAGCCGGTTACCGACGAGTTGGCCGAGGGCACCCGCGAGGAGAGCACCGATCGGGACCGTGGCGGCCTTCAACTGGCGGTGCCGTCAAGACGGGCCCATCCGTCCCGGACCAAAGCCATCACCGCCGGGGCCGCCTCGGCGGCCCGCATGTTGCCCGCCACCAGCCGGCGGCGGATAGCCCCGATGAGGCCGAGCACGAGATCGGCAGCGAGGTCGGCAGAGAGGTCGGAGCGAAAGATGCCCAAACGCTGAGCATCGGCCACGGTGGCGGCCAGTAAATGCCGCAGTGGCGCCATCTGGTTCGAAACCTCTCGCCGGACGGCCGGCGCACCGGCTTCAGATTCGAAGTGCTCCGCGTTCAGCCGATGATGCTGGCTGGCAAACAACTGGGCCTGAGCGTCGATCACGTACTCCAGCCTTGCCAGGGGATCGGCAATGGCCGAGGCCTCGCTGACGAGAGCGGCCAGAGAACGCTTGATCTCCTCGCCCACCCAGGCGGCCAGCACGGCATCGACGTCGCTGAAGTAGTGGTAGAGGGTGGCACGCGACATGCCCGCCCGCTGGGCCAGGGCGGACATCGTCAGGCCAGCCATGCCGCGCTCGCCGAGGAGCTCCAGGGCCGCGGTCAGGACCTGTTCGCGCTGACGGGAGCGGTGCTCGTCCAGTACCTCTGACCAGGAGCTCGTCATTCGTGGTTACTCGCCATCCGCCCCTGCACGGGGCCGTGACCTTACACATTGTCCTGGCATCGACATAGTGTTGCGCACAATGCCAGACTGTAAGAGATACTACCCGGCGCGGAGGAGCCTGAGTGCTCCTCGCTTGGGCGTGGCACACGGTGCCCGAGTAAGCGAGGCGCACCTATGGGCCTGACGGCCATCGCGAGGGCAACTCTGGGAGCGGCCGTGAAGACCGCCACCGGGCGGCGTTCCAAATGGGCCGTTCTTGCCGTGGGCGTCGTCCTCGCGGGGTTGGCCGGCCCGCTGGCAAGCAAGTTGGTCCCTCTGGAGAAGAACTCGCCGAGCAGCTTCCTGCCCTCGGGGGCCGCTTCTACCGAGGTGCTCGACTACCAGGAAGCTCATGGCGCGGGGATAACGCCCGCGGTCGTGGTGTACGAGCGCCCGGGCGGTCTCCGTCCCGCTGACAAGGCCGTCGTGCGCCAAGCGAGAGTTTCGCTGGATGCGGCCCTCCCCCGCCTCGCTGGGGCGGGCGCACCCGGACCGGTCGAGTTCTTCGAGCAACGGCAGGGCGGCCTCGTTCTCCGTGCCCATCCGGGCTACGACCGCAGACCAGGTGCTGGACAACGACGTCAAGGCCATACGTGGCATCGTGTCGAACCACGCGGCGCCGGCCGGGACAGAACCCGGACGAAGTGAGCTGCAGGTGGCCGTGGGGGGGCCGGCCGGCTCGGCCGCCGATGCTGTCAACGCCTTCGCCGGGATCGACGGGAAGCTCCTGGTCATCACCGGGCTCATCGTGGCCGTCCTGCTCCTGCTGACCTACCGCAGCCCGGTGCTGTGGCTGTTGCCGCTCCTCTCCGTCGGCATGGCCGTCAGCTGGTCGCAGGGCGCCGCCTACGCTCTTGCGAAACTGGGCTTCACCGTCAACGGCATGACGGTCGGGATCCTGACGGTGCTCGTCTTCGGGGCGGGGACCGATTACGCCCTGCTGCTTGTGGCCAGGTACCGGGAGGAACTGCAACGCCACGAGGACCATCACGAGGCGATGGCCGTCGCTCTCGGCCGGGCCGCCCCTGCCATCGCGGTGTCGGGCTTCACCGTCGTACTGGCGCTCCTGTGCCTCCTGGTCGCTCAACTCTCCGACATCGCCGCTCTCGGCCCGGCGTGCGCGGCCGGCATCGTCTGTGCCCTGGCGGCTCAGCTCCTCTTCCTGCCTGCCCTTCTCGCCGCAGTGGGCCGCCGTGCCCTGTGGCCTTTCGTTCCCCATCCCGACCAAGGCCACCCCGAGGAGGCGGGAGTGTTTTGGGTGCTCAGCCGGACGCTGGTACGACGCCCCAGAGCAGTGTGGGTAAGCCTGGTGCTGGTCCTCGGGGTTTGCTGTTCCGGCTTGATCGCCTACCAGGCGGGCGTAAACCAGCAGAACGGTTTCCGGGGAGTCGTCGGGTCTGTCGAAGCCCAGGACATCCTGGTGGCCAACTTCCCGGCCGGGCAGGCCGCCCCCGCTTCGATGCTCGTGGGAAGGGGAGAAGTTGCCTCGGCTTCGGCGGTCGCTCGGTCGACGCCGGGAGTATCCGGTGCCGGGGCGCCCGCGGTGCTGGGGGCCATGCGCCTGGTCGACGTTTCCCTCGCCGCTCCGCCGACCAGCGGGGCTGCGGCACAAGCCGTCGTGACCCTGCGAGAGCGCCTGGCGGCCGCCGGCGACCACGCGCTGATCGGGGGCGAGACGGCCACCAACGTCGACCTCAATGCGGCCGCCGGCCACGACCGCAACCTCATCGTCCCCATAGTCCTGGCCGTGGTGCTCGTGATGCTAGCCCTGCTCCTGAGGAGCGTCGTGGCGCCTTTGGTCCTGGTGGCCAGCGTCCTACTGTCCTACCTGGCCTCACTGGGCGTCAGCTCGGTGGTCTTCCGCGGCCTCTTCGGTTTCCCGGGGTTCGACGCGTCGGTGCCGATATTTGGCTTCGTGTTCCTCGTCGCCCTGGGCGTCGACTACAACATTTTCCTCATGGCCCGGGTGCGCGAGGAGGCGTCGAAAGGAGCCATTCCCGGAGTGCAAAAAGGCCTCGCGGTTACCGGCGCGGTCATAACGTCCGCCGGTGTCGTCCTGGCCGCCACCTTCGCCGTGCTCGGCGTCCTTCCGCTCATTGCGCTGACCGAAGTGGGGTTCCTGGTGGCCTTCGGGGTCCTCGTCGACACGACCCTGGTGCGTTCGGCCCTCGTGCCGGCGCTCGCCATGGACATCGGCCCCAGGCTGTGGTGGCCGAGCCGCTTGTCGCCCGCAGCGGCGGCGGCACGCCGGACGGCAGGAGACAAGAGCATGTCCGGTGACACATCGCGTGGAAGGTGCCGAAAACCCGGCGCAATTCCAGCGGCTCAAGAGCCTTGGCCACTCCCAACCTCCGGCCCGCTGCACGACCGAACTGAACTGCTCGGGCACAGGCCCGAGGCGCCGCGGGGAGCAGGCGGTACGTTCCGTCTCCGGATCGGTTTCTCCGACGGCACCAAAGTCACAGAAGCCATGCGCTTCGGCCGTGACGTGTCGCGGAATTGACCTGGTGAAGGGCAGCCCTGCCCCGTTGGACCTTCTCGATTATCTCCTCGGCCGCTTTATGCCAGACGAAGGGTTTGGGGTCCTCGTTCCAGCTGGCGGCCCAGGCAGTTAGCGCGTCAGTGAGCGTGCCGACGCTGGCGAAAAACTCCCGGTGTAACCGCGCTCGGTCAAGTCGGCGAACGAGCGCTCCACGAGGTTCAACCACTAGAGCTCGTGGGCACGAAGTGCAGGTGCCAACGGGCTCGGCTTTTCTGAGCGAGCCAGGCCTCGACCTCGGCGCCCATGTGGGCCGAGAGGTCGTCCAGCACGACGTGGACGGCCAGGCCGTGGGGCACGGAGCGGTCCACCTGCCTGAAAAGGCAAGCACGTCTGCGCTGGTGTGGCGCTTACGGCAGTCGGCGATGACTTTGCCCGTGCCGATGTTCAAAGCAGCGAAGAGGTCGACGGTCCCGTCGGGTAGCTCCAGCGCATCACTGCGCTGGCGCCCTCCACGGGCGAATATTTAGTAGTAGCAGTTTAAGGGACCCGATATCCCCAGGGTTGTGAACAGGTAGTTCACAACTAGAAACACAGCCTAAGGCGGTGGCGAGCATATGTCCCTCGGAGAGATGAGTGGGACACTGGTCCCACGACCAAGAGGGCCTTCGCGTGAGCACAGGGACGGGTGCTGGGGCTGTCGGCGCGGGCCGAGCAGTTCGGCCTGCTGAGCTCCTACCTCGGCTACCTGGTCGACCGGGCGTACTCGCCGCGGACGGTCGAGGCCTACGCGTTTGACTTGTTGACCTTTGCCCGCTGTTTGTTAGCCGAGGACGTCGCACTGGAGGCCGTCACCACGGATGTGGTCGTCCGCTACCTGGCGGCGTGCCGCACTGCGCCGGTGCGAGGGAGGCCGGGCGGCAACGTGTACTCGATCCGCGACGGGCGCAACGCCGGGTACGCGCCGACGACCGTCAACCGGCGTCTGGCCGCCATCTCCGGGCTGTTCGGCTATCGGGAGATGCTCGACCCGACGCGAGGAACCCGGTGCCACGTGGAAGGAGGCCCGCCGGGCGAGCCAGCGGCGAGCGCTCCGGTGAGCTCGGCCATCTCGGCCGGCCGCGCTCAGCGCTCGCGCCTACGCGTGCGCAGCCGCGCCGGCTGCCCCGGGCGCTCGACCGTGACGAGCTGCGGGCTTGATCGGGAGCTTCCGCACCCATCGGGACCCCGCCATCGCCGGGCTCATGGTGTTCAGCGGCCTTCGTTCGGCCGAGGTGCTCTGGCTCGGGTCCGTGACGTCGACATCGGCCGAGGCTGGGTGCGAGTGATCGGCAAGGGCGACAAGGAGCGGCGGGTCCCTTCGACCCCGACGTGGCGTCGCTCATCCAGACCTACCTGCTCGCCGAGCGACCCGAGACGACCAGCACCGCGGGGTGTTCGTCGTCGCCAAGGGTCCGCATCGTGGCGAGCCGCTCACCGCGGCGGGGTTGCGGACCGTGTTCCGCTACCACCGTGCCAAGGCCGGCGTCGCCGCCGGGCACCCCCATGCGCTGCGCCACAGCTTCGGCACCGCGCTGGCCGAGGCGGGCGTCGACCTCGCCGTGATCCAGGCGCTCATGGGCCATGACCACGTCGACTCCGCCGCGGCCTACATCCATCTCGCACCTGGCCACCTGCGCTCTGCTTATGACGCTGCCCGCGCTCGCCAACGTGCCGAGTCTCGAGCCTGACCTCCTCGGCTCGTTCCCCGCCTGGCTCGCCAAGCGGGGATGCACCGGCGAGACCTACGCGAAGTCGGCCCGACCGCTTCTTGGCCCGCTGGCCGAACCCGGGCGCCTGGGCAGCCCAGCCGATCGAGGACCGCCTCAAGCTCGACCGCAACCTGCGGGTCGTCCTCAACTGGCTGATCCTGTATCTGGAGCTGCACCCCGGTTATGACTGGCTGGTCGCCACCACCCCCTACACGTGCTGGCAGGAGCTGCCCACCACCCGGCACTGGGCGGACGTGGAACGATTCTTGGCGACCGCCGTGAACCTCGGCTACGCGGAGCGGACCCGCACGGTGGCGGCATGCAGGGTGCTGATGCGGCTGCTGCTTGAGACCGGCGGGCCGCTCCGCCGATCTCACCGAAGCTGACCTGACCGCCCTGGCCGAGGCGGCGGAGGCCTCGGCCTGGGGTGGCGCCAGTTCAGCGCCAGCCTGCACGCGACACGTGCCGTCCTCTACCACCTCGGCGTGCTCGACCGTTCCCCGACGAGGCGCCGCTCCCGCGCCCACTGGAGTGGCGATTTGCGGCCAGCCCCGCGGCTTTGCGGGACGGCTTCCTCGGCTACCTCGAACGCCTGAGCGGGATCGTCTCGGCCGGGCGAGTCCAGAAGGTTGCCCGACACCTCTCCGTTTTCGGGGAACACCTGGCGATGCTCGAGCCGGACATGGCGAGCTTCGCCGCT
>CAWESW010000080.1:0-14729 GCA_963811735.1 uncultured Verrucomicrobiae bacterium | reverse complement strand
ATCCCCGTCTTGAATTTGTGGACGTGCTCGTTTAGGAATCTCCACGATCGATATCTATAAAACGCAAAGACGCTAAGGCGCAAAGTAAAAAAAATTCTTTGCGTCTTTGCGTTTCAAGTTAGTCTATAATTATGCCCTTTTGAAACCAGTTAGAGTGTTCTATATGAAATCAATTTTTGTCGTGTACTAGGATCGATATACATCCGATTCTTTAAATTACTTAAATTCAGCGATTTAAATATATTTATAATTAGCTTAACAAACAAATAAAAGCAAAGTACAATTAAACGAAACAAGCAAAAACGAAAAGTAGAGATGAAGTTTAAATTACCTTGCCAGATTGGCGAACAAGATATCGTTGGGATTATTTCCAGAGAAATCAAAAAACAGAAAATCCGCGTCCTGCGTGCATCGCAAAAAGATCTGAAGGAAATTGCCAATGTTTCTGAACAAATCCGGAAGCATGGGCTTCCCAACTACCTGGTGTGCAAGAAACTTCCCCAGGGTTTAGGCCATGGCATCTTTTTGCATCCCGAAGCAAAGCCCATTCCTAAAGGGCATGTGATCGCCCCTTATGCAGGAGAGGTTTCGCTAGACCCTCAAAAAAGCCAAGATGACTCTGCCTATGTTTTTGAGATGATTGCTGACATTCATCTCTCAAAAGAAGAGCAACTTCTGCTTGGACAAGCATCATTCCTATCACCCGCGCCGTCTCTATTCGATAAATCTCGATGCGCTCAAAAAAGGGAATTTCACTCGCTTCATTAACCATTCGGAAAAACCCAATGTCGTCGCACATCTAATGCGTATTCCTTCGAATGACTTAGGCCTTGCCCCCTCTCCCTTGCAAATCATCTATTTTGCCAAGAAAACAATTCTTCCAGGGGAGCAGCTTCTTGTGTGTTATGAAGAGGGAGAAAAGAGCTACTGGGGCTCTTTAAAGATAAAACCATTTCCTATGACTCCCAAAACATTTCGGGTTCCATTTTAAAAGTCGACATTTAAACGCACAGTCAATCCCTGCAGAGACACATTGGAATTGTTGATGAATGTGTCTTTACTTTCCGTCGGCAGCGAAAATCCTGAGCGGTAAATTTCATGCAGATTAGTCCAAATATTCATTTCATAGCCGGCAAACAATTCCGTGCGATTACTTTTAAATCTCTTTTCCCATGAAATGCCAGTGATATATTGCGCCGTGTAGCTCAACCTGTTGTCATGAAACTGCGTATTGCGGAAGGGAAGCGAATTATCCGCACCAGGGATACTGGCAGAGGTATTTTGAAAAGCTGAGTTTTTGTACCATCCGGAAAGAATACCGGTAGAAGCCTGACCGGTCAAAAACAAGTTCCATCCTAGGAACCAATCCATCTTAAGACCTAGGCGCAAGCCAATTCCTTCAAATCGCCAACGATTATTGATATGCGAGTGTTGGTCCTCGGAATCTTCATAAAAGACTTTCATTTTCTGAAAGATCAAAGCAGAGGTGATCCCTCCAAAGACATTGAACCTAAGATGAGGATTGGTGTGAAAGCGCCGCGTAAACAGGAAATCAAGCACGTTATAGTGCAAATCGAATATGGCATTTTGCTTTGCTGAGCGGAGGCGTAGGAGTTTCCGTTCCGACAGAAGGTTCAGGCCACGTCCCGTTGAGAAATTCATTCTCTTCTTTCGGAACATGAGCTCTCCTGGTCCCGCTTGCGGGAACATACGTATATTGCACAAACACATCCCAATAATGAGGAGCGTTGAAATGTCCGAAGTTAATCCTGAATCCGGGAGCCCAATCAAAATGCGCATTTTGGTAATTGCCGATGGCAAAGGTGCCTACTGTCTGCGGACCAAGCAGGATTATCCATTTTTACGGCATAGTCGACAGCTCCTTCATTCACAAGCCAATAGAGAAACTCTGCATTGATGAAATAAACGCTCTTATCTTTATTAAATAGGTCAGGATCATATTCCTCAGACTCAGAAGAAGATGGAAGAGGTGCGGAATCCGCGTGCAGCGCATTGAAAGAGCCAAGAGCTCCTGCGCATAAAAGGCCAAAAGCTGAACTCTTAAGAACAAAACCCGATTTTGCATTGAAATAGTCGCATACACCGCCCTTCCTAGTTTAGAGCTAGGGTCAAAAGAGAAAACCTAAAGCTCAATTTTTAGCAGAGAATGCCATATTATTTTTTTATCATCTAGAAATTTGAGAATATTGCCCGCTTTTTTACTAGTACTCTGTAAAGAAAGTTTTTACTGTTTCGGCTAGCGTGAAAGCTCCCGCGGTTCGAAGATCGTAAAAGGGGGTAGTATTAATGCAATACAACCCCCTTTTACGATCTTCGAACCCCGAGGCTTTGACGCAGCCCAAACAGCAAAAACTTTCTTTACAGAGTACTAGGGTGAATCAAAGAGTGCTCTATTGCTCAAAATTGACCAGACCTTGGGCAGTTTTTTGCAGTAGGTTCGATTGTTCCGCCTTGTATTCTAAAAGTGTCAAATACTCCAGATTGACCTTATGATTGGGGTCTTGGACAGGGTTGAGATCTTGAGTGAATCCCCAACTGCAATAGGTTTCGAGAGCACTCACATTTGTTGGGCGCACGAACATAAACATACGTTTTACTTCGGGAAGGATGTTAAAGATTGAGCTTATCAGCAACTGATCTAAGCCGCTCTCTTTTAATTCGGGGATAAGCGCGATGTTGATGAGCTTAACATGGCCATAGGGAAGGGCAGGAGTAATGGCTAGCATCGCAAACCCAAGCAACTGCTCACTTGATTCATCTTTAACTGTGACAAGGAAATAGACATCATCGAGGAGCGGGCGGATCACTGCCTCGCCAAAACGCGACAGGTCGGTTAAATAGAACTGTCGCATCGTAGATTCTATTTGCTGCTTAACTGATTCCCAATCCACAGTCTCCAGCCCATTTTCAAAAAATGGCGCACAGGACTTTAAGAAAAGTTCTTCTGAAACGGCATGGGGATGTGCCTTGAGGAATTGCACTTCGATTGGAGTTAGCGCCTGACAGGCAAGATCACAGATGCTTTTTTTGAAGGCGGCCAGATCGGGTGATTGGATATCAGTGATCTTCCATTCGAGGATAACAGGTTTGTCAAACTTATCCCTGGCAGTGAATTTTCCGGTTTTATGAGTGGCCAGTTTCTGGTTGACATAGGACAACCATTCCGACACAGCGCTTATTTTTTCCATTTTTATCTCCCTACTCGATACTTCTTGAACAGTTGCTTGTCGATCTTGAGGTAAGTGAGCGTCGATGATCATTTATTCTCCATCATTGAGCGGATTTTCTTAAACATGGGTTCCTTTAGCTTTCGGTACCGCTCGCCCTCATGATTCGCCTCTAAGGCAGCTTGTCTCTTCATTTCTGCATACTCTTCAACCTCGTCTGGATGACTCCTAAGGTAATCTCTGAACGCGATGAACTCTTTCCAATCGTTGCTTTCGGGGTAGGTCAAATGGACGTGATACCTTCTCGTTTCCTCTTCAGGATCCGGCAAGTAGATGATATAATAAAATCGATCAGGGGTGCTATACCTCGGCCTATATTCATAACCCAGAATTTGAAGCTGCTCTGATACTGACTCCATGTCCTGTTTGTCGACAGCGATAGCGATATCGATGATCCCTTTCCCGCCCAAATTCGGGATCGCAGTACTTCCCACATGCTCAATTGACAAAGCCAGTTTGACATGAGAGACAATTCTGTGCTTTTCTTTCTCAAAAAGTTCCGGGAAAATCCTGTTGTATGGTTTAAAGACGTATTTTTTCATCGTTTTTTCCCAAAGTATAGAATTGTACATCTTTTCTCCATAAGTAATCAAAAACATCTTCTCCAAAACTTACTGATGGATTACAGACTGATTCTGAATCGGAGAAGAACATACTCTAAGAAGCAGCGTTTTAAAGGGAAAACCGAGAGTTCCATGCAAGCCCCTTCCTTGGAACAATGGAGCCTCGCACCTGAGATAGAAAATGACTGGAGTACTCACATCGGAGTGATTAGCGGCATGTGGTTCACAGTAGCCGGCTGCAATACTCCCGCATTCGCAGACTGGGTTACCACTGTCAACTTCTATTTCTAACCTCTGAGTTCAATTCTCGCTAAATCTGGACCGAATCATCTACACATCGCAAATGAGTAATAAAATCATGAAAAAATTGGCTCGACCAGATATCTAGACTGGGTTTATCTGCGATGAAGGGAGCAACATCAGACTTGGCCAATTCCCAGTCAATCTCATCAATTTTCTTGTGTAAGCGTTCGAGCAATTCCTTTTTTCCGAATATTTCTTCAGGCTGGAGGTGTTTCGTTTGCCGCATCCTCTCCCTCAAATGAGATAGATTCACAGGAATGCCACTTTGAATATACCAGATCAAATCATACCAATCCCGACCTTTGATCCTTTTTTGCCATTTTCGACAGAGAACCGCATGCATTTTTCCAGCAAAAAGGTCGACGATGGCATAAGTTGGCACATAAAAAGGGACCGGATTCTTAACCAATTTGCTTTCAAGCGGTAAGTGGGATAATGGAGGCTCTGTATCAATCTCTAATTTGATCTGAATTTTCTGCTCAGGGTGAATTCCTTTTGCTTTTTCTTGCATAGATAATAACAATGAATAAGTATCAGCCTTTAAAAAAGCAGACCAGATTCCTGATTCAGAATTCTTTTTTCGTACAGCAATATCAAGTTGAAAACCCATCGCCTCTAATTCACGATGCATTCCTTCTAGAAATGGAGCAAAGTTAAAATCTGGATTAGGCTTAAGAAGAGAAAAATCAAGATCCTCGCTATAGCGATTTAACCCATAAAGAATTCTTAATGCCGTTCCCCCATAAAAAACCGCGTGCTCGAAAAAATGATGGCGGGCCAACCCTAGTAATGCTGTCTGTTGTAAAATTTCTCGTAACTTATCGATTTGCGGCATTTTATCTGTATAACTATCTAACATCTGTTTAATACTTAGATCAAAAGTCATATCACCCCTATTAAATCGACTAAATAATTCACGCTTTTTGCCTGGTAAGTTTTTGCAATTTCCACTAGCAAGGTCTTGTTTAATTGATGAAAGGAATCGCGATCCATCCGTTTTGATTCCAACAACTCCTGTTTCAGTTGGTCTTTATCCAACCCTTTGCAACTTTTAAACACCAAGTCTGCTAATGCCTTTTCAGGGCTTGCCATCAAGAACCCTCCTACAAAATCAGACGCTTTTTTTTGTGTAATCCCAATTGAATAACTATCGGGAGACAGCTTATAGTAGGCAAAATCCCCTATAGAAGTGTGGTATTCTTTATTTCTTCCCAGCGTCATACTCGTTACAGTATGCACACGTTCAGGAATCATTCCATAGAAGGATAAAGCCCACTCAAGGCTGACATAAGAGGGACCATACAACAGGTTTGCGACTTGCTCGTAGGGGATAACTTGGTTTGACCCTTGCCTAATTTTATCCGCGATCAGATAAAAGCCATTTTTCAATCGAATGAGCTCTTGATTTTTTACCATGCGCAAAATGCATTCTCGAGGTTTGCGATAATCCCCAAGAAGACTCAAAAGTGTCTGAGCATCGATGTATGGCGTTTCAATAGTTCTTAGTATGTCCCTCATCGCGACCTTTGCCTCTTTTTCTATATATTACCAGAATTCCCATTTTTAATGGGAATATTAGCGAAATTTAATAATTTTTGAGTCAAAATACCCACTTTTAATGGGTATTCTGGATAATTCTAGGCTAAACATAAGAAACTAAATTCAAACAACTTACATAATAATTTAGACTTAAAAGACTGAATATTAGGTCAATAAGAAAAAGCACGTGGATCGATCGGGACCTCCTAAATTCGGATACCCGAGTAAACTTAATTTTCATAAAAACCGTTGGCATTTAAAAATTCATCATTCACACTCGTTAAATTTTAAAAGGTAGGCCAACATCGAAGCGGGAACGCCCATTTGTGATGGAAGCCGGCATAGGTTAAAAGCTTCACCGAGAGGTGCGTTTTGAATGTTTTGCCATTTACCTACATTTCGTTTGCGATCCTGTTTGGCTATTGTCAAATACAAGCGGCTTACTGGTCCTCGCCTCCCGTCCAGTTGAGCACAAGCTGGACCGCCTCTGAGCCTCAAATTTCGGCCAGTGGAGCGAATAACGCCGTGGCCGTGTGGATTGACAATAACGTCATTAATGCCTCTGTTTTCAGCAATGGCTCTTGGCAACCCGTGCAAATCATTTCCAACTCTCCTAGAGATACTTTGACATCCCCTCTTGTTGCCATGTGCGTGGCAGGTAATGCAGTTTCCGTATGGTTGAATACATCGACCAATGAGATTAAATCAGCCGTTTACAATGGGTCTGTTTGGTCTCCTGTGGTTACTGCCTTCACCAATGTGTCTTCTGCGCCCACTCTAGCCATGAATAATGTAGGGCTGGCCATTTTGGGATATTCCGACTCAACGCAGATTGCAAACGTCGCCCTTTTTAACGGCAATAGCTATTGGGGAGCTCCTCAGGAAATCTCCTCTAATAATGTGAACGGCAAAGTGGTTGCTGCCATAAATTCTGCGGGGCTGGCGGATGCCATGTGGACAACCACGTCCGGTTCGATTGAAACCTCATTTTTCAATGGGGCAATCTGGGGAAGTCCAACGATGATCTCTACGGGAACTCGCAACTTCAATCCTTCAGTAGGCATGGACAATTTAGGAAGTATCCAGGCAATCTGGCTATCGGGCAATAGCCCTTCCACTTTGGAAGCGGCGACCTTTAATGGTGCTTCCTGGACATCTCCCATGACTCTTTATTCGAATGTAAACGGCAATTATCAGCCTGTGATTGCTGTATCGCCATCCGGTGATGCAGCAGCTGTCTTGCTAGACGCACGTACCAATGATGTCTTCGTTATCAATTACAATGGCACTGCCTGGGGAGCTCCACAAACCATTTCCACGACTCACTCCGCACGGACCAACATACAGCCAAAGGACGCCATTGATCCTAGCGGCAATGTCTATGCAATTTGGCCGGTGAACAGTGGCAGTACTAACCAGATTCTTAATGCTTTTTTTACACAGGCAGCCTGGGAAGAGCCGGAGACGATCGTAAGCACAGATACCGGCGCAGAGGAGGAGAATATTTTTGCCTCTCCTCTGAGCCTGACGCCGTTGCCTCCGCAAGCGCTCTCCGGCAGTGTGATTAACAACAAGTATATAGGTCAGACGGACCGGATCCACGAGTTGACGTGGGCCCCCGCCGATGATCCCACGATCACGAGCTACATCATCACGAGAAATGGACAACTGCTTGCGACTATCCCCTCATTGGGCCCCTATATTTATGCAGATCACAACCGAAATAAACGCTCCCCCGATACGTACACCGTTTCATCGATGAATGGCGCCGGGGTACAGAGTTCGTCTCTGACGATTGTATTACAATGACTCGACTTTGGACATGGGAGGGATGGGGTTTCACGTCAAATGAAGACTTGATCAATGCCTAAAGCGCGGCTTGAGGCAGAGTATCGCCATAGATGTAATGAATACATTCATCCTCACCGCGAATCAAAGGCAGAGCAAGAGCTTCTTGCAAAGTCATCCAACGGTATTCCGTATGTTCGGCAGGATCGATGACGATCGCTGTGGGAAAGTTCTCTAAGCGGGCTTCGTACATCCAATAGATAAAATCCATTTCAGGATAGCGGATGAAGACTTTGCCAAGAAAGCGCGGAGAATTCCCCGCCAGGTCTATGCCTGTTTCTTCATAGACCTCGCGCACGCTGCAGCTTTCCGCATTTTCTGTTTTTCCGATTTTTCCCCCAGGAACACCCCAGGTATTTGCCTCAGAATCATTAGGTTGCTGCTTCAAAAATAAAAATTGGTCTTTCACGGCGATAAAACACCCGACAACTTCCATTTTAGGAAGAAAATTTATTGGAGGCTCCAGAAATACGAGTTGAGCATTGTTTATGCCTAAGAACTTCATAGGTATCTCACAATTAACAAACCGGAAGCAGCATAGTACACCGTGACATTCTTATCCGACCACACAAAACAAAGCAGCTCAAAAAAACCCGAATATCGATCCAAGCTGAATTCGTTAACAGTCTCTAAAGCAAAGTTTTTCCATTTCCTCTTTTGCTTTTTTTCTTTTTTTATAGAGAAAGAATAGAAAAACCGGAGCGATCATGATTAAATTACCGCAGCCAATGAGAGCAGCATAGCGCGCTTTTGATTGGATCATGAGCGCTTCCGGAGACAGAAATCCTATCACTAATGTGACCAAACACCCTATTAGGCCAAGGGAACTAATCACCCAAATACCCACAGTTCCGAAAGGTATCTTAAAGGAACTAGGCCTTTCCTTATACGAATAATGGAGCTTAAGAGCTCCCATGAATAGAAGGATATACATCATCATGTAAAGTCCTGTCGATAAAGCTGTCAAAAACCAGTAAAAGGCATTGATACTAGGGACGAGGAACAAAAAGCTTGCGAACACAGAGACTAAAATCGCTTGGATGATCAATATGCGCGAAGGCGCTCCAAATCGATTCGTCTTTGTTAGAAACGGAGGTAAGAAACCATCTTTAGAAGCAAAGAATAGCCCTTTAGCAGGAGAGATCAGCCAATTGACCATGTTGCCAATACTTCCAATGATAATCAGCAGGGCTAAGAACGGAGTGCACCAGCTTAGATGCAAATGAGCAAATAGACTTGAAAAGACTTGCAGAACCCCTGAGACTAGATTGATATCCCCTTTCGGTAAAATAAGGGCAATCGCGAGCGATCCAAACAGCATGGAAAAGAGAATAAACGCAGCAGCGATCAGGACAGCTTTAGGAAAGTTCCTATTAGGACGTTCAATCTCATTGACGTGCACCCCGCAAAGCTCCATGCCCAAAAAAGAGGCCATGACAGAGATTAAAGAGACCCACGTTGCACTTGTCTCCAAAGAAGGAAGAATCTCAGCGGAGGTGAAGTTGATCTGAAGCGGCTCGCCTCTGATCACCCAAAAAGCACCCAGTCCTATCAAAAGCAGCAAAGGAAAGATTGTCCCTATAAGGCCGCACAGACTATTCACTCTGGCCGAGGTGCGAATGCCAAAGAAATTAATCCCGGTCAATGTCCAAAAGAGAACAACGACAACACAGAGGATGTAGAGAGGCGATGCGGCAAGAGCCGGGTTGATCAGGTATGCGATGCTCCCCGCAATAAAAGAGAGGATCGTGGGATACCAAACCATTGTGTTAATCCACTGGAGCCAGACGGCGCAAACACCCATTTTCTCTCCAAGGGCGCGCTTCATCCAATGATAGACGCCGCCGCCTTGTGGAAATGCAGAAGCCAGTTCTGCGGCGACAAGAGCCGTTGGGATTAAAAAAAGAACAGCCCCAAAAAGGAAAAAAAAGATCGAGGAACTTCCAAAAAGGGCGGAAGAGGGAAGGTTTCTGATGTTATCAATCGATCCAATGATCAAAAGAATGAGAGAGATAAAGGAGATTTTTTTATTCATGGTTTATTCCAAGACAATGGGGTTGAAAGTAAGTTGAGCTGGTCCGATGAGTTCAAGATGTTCTTTTTGGACGCGGATGAGAAGAGGGCCGCCCGGTGTTTTGACAAACACCCTTCCTTCCTCTTTTAAATAAAGAGAGGCGCAAACAGAAGATCCTGTGCCGCACGATTTGGTTAATCGCTGCACCCCTCTTTCATAAGTTTTTACAGCAATCAAGTTGGGATTTAAAACTTCCCATGCATTGACATTAATCCCTTCCGGATAAAGGGCTTTCTTTTGATTAAGGTGAGAGCCAATGCTGCAGAGATCGTGATCCGATAGGCTTTTTTCAAGGGCAAGGTGAGGTTCTAAAATTTCCCCATAAGGGATTGAGCTCACTTTGCTTTTAGAGAATTGCACTTTAGGAAGATGGACTGCATAAATCCCCTTCCCTAAAGAAAGGAGGGGAAAAGTTCCCCTCCTGGTTACAATAAAGAACTCCTTGTACTCGGGATAGTGTGAAAATAGATAAGCGGCAGCGCTTCTTGCGCCGTTGCCGCAAAATTCCCCGAATTTTCCATCCACTCCAAGGACATGCATTTTGACACAAAGAGCCGTTATCCCCTTACTCTCTAATGTGAGAATGATCGCATCATCGCGTCCCTCTTTGAGAAGAGCTGCATGCGCACGCTTCCAAAAAAGGCAATCCGGAGGAACTTCGATGCAATCAAAAAATACAAAGGTGTTTTGACACGCTTCTGCAAGAAAGTAGGTGAGATTCATACCCCACCCCCGTTGTAAGTCACATCCCAAAGAGTGATCCCGGAAGTTTTACTTCCCTCGATGGAAAAGCAATTCTGAAAGCACTTGGCGATCGGGCTGGCAAGAGCATAGAGCTTTTGATAGCTTTTAGGATAATAAACGACACTGTTTGAAAGAGGTTCAAACAGTTTATTGGAATGAATCGGGACAACATACTTGTGAACGGAAAGACCCAGAGCTGTATGGCCCAGCTTAAAGCCATTCATAAAAAATTCAGCGCACTGGCAAAATCCGAGTTTGCCGACAGGGTCCGTTTGTAAAAAATCGGCCTCTTCTTCTGAAAAGATCTGCAGTCCTAAAAGATCTGCTTTTAGAGACCCTTCCAAAATAATGTAATCAAGATGGCGATCATGCTGAGAAAATAGCTTTTTGATGCTATTGGGTGATCCAGAATGCTCATAGGCTATTTCAGCTTTAAAAAACGCAAGGGCCGTTTTCTCAACTTCGCCGAATCGACTCCACGTCTCCATAAAGGCCGTTCTGATCTTTAAGATCTAGAACGAAGAGCGTTTGCATCTCACCCTCATGCTTAGGCAAGGGCAGGCTGACTGCGCTCTTAATCGCTTTTACATCTCTATTTTGAAAAAAGCTTAAAGGGTGGCCCCCTGCTATTTTTCCATTTTGAGAATAGAGATCAATGGTAGCGCCCTTTTGAGGACACTGGCTTACAGTAAAGGGAATTTCTTTTTGGGTTCCCAGGGAAGGAAAGCCCACAGTTAAAGTATAACCCTTATCAGACGGGAATAAATGAAAAGAAACATCTGTTTTAACAGACATAAATATCTCCTAAAAAACTTAATTTATAAATTGATAGATAAAAAAAATGAAAAAAGGACTAGCTACGGGGAGAACCCCGAAAAAGATGAGAAAAAACGGAGATAAGAAGAGAGTTTTTTGTCTTCATAATCGTAATTATAGATGATATTCTAATTAGGGGTCAATACAAAGTACTGGAATCCCCCTTCTACCGGCCAGCATTCAATAGGGCATGTCCCTAAATGATAAAAAAAGTATACTACACCCACGCAACTTGCGTGGGCGCAGTATATTCCAGCCCGATTGGGGTTTGCTCAAACAATCTCGAAAATCGGTTCAAAAGAACCCGAAAATCGACGAAACTGAATTTTGCACAGCTTCTTAGAGGGATAGTCTCATGGTCCGTGTACAGCTGATATTCATCCTATTTTCTCTCCTTATTGGGACGACTTTCACCCATGGAGATGAACCAGGCTATGGAATTAGCGGAAACCCTGGCGCTGTCAATATTCTCACTGGTACTGGAGAGCTTGGCAAGTTACTACAGATTCCAAAACGCACCGGCATTCGACTCGGCGGACTATGGATGGGGGATTATAATGCGCTCTTGAGCGGAGGCGATGGAACACATGATAATAGACGTTGGACGGGCAACAGCCTGCTTATACTTGATCTCTACATAGACATGCAAAAAGCCGTTGGATGGAATAACGGTTTTTTTGGCGCAGAGTTTCTTCAATTTAATGGACAACCTACAAATGCCGATGCAGGCGTTGTTCAGGGATATAACAGCTTACCGGGTGCACCTCCCCTGAATCGATCAGAACTTTACCAAATCTGGATACTTCAACAATTTCTGGATCACAAGCTGAGTGTGCGCATAGGAAAAACAGTTCCGACATATCACTTTAACAACGTATCCAAACCCGTCCCTAAAGAAAATCCGGCGACTTCCATTCCCTCTGTGAGTGGATTGATCTATACGCCTATCTTTGTCAACACAACGTTATTAGGGGCCATCGGAGGTTATTATAACTCTGTGTATGGCATTGTTGCCACCATAGCCCCTGTGAAACAAGCCTATATCAATATCGGTGTTTATGACGGCAACTTAGCAAGGGGGGTTCAAACAGGACTCACGGGCCCTCATTTTAATGGCTACTATTTTTCTATCATAGAAGGGGGATATGGCTGGACGACTCCTAAACCCGGCATCGTAGCGCTTGGGGGATGGTATCAAAGCGGACTTTTAAAGGCTGGCACACAACGAGAAAATGGAACTGGCGGAGTCTATGCTTTTGGCTCACAAGCCCTTTGGATAAAAGATTCTCAGAAAGAGAACAAAGGTAATGTTTCCGGATTTTTCCAATTCGGCTGGAACAATTCCAGAACGCTTCCCATGAATCTTTTCGCAGGGATGGGACTTACCGCATTTGCGTTAATTCCGAAACGTCCGGATGACTCTTTTGGCATGGGCGTTTCATGGTCTCGCCTGAACTCTCATACTTTTTCAAGATATTCAGAATTCATGTTCCAGGGCTATTATCAAGCACAAGTTTACAAGTCCATCTACTTTCAACCCGTGTTCAGCTACATTCCAAATCCCGGAGCACATCCCACAAAATCTAATGTCTGTGCCTTGACAGGTAGACTGACCGTTCTCTTCTAACGATGTGATTATTATAGAGAATGTCTACTCAAGCTGTAATTTTTTATCTTGCATTTCCTTCGGCTAAATATTACATATAAATTTTATTTAATCGGAGTGGAAATGCTGAAAAACATAAAAATTTTCTCATTACTCGTAGTCGCATTGCATACTGCTTCACTCATGGGAGAAACATACAGAGTTCCTGCAACATCGGAAACGACAACGCTGGGGCTTTTTACTCTCAATAAACAGCCGGTGGTAAAAATTCGTTCGGGCGACACGGTCTCAATGGAAACGTGGAATAGCTGTCTCCATGAAATGGTCTTCAATAAAACAACTCCTGCAGATGTGGCAAAATTTTATGTGGCGCATGACATTCAGAAAAGGCGCGGCATGCACACACTGACAGGACCTGTTTACATCGATGGAGCCGAGCCTGGAGATGTCCTAGAGATTCGCGTTCTCGATATTAAACTGAATGACTGGGGATATAATTTCTTAAGCCCTACACAGGGGATTTTATCGGAATTTACCAAGCCAAGAATCAAATATTTTAAATTCGACAAAAAGAACAACACGACCGAATTCACAAAAGGGGTGTGCTTGCAGCTGAAGCCTTTTCCAGGCATATTAGCTGTAGCCCCTCCACTTGACTGGCCAGAAGGATGGCCCGTCAATATACAGACTCAAATGGGACAGCCCGTGACCGGGCAGTTTAATTCTGTTCCACCCGGACCTTTTGGCGGCAATTTGGATCAGCCCGAGCTGCAATCGGGTTCCATCCTTTTCCTCCCCGTCTTCCAAAAAGGAGCTCTCGTCTGGACTGGGGATTCGCACGCTATGCAGAGCAACGGCGAGATTGATATCACAGCCTTAGAGACTTCATATGAAGGGATTACTCTGCAATTTATCGTCAGGAAAGACCTTAAAGCAGAGGGAGTGCTCGACAAAACAAAAAGAAAAGGTGGGAACGCGTTTAGTTGGCCGATCATCGAAAACTCCACGCATTGGATGATTGTGGGCTTGAACGTGGATCTTTTTGAGGCGATGAAGCTTGCATCCCGAAACGCCATTGACTTTTTAGTGCGCACGCAAGGCCTCTCGCCTGAGGAGAGCTATCAATTCCTGAGCATGGTAGGCGATTTCGAGATTGCCGAAGCCGTCAATGTCATCAAAAACGTCACAGTGCACATTCCGAAAGAGCCATTCAAAGGGATTGGTAAAATATCCACACTTTGTTCCGAAGGGACTTTTCCACTCAAAGCTCCAACGGTCAATAGAGATGCTCCATGCACCCCTCAAGAAGGGATAACACTTGAATAACACTAGGTGATCAATGAAAAAGACCATGTTGTTTTTTCTCTGGCTGATAGTCGTATCTGCAACAGGATTTGCTGAAAATCTCGTGCTTGAGAATCAGACACCCTATCCTTCTAAAAATCAGAAATCAAAGATTGCGGTTCAATGGGCAACCTCTGCTAAAGAAGTTGACGAGGGGAATAACGCATTGCTCCATGGGTTAAAATTGAATCCAGACACGATGCAAGTTCTCACCCAATCGGGGAAGATCAGTTTAAGCATTCCTAAAAAGGCTGAGTATTTTAGAGTACTCGCATGGTCAAAGGGCGAAGGGGATCCAGATTTTCACACCAACTGGGTCGAAATCGTACCGAATAAAACCTATACCTTAAAAGCAGATCATTTAGTTCCTTCTGTCCTAATGTCAGGCACAGGATGTTAAAGATGGATGTGACTCCCTTCTTATTCAGAGCGATTATGGCTTTTATGGGACTAACGTTTTTCGACACCCCACGTGCCTCATTTATTAACCCGAGCCCAAAAAGGGTGATAACCTGCTTGCTGCGGCCAATTAATCCTTACTCTAACCGATAACGAGATTAACGATAACCAAGGGTGTCGAAGTATCGGAGCAACTGCCTGCCCTTGAAATTTGTTAAAAAACAGCTAAACGGATCTTTTGGCTT
>CAWESW010000079.1:0-64901 GCA_963811735.1 uncultured Verrucomicrobiae bacterium | reverse complement strand
CTCTACCCCGCGTCCTTGCATGCGGAGGCGACGACCCGCTACCCTCGCTGCCCGATGTAGCCCGGATGCTCCGGCATCCGGACATGAGCGTCGTGATCAATCTTTCCCACGTGCAGTACAAGGAGAAAGTCGCCTATCTGAAAACCCTCTTGCCGATGCTCGCGTCTCTCAGGCGGAGCACCGGTCTGCCTCACAGGATCGTAGTGGATGAAGCGCATTACTTCCTCAATGAACCGAACGTCAAAGAGCTGCTGGACCTTGACCTGGGTGGATACACACTGGTCACTTACCGGCCCTCCGATCTTCACGCAGATGTCCGCCGAGCTATGGAAGTGATCTGCTGCACGCGCATTTCGAATCGTCAAGAGGTCCAGGCGATGCAGACAATGTGTGGCAACGGCTCTGGCGACTGGAGCGCTACGCTGGCAGGATTGGCCGACGGCGAAGCGGTCCTTTTGCCCAAGGCGCCAGAGGCTTCAGGGAAGTTGCAGCGGTTCTCCTTGGGAACTCGATTGACCGCGCATGTTCGCCACAGGTCCAAATATCTGGATGTGCCAATGCAAAGTGGGAGTGAATTCGTGTTCACCGCGGATGGCAAGCCGGTGGGCCCTCCAAGCAGAACGTTACAGGAGTTTGTCTCGTCTCTGGAGAGCGTCCCGCCTGGAGTGCTGGGCGGACATGCACGCCGTGGAGACTTTTCGCGGTGGATTGCCGATGGGTTCCACGATCATCCTCTCGCATCGGACGTTCGCAAGGTGGAGCAGCGATATCGGGTCGGATACGTTGAGAACCTGGAGGTCGAGCTGGTGAACACGATTCGGGAGCGGTATGAAGTGGAATCCGAATTGGTCTTGTAAGCGGCAGGTCGAGTATATGGTGGGCCTATTACGCTTTCATGGCGTACAGCCGCGCGACGTGGCCGGGGGCTATACTCAATCAGGCGTGGGAAGTGACGAAGGTCCGCGCTCCAGGCGCCTGATGCGAGGCGTCGGATGTCCTCGCACGGCGGCGGAACCCTGTGCGGGGCACCGACCTGAACGCTGGCGTGAGACCATTCCGCGCCGTCACGTGAATCACCGTTGATCCGTATCGCTCATATCTCGGACCTGCACATCCTCTCGCGCACGGCCGCGCACTGGCGGCGCATCATCTTCAATAAGCGGATGACGGGTTACGCGAATCTCGTTCTACACCGAGGCCGCGTACACCGCCGCGACTACCTGCTCGCCGTACTCTCGGCCGCTGCTGCGCAGGCGGATCAGCTCGTCGTCACGGGCGATATCACCAACCTGTCGCTCGAGCACGAGTACGAAGAGGCAGCTGCGCTGCTCGACGAGGCCTCTCGGCGGACGGAGGTGACGGTCGTGCCCGGCAACCACGACATCTATCTAACGTCGACGCTTCGCGACCATCGTTTTCCGCAGCACTTCGGTCGGTTCAATCAGAGCGACCTTCCGGAGCTCGCTCAGGATCTGCCAGTTGGGCGCTATCCCTGTGTCAAGTTGCGCCCCGGCGTGGCGATTGTCGCGCTATCGAGCGGCGTGCCACAACCGCCGTTCGTTGCCGCCGGTTACATCGGTCATGCGCAGCTCGAGGCGTTCGAGAAGGTGCTCGCACATCCCGAAGTGCAACGACGTACACCAATTGTGCTGATTCATCATCCGCCAATCGACACACGGCCGCGACTCGTGCAACTCCGTGACGGGCTCGTCGACGCCGTGGCGTTGCGGCGGGCGTTCGCCGGAATCACTCGAGGACTCGTACTCTTCGGCCACCTTCACGTCCGTGTACGCTGCGCGCTCAGGACGCCTTCAGGCGAACTCGCGGTGATCGGCGCAAGTGGGGCCGCCCTCGATCATCCTGACAGCTCGGTGCGGGCGGGGTACAACCTGTACGAGATTGACGACGACGGGAGCTTGACCTCAGTGGAGGCGCACGTGGTCGATCCCCGCAGCGGCGCGCTGGAGCGCATGGCAATTCGCAACACGCTCGGATGCGTCTGACGTGGCGACAGTGGCTTTTGACCTGGTTGGGGCTCTGTGACACGATGGGAACAAGGCGATGAATTACCAGCGCATCCTAGTGGTCGCGGAGGCCGGCGTCGATACTCAGGCAACATTCGCCGCGATCCGCCGGTTCGCCCCTTCGGCAACGCAGGTCATGGTCATCGTGCAGCAGCCGGCGCGCCAGTTCGCTTGGTTGGCTCCGGCTGCACCGCCCGATCTTAGCGATGCCGCGCATCGCGCCCTCGAGCGAGCTGCGCGACGGCGCGGACCAGACGGCAGCCACGGTCGACGTGGCACTTGCGTCCGAACTGACGGCGGATGCACTGGCCGACGCTGTCGCCACCTCCGCGATCGACCTTGTTGTTGTTGCTTCCCTGCCGCTCCGCTCGTTGTCTGTGATCGTGGAGCTGCGGAAGCGGAGTTCTGTGCCAGTGTTGTGCATTCGCTCCACGCCGGCGTCGCTTGACCCCGAGAGCGGCACCCGCATGCTGTGCGTGGGCCTGAGCGCGCGAGGGCGCTTGGCGGTCGCGCAATTCCTCCGGGACCACGCCGGCCCGCTCGATCGAGCCGTGCTCCTGTCGGCCGAACCGCTCTCGTCCGAGGACCTGCTCCGGCTGCGCGAAGTATCGGGTATCGCGCCGGATGTGGACCTGATCGGTTCTGGTCAGCCGTTGCGACAACTGCTCGACCCACAGTTCCGAGAGGGAGTCGATCTCGTCGTACTGCCGCGCTTTCCGCCCATCGTCTCTCTAGGCGCCAAATCAGGGCCGCCCATGTTGATTCTTCCTCCCCTTCGGCACTCAGGACGCGAGTGGGAACGAACGATCGACGTGCCGGACCTGATTGACGACGGTGCGCTGATTCGCGCGCGTCTCGAGTACGCCATGGGTGTCGGACACCGCACGCCCATTGCTGACCAGGAGGTGGCATTCGTGCGTGCGCGGGAGAGGTGCGGCGCGGCTGCTGATCGCGACAGCGAGCTGCCCTGGAGTGCGACGCTGGGGGTGTTGCGCCTGAGCGGCGGGCCAGGTCGATGCCCTGCGCTGGTCGGAGGGCGTGTCCGCGGTCCTACGCGGAACTCGAGGACACTCATCCTGTTCGATGCCGACCTGGGAGAAGGAGCCTGTCGCTGATTCGCCGAGTGCCCTGGGCCGATGCCGTCGGCGTGCGTGTGCGGTCGATGCGGAGCTGTGCATCGCTGCGCGCGAAGCTCCGCGCCGCCGGCCTTCCACCCCACGTCATCGATGCCGGTGCTGTGCTCGGTGAGGGCGAGGCGCTCGACGTGCCTGCGCTCGCCGACGCCGTACGGCTCGCGCGCGCGGCGGCCCGGATGCGAGCCGATGGATTCCCAGTCGCGGCGGTCGTGTATCGGGGACCGCACAAGCCGGCGACACAAGGGTTCGCCGCTGTACGTCCAGAGGAGCTCGCGGCGGTCGGCTGCGCCGACTGCACCACCAGGGCCGCGCATCGCTTGCCGAGCGGCTGAATATCACGACAGGCAGCGAGTCCATCGACGGCAACAGAATTGAAGTCGAGCTGGACAACCCGAAGGCACGTGCCTGGCTGTTGTCGGCGATCAATACCAGCCGTCAGCGCGTGCACTTCCAGGTGTACATGGCGCTCGATGATGACGTCGGACACTCCGTGGAGGCGGCGCTAGCTGCCGCGGCAGCGCGTGGCGTCACCGTGCGCGTCCTCGTCGATTCGCTGCACGGCCTCCATGGCTCATTCGGCACACACAATCCCATTCTCGAACGCCTGTCGTCAAGGCCGGGGGTCGAGCTCCGGCATGCAGGGACAGGAATGTCCCATTTTTCAATTTGCGCTCTTAAGGTGGGGTTCTCGCGGATCCTTTTGAGAATTTTGTTCTGGGGGGTCCCTTTGCCGACGAGCCATAGTTTGCGCAGGGCTTCCTTTTCTTCGTTCTCTTGTTCTTTGGTCAGCTTGCGTTCCTGGGGCACTTCTTCGAGGCTTCCCAGTTTTTCAAGGACTTTGCGGGCGTCGGTGGCGAGCTTGTTGCACAGGTCTCTCTGATGGCGGACGAGATGGGCGACGTCGTCTTTAAGTGTGTCGTACATCTGGCGCGAGACCGCGGAGGGGCCGGAAATGATGAGCGGGGTGCGCGCTTCATCGATCAGGATCGAGTCGATCTCGTCGACGATGGCAAAGTAATGTCCGCGCTGGCATTGGTCTTCCTTGCTCTGCGCCATCGAATTGTCGCGCAAGTAGTCGAAGCCAAATTCAGAAGCTGTCCCGTAAAGGATGTCCGCCTCGTAGACGGTCTTGCGCATGTGGTGCGGAGTGGAGTTTGTGAGCGAATTGACGGTTAGTCCCAGGAAGCGGAAGATGGCGCCGATCCATTCGCAGTCGCGCACGACGAGGTAATCGTTGACTGTCACGAGGTGGACGGGCTTTCCGGCCAGGGCGTTAAGGTAGAGGGGCATCGCTGCGGTGAGCGTTTTTCCTTCACCCGTTTGCATTTCCGCAATCGAGCCGTGGTGCATGGCGATACCGCCCAAGATTTGGACGTCGTAGGGCACCATGTCCCAACTTTGGTTATATCCGGAAACATGGACCTCTGTCCCGCATAACCTGCGGCATGCGTTTTTGACGGCAGCGTACGCTTCCGGCAGCAGCTGATCGAGGGTCTCTCCCTCTGCAATGCGCTGGCGGAACTCGATTGTCTTACCGCGGAGCTCATCATCGGAGAGGGATTGGAATTTTTCTTCCCAGCGATTGACCTCGGAGACAATCTTTCCATACTTCTTGATGAGGCGGCCTTGAGCTGTGCCAAAAACTTTTTTAACAAATCCGAACATGGCGGTTTCCTGTGGATATGATTCAATAAGAGTTTGATTATATTGCCTTTGTATTTTTTAGAACAGGATAGATATGGGTGTGGGAGAGCGAAAGAAATGATGTTTGAGATGGAGTTTCAGAAGTTGTAAAAACTGAAGGGTTTATGTTGTTGAAGTGCGATTTTAATTTTGTTTTGAGTGTGGAGATTTCAGCTCGAAATTAAAATAATAATTATGAATATGCATGAAAATGAGTGGATTTGCTAGGTTTAAGATTAAGGAAGCCGCAAAGAGGGAATTGCAAAACTCCATTTGGGACCAAATGGAGTTTTGCAATTCCCTCTGTATAACCCGGCTTTCTTAAGGTAAGGGTGGTTTGTCATTGAGCCTGATTCTCATCCTCATTAAGAAGTCGCTCGCTCAGAGGAAGCCAGTTGAGCGCAAGCCGAAAAAAGAGATCCCGTCTCCCTCTACAAAGTATTGAGAGAAGAGCGATAGGAGTACCGTTTGACAACAAACGGCTTATTCTCGTATGTTCCCTGATAAACGGGTCCTCTTCGGCTATGAAAAAATTACTTAAATACATTCTTTTTTTTTCTTTGCTTTTCTCCGTTTTGCCACACGGAAAACCCCACTCTGCTGATTCCCCAATCTTCCTTAATCGATGCGAGCCTTCCTTTGGGTGAAGAAGACGAGGTCAAGATCATCGACCAGTTGATCACTGCGACCACAGAACAGCTTGAAACAGAAAAGCATCTGAAGGAACTTATGCTGCAATTTAAAAAGCAGCGCGAAGATTTTATTCAGGGCAATCAGACCAAAACGCATGCCGGGCGCATGGTGCGCACCGCGCGGCAAATCTATGAAACGATCACGGCCAACCATCTGGAACATCTCTTTGCCAAAGATTATCTCGATGAGTTAACATTCTTTTCCTCAATTGCAGGAAAAACCGCCGTGACCAGGCCATGACTGAAATTACTTATTTCGACAGAAAGACAAAAAAAGAAAAGAAAGAAAAGGTCTATGGGCAATTTTTTCTCGAGCTTCTGTATGGAGATGGTCTCCTTTACCGCTGCTTTTCATTTTTCCTCCTGCCGCTCTTCTCTCGAATCCCATTTCTTTCCCGTCTTTATGGGGATTTTCAGAAGAGCCGCCTGAGCCGTGGCAAAGTCAAACCCTTCATCCGATCCTTTGAAGTCGATGCTTCTGAATTTTTAGATCCTGTCGACTCATTTCCTTCCTTCAACGACTTTTTTATCCGGCATTTGAAGCCGGATTGCCGCCCCATCATGGAGGGCAACGACGTAGCCGTTCTGCCCGCTGATGCGCGCTATCTCGTCTTTCCTGACATCGATCAAGACGATGGGTTCTGGGTGAAGGGGAAAAAGTTTTCCCTGCGCAACCTGTTGCAAAGCAGCGAACTTGCCGTGCGTTACTCCAATGGTGCCATGGTGATCGCGCGACTGTGCCCTGTCGACTATCACCGCTTTCATTTTCCCTGCCAGTGCATTCCCGGAAAAGCGCAACTGATCAACGGTCCGCTCTATTCCGTCAATCCGATCGCTCTTAAGCGCAATATTGAGATCTTAAGCGAGAACAAACGGATGATCACCGAGCTGCAAACACAAAATTTCGGCAAGGTTTTGTACATTGAGGTTGGAGCGACCTATGTGGGTAGCATCCGTCAGACTTATGTTCCCGGCGAGCCTTTTGACAAAGGGGATGAGAAGGGGTATTTTTCTTTCGGCGGCTCCTGTCTGATTCTTCTCTTTGAGCCGGGTCGGATCGTTTTTGATCAAGACTTGATCGACATCTCTTCAAAAAAAATGGAAGTGCGCGGCCTGCTCGGGCAGTCCCTGGGCCGTGCTTTACATGTCTAAGCCATCATTTTGCAGATGGGGCATTTTTCAGGATCATGCCCACGAGCGGGGCAGTATTTCCTCGCGAAGTAGATGATCTGCAAATGCACTTTGTTCCACAATTTTTTGGGGAAGGCCTTTTTCAGGTCTTTTTCCGTCTGTTCCACATTTTTGCCGGAGCTTAAGCCCCAGCGCTTGGCGCAGCGATGAATGTGGGTGTCCACGGGAAAGGCCGGTTTATGGAAGGCCTGCGACATCACGACCGATGCGGTCTTGTGACCGACGCCGGGCAGTTTTTCGAGGGCGGCAAAGGAACAGGGGACTTTTCCCCTGTGCTTTTCCAGCAGCATTTTAGAAAGGTTCCAGATCGCTTTGGCTTTGGTATTGCTAAGACCGCAAGGGCGGATGATCTGAGCGATTTCAGCAATTGTGAGGTTGAGCATTTCTTTGGGCGACAAGGCTTTGGCAAATAATTCGGGAGTCACCAGATTGACCCTGGCATCGGTGCATTGCGCAGAGAGCAAAACGGCGATGAGCAAAGTGTAGGGGTCTTTGTGTTTGAGGGGGATCGAAGGGTTTGGAAAGAGCTCATTGAGTATCTTTTGGATCTTTTCCGCTTTTTTTATCATTTTCCAACGCAGAATTTAGAGAAGATCGCCGACAGGATATCTTCCGTGATGTTTGTTCCGATGATCATTCCCAATTCGCTTAAGACTTTGCGCATGTCGGAGGAGATGAACTCGGGTGAGACGCCGCTGTTCAAGCCTTCGATCAGAGTTTGCAATGCCGCAATTGCATTTGTCAATGCCTGCATGTGGCGTGCGGAGGTAATCGCGATTTCATCTTTGGCAGGCGGGCCTTTACGCCAGATGATTCTGTCAATCTGATGGCGGAGGTCTTCAAGTCCTGTTCCTTCCCGCGCAGAGACGGAAACGCGGAAAGGGAAATCCACATCGACGACGGAAGATTCGGGGAGGTCGATCTTATTCCAGACGAGCAGTGTTTTTTCTTTGGGGGCCGATGAGATCAGTGCTTCCGATTCGGGACAAATGCCGCGTGAAGCGTCGAGAACGAGAAGGATCAGATCTGCCTGGCTCATGGCTTCCCTTGAGCGGCGGATCCCTTCCTTTTCAACCACTTCATTCGTCTCGCGGATACCGGCCGTGTCTATCAGGCGGAAATAGAGGTCGCCGAGTTTCATCTCTTCTTCGAGAAGATCGCGCGTTGTGCCTGCAATGTCGGTGACGATGGCGCGCTCTTTGCCGAGAAGCGCGTTCATCAGGGACGATTTGCCGACATTGGGGGGACCGGCGAGGCAAAGCGAGATCCCATGGCTTGCAATTTTGCCGTCATGGAATGTCATCGCGAGCTTTTCCATCTGCAGCATGACGTCGTTTAGGGCGCTTACGACCTCGTCCATGGTCGCAAACTCAAGGTCTTCTTCGGGAAAGTCCACCCAGGCCTCAAGGATGGCAGCGATGTCGACGAGCTTAGCTTGGAACGAGAGGATCTGTTTTGACACTTTTCCTTGCAGCTGCTGTTCCGCCATCTGCATAGCCAGATCGCTTTTGGCGCCGATCAATTGCTGCACAGCTTCTGCCTGGGCGAGGTCGAGTTTGCCGTTGATAAAGGCTTTGAAGGTAAATTCTCCCGGCTGAGCCAGCCCTGGCGCCGGCTTTTAAAATGGTATCGAGCACGCGTTTGCTGATGAGGCTGCCTCCATGGCAATGGATTTCGACGGTATCTTCGCCCGTGTAGGAACGAGGTGCGATCATGACGAGGGCAAGGGCTTCGTCGACGATGCTGCCGTCGCTATCTACGATTTTTCCAAAATGCGCGGTGTGCGTCTGATACGAGCGTACAGGTCCCGAGAAGATTTTTTCTGCGACGCCGATGGCATCGTTGCCCGAGATACGGACGACGGCCACCCCGCCTTCACCTGGAGGGGTAGCGATGGCAGCAATGGTTTCTCCGCTCTGGTAGGCCCGATGGACGAATTCCATGAGATATTCCCTATAAAATAAGAGAGGATGATAACCGATCGGAGGCCCTAATGACAAGGTTGATGGGCTGGTTGAATCCATTCTTGTTACTAATTAAAAATTTAGTTATTACTTAGGAAAGTAAAAAAATATAAAAAGAAGACCATTTTATGAAGTCGCAGGAACATTTGAGGTTGGCTGAAAAAGTCGAGGGGGGATGTGCCGCGCTGGCACAAATGGGGCCCTTACGTCTCCGAGCGTGCCTGGGGCACTGTCAGAGAAGACTACAGTTGGAATGGGGATGCCTGGTTTTTTTTCCCTTTTGACGCTGCTGCCTCGAAGGTCTATCGCTGGGGGGAGGATGGGATTGCAGGGTGGTGCGATCGCTATCAAGTCCTGGTTTTTTCGCCGGCCTTCTGGAACGGCCAAGACCCGATTCTGAAAGAGCGCCTTTTTGGACTTTCTTCAATGGAGGGCAATCACGGCGAGGATGTGAAAGAGTGCTACTTTTACCTCGATGGGACTCCCACGCATTCCTACATGAAGTATCTGTACAAGTATCCTCAAGGGAAATTTCCCTATGATGAGCTTAGACATGAAAGCAGTCAAAGGGGGACGATCGATCCTGAATATGAACTTGTCGACACGGGAATTTTTGCCGAAAATCGCTATTTCGACATTTTCATCGAATATGCAAAAGTCTCTCCTGAAGATACCTGTATCCGCATTGAAGCGATCAACCGCGGCGACAAAGCGGCCACTTTGCACATCCTCCCCCAGCTGTGGTTTCGCAATCAATGGGCCTGGGGCGACCAGCGTTTGCCCGAACCCAAAATTGTGAATCATTCCAAAGGGCATTCCTCCCTCTGTTTAATGGCCGATGATGAAAAACTGCTTTCTCCTTCCCAGCTTCAATTCGATTATCATTTAGGTAAGCGTTATCTCTATGGCCCCGCGGGAGCAAAGCTTCTCTTTACAAATAACGAAAATCTTTCGGAGCAGCAGACGTATTCCAAAGACGCTTTTCACCGCGCTGTGGTCCATGGCCAAGACAGCGCCAATCCCGATGAAATGGGAACGAAGGCGTGCTTCCATTACTGCTACGAGAACATTCCGCCGCAAGGCTCGGTCATCCTGCTATTGAGATTGACGGACAGCCCGATGAAGCATCCCTTGGATGACATCGAAGAAATCATTGCGAAAAGAAAAAAAGAAGCGGACCAGTTTTATTCGGTTATCCATCCCAAAAAAGCGACCGCCGAAGAGTGCTCGATCCAAAGGCAAGCGATTGCAGGAATGCTATGGAATAAACAGATTTATCTGTTCGATGTGAACAAATGGTTGGAAGGGGATAATTCGATAATGAAGCCTCCGCCTTCGCGATTTGACATTCGCAATGCGCACTGGCGCCATCTCAACTCCATGCGCATCTTATCGATGCCCGACAAATGGGAATACCCCTATTTTTGCGCCTGGGATCTTGCCTTCCATTGCATCACGTTCAGCCTGATCGACATTGAATTTGCGAAAGAGCAGCTCTGGCTTCTGCTTTTTGACCAATTCCAACATCCCAACGGCGCCATTCCCGCCTACGAATGGGAATTTTCCGACTTAAACCCTCCCGTGCAGGCTTGGTCCCTCTTCCGCGTTTATGAAATGGAAAAGAACCAAAAGGGCAAAGGAGATGACGAGTTTTTAAAAAAGTGCTTTCTTAAACTTCTGATGAATTTCGCCTGGTGGGTCAACAAAGTAGATAGTTCCGGTAACAACGTCTTCGAAGGGGGCTTTTTAGGGCTTGATAACATCACTCTGATCGACCGCTCCCAATCTTTTATCGCAGGGGCTACGCTTAAACAATCGGATGGGTCGGGATGGATGGCGATGTTCTGTCTCTATCTCATGCGCATTTCGCTAGAGCTTGCGAAAACCACTCCCAGTTATGAAACGATGGCGACAAAATTCTTTCAGCACTTTGTCTACATTGCCAATGCGATGAAAAAAATGGGCAATAAAAACTACAGCTTGTGGAGTGAAAAAGATCAATTTTTCTACGATGGACTGTCCTATCCCAGTGGACAGTTTTCTGAATTCCGCGTGCGCTCTCTTGTCGGGCTCATTCCTCTATTCGCCGTTGAAATTATCGATGAGGAGGAGCTGGACCTTTTCCCTGACTTTAAGAGAAATTTCGAATGGTTTCTCAAGCACAGGAAAGAATTGACGCACGACTGCATCCTTCCCATCAACAAGCCGGGCAAAAAAGGATATGTGCTAACACTCGTCAATGAGGAGCACTTGAAGGGGGTCTTGCAGTACGTCTGGGACCCGGAGGAATTCCGCTCTGAATTCGGACTCCGTACGTTATCAAAATTCCATGAGAAAGAGCCATTTTTCTACCAGGACAGGCAGGTGGGCTATGAGCCGGGAGAATCGCTTGAGCGGATTAAAGGTGGGAATTCGAATTGGAGAGGCCCGATCTGGGCAGCACCCACATTCATTCTGACGGTTTCATTAAATAAATTTGCCGACGCTTTCAGCGACGATTTTAAAGTCGCTGTGGGAAAAGAGCCTCCCGTCGGTTTGAGGACAATGGCCCAGTCTTTTGCCGAGAGGATGATCAACATCTTCAAAACGGACCAGATGGGAGTGCGCCCGGTTTTTGGGGACCAGTTCCCTTTTGCCAAAGATCCTCATTGGTGCAACTACATCTTGTTTTATGAATATTTCCACGGCGAAACGGGAAAGGGACTGGGTGCTTCGCATCAAACCTGGAGCAACCTTGTGGCAAACTTCATCGATGAATACCGTAGGTGATCAAATACTGCGCAGCGCTGATGTGATCAGCTTGGCCAATTCCGGTTCTCCCTGGATTTTTGCCAGCGCGGCTTTGATCGCTTTTTGCGCCTGGGCGCTATTGTAGCCCAAGTTGACAAGAGCCGAGATGGCGTCGGCGACGACACCTTGTTCGCCGGAAGAGTCTTGCAGAGGATGAAGAGCAGAGGATTTGCCGATCCCTTTTTTGATTTTGTCCCGCATTTCCACAACAAGCCTTTCCGCTGTTTTCTTTCCGATCCCCGGGATTTTGCAAATGACCTGGGTGTTCCCCTGGCTGATGGCCGCTTGCAAATCGCCAATCTCCATATGGCCGACAAGGCACAGGGCAGTTTTTGGCCCAATGCCGGAGACGTCGATGAAGCTCTCAAAGAGGTCGCGCTCATGACGCGTCAGAAAACCGAACAGTTTTTGAGAATCTTCTCGAACGACAAAAGAGGCGAAGAGTGTCACAGAAGTACCGATGGCGGGCAGCTTTGAAAAATTGCTGAGCGGAATGAGAAGGCTGAAACCAATCCCTTGCGTCTCGAGGGTGGCATGCGACGGCGTCGCTTCGATCAGCGTTCCTTTGATGTATTCGTACATAGGAGCATCCTATCCTTAAAACTTAATGAGTTCGCGTGGCATACGGCAAGGGCGAGCGCGTCGGCGGCATCTTCTGGCTCCGGCAAGACCGGCAATTTCAAAAGCAGCTGGATCATTCTCTGCACCTGTTCTTTGCTGGCTCCCCCGTTTCCGCAGGCGGCGAGTTTTGCCTTTTTCGGCGTATACTCGAAAATCGGAATCCCGCGGCGTGCTGCGGCAAGCAGTACGACTCCCCGGGCCATTCCCAATTTCATGGCGCTTTGCACATTCTTATAAACGAATTGCGTTTCGACGGCAACTGCATCAGGAGTATAGAGCTCGAGAAGTTTCTCAATTCCATTGAAGAGGGCGAGATAGCGCGTGGGCATTTCCTCTTTTACGGGCGGACGGATGCATCCGAAGTCCAGCGGTTCGAGCCGGCGATGGGCACACTTTGATCACTCCGTAGCCGGTGATCCGCGTTCCCGGGTCGATGCCCAAAATGATTTGTGGAAACTCGGGATCCTCCGCTCATTTTTTTTCCTTTTGTTGTAATATACACGCCCCGAGGCTTTGTTGCAAATTGATCTCCGGTTTTGTGTTTTTTCCAACAAAAGGCTAAAAATGAACTGAGAGCAGTGTAATTAAATTTATAAATATTTTTTGCAATCCCGCCCAGCAAAGCTATCCTGGACTCGCAATTATAATCTTAGAGTATACAAAATTCCTGCTCCCTTGCTATTTTTCTAGACTGAGAGGGTTTCTTTTCTCTAAAGAAATCCTCCATTTTTTGCTTTGTTCGCCATAAATTGTTGACAACGGCTTTGAGTTGAGGCTAGTTTGATAGTGTCTGGTGACTATGTAAAAATTATTTTAGATCATGTTGACGATTGCGGCCATGGATGAACCTCTCATTCGGCAGCGCAATTAAACTTAGTATTTGCATGGGGACCTCCCCTTTAAGCAAATGCTAACTTAAGTGAGAATAAATGGAATCTCTTCGTAGGCTTGAGCCGCGAAACATCATTGTGCGCATGCCCAATTGGATTGGGGATCTCGTCATGGCGACGCCGATCCTCTCCGATCTGAGAAGAGCCTACCCGGACGCGCGGATCACTGCGATGTGCCGATCTCCCATTTGCGAGCTATTGAAAGAAGATCCTGAGATTGATGAGTTGTTCTGCTTCAGTAAGGGCGGCGGCTTTGGACGCCACTCGGAGCGGCGCAATATCATTGAGAAATTGCGCAAAGGGGACTACGACTTAGGGATCCTCCTGACCCACTCCTTTTCCTCTGCGTGGTGGTTTTGGCTTGGCAAGGTACAATACCGCCTTGGATATGAGTGCAATGGCAGGAAATTGCTCTTGACCCATCACCTCCCATTTCCGCAAAACATTCAAAATCAGCATCTTGTTACTACCTATAAGATGCTCCTCGAGCCTCTAGGGCTCCCGATGACCGATACTCCTCCACGGCTCTATCTCACCCCAAAGGAAGTCAACGATGCGCGTGTTCTTCTGAAGCATAACGGTATTCCGGACGGTGCGCTTGTGGTCGGGATCAATCCGGGGGCAACGTATGGCTCTGCCAAATGCTGGCTTCCCGAGAGATTTCGCGAGGTGACGGAGCGGCTGCTGCGCGACAAAGATATCTATATCGTCTATTTCGGCGATCAGGCAACGACGAACCTGGTGAAGGAAATCTGTGCCGGACTGCCCTCAAGGGTTGTCAATCTGGCCGGCCAGACCAGCCTTCGCGAGCTGTCGAGCCTGATTAGCAATTGCGACGTCATCCTCACTAATGACAGCGGTCCGATGCATATCGCCGACGCCATCGGCACTCCGATGGTTGCTTTATTCGGCTCTACAAGCGAAGTCGTCACTGGGCCCTATCGGTCAGGAACGTTGATCCACAAGCATGTCGAATGCTCCCCGTGTTATCAGCGCACTTGCCCCATCGATTTCCGCTGCATGAAAAGGATCGAGGCCGACGAAGTTTATGAGGCGATTATCAAAATCTTAAGCGCCAAACGCACAAAATTACATATCATTGCTTAAGTGGGCCTAGAGGATGTCTATTATCAAACAGCTCTGGCGAAAATACGGCATCAACCCCTTCGACTCCCTATTAAAGAGGGCTCATAGAAAAGGCTGTAGCCGATTTCTCATTTGCTGGAACCGGGGCTTAGGGGACATCCCTCTGGGACTCTACGCCTTGACCTGTCGGATCCGCGAGTATATCCCTCATGCGCAGATCACTTTTGTCACCCGCAGCGATCTCGTCGATGGTTTTAAGTTATTGGGGGGAGTGGTCGTTGTCGCCGATCCCGAGTGGAAGCGGGGAGTTCCCTTCCGTATGGATAAAACATTTCTTAATACCGGACTTTCCCGGGCAGACTTCGATGTCATTTTAGAACAGCCCGATCCGACGCACTGGTTGATGTGGCAGCTTGGAAAACTGACCCCCAAATTAAATTGGGACGCAGAGTGGGATGCTCTTTGCAATCGCTTCCTTCTCGATCCTGAAAAGAAATATGTCGGCGTCCACGTCCAGACTGAGACCAACTACGCCTATGAAAAAAACTGGCCCGTCGATTACTGGAATGAGTTTTTTAAGGAGGCTCAATCAAAGCACGGGGTGGATATCATCCTCTTTGGTTTTGCCCCAAATCCTGAATTCGAAGGAGATGGAATCGTCGATCTTCGGGGAAAAACATCGCTTTTTGAAATGCTCTCGATCATTAAAAATCGCTGCCGTTATCTGCTCGTCCCCGACTCCGGGGTTTTGTCGATCGCCTATTATATCGATGCTCCATTTTCGATTGACGTCGTGTCGCTGTGGGCGGACCCAAAACAGGGGATCCTCAAACAAAACGTTCCATCGCCCAATCCTCTTTTGCGCCACCGTCCGCTCATTGCCAATGATAAGGACTTGCGCACGGTGAGCGTTAAAACTGCATCGCAATCCCTTTTGCTGAAGAGGGGTTAAAATGTTGCACAAAGTAATTGACGTAGTCCGGGGGCTTGGGCAGCCCCATCTGCTCGCCGGAATCGAAAGCCTTTCCTCCTCTGAACAGCAATCCTTTTTGGACCAAGCGCGAAAGTACGGTCCCGGTCTGGCCAAAAGGCAGAAAGAACTGATCTCCCGCCGTGAAAAACAGATTTTCTCCGAAGATGTTCCCCTCTGCAATTTTGAGAGGAGCGGCAATCTCGAAGACCACTTACTGGGCGAGTCCCTTCTCCGTCAGGGAAAAGTGGGCTGCCTGATTCTGGCGGGTGGACAAGGAACCCGTCTGGGATTCGATGGACCCAAAGGAGCTGTCCCAGTGACTCCCGTCACAGGGAAAAGCCTCTTCCAGCTCTTTTGCGAACGTACGCTGGCAGTAGGTTCGAATGTCGGACGAAAAGCTGCCTCTTTGCATCATGACCTCCGGGTTGAATCATGCGCAGACAATCGATTTTTTTGAGAAGCATGGCTCCTTTGGACTCGATCCTTCGCAACTCTCATTTTTTGAACAGGGGATGCTCCCATTCCTCGACGACCATGGCGATTGGCTCCTTGAAAAACCGGGGAAAATCGCTGAAGGCCCAGACGGCAATGGCCATGCCTTGCGCCTTTTTTTTGAGACGGGGATTTGGGAGAAATGGAAAGAAGCCGGCATCGAGTATCTCCATGTGATCTTCGTCGACAACGCGCTAGCGGATCCTTTCGACCCTGAGTTCGTCGGGCTCACTGCGCGCACCGGCGCTGACGCTGCGCTCAAAGCAGTAGAGCGACTCTGTGCGGATGAGAAAATGGGAGTGCTTGTCAAGCGAGAGGGAAGATTAAAAGTAATCGAATATTCTGAGATCCCTTCAGACGCATCCCCATACACTCTTTCCAGCACCGGGATGTTCTGCATTGCGATGCCTTTCATTCAACGCCTGTGCCAGGAAATGAACGCTGACTTCCCGCTCCATCTCGCCCGTAAAACAGCAAAAGTTGCTAAAGGGGACGTACACATTTGGAAATGCGAGCGGTTTATCTTCGATCTTCTTGATTACGCCCGTTCCAGCGCTGTTCTCGTCTGTCCACGGGAAAAGATTTATTCCCCGCTGAAAAATGCCACCGGAGAGAAAAGTCTCGAGACAGTCCGAAAGGCATTGCTCCTCTATGACCCTCAATTACAATAAATGCCGTGTTGAAAATCCTTTTCGGGCCTGCTATATTCATGTAAAAACGGAATATTCATGCGGATAGCTTATTTAGGTGCCGGCACATGGGGCTTTTGTCTAGCCTCTCTTTTGGCTTCAAAAGGCAATCAGGTGGTCCTATGGACGGCGAATCCGGAATTTGCTAAAACGCTGAGCAAAAAAGGGAACACCCCAAGCTTCCCAAAGTTCAGGCCGATGAACGCGTCGAGTTCACTTCCGACCTTAAGACGGCGCTCGAGGGAGCTGAACTTCTTGTCGAGTCCGTCACCTCCAAAGGAATCCGCCCCGTTTTCGAGCAAGTCCTGGCTTTTGGCGGCGTCAATTGCCCCATTGTGATCACATCGAAGGGGATCGAGCAAAACAGCGGACTGCTCTTGCCCGAGGTGGTGGTGCAGGTGCTCGGCGAGGGAATGCGCAAGAACATCTGCTGTTTGAGCGGTCCCAGCCATGCAGAAGAAGTAATTCAGAAACTTCCAACGTCTGTCGTCGTCGCTTCTTACGACCCTAATCTGATGCGCCAGATCGTCGATATTTTCAATACGCCTTTTTTCCGCGTCTATCCGAATGCCGATATGAATGGCGTCGCGTTCGGCGGGGCGATGAAAAACATCATTGCCATCGCCTGCGGTATCTCTGACGGTCTTGGCTTTGGCGACAATACAAAAGCAGCCCTGATGACGCGCGGGCTGCATGAGATCCGCAAGCTTTCTTCAACGAAAGGGTGCAAGCCTGAGACGCTGAACGGGCTTTCCGGGATGGGGGACCTTTGCGTCACATGCCTTTCAAAGCTTAGCCGCAACTATATGTTTGGACGCCTGATCGCAGAAGGGCTCGACCCTCAAGTCGCCCAAGAAAAAATCGGCATGGTGGTCGAAGGCGCCTACACCTGCGTCTCCGCTCTTCAGCTCGCTCAGAAAAATCACATCGAAGTGCCTATCACCCATGCGATCTATTCTATTCTCTACGAAGGACTCAATCCCCGCGATGCCGTCAGAGCTCTCCTTCAGCGTGCCATTAAGGAAGAGCATTTGTAGAGATCAGTATATTTCTGAATCTTATTAAGAATATTTTTCCTTGAAGGCTCTTTGTTATCCTTGTATGACTAAGAGTCTGTTGTTGAATTAAGGTTTCGTCGCTTTTTGGAGAATTTTTGGCCACTTTTTGATTCAAAATCGGGGGGTAATATACGAAAGTTGATATAACCCCCCGATTTTGAATCGAAAATTGGCTCAAAAAGTCCCAAAAATCGACTGAAACTTAATCAACAACAGACTCTAAGACTAAAAGGAATACTCAATGGCAGCCGACATTCTTGAAGGATTGAAGGTCGTAAGCGCTCATGAGATGGCGCAGATCGAAGGGATTGCCTATGCCGAAGGGGCATCCGAGCAAACCTTCATGGAAAATGCCGGCGAGGCGATCGCCAACGCTGTCGAGAACTTCATTGAGGAAAACGCTCTTGCTAAAACGGCAACTCTTCTCGTTGGGAAAGGCAATAATGGCGGAGATGCCTATGCCGCAGGCGCAAAGCTGATCGAACGCGGCTTCAAAACCACGGCATTGCATATCTATTCCTTGGACAAATGCGGGCCGCTCTGCAAGACGATGTATGAAAAATTCCGCTCCCGTGGAGGAATCATCCGGCATGTGCACGACGAGCCATCTTTTCATTTTGAACCGGAAGGCGTCGTCCTTGACGGCCTTGTGGGAACAGGTTTTAAAGGAAAGGCAGAAGGGGTCCTCGCGCTTGCGATCGAAGCCGCCAATCGCTGCGGGTTGCCCATCCTCGCTATCGACATTCCGTCAGGTTTAAACGGGACAACCGGAAAAGTCGAGACGGTTGCCATCAAAGCCACGGAGACGATTTATTTAGGACTTCCCAAAAGCGGCTTTTTTCTTCAGGACGGATGGGACTACGTCGGCATTTTGCGCTATGCTTCCTTCGGCCTGGGCAAGAAATACATCGCCGCCGCAAAAGCTGCGGCCTATCTCTTCAACGAAGAAACGTTGCCGGAGCAATTGCCTCCCATCAAGCGCACGCGCCATAAATACCAAGCGGGCTATTTGCTTGCCATTGCAGGATCTCCCGGGATGCCGGGTGCAGCTTTGCTTTCAAGTTATGCTGCGTTGCGCTCCGGCGCCGGCATTGTTCGGCTATATCATCCTTGCGGCATGGAAGCAGAGCTCAGTGGAGCGCCTTTCGAATTGATTCGGCAAGGATGGAATGGAAAGGATCTTCGGATGCTCCGTAAGGAAGCAGCTCGTGCTAAAGCGATGCTCATCGGTCCCGGGATTGGCAGAACGAAACAGGCAAAGCGGATGGTGCGAACTCTTCTGGATCGCATCGATCTGCCGATGGTGATCGACGCCGACGCGCTTTTCTTTCTTGCGGAACATCCCTCCTGGGAACTGCCCAAAGGATCGGTGCTGACCCCTCATCGCGGGGAAATGGACCTGTTATTATCTAATGTCTCTTTCGCAAAAAAAGGGGAGAAGTCCTATCTCGACCTTTGCCAGGCATATGCAGAAGCAAAAAATACCACGGTCGTTCTTAAAGGGGCACCCACCTTTGTTTTTCATCCCAAAGCTGCGCCTCTCATCATTACTCGAGGAGATCCCGGCATGGCGACGGCGGGTTCCGGGGATGTTCTCACCGGAGTCATCGCTGCCATGATGGCGCAAGGACTCGATTCCAGGCATGCCGCAGCACTCGCTGTCTATCTGCATGGCGTTTCCGGAGAATCCGCTGCCCAAAGCCTCACCTCTTATTGCATGACGGCTTCCGATCTCATCGATTTCCTGCCTGAGGCCTTTTCTTAAGAAGCTGTCTTATGCAATTTTAATCTTTTCTTTTTTTTGTTATCTTAGAGGCCGTCTACGGATTCAGGTTTCGTCGATTTTGGGATTATTTTGGCCGATTTTCGATCCAAATTCAGGGGATAATATACGAAAGTTTGATATTATCCCCCGAATTTGGATCGAAAATCGGCTCAAAAGAACCCAAAAATCGACAGAACCTGAATCCGTAGACAGTCTCTTAGTAAAATGCAAGTGCTAATTTAATAAAAAATGGAAAGGATATGACAACAGTTTTAGACTGCAGCGTAAGTCTCAGGCATCCAGTTTCTCATAGTGAAGCTCGAATCAGCCTCGATGCCCTTCTCCCTCTTCATGAAATTGCCACCCGCTTTCCTACGGAAACCCTCACATCTGAGGACCGGGTTCAACTGGGGATTCAGGTGCTTGAAAAGCATGGGGAAGCGCAGTTTGCGTTTTATCAGAGAACATATCGATTGACCAAAGAGGAACACGAGGCCATTTTTTCGAAAGCGGGTCCTTATGCTCGAGATTTGGCGACATGGGAAAGCTTGGACGAAAATTCGTGCCGAGAAGATGTGGAGCTGGTCAGAAGCTGCTTACCCGAAGCTAAATTCAGCCTCTTGTGGACGCGTGAAGAAAACTACCGCACCCATCCGATTGTTGAGATCGAAGGCCAACGTTACTATTTTTACTCGCAAGCTCACAAAGGGCCCATCGTTGATGAACAGTATATTGCCGAATATCAATCCTGCCAAATGCAGGAGTGCCGGCCCAATTTTAAAGTGTTGACCGGCGCGGAGAGGACCGTCTTTCTTATGGAGTTCATGGGGGAAACAACTCCCAATTTTCGCGATGAATCGCACTTAGAACTTCTCATAGAACTCATCGTGCGGCGAAGCTTTAATAAAAAAGGGCTCGACATGCTGCCTTGCCGGCTTGCTCTTACGGATGAGAAGCTCTATTGCGTCGATCAAAAACTGAGCTATTGCACTTTTCCCACCGAGTTCGATGCATTTAAAGAAAATATCCAAACGCTAAAAGCTAAAATCGAATATCGGGGTTATGCGGAAGAAAGATATCTCTGTGCCTATGTCGATAAAATTGCAGGGACGCATGAGCTCCGAATTTTTGATCAAATGGTACAAGGATTTCCTTCTCTCTTTGCACTGTTGCAAGTATTCTCACCTCCCTTGTTAAACAGCGAAGAGAAAATCCATTTCACTGCCGCTATTTTAAAGAAATTTGGAACTTGCGACCTACATTATATCGCAAGTGTTTGTCATCTTTCCATCGAAGATCAGAGAGAGGCGATCCGACTTGCCGGGGATCAAATCGTTGAAAACACGGTGATTTGGGAAGATGCCATTCCGAATCATTTGGAAGAGATTCATGCAAAAGCAGAGAAAGTGCTTAAAGAACATGGCCTTGATGGCAAATTTGCAGTGTTTACGAATCAGGTGGGTAATTATAAAGACGTATTGACTGTCGCTATCGACGGCGAGGTCTACGTTGTCTACCAAGTCAATGAAAAGTACATCGAGCAATATAAACTCCAGAGAGAAAGGGAGCACCGTCCCGACTTTCTGACTTTTCCGCTAGAAGAGGGTCAATTCCTCTTCCTTTCCAAATTCATGGGATCGCAGACTGTCGATTATTCCGATCCACAGCAACTCGATCAAGTCGTCGACCTTGCGATGAACTTTTCAGGTGGCGAGGAATGCACCATCGACTTCAACTATGGGAATTTGCTCATTCACAAGGGTCTATTATATTACATCGATAGGGACCTGACCTACCACCGGTCACATAATCCACGCCTTTTCAATCTTGAGGGTATTTTTGACTCAATTGACCAGCGCCTTCATGTGGAACATGAAAGGATTCTTAGCAAAATTCACGTAAAAAGTAAAATCAGGCCGCTGCTCGATCTGGACAACCCTAAAGATCTGGAAATATTTCAAGCCTTTTTCCCTGAGGAAGCTCCCTCTTTATCCTTTGAGGAGTTCCTCGAGACGATCGATTTTGATCGCTTAGAAGATCGCTCGCGGTTTTTAGATCACCTTCCCAACCTATTCCAAACACGGGCCGATTTATTAGAGTCGACGCAGCGTCTAGTCATCATCAAAGATAGAATTAGGAATAGTGCACTTTCTGAGGAAGAAGGAGATCAATATTACTTAATTGTCGGAAACAGGGTTTTAATGCTGTTGGAGAACCGTGTCGAGGCTCATCAGTAGCCGTCTACATTTTATTAAGCTTTTTGTGCTTGTGATGGATGTAAACCACCAGCAGCACGGCAGCGGCTAAGGTAACGGGAAGTAAAATGTTGTAGAGGTATTCGTCGACAAAGGCGATCCCTGCAGCGAAAACCCCCAGTAGGATACCGAGCAATACCATCGTCGGTTCGGTATAGACCCCAGCCAGATAAGTTGCCAGTGCGAGCAATAACAAAGTCAGCAGGCTTGCTTCGAAGCGGCTAATCAATCCGACCTGGACAAAGTAGGAGACGACAATGATCGCTGCCACCAGTCCCACCCAGTGGGCAATTTCGTGCCAGATTGTATAAAAAGTTGTTTTCCACCCTTTTCTTTTAAGATGCGAGCTTAACCCGATACTGAGAGCTGCATAAACAATTGCCAGGAACCTCCAATAATACCAGGCCCCGTCCTTTTTTATGTCGGTGACGATGACGCCGATGAACCCGAGTAGTAGCATTAACAAGGCGACGAACAGGCGGATTTTGAACGACGAACCGCTAGGCTTGACTTGTTCCATTAGATTTGTCCTTTTTCTTTTGAGGGAAAGGGATGGCGTAGAAGATGAAAAGTGTGTTTGCTCCGGGGTTTTTATAGAGCATGTGTGCGTTAGAAATGTGGTGGAACTGCACTCCGAACCGGCCCCTGTTGTGAAAGACATAGGCCACTTCGAGCGCCGAGCGGAAGTTGATGGGGAAACCCAGTTTTTTGCCATGGCCGTGATAGTAAACGCCGGGGGCGAAGCTTGGCGTTATCACAACCTTCCTCCCTAAGAAGATGTCATAGCCCATTCCTCCGCAGAGAAAGAAATTGGTCTCTGTCGTCATAAAAAAGGCCACCAGAGGCCGGATATGGTGGCAATTGACTTCCCAGCGGTACTCGATCTGTCCCGTGAACCTGGGGTGATTTCTGTCGACATCGAAAAGCGCGGGCCCGATCATGAGATGGGAAGGGCCTGGAGTTTTATACCCGCTCCACGCGTCTGCGATGCAGAAGACTAAAGCAAAAACGAGTGCAGACAATACATTGCGCATCTTCTCATTCCTTCCTACAAGTTTGCGTGGATTTCATAGCCTTTATCTATCATTGATTAACCTGTAGAAAAAAATGTAATTTTGCAAGGGTTTTTTAGCATTGCCATCTTCCCTTCATTTCCTTCTTCTGTTACAATTTTCGCGAATCACCGGGGGTGCCCTGAAGTTAACTTTCAGGGCTGAAAGGACAAGGATTGTCTAACCCTTAAACGGAAGTTCGTTACGTATGATGAATCCTCTTCTTCAAAGGGGATCACCATCTGTTAGGAATTTCTTTATACCTGATCTGGGTCATACCAGCGGAGGGAGAGTGAAGCCTGTGCTTTCTTGCGCGTGCTTCCTCTTTTCTAATCTTTGGAGGTACAGCATGTTGCAAGTTCGTTTTCGGCACCGCCTTATCGGCATGATCGGCAATATTCTCGAGCACTACGATAACGCTCTCTTTGGTCTTCTCGCTCCTTTCATCGCACCTTTATTTTTCGAGAACACGGATCCTCTAACAGCATTGATTTTGACATACGGGATGCTTCCTCTCGGGATTTTAATGCGGCCGCTCGGCTCTTTGTTCTTTGGATGGATAGGCGATCACTTTGGGCGCACGAAGGCTCTCTTCTGCTCGCTCACGGGCATGGCCCTGGCGACGATCGCGATGGGATGCCTTCCGACGTACGCTGAAGTTGGACTTTACGCTCCGCTTTTTTTAGCCCTGGGAAGAGTTTTGCAGAATTTCTGTGCAGCCGGAGAATCTGTCGGTGGAGCCATCTTCGTGTTGGAACACACGGAATCCGCCAAGAGAAACATAATGAGCTCGATTTATGACGCAAGCTCCATCGGTGGGATTCTGCTAGCTTCGGCATTAGTCACCCTTTTTTCCTACAGGGGAGATATTTGCGAAAGCTGGCGCATTTTGTTCTGGCTTGGGGCCGTCTCGGCGGTCCTCGGTATCTTTTTGCGGATGAAGGCGAAGGAGGGAGATGAATACGTACACTCCCAAAAATGGGAAAAGGGCCATCTTTTTTCATTGATCAAGGAACATCGCGACGCTTTGCTGGCTGTCACATGCGTATCGGGCTTCAGCTACACGACCTATTCCTTGGCATTTACTCTGATGAACGGCTATGTCCCTCTAGTGACTTCATTGAGTAAAACCTCAGTGATGGGGGCCAATACCCTTTTGCTGGTTCTGGATATGTTCATGCTTCCCCTATTCGGCTACATTGCCGCAAAAAAAGGGAAAGAGAAGCTGATGTTAACCGCAGCTCTGGCTTCCGCTTTCTGCGCGCTCCCTATGTTTTACATGCTACAAGGAGCGAGTTTGAGCAACGTCATCGCGATACGCCTGATCATTGTGACCCTTGGCGTTGCATTTTCGGCGACCTATCACGCCTGGACCCAGGAAAGGGTCCCCGCCTCTGCCCGTTATACAATCCTATCTTTGGGTTATGCTCTGGGTTCGCAGTTGATCGGGGCTCCGACTGCCGCAATTAGTTTATGGCTGTATAAAAAAATAGGGTGGTTCGGAGCGCCCGCGCTTTATCTCATGTTCACGGCTGCCGTTGCCGCTTATTTTGTTAGGAAATGTTCAATTTCTTATTCTGTTTTGAACAAAAAAGATCAAATAAATTCTCCTTAGAATGAAATATTTTCATTTTAAATTACTCGTTTCTGTGTCACGATGTTATTTATCATAGTGGGATAGTTTCATGTTACAAAGACTTATCGTTCTCTTAAGTATAGCCTGTTCCGCTGGAACAGGGATCAACGCTCTTCAACGGGAAGAGATTGTTATTGCGGAAGAATTTATCTCCCCCGCTTGGGAAAAATACGATTGCCACAGTTCTTCGATCGTTCAAAATGAAAATGGGGAGATCCTTGCAGTCTGGAAGGGGGGAATCGGTGAGGGCAAGTCCAATCTCGACATCGCATCGAAGGTGGGGATCTGGCAGGTTCATTTATACCCCAATCGGAGCGCTGTTGAGCAAGTTCATTTTGAACAGGAGAGCGTCGTCTGGAACCCTGTGCTAGGCAAGCTCCCATCAGGTGAATTGCTTCTCTTCTATAGAGTCGGTGCAGCGCCTTGGGCTTCCGTTGCTTTTATGAAACGCTCTGCCGATGGCGGCGCGCACTGGAGCGAACCTGAATTTTTACCTGCGGGCGTCGTCGGTCCCGCCAAGAACAAACCGCTTGTGTTAGAAGATGGAACGCTGCTTTGTCCCTCATCGGCGCAATCCGGTTCTCCGGACGGGGTCTACCAATCAACTGCGCTCTGGATCGACATCTCCACAGATGGAGGCAGGAGCTGGAGCAAAAGCGATCCCCTCGTTATTCCGGGACAACCGTTCGGAGCGATTGAGCCTGCGCTGTTTTTTGACAAAGAAGGAGATCTCCGCCTTCTTTGCCGCGACAGGGCGCGCCGCATCGGCGGGAAGAGCGGGATGATCTGGACGGCTGTTTCCAAGGACAACGGGCATACATGGAGCGAGCTGGAGAAAACAGACCTTCCCAATCCCGACTCGGGCTTTGATGTCGTCGATTTGGGTAGCGGACAACTTGTTTTGTTCTACAATCACTCCCATACCGAGCGCTTCCCCCTTTCCATTGCCGTTTCAAGCGATGGCGGCAAAACATGGGAAAGAAAGTGCGACCTGGAAGAGAAGACGGGTGAGTTTCCGGCGGCGATTCAGAGCGATGACGGCTTCATTCACGTCACATACGCTTATGAGATCGATACAGGGCAGCGAAGGATCAAGCACGCGGTCATCAGACCATCGCAGCTGTTCTCAGATACCAATCAGTAAACTGCTGCAGACCTTCTTTGAGCGAGGTCTTCGGCTGGAAGCCGAGGATCTGTCTGCTTTTTTCGATGTCGGCAAATGTGGTCTGGACATCGCCGGGCGGAACAGGTTGGAAAATGAGACGGGCTTTTTCTCCAAGGAGCGATTCCAGAGTGGAGATCAACTCAATGACGCTCACAGGAGAGTTGTTCCCCAAATTGAAGATCTCACAGCCCGCGCCGAGATCAATCGCGGCGATGGTCCCTTGCACGATATCGTCGATGTAGGTGAAATCGCGCATGAGTTTTCCTTCGCCAAAAACGACAATCGGCTCTTTATCGAGGATTGCTTTTGTGAATGAGAAATAAGCCATGTCGGGACGGCCCCAAGGCCCGTAGACGGTGAAAAAACGCAAGGCGGTGCAAGAGAGTCCATGGATGTGGTGATAGGAATGGGCGATCAGTTCATTGGACCGTTTTGTGGCGCCGTAAAAACTGGCCGGCTGATCGACCGGGTCCGATTCTGAAAAAGGGGTCTTGGTGTTGAGCCCATACACGGATGAGGAAGAGGCGTAGGTGAGCTTGATGTCAGGAAATCGGCGCAGGGCCTCCAGAATTTGCACGAAGCCGTTGAGGTTGCTGTGCACATAACTCTCAGGTGCCTTGAGCGAGTGGCGCACACCTGCCTGTGCGGCGAGGTGGACGCAATGGGTGATGGAGTGCACCCTTAATTCATTTTCAATCGCGTTCCTGTCTACAATGTCGCAATCCGTCACAGAAATTCCCTGTAACGAGAGCTGATGGGCCCGCTGTCTTTTTAGCTGGGGGTCGTAATAGGAATTAAAGTTGTCGCAGCCGAAGACCTCATCGCCTCTTTTTTTGAGGGCGAGGGCCAAGTGAAATCCGATGAATCCTGCAATTCCTGTGATAAAGATACGTTTCATATTGACTTAGAAAATGAGTTCGTAAAAAAATACATGGTTTATCAAGGGTTATCTTATTCACATGCGCTCTTCACAATTCAATTTTAGCATTTCATCGCTTTTGAAGCCTCTTCAAAAAATCCCTCTCGTTCTCTTGCTCGTTTTGATTGTGATTGCATCGTGCACGAACCCCCCGTATCGAGGGAGGGATGTTCTTGGCGCGGATGATTTCGTCATGGACTCTTACAGGATCAGAGAGGGAAAGCTCGCGATCCTGTCCATGGAAGGGAAAGGGTTTGACGAACTTTCTCCCGATTTGCTGGAAGAGTACCAAGATGTGATCAACAACGGCGATGTGCTGCAGATCGCCGTCTATCACCCCACACGCAACGACCTTGTCGAGTCGGTGCAGCGGATCGGCCAGGTCGTTGGATTCCGCGTCACGGATGGAAAAATATTTTTACCCGACCTTCCCGGCGCGCATGTCGAGGGGCTCACCTTGCATCAGGCGCAGGAAAAAATTGAAAATCTCTATCGGGAGCAAATTAAAGACGTCAATGTCTTCATTTCTTACAAAGACCGCATATTGAGAAAGGTGGAACTGGCGGGACTTGTCCAGGTGCCCAACATTCCCGTTGACGGCAGACTCCGTTTATTTGAGGCGCTATCGATCGCGAAAGTCCCCACGAACGCCAATCTCTTTAAAAGTTATGTCGTGCGCGACAATGCCCTTTTGCCCGTCGATTTATTTAAACTTCTCAAAGACGGGGATATGAGCCAGAATGTCGTGATGCGCGGAGGGGACAAAGTCTACATTGCCGATCCTTCCGCTTCGACCTTGATGGTCCTTGGCGAAGTGTGCAAAGAGCGCGTCGTCGATGTTCCGGACGGATTCATGACGCTGCGCAAGGCCATTGGCGAGGCCGGAGGCATTCTCGCCTCGGGGGATAAGTCTTACATCCAGATCATCCGCGGCAATATCCTCCATCCGAAAATTTATACATTGAACTGGGAGCATGTCGTTCGCCTTCCCAGCGATAGCATGCTGCTCATTCCCGGTGATATCGTCTATGTCGCTGCACGGCCGCTTTCCGAGTGGAACCGTTTTGTCAACGACCTGCTGCCGACCTTCATCGCGCTTGATCTCATCACAAAAGGCATCAAATCCATCGGCATAGAGGTTCCATGAAATCATCTTCCGGCGATCAGATTTTATTTACATTTACCGACCTCAAACACCTTTTTCTTAGGCATCGCTCGCAGGTAAAGTGGGCGGTCGCTATTGGCGCACTGGCCGCATTGTTCCTCCTTCTTCTCTGTGCGCCAAAATATAAATCGGAAGCGACGTTCCGGCAATCGAGCAGGCAGAAGGACCTTTCTGTCAATATGAAGGAGGTCTTCCAGCAGTTTATGGATGTGCCCGGCGAGAATGGAATCATGGCCATCATGCAGTCTAATGAAGTGATCAAAGAAGTCGTCGAGCAGTTGGGAATGCAGGTGGAATGCAGCACAGATTTTTTTGTTGTGAAGGCATTCAAAAGAATCTGGGACAATCTTCGAGCTGAATTCGGCGGCACTCTTTCCGATCCTGACAAATTTATTTTTAGAGACGTCGAGTATTCCGGAGAAAAACCTCTGAAAATGTACGTCAAACTCACTGAAAAGGGCTCGTACCAATTGTACGATCAAAACAGGCAGTTTGCCGGCGAAGCTCCCTTGGGAGAGAAGGCGTTGTTCTCTTTGGGAGGTTTGAGAGTGAGCCATGTTCCCCATCATGCGAAAATAGGCAAGTTCTACACGCTTGTCGTCCATCCTATTGTAAAAACTGCTCAAACGGCGCGAACTCAGTTAAAGATACATCCCCATCGTTTGGACAAAAGTATTCTGCAGCTTACTTTCTTTTGCCGCGATCGACTTGTGGGATCAGAGTTCCTGAACCGTTTGATGCTGAGCTATCAGAATTTTTTAATCCGTGAAAATGATGTCATTTGCCAGAAGCAGTTGGACTATCTTCAAAAAAGACAGGAAGAGCTCACAGGCTATTACGACAAGGCGCTTATGGAGCACGCCGCCTATCTGAATGAGAATCTGTCAAAAAATGGATTTATTGGTTTTGCTCAGGAGATCCAAACATTATCTGAGCCCAAAAACTTCTACACTTCCAAACTGTTCGACGTCGATCTCGACCTGAAGCGCCTTCGCGATTCCAAAGGGACCATTTTTGCCGCTAAAAAGGACACGCCTCAGCAGCGTCTTCAAGAAAAAAAGAATAAAGACATGCAGGTCTTTGCCGAAGAGAGAACGGAATTGGAAACCCGGATGAAAAACTGCGAATTCGAACAGCTGAAGAGTCAGTCTGCCGCAATACAGATTTCCAATGTTGAAGAAGGACGCAATGAAGCAGGCCTCGTGTTGCAAGATGAGTTTTCGGGATTGAGCCTTTCTACTGCCCAAGGGTTGCTTGTCGAATACACGCGCCAACGCGATAACCTTCAGGCTCAAATGAGGGAACTCGTTTTTTTAAGGGAGCAGCTCGGTACGGCGGACTTTGAAATGAGCTCACTGGGAGGGGTTTTTGATGATGCGGTCACAAGGGACATCGTGAACAAGGCCAGCGCAATCGCTCTGCAGCTTAAAGATGAAAATAACCGCAGTACGCGGGAACAGGAGAGATTGCTTGAAACGCTTCAGACCCAAAAGAATTTCCTCTCCCAATATCTCTTTCAGACAGTGGAGTTGAAAAGGCTGAGAGTGAAACTGCTCGCGGACAAGATAGCGTCACTGCAGCAAGCGACTCTGTCCCTTTTAGAGAACGAAAAAGACCTCCTGAAACATAAACTTGGCGAACTGAACGCGAAAATGGGGGACCTCCCCGAAAAATGGCGTCGGGAATCGTTACTCATGCTTCAAAAAGAACTTGGGGCGATGATGCTGGAAGGCGTATCCCAGCTCGTCGAGACAAAATCCTTAGGGCAGCATACCTTTCAGATCAGTTCAAAACCCCTCGATAAATCAATTCCCCCCATCAGTCCCCATCCTAAAAAAACATTTCTGCTCGCCTTTCTTTCAGCAATTTTGTCAGGAATTTGTTATTACTTTGTGATTTTCTGCAAAGCTCTATTCAGGGGACTTCCCGTTTCCGATGAGACATTGAAGCTCTGCGGATTCCCTGTCAGCGGGAAGGTATCGCCCTATTGCAACACCAACCTTTGCCAGCTGCGAGAAGGAGACCTTGAGACTTTGCGCTGCACCGCTGAGTTTCTAACTACTCATCTCAAAGCATCAGAATCACTAGTCGCTTTATGTATAGGGGGCAAGTATCCCGATTTTTCATCTCCCCTCGCTGAATTACTGGCGATGAGAGGCTTAAAAGTCCTCGTGGTCCAATGTGTGTTCGACAAGATTGTACACCCTGACCAGGTGCCGGGATTATGGCAATATCTCCAAGGGCTAACGCAAGAGCCCTCGGTGCAGCGCCACTCGACCTATGACATTCTACAAAGCGGCGGCACCTCGCGCCACGGATCTGAAATCCTTTCCGCTCCCAGGTTCCAAACTCTTTTGAGCGAACTTAAGAAACGCTATGATCTCGTTCTGGTTTACAGCAGCGCAGAGCCGGCTAAAATGGAAGGATTCTCTCTTCTAAAGATGGCAGATGCCGCAATCATCGCTGTTCAACAGGAGAGCAAAGAAAATCTCGAGGTCTATTGCGATTGGGCCACACAAAAGGGCAGTTCTTGTGCGACCTTTGTCTACGCTGAAGAATTTGGATAGGAATATGGAAAAACAAACAATCCTAGTGACCGGCGGTGCGGGCTTTTTAGGATCCCACTTATGCGAAAAACTTCTCGATAGCGGACATAAGGTGATCTGCCTCGATAATTTCTTCACCGGAAGCCAGGAGAACATTCGTTCGATTCTAGAGCACCCCTCTTTTACGCTGATTGAACACGATGTCTGCCAGAGCATCGATCTGGATGCCGACCAGATTTACAATCTTGCGTGCCCGGCTTCTCCCGTTCATTACCAGCATGATCCTGTCAAGACGATCAAGACCAATGTCCATGGCGCTATTCACATGCTCGAACTGGCCCAGAAAAAAGGCGCCAGGATCCTGCAGGCGTCCACTAGCGAAGTGTACGGCGATCCGCATCTCCATCCCCAAAAAGAAGACTATTGGGGAAATGTCAACCCGATCGGCATCCGCTCCTGCTATGACGAGGGAAAGCGCTGCGCCGAAACGCTTTTTTTTGATTTTCATCGCCAGTTTAAACTCCCGATCAAAGTGGCGAGGATATTCAACACATACGGGCCGCGCATGCACCCCAACGATGGACGGGTTGTCTCCAATTTTATCGTTCAGGCGTTAAAAAATGCTCCGATCACCATCTACGGCGATGGGATGCAAACGCGCTCCTTTTGCTATTACGAGGATCTGATCGATGCGTTGATCCGTTTGATGGACTCTCCTCCCGAGTTGACAGGCCCTGTCAATTTGGGGAATCCTGTGGAATTCACGATTCGCGAATTAGCCGAGCTCGTTCTTGAGTTAACAGGATCGCAATCCAAACTTGTCTTCCATCCCCTTCCGGGCGATGATCCCAAACAGCGCAAGCCCGACATCAGCCTTGCCCAAAAGGAATTTGGCTGGCAGCCGAAAACCCAGCTGAAAGAAGGCCTGATGGCGACGATTGCGTATTTCGATCAGCTGCTACACGAAAACTATCCTCCATCGGGCAGAATGTAAGCGCTGCGTCCGTGGCGCTTACAGATCTCCCTCCATTTTTTGATCACTTCCGTTGTAAGCGGCGCAGCTTCTTTGCCTCCCGCTTGACTAAAGCGGAGATAGACCACCACGACAATTTCAGGATTTTCCCATGTCTGAGGAACTTCGGGGTCGAACCCAATTCCTCCAAACCAGATATGGTTCTGAATTTTTCCGAGTGACTCTGAGTCAATCGCCTGTTTATAAAGGATTTCAGCTGTTCCCGTCTTACCGATGAAATGAGACTTAAGCTCCTGGAAATTCCGCATCCATTGCGGATTGCGCAAAAGCGCGCGAATGATATGGGGACGGGCGGATCCTTTGGGTCCGACAACCACGCGATGCATCCCCTCGATCAGAGGATTGCGAATGACGTCAGGCATGAAAATCTCGCGTCTGATCTCCGGTGCGCTATACCAGATGTACGGATCTCCCCCTTCGGACTGCGTGGAAGTGAACAAGGGGAAGTGGATGCCGATCGATGCGAGATTATCTTTAAATGGATAGAGAGCTTGCGCAAATGGGTCGCGGTATTCCCTCAGAGGCTCCTGACCTGCAATTACTTGGATCACTTTCGGCTTGAGAAGATGCCCTTTGTTGACGATCGCGCTCATCATCAACGCCGTCTGCAGAGGGGTGACGACAAGGGAGTGTTGTCCGATGGCAAAAGCATAGAGGCCGGTCCTATTATGAGTGATATCGTCCGGTAAAGTGCCCACGATCTCTCCGGGGAGTTCTATGCCCGTTTTTTCTCCATACCCCATCAGCCGCGATGCCTGGACCAGATTAAATGGGTCGGACATGTGGTCCACTGCGAGAATGGAGAAATAGATGTTGCTTGACTGTTCAAGGGCTCCGGCAACATCGATTTTTCCGATATTGGGATGCGTTTTTCCAAGAAGCATTCCCCCTTTGTACCAACGCTTGATCACCTGCCCATCGAGAGTATATCCCATGACTTGGTCTTTGCTGCCGTTTTTTGAGTGCCACTGTAAGTTGTCGATCAAGGTGAGCGGATTGACATCGGAGAGGTTCCTCTGCATCTCTTTGAGTGTCTGATAACGTTCAAGAAGGCCTTGGTAGGCGACGACCAGTTTGAATACCGAGCCCTGCGGCGTTGACTGCCGAAACGCTTGCGAGCGGCCGTAACCATACCCTGCAATCGGATAGAACGCTGCGGCCAGATGTTTTTCGAGCTGTACTCCCTTGGAGTTGCGAAGCGCCCGATAGCGCCCATAAAGAGGTTGATCGAGTTCATCAAAAGAGCGCAGAATCTGCAGAAATTTCTTTTGCTGATCAAAATTTAAAGAAGCAATCGCTTGTTTTAATTTATTTGCATGGATCCTGATTTCCGAGTTGGACTCTCTTAAACTTAGAATCTGTTGAAGGTATGGGGAAAGAGAAGATTCCTCGAGCATTACGGCGTCGGGCCCTAAAATGAAGGCATGGAGAAACTTCAGCTTATTCTCCTCCCAAAAGGCCTTGAACATCTGTTTTTCAATCTGCTCGAGATAGTCTGTGTAGGGTTTGGCATAGAGCTTCTTTTCTTTTTCCTCTTTCCTCTTCTCTTTTAGAAACTCTTTAAAACTGCTCTCCCTCCACTTTTGAAAATCACCTTTGTGAAACCAGGTTTTGGCCACATCGTGCAAAGAGCTCTTTGCGATCGATGCCGATTGATTGAGGAGACGCAAGTACGTAAGAGAGAGAGGACTTAAGGATTCGAGAAGTTCGGGTGCAATGCGCTGTCTGTCTACGATCATGCGGCATAAATCGATCAAGAGCAGTTTGTCATCGTTGCATTTGATCCTGCTTAAAATGGGATCGATCTTGTTTCGCAAAAATGCAGTTTGGCCTTCATTTTGCCAAAGCTGCTGCTGTGCAGCTTTTTTTGCTTCGGGATCGAGAACAATTTTTGAAGGGCTGTGAAACTCTTCGGAATAAAGCGCGTCGATCAGAGTAGACATTTTCGTTTGGCCGGACATTTCGAGCAATGTCCCGATGTCCTCTTGAATGGCCAAAGCCGCTCCAACAGTGGAGACCTGGCTCATCGCGGCCAGTACGCTGCTGCTAGGATGGAGAATCGTTTCTAAATATCTGCTCAGCGTCAATTCGATGGATTCAGTATAGAACGAACCGTTTCTTTCGTCGTATCTTTCCCTATCTAGAGGTCTTTTTCCATCCCAGATTTCGCCGATATACATTTCATTCTCGAGCCATTTCATCACAGCAGCCTGTTTGCTTGCTTTGACATCGGGAATTCGAGAGGAAATAAAATCATTGGGATCAACGCGGGGATAAGAGGCCAGAGCAAGAACTTCTCCTGTTTTCGGATCAAGCGCGACAATGGCACCGCCTTTGATCCAGGGAGCGCTTAAATCCGCTTCGCCATCCGGATGGCGCATTTCCCGCACCGTTTCGTTCTGAGCGAGCAACTGCTCGGCATACTCTTGCAGTTCGGCTGAGATGGAAAGTAAAAGACGCTGTCCCGGGACTCCTTTGCGTCCCCCCGGAAGTTCCCGGAGGAAGTTTCCTTTTGTGTCGACTTCGCAAATTTTCTTGCCAGCATACCCCCGAAGATCAGCGTCAAATGCCCCTTCAACGCCGGCTTTTCCAACGAGGTCATTGATCGAGTACGCTTTTTCCTGCAGTACTTTGACCCTCTCTCTCACTTCAAGAGGATTTTGGAATCCTTTGGGGAGGACGGCGACTTCGCCCGCCTCGCGCTCTGCCAGATAACTCTGAAGAATTTTGAGCTCCTGAGCGATCGCGTAGTATTCTTTAGAACTGATTGCTCCCATGTACCCGATCACATCCGATCCAATTTTCCCCAGAGGGTAGTACCGTTTGGAATCTCTTTCTGCCCGGATGCCGACCCAGTCTTTCTCGAGCAGCTTGAGGCGATAGTATTCTTCTTCTGAAAGATCCTCCTTCAGAATAAATGGGGTATGGGGGAACAGCGATGCCTTGCCGTGGATCGTATCTTCGATCATCTGGCTGTCCAACTGAAGTTCACCGGCTAGAAGTTCTGAGAGTTTTTTAATATAAGCTGAGCGGGCCTGGACGCGGACCCGTTTTCCTTCCGCGTTCGTCTCCCATTTGGTCGAGGGGATTTGGCGGACGTCCGCATAACAGATTGCGGCGTTGTATTGAATCTTGTTGAGTGCGAGCGGAATATTGAAGCGGTCGCGGATCGTCGCCCTTTCAATTTTTTCAATCACAGTCCTGCGTTTGGGCTTTCGCGCCTTCTCCAGCTGTTCATCATGTTGGATAATTGATAGGTACCACACGCGGACTAGAATCAGGAGCAGTCCCAGAATGATCACGTTAAGAACTCTGTTGGTCTTTTCCGGGATCGTGTAATCCATCGAGAAACTCTCATTACGAATAGGGGAGTACATCAATCACTTTAATCGAACAGAGCGTTGTCGTAAAGCCAGGGCTCGTCGATACGGCTGTTAATTTAAAAATTAATAATGTTGTTATTATTTAATTTACATCTATTTGTTATTGATGAATTTCTTGTGTCATTATATGATAATTCAGATTTTTAAAGATTAATCTTTCTAAGGAGAGAGTTTTTATGTCAGTACCCCCAACAAGTTCAGCTTCTAGAGTTTCAACCACTGGATCAACAACAGCTGTTAATACCTCAACGCAAACAGGATTATCTTCTATTGGCGATTCGATCTCTTCCGCAAACGAAGAATCAACAAATATTTTCAAAGCCTTTTTCGTCTTCATTACGCGCCCCTTCGTCGCTATCGGCCATTTCTTTGTCGATACAACTTCAAGCGTAAACGGTTTTTTTGGATCGTTCTTTGCGTCTACTGAGACTGATGCGCAAAGGATTACATTCATTCAAGACAACATGAAGGCACTCACAGGGGATATCTATGAAGAGGCATTAGACAAATTCAGCCATATTTCCAATCTAAAAGACAGAGTCGTGATGTTTAAACTGATTCAAAATTCCACAGAAGTTCCTGCTTTAACGGTCAGAGCGTTCTACGATCTTTTGCCCGTTGATACGCAAAATCACCTTGAGCGCCACATCTGGATTGAGAACGACAGAGATGACAAAGGCCAAGGACTGCAATTCGGCAAGAACATCATTAACACGGATATCAAAGCTGAAATCGTAGCGAAAGCCCTGGACAAGTGCCTCTCCGAGAGCTAAGAAACAGTCTCCAATGGACGTCTTGCAACAGCGGTTCCCGTTAAATTTATTTATTCACATACTCTTTATAGCGGGAACTGCTGAATTTGCAATTACTTCCTTGGAAAAAAACTCTCCATTTGATAAAAAGGGTATCTGTTTTTACGCGCCTGTAGTTCAATGGTAGAACCGTAGCCTTCCAAGCTACTTGTGTCAGTTCGATTCTGATCAGGCGCTTCCTCATTATAAACCCAGGGTTGTTCTCAAGGCCCGGGCCACTTTTTGAAAGTGACTGGCTCTCGAGAAATCTCTGATAATTTTAACCCAAGACCGAAATCTTCCCGCACTCTTGTGGTATTGCCGCAAGGGCTAAAAAGGGGAGATGCCGCAGTCAACACAACAAAAGGGACAAGGCTTGGCACAGACAGAAGTTACAATAAAAGAATTACTTGAAAGCGGTGCGCATTTTGGGCACCAAAGACACCGTTGGAACCCGAAAATGAAACGCTTCATTTTCGAAGAGCGCAACGGCATTTACATCATTGACCTCGCTAAAACGATGCAACAGATCCGCAATGCGGTTGAAGTCGTTAAGGAAATGATCACTAAACGGAAATCCATTCTCTTTGTCGGGACGAAAAAACAGGCGAAGAGCGTCGTCAGAGAATGCGCGGAAGAATGCGGCGAGTTCTATGTTTCAGAGCGCTGGCTCGGCGGGACCCTGACCAATCTCCAGACCATCCGCCATTCCGTTAAAACATTAGAGCGGATCGAGAAGAAGATCACCACCGGCGGCGAAGGACTGACCAAGAAAGAGCTCTCCGTCCTCGGAAAAGAACAGACAAAGCTCGAGCGTAACCTCTCCGGTATCCGCGCGATGAGAAAACCTCCGGGCCTTTTGATCATAGTCGATCCAAGCCGCGAGCATATCGCCGTTGCCGAAGCCAGAAAGCTTGGCATTCCAATCATGGCGCTCGTCGACACCAACTGCGATCCCGACCCGATCGACTATGTGATTGCGTGCAATGATGATGCTCTGAAGAGTATCAAGCTCATTCTCCAGTCGCTCATGCAGGCGATCATCGACCGCAAGAACGATCTCAATGTCGGTTTTTCAAAAGGCGATGAGAAAGAAAGTGAAGGGGCAGAAGAGAGCGATTTCGAAGGCAAAGATGAGAGCGAAGGGGAAACACGATGAGCGGAAAAGTTACAGCTGAAATGGTCAAAGAGCTGCGCGAGCGTACAGGAGTCAGCATGGGCAAGTGCAAAGAGGCGCTTGACAAAGCCGGTGGCGATATGAACGCTGCAATCGACATTCTTCGCAAGTCGGGCATGGCATCTGCCGTCAAAAAAGAAGGCCGCGAGACCAATGAAGGACTGATCGGCGCAGCGGAAGGCAAAAACGCTGTCGCACTGGTCGAAGTGAACGCAGAGACCGATTTCGTGACGCAGAACGAGAAGTTCAAGCAGTTCTTGAAGGACGTCGCGCAAGAAGCAGCGGACGCATCCCCTGCAACAGTTGAAGCGCTGATGAGCAAACCCTACAGCAAAGACACTTCACTCACAATCGATCAGCACCGCGCCCTGGTCATGCAGAGCCTCGGAGAAAATATCCAGGTCAAGCGCTTGTCGATCCTGCCTAAAAGCGAAGATCTTTCCATCGGCCTTTATTCCCATATGGGTGGCAAGATTGTCGTTGCCGTTCTGCTGACAGGCGGAGCCGGTCAGGAAGCGCTAGCAAGGGACATAGCCATGCATGTCGCGGCTGAATCTCCCGAGTATTTGCTCGAAAGCGATGTTCCTGCCAACGTCCGCGCTAAGGAAGAAGAGATTGCCCGTAGCCAGGTCCAAGGCAAGCCGGCAAATATCGTGGAAAAAATCGTCGAAGGAAAAATCAAAGCTTTTTGCGATGAGGTTTGTTTAGTCTGCCAAAAATATGTCAAAGACAATACAATGACGGTAGCGCAGCTTCTTGAAAAAGAAAGCAAACGCTTGAATAAGCAGATTGCGATCAAAGCTTTCCATCGCTGGAAAGTCGGAGGATAAACCGCGTGCCGCCAATGTCCAAACCCGCCTATAAGCGAATTCTCCTGAAGCTTTCCGGAGAGGCCCTTATGGGAGAACAAAAATTTGGTATCGAGCATCGTGCCTGCCAGCAGATCGCTCAATCGATCAAAGAGGTTTACGCACTTGGCGTGCAAATGGGCATTGTGGTCGGCGGAGGGAATATATTCAGGGGTAATCAAGCGCAAGCTTTTGGATTTGCCCGGACTCCCGCCGATCACATTGGAATGCTGGCGACGACCATCAACGGGCTCGTCCTGCAGCAGACTCTCGCTAGCCTTGGCGTCGACAGCCGGGTGATGAGCGCCCTGAATACCGATTCGATTGTCGAACCTTACCATTGGGGCCATGCGCTCCACTCCCTGCAAAAAGGGATGATCGTCATCTTCGTCGGCGGGACCGGCAACCCCTATTTCACCACAGACTCTGCAGCCGCTCTCCGCGCCAGCGAAATCCAGGCAGAAATATTACTCAAGGCGACAAAAGTCGACGGGATTTTCAGCGAAGACCCGAAAATGAACCCGAAAGCAGAGAAGTACGAGCGGCTGACCTATTCTGAAGTGCTCGCTAAAAAGTTGAACGTCATGGACGCGACAGCAATCGCGCTGTGCCGAGAAAACCACATACCGATCTGCGTTTTTAACTTATTTGAACAAGGTGCGATGCTCCAAGCTGTCTGCGGACAGAAAAAGGGATCGCTCGTGATGGGAGGCTAAGATGAGCAGCATAACTGAACAGACCAAAGCTAAAATGCAAGCCGCTCTCGAGCATTTTAAGACGGATCTAAAAAATTTACGTACAAACCGCGCTAATCCCGGAATGCTCGACGGCGTCCTGGTCGAAGCCTATGGCTCGCAAATGCGCATCAAGGAACTGGCGAACGTCACAGTGCCCGAGCCGCGCCAACTCGTCATCAGCCCCTTTGATCCCCAGACCTCTGCTGCCATCGCAAAGGGGATTGAGAAGGCGAATTTAAACTTGCAGCCCGTGGTTGAAGGGCAAGTGATCCGCATCAACGTTCCCCCCATGGACGAGTCGATGCGCAAGCAGATTGTCAAGCAAGGCAAGCAGAAAGCGGAAGATGCTAAAATCGTCATCCGTGATATACGTCGTAAAAATAACGAACTTGCCCGAAAACAGAAAGCCGATGGGTTAATTACAGAAGACGTCATGAAGAAAGAGGAAAAGGGGATTCAGGAGCTCACAGATAAGTTCTGCAAGGAGATCGATGACCTCTTTTCCGCCAGAGAAAAAGAGATCATGACTGTTTAGGCCTTGAAATTAATCAAAGGGAGCGCCTATAATTACTGCTTCCTTATGACAAAAGGCCCCATCGTCTAGCCTGGTCTAGGACATCAGATTTTCATTCTGGTAACAGGGGTTCGAATCCCCTTGGGGTCACATCCGTAAGTGTTCGAGGATACCCCTAGAGCACTTACATTTACGAGACTTTAGCTCAGTCGGTAGAGCATCTCACTTTTAATGAGAGGGTCGATGGTTCGAGTCCATCAAGTCTCAATTCCCTATCTAGCACGATTCCGTAGCTTTAATCGGTAGACTCAAATTAAACTTTGGGTCTATGATTTAAGCTAAATGGCGCAACGAAAAATAATCTTACCAGCACATCCAGTCGCAATCCTCTCTCAATAATCACTTCTCGTATGAAGCCGATATTTTTCGAAGATCAGTCGTGGTTTCCAAAATCCAACCTGATAGGGTATCTAAAACTACAGGTGCAATAGTTTCTTCAACTTTTCCATACTCTAAAATGGATCCAGTTTCACATGTTTGAAAGAAATGATTCAGTTTGGGAAATTCAATAATCCTATAATTTTGGTTCCCAGCCTCTTCAAGAATTTTGGCGATGACAGGAAGATTTTGTTTTGGAGAAACTTGTGAATCGAGTTCGCCATTGATCACCAAAACAGGAATCTTAAGATGCTTTAATGAGATTGTTGGATCGTAAGTCAAGTAATATCGGAACCATCTTGAGTTGCAACGCTTCATTTGGGATTCCATGGCGTCAGCACTTGTTTGTTGCTCCTCTTTGGGTAGATTGGCCAACTGTTTTGCGACGATTTCTCGTAGCAGTTCCTCAGCCTTTTCAAGATCAGATTCATTTTTGATTACAGACAACACTTGCTGCTGAAAATCAAGTTGATGGCTTATCTGTTCTTCTGTAACTCCCATAGCACGAGAAATTAGAGCTTCTTGCGAATAAAGAATTGCTTCACCATTTACGCAGGGTCCTGCCATTAGCACGATAAAAGCTACATCATTCGATTTAACCGCTATCATTGGGGCAATCAGCGCCCCTTCACTATGACCAATCAAACCTATCCGTTCTGCATCAACTTCCTTCCGAGTTTTCAAATATTCGACACCAGCCAATGCGTCAGCAGCAAAATCTTCAGTAGTCGCAACGTCGTAATTTCCCGTGGATTGCCCAATCCCACGCTTATCTACGCGTAATACTGCAAAACCTTGTTTTGTAAGATGGTCAGCTAAGACCAAAAAAGGCTTGTGTCCAAATACGCTTTCATTACGATCAATTGGGCCAGAGCCAGCGATGAGTAAAACAGCAGGAGATGGTTTTTCTGACCTGGGAAGGGTTAAAGTACCTGCCAAGGTCACGTTTGCAGTTAAGTTAGAGTATTTAACTTCTTCTACATCGTAAGAAATGGCGCTTTTTGGCTCCTGAGGACGTAAAGGCGCAGAAACCTCTTTAAGTGATTCATCTGAAGCAGCTAGCAGACTGAATACAGTAAACAATTGCTTAATCATCCAAGTCCTCGTTTTATTTTCTAGGATCTCCAGAAAGCTAGAAGATGTGATGGCAGATTTTCGCAGATTGAACATAATTTTCTCAATCGAGAAGGTGCAATAGGGAGCTCATTGCACCTGCAAAGATCCGCAAAATTCGGTTGCATCCATCAAGCAGCTCTCTTACAATCATGCCCATAACGATTGGATGGCGCTGGTTATGGAGGCTTTCTCCCTCCCTTTTAATGACAGGGTCGATCGTTCGAGTCCATCAAGTCTCAATTCCTGTCCCATCCACCTCCCCACAAAGTCTAACACCTTCATTTAGATGAAAATTTTTCTGAAAGGGTGCAGATTTTCTGTTTCGTTTTTTTCTTCCACTTATCCTTTTTTCTTTTCTACACAGCACTGAGAACTCACAGCCTATAGAGAAGAACTTAACACAGAAAAATAGCTTAATCCCCTTTTTTTTTGGCGTCTCACGTATTCAGAATTTTTGATTGAAAGGAATCGGTGATATAGCTATTTTAATTTCGATTCTAAACAAAAATATCAGAGCTTGTCTTCAAGGTTGCGTCAGGCCTGACTCGAGGCTTCAGAAAAAAAAGAGGCAAAAATGAAATCCTTATTTTTAACAACACTATTGACTTTAGTTTTATTTAATAATCTAGAGGCTCGTGTTGAAGACTACTTCAAGAAAGCTGAAGGTAAGTCAGATGTATATCGCAATCAAATAAGAAATATTGATTTTGTTTACACCATTAATTTGGACCAGCGACCTGAAAAATTTGCCCATTGCCTAGATGAGCTAGCACTTTATGGTATCCAACCTTATCGCTTTTCTGCAGTCAATGGATGGGAACTCTCTTTAGAAACTATCAATACGGTCGGAATCCAATACCAAGATGGGATGGTTAAAAATCTATGGGGCACAGCTTATTTACCGGATGGAAATTTTGAGCCTCTTCACGAAGTCATGCATGTCAAAGGAAGAACCTACTTTTGCCATTGTATGTCTCGAGGGGCAATAGGCATTGTCCTTAGCCACTTATCTATTCTTCAAGATGCGTATGATTCCGGTTATGAAACAATTTGGGTTATGGAAGATGATATCGAAGTCATTCAAAATCCTCATGTTCTTTCTCAATTGATTGATGAACTCAACTTTCTCACTAAGCAAAGAGGGGGATGGGACATTTTATTCACCGATCAAGATACAAAAGATCAGGAAGGGGAATACGTTCGCTGTCTAAGCTATGCACAAAGGCCTAATTTTACTCCAAAAGAACCTGAAAGATTTGCTTCAAGAGTTACCGTAAGTAATACATTTAAGAAAATAGGAGCCCGTTATGGCGCCTATTCAATGATTGTAAGCCGATCGGGCATGGGAAAAATTCTAAATTTCATTAAGACTTATGGAATATTTCTTCCCTATGACATGGAATTTTACTTACCAGATGACATCGCCATATATACTGTTACAAGCGATGTCGTTTCGACTCAACCTCGAGCTTTATCGGACAACGCCGGTCCTAATTACAAGAAAAATGGGTTAGAAGTCAAGTAATTGAACAGGATGGGAATTTTTAGCTCTAAGCCTGGGATGGTTATCCCGGGTTCGTGTTTTTGGAGGTAGAGAGATGTATTTAGAGCTTTAGATTGGGTGGGTTTAAAATATATTTCCTTTACTCAAAGGGGAGATCTGGTTAGAGTGGCTTCTTTTACTTAAAAAAGAATTTGACGAGGTCACTATGAAATTTAGAGTAATTTTGTCTTCGCTTGCAATTTTAGAAGTAACCATTTGTCAAGCTCCACTTAAAGCTAATCAAAATAATGACTCTTTACAGCTTCATTTATTTAGCCAAATAGATGAAGGAGAGTTTTATTCTCAAGTAAATCAAGATAAATTTGTTTATTCTATTTTATATGGTTTGCTAGGCAAGCAGGATAAAGGTTACTATCTTGAAATTGGTGCAGGCGAGCCGATTTATATCAACAATTCGTATTATTTTGAGAAAAATTTGCAATGGGATGGCGTAAGTATTGATATTTCTAATAATCTTGCCGAACGTTGGTATGCCGCTCGGAAGAATCTTTTGCTTTCTGAAGATGCTACTCAATCTAACTACTCTGCTATTTTAAATACCTTTCCCCAAGTTATTGACTATCTGTCTTTAGATGTTGATGGATATTACGACGTTGTTTTAGAGAAATTGGTTGATTCTAATCATACTTTTAAAGTAATAACGATAGAGCATGATTTTTATCGTTATGGAGATCTATTTAGACAAAAAGAGCGAAAAATTCTTACAGGACTTGGCTACTATTTGCTTTGTCCAGATGTGTCAAATGACGGATGTGCATTTGAGGATTGGTGGATTCATCCGGATTTCTTTCCCTCTAGTATAATGTCCAAGCTGACATCTCTAGACTTGCAAGCGAAGCATTACACAGAAATTATGCAGGTCATTGGAACTGTCGTTCATGACAATCCCTAGAGTTGTTGAAAAAAGATCTTGAGTGTCCTACACCTTGATGCAGAACCAAAAATTCATGCACAAGCATCCTGAATTGATGTGGAGTTTTCTTTTTAAATATTCCTTGGAGGAACTGGATGATTAGACGAATTATAGCTATCACGTTGTTGGTGTTTACTTTCACTTCTCTGTGGGGTGAAGTTGTCCCTCAAAAAAGCACAACCGGAAATTCGGTTCCATATAGGGAAGTGTGCCGAAATGCTGCTCAAGATGATGTCATCTTTCAAAATTTTAGGTCTATTGAGGCGTACTTTAATGCAGTTGAGTGTGGACAGGGAGGAGAGTTTGCTGATTACATCCGTCGCCATGCGACCTCAAAAACCCTTTCCCTTATCCCTCAATTTATAGAATTAGATCAATACGGAAACCCCGTCAGAAATATGATTCAGGGGTTTGGTCTGTTTTCTGGTACTACTTTGAGATATGTTTTGTTTGCTGACCATATTTCAAGGCTATTTGACCTCCCAAAGGACTACACAGTTGTAGAGATTGGAGCGGGGTTTGGAGGTCAGGCGTATGTCCTATCCAAATTACTTCCTTATGATCAATACTACATATACGATTTGCCCGAGGTCGAAATGCTTATAGAAAAGATGATGTCGGCACTTTCTGTGCGCAATATCCAATGTCTAGATGCACATGTCGAGTTGCCAGTGGATAGTGTTGATTTATTTATCAGCAACTATGCACTCACTGAGTGTGATCGGGATACGCAGCTTGATTATTTTAAACGTGTCGTTGTGAAAGCAAAACGTGGATACATGCTCTTTAACGATACGAATATCTTTGACCATCTTTCTTCGTCTGAATTCATTGAGCTCCTTCAAGCAAATGGAATCCATCCCAAGATTCATCCAGAGCCAGTCTTCAGTTATACTGGGAATGTTTTAATCACTTGGGATAGGACAACCTATGAAAAATAAAAAGCTTGGGTTACTTTATGCTGCCTTGTTATTGTTTTCGAGTGTGCATGCAGAGGACAAACCTTATGTAATTGGTGCGATTTTAGGCGGCCTTGGTAATCAAATGTTTCAGGTGGCAACGACCTGTGCTTTAGCATGGGATCATGGAGCGGAACCCTATTTTCCCGATTTCATTCCTCTTCTGCCTCACTCTCAAAGCTTACATCATGTTCTTTTTAGATGTGCTCTCTATCCTCCTAAAGATGAGATTTCATGCGAGTGGGCAACACCTGTTTATGGATATGAGCCGATCCCTTTTACAAATCGGATGAAGCTTTCCGGATACTCTCAAAGTGAGAAGTATTTTGCCCATTATCGAGATCGATTGATTCAGTTTTTTGCTCCAAAAGATAGCGATTTTCAATATATTAAAGGAAAATATGGACAAATATTGGACCATCCTCAAAGCATTTGCGTTCATATACGCTACTATTTTGCTGAAAAACCCGATGAACCGGCATTTAGACAGTATGATGAGGAGTATTATGAAAGAGCGATGGATCTCTTTACAAACGATGCTCTTTTTGTTGTGATCAGCGACAATATGAACTTTGCAAAAAAAATCATTTCAACAAAGGGAAGAAACGTCATCTTTATTGAGAATGAGCCTCACTATATCGATTTTTTTCTCCAAACACTATGCAAACATAACATCATTGGTAACTCCTCGTTTAGTTGGTGGGGCGCCTGGTTGAATCAAAATCCAGGGAAAATAGTCATCAGACCAGCAGATTGGATAGGAGGCTATCCCGATATTGGAGGCCCTGATTCTTGGATTAAAATTTATGCAAAAAGTTACCAAGAGAAAATAAAATGATGAAAAAGCGTTTTTTGTCTTTTTTATTATTGATTTCATTTGTCCCACAAGTTCTTTTTTCCTATGAACTGGGCATAGTCACGATGTTTAGAAATGAGGCAAATTACCTCAAAGAATGGATTGAATATCATCATATGCTGGGGGTAGATCACTTCCTGCTTTACAATGATCGTAGTGAGGATCATTGGGCGGAAGTACTAGAGCCTTATATAAGCTCTCATTTAGTAGAGGTCATCGATCATCATGCACTCCCGAGTATGGCAATATTTCCGGGCTGGCAAACCGCAGCCTATCAAGATGGTCTTAGAAGGTCTAAAGGAAATACTAAATGGCTTGCATTTATTGATGTGGATGAGTTTATCTTACCGAAAAAAAATGCAACTATTCTTGAATGTTTAAATCAATATTTTCCTTCGGCTTCTGGAGTCTACATATGTTGGAGGAATTTTGGAACGGGTGGGGTTTATATCACTCCGGGCGAACCTATTCTCATGCATCTAACCGCATCTTCTCATCCCCTTCATCCCAATAATGCAGCAGGAAAAAGTATCGTATTGGTGAATGAGGTTATTATAGATCAAGTATGGTCTCCTCATCAGCTTCCTTTGAGGGAGGGTGCTCAATATTACAATGGTTCAGGTTGCCCTCTCTATTTTCATGGGGATGATCTTCAGGTCGATCCGCAGCATACAAGTGATTACATCCAAATTAATCATTATGTAATGCGGGATGAGAATTTTTATCAAAATGTGAGACTGCCAAAAGCTATTTCTAAAGAATATGGGATGCTAACTTTGCTTCAGGAGCATTATCTGAGTTTTAATCATATGCAAGACTGTCAAATGATTGAGTTTCTCAAAGAGAAACATCCCATGATGTATCAAACTTTTTGGCTTGGGCAGTAATGCGCTTATATCGAACGTGATTCAAAAATCGGCCCGAGGGCTTTGACGCATCCTAGGACCAATTTTTGAAACACGTTCGGTATAAATGCGGCCGAATTAGAGGGGCGCTATGCGACCCCTCGAAACCTGAGTAATTACAGTTTTTGGAAAAGAAAACAGGTGCTCGTCGACCTCTGAGCATCCATAACCAGTTGTTCTGAGCTCATGAGGTATTCTACTGCTTTATGGGTAGAGGTCCAGTTTACATCGTCGAACCAGAGATAGCCTCCCTTCTTAAGCTTAGGCAAATACATTAGAACATCGGCTAGGGCATTTTCCTCCGTGTGATTGCCATCGATGTGAAGGATATCAATCGATTCATCGGCAAAAAGGGGAAGGGCATGCAGCGAACTCATCCGCATCACATTGCAATATTCAGAGAGTTTATAGCTGTTTAGCATCTTATTAAAATTGTCAAAGATCTCATAAAGATCGATGGATCCCCACCACTGGTAATTAGGATCGTCAGATTAAGAAGCTGTTTTAAATAGCTTCTAAGAGCTGTTCGAGACTTTTCTAAGAGCCTCTTGCTATTTTAAATATTTTCACTTAACGTGCCTGCTTTTGTCCAGGACGCGAAAAATTCAGAAATTTTTAAATGAACGAGGAGTCTTATGAAGTTGTTTTTGTGCGCTTTTATATTAATGGGTATATCTTGTTTTGCTGATATCCCAGCCAATGATGGGCGAGTACAGAGAGCCGAGTATGTTTCAACTCTTATTAAGCCAGGAGATATTGGCGCTGAAATTGGGGTAGCCTACGGTGTTTTTGCGTATTATGTTCTTCTCCAAAATGAACCTGCAAAATTGTATCTCATTGATCCATGGGAATACGGCCTTCAAGCAGATCTAGAGCCCGATCCAACCGCTGAAAAACAAAAATCCAGAGATGATCAATACAAGACCGTTTGTGGTTATTTTGCACCTTATAAGAATGTTGAAATTGTTAGAATGAAGTCAGAAGATGCAGCCAGCATGTTTGAAAATGACTACTTCGATTATGTCTATATTGATGGAGAGCATTCCTATGCGGCAGTGACACGTGATTTAGCAAATTACTTCCATAAAGTCAAAGTTGGCGGATATTTAATTGGAGACGATTATGGTTGGACAGGCATTATGCCTGCAGTCCAGGATTTTCTTAAAGCCCACCCGGGAGAATGCGATTTTCTTGTAGATCCTTATTTAGGGACGTCAGGAGGACAATTTGCTATAAGAAGAGTGAAGTAAAAATAAGAGACTGTCCACAAACGGGAGTAGTATACTTCAGGTCGATATTACTCCCCTCCCCCCCCCCAAAAAAAACAATCGGGAAGCACCCAAAATAATCCCGAAAATCGACAAAGCCTTTGCGGATCGTCTCTTTGTGAGACGTTTTATACGACCCCCGCTTAGGTTTTGTGAATTTATGCTGCAATCTTTTTCTGCCTGACTGCGCGTTCGTTCTCGCAAGGTGGCAGGAAGATTGCTTCGAACTCCACGCCTTGTCATGCGAAAAAATCTTGGGCATAAATTCACAAAACCTAAGCGGGGGCAGTATAGCAGACTGCTTGGCAGTACACGCTAAAAAAAATATTCAAAAACAACCACACATGGTAGGATTTCGGATTAAGATCATTTAAAGAGGTATTATGCACATCGCATGGTCCATGATAACAGTCCTACTTTTCGCACTCGTGAATGCGCAAGCTGAAAATCCCCAATTTAAATTCGAAGGGATTTGGGGCGATCGATGTGAAAACTTCAAAAATATGAACGAAAAGGCTTTTGCTTTTTTACCTTATAACCCCGTGATTGTTGAAATCGGAGCCTACACAGGCAAAGGTACAATGAGTCTGGCTCAAAGTTATCCTTATGGAACAATTTTTGCTTTCGAACCACATCCAAAAGCTTACTTTCAGCTTGCAGATAACGCACGGTCTCTGAAAAATGTTTCTGTTATTAACCTAGCAGTCAATACCTTTAATGGGTCGGCAAACTTGTGGGGTGATGATGACCGAGCTTCCCTTCTGAATCTGGAAAATGCAGAGGGTGGGATCAATGTTCCCTGCGTGGTTTTAGATGAGTGGTGTAAATCTAATGGCATCAACCACATCGACTTTCTTCGTATAGATGCCGGGGGGCTGGAATGGTCGATCATTCAGAGTTCACCAAACATTCTAAAAACGGTGTTAGCCCTTTCGACTAAAACATATCTGTCTCCATCTAGAGGACATAGGATTTCATTCCCGCTGTTGAAAGCGGTTTTGGAACATCAAGGCTTTACGATGCTTTCTCATTGGTATGAGGAGGGAAAGGAGGGCGAAGCGTTATTCATTCGCAAATGCATGGTCGACTCAATATTTAACTAGGAGTGTCTTCAAACGATGAACACTCCCTAACAGTGGTAAAGTTAATGAATCATTTCATGATCTTTCTGTTTTTACTGTTTTCCTGCTCTCTTTCTTATGGGGATTTGCAAAGCCATCTCAAAAAGGCAGAAGGAAAAGGCGATGACCACAAGATGAGAAATATTGATTTCATCTATATGATCAATTTGGATCGAAGACCTCAAAAGTTTGCCTTATCGAAACAGTTTTTAGGCAAATATGGAATCAACCCTTATCGTTTTTCTGCTGTCAATGGATGGGAATTATCGCTAGAGACAATCAACGATGTTGGGCTCAAATATCAGCCTGGAATGACCCCTCTCTTAGCAACGACGTATGTTGAAGTCGATGGAAAGAAAATACAAAGCCACGAATATATCAAGGATTTAGGTAAAACCTATTTTGTTCACTGTATGCCTCTAGGGGCCATAGGTTGTGCGCTTAGCCATATTTCGGTTCTTCAAGATGCTTATGACTCCGGCTATGAAACGATTTGGGTCATGGAAGATGATATCGAAATTCTTGATGATCCTCATAGACTCTCTGACCTAATCGATGAACTCGACGCGGCTGTAGGCGTCAACCATTGGGATGTGCTATTTACCGACTCCGATTATCGCACAGGCGTCGACACGCATTTACCGGCTTATGGCGCAGCTAAAAGACCAGATATGGATTTCAGTCCGCAGGAAAGGTTCAGCGACAAATATACAAATAAAATACAAATTAACGACCATTTTCGCAAAGCGCCAGCCCGTTTTGGAACTGCTTCTATGATTATACGCCGCAGCGGAATCATTAAATTATTAGAGTTTTTTAAAAACAACTTTATTTATTTGCCTATCGACCTGGAGAATAATTTTGCTAAAGGAATTCAACGCTACGGTCTCACTTTTGATCTCGTCACAAACTTGCTCAACTCCTTATCAGATATAGGAGTGCCGGATTATCAAAACACTCCTCAATAACTATGAGAAACTGCGTATGAAAATTTATAGCTTCTTTTTGGGAATGATAGGATTATGTTGCGGTCGGATGCACGCCGAGGCTCTTCCTCTTGACGGACAGTTTGTTCAGACTATAAGTGCTGAGACAGCTTTCGAGTCCTTTCTTCTCAAGTATCCCGGTTCTATCTATCAAGACATTGTCATCGGCAATGATATCTATCCGATAGGCAGTGATCTGTGCGAACCAAGGTATGAATTGATTAGGCCGGTACTCGATCAATTTAATCGGCCTTTTTCCTTGTTGGATTTAGGGGCGGCCCAGGGCTATTTTTCCTTTCGAATTGCCAATCATTACCCGGACAGCTCTTGTGTCATGGTAGAGGCTAATAATACTTCGTATTATTTTAATCATGGAGATATGCTTTATGACCTGTGCCTCCTCAATCGACATTTGAATAATATTTTCTATCTGAATAAAAGAATGGATCTGACTGATTTATCCTTTTTGAATCAGAAAGAACATTTTGATGTCGTAATCGCCTTTCTTGTCGTGCACCTTATGCATGAGAATTTGCGGGAACAAATCAGGATTATAGAAAGCCTTTTAAATCTTGGGGATAATCTTATTCTCGAAGTCGCTAATGATGTCGATGTCATACACACATCCTATGTGGAATTTCTAAGCCACGGACTAGACTGTCAATATTTAGGAGAAGTCAAGCGCCATAAAGATCCAAACTCACAAAGCACGGGTAAGTTGTTTTGGTTTAAACGAAAAGCTTCTCGACCCATTAACAGACATGGTTTTCCAATAAATAGGGAAACATTTATTAATTTATGCGGAGTGTATCCAAAGGAGATGGGATGAAACTTATAAAGTTCGTATGTGCATTTGCAGTTTTTATTAATGTCAATCTGTTGAATGCTGAATGGAATCCGGAGTATTTGCTGATTGAAAATAAGAATGTGCATGAAACGTTGAATAATTCAAAACTGGCTAAACTGGAAAATCAAGTTTTCGAGTATGTGAAAAATAGCTGGTGTTCACAAGAAAAGGCAAAATTACTACTTGAATTAGTCGTTCTTACCCAGCCCGCGGTCTGCGTAGAAATTGGGGCTTTTACCGGTGCCTCTACACTTCCAATCCTTGCAGGACTGAAATATCTTAAGAGAGGGACGGCATATGTGATCGATGCCTGGTCAAATGCAGAAGCAGTTAGAGGATTGCCTGGCAATGATCCTAATGCTGTATGGTGGGCAGGGTTGGACATGAATGCTGTAAAAAACCAATTCGACCACATGGTGAAGGACTGGTCTTTCAAATCCTATTGTCACACACTGCAGATGTCTTCGTTGGAAGCCACCTCGCGGATACCATCAATTGACTTTCTGCACCTGGATGGAAATTTTTCTGAAGAGGGAGCTTTGCTGGATAGCGAACTCTATTTGCCAAAAGTCGTGCCGGGTGGTTATGTCTTGCTATCCAATGCGCTAGTGATGGTTGGAGGAAAACCGGCAAAGATGAAGACTCTATGGCCTATTTTTGATCAGTGTGACATTGTTTGTGAAATGGAACATGGCAACACGTTGTTATTTAAGAAGAAAATGTAAAATTCTACAAGGTATTCAAATGCGGCAAATCATATATTCTATATGCTCCATGCTTTTTTGCATTTCTTCTGCTCACGGAGAGGAATCTTTCGGCTATATTTCCTATTCGACGGTCAACATTGGGGATGATATTCAAACGATTGCTGTGAAGAGATTTCTCCCGGAAAATGCAGTCGCCGTCGATAGAGAGTTTATTAGCGAATTTGCCCATGACTCAATAGTGAAGACTGTAGTCAGCGGCTGGTTTATGCATCACAAAGGGGGCGACCTTTGGGATCTTCTCATTCCTCCGCCGGAACGCAGTTGGCCTCCGTCTCCCGCTATCGATCCTTTTTTTATCTCTATTCATTTTACAGGTACATTGCTATCAACCGTATTTTCGGAAGATAATATCGAATATCTAAAAAAGCACAGTCCTATCGGTGCAAGAGACCTCTTCACATTCAACGAATTGCAAAAAAGAGGTATCCCAAGCTATTTTTCCGGCTGTCTCACGCTGACATTAGAAAACAATTGTCAAGAGAGGAACGACCTCATTTATCTTGTAGAGTTAGATGAAGAAACCATCGAATTTATTAAATCTAAAACTTCGTCCCCTGTTGTTGTACTCACTCATGGGATGCCTCTTCTTCAACTTCTCAGTAAAGAACACAGGTTGAAATATGCAGAACATTTCTTAAATCTATATCGAAGATGCAAATGCGTTGTGACGACCCGATTGCATGCTGCAATGCCATGCCTGGCTTTCGAAACACCTGTTTTCATGATATCCTCGGGTCGACCTGGATACCTTGATATGCGGTTTCCAGGATTGGTGGATCTTACATGGCATAGCTCTCAGGAAGAGTTGCTGAACGGAGAAATCGTTTATGATTTCGACAATCCTCCGGAGAATCCTAAAACGTACCTCCCAATCAGGGAAAACCTCATCAACATCATGACTGATTGGGTTCAAAAGAACTCAAAGAGTTAAATGCAAACGATTTTGAGGGGTTCTAAGGAACCCCTCAAAATTTATACCGAACGTGAGTAATTACAGTTTTTGGAAAAGAAAACAAGTGCTCGTCGACCTCTGAGCATCCATAACCAGTTGTTCTGAGCTCATGAGGTATTCTACAGCTTTATGGGTAGAGGTCCAGTTTACATCGTCGAACCAGAGATAGCCTCCCTTCTTAAGCTTAGGCAAATACATTAGAACATCGGCTAGGGCATTTTCTTCCGTGTGATTGCCATCGATGTGAAGAATATCAATCGATTCATCAGAAAAAAGGGGAAGGGCATGCAGCGAACTCATCCGCATCACATTGCAATAGTCAGAGAGTTTATAGCTGTTTAGCATCTTATTAAAATTGTCAAAGATCTCATAAAGATCGATGGATCCCCACCACTGGTAATTAGGATCGTCAGAAGAATATCCTACGAGACAATCAGCCGTAGACCAAGGGTCAATAGCATAGACCACACCTCCTGCCTTTAAGTATTTCAAAGCATTAGCTGTGGGATAAATGGAAGAGCCCCCAAACACGCCAATTTCAACACAAGTGGCTGGATGCGTGTCATAAATGAGCTGCATCATCTTATCCGCCTTTTCCAGGCTGCACCATCCGGGGATTTCCTCTTGATGTTTGAGAGTTTGTTCCTTGTATAAATGCCAGGAATGATTTGCTGCATTCAGCGAGAAAGTCATCGTTGCGAGTGCGATAAATAATATATTTTTCATTGGCTTAAGGGTTTAATAGGGTTGATTTTCACATTTGATCATATTTTTGAGTAGAGCGTCTCTATCCATCGTAATGAGTTTTACGCTGGAATCATTTTCACCACAACTGAGTTGAATCAGTTGTTTTCCGTCTCGCTCTTCCATCACAAAGCCCGCTGGGAAAAGGACGCGTTTATCATGACTTGCCGTATTCGTATGCGGCGTATCATAAACGCCTTCGAATAGAATGGGGAATTCGGAGATGGCTGTCATCCTAAACGGGGGCTTGGCCTCGAAGGTATAGGCTCCCACTAGATACCAGATTACATCTTCTTTGTCCCTAAAGGTGCTATGGAAAAAACCCAGATACTCATCCCCTATCTTTTGAGGAGGTGTGCCGCCTCTAGGATGCCCCCATCTGTCTTGCCAGGGGAGTCGAGGAGGAGAAGGATCTTCTGGGAAAATCAAATGATTAAAATGATTGATTCGGGGATCGGGAAGCTCAAGGAGCTTATGAGGAGAAAGATAGTATTCAAACACTAACCGGGGTTGATTATTTTCGCCGACGTATTCGAACGGGGTCCAGTTTTTTTCAATATGATGAAGCTGAAGATCCAAGTTGGTGCTGTATGCAATAGAACTATCCTCCAGATTCAAATGAGCGATTCGCATCGAACGACAATGAAAACTATGCGGTTGTACGTCGTTATAGGAAATGAAATATTGCTTACCCACTTTGACAATGCGAGCGTCTTCTGAATACCGGCTATGAGTGTCGATTTTCTTAAACTCCTGATCTGTCTGTTCGAATTTGTCATCGAGGTTGACGATTCCGATATAACTATAAAAGGGAGCAGGGAAGTGGGAGGAATTAAACTGGTCGTAGCGAAAGAGGAGATGATACCCTGGGCCGTTCTCGTTTTTAAAAATGCAGCCATTATAGGGTGCTAAAACATTGCGGATAGGAATTGTTTTTGTTCCCAAAACGATCCCACTGGCCTCAGCAAAAGGGACATTGCGCAACTGCATGGGGATGGGCATTCCTCCCAAGATAGGCGATGCCGCAATCACCCCGTGCTTAAGCTTACTCAAGGAATGGCGCGCTTCTTTTTGTTTCTTTTCCAACTTATGAATTTGTTTTTCCATGTAACAGAATGCACCTAACGTAAATATCACTCCAAGCGAAACGATCCACTGCCATTTCCAGCGCATCGTTGGAGATTGCGTCTTATCATCTCCGTGTATAGCTTTGTCAGCGGTGTTTTTGCTAAGATGTTCTTCTATAGTCTTCTCAAGGCTATGCAATGGTTGATCTTTAAGCATATAGGCGTATTTACCTCCTTCCGGCGTTGATTAAAAAAGTTATATCGAATTTTTCCAATCTCGAAAAGTAATATTTCGATGAATCTTAACAATCCGCAACCCTGCATCGATGTTGCCATATCGGTGTATCCTTTTTTGAATAACTTCCTTTCCTTTTTAGATGCAATGCCTTGCATTTTTTACGATTAAAGTAAAATCTTGAATACGTTAAGTATTTGACGTAAAGATATTCTGCGGATTAAACTATGTTTTTTTTAATCTTGCTGGAGAAAATATGTACTTCTTTACTCTGATTGTCTCGCTGTTTTGCATTCTTCCCCATGGATTAAAAGGTGAAGAATCTGGGCGATTGCTCATGTGTGTGGATGCACATGCTGCATTTACCGCAACAGAATTGGCTGAAAGAACCTCTGCTACTTATATCAAAGTCGACCAAAGAAACCCTTACAAGGCGCTTCTTCCCGTATGCCTTAATCACCCGCTTGTCTGCATTGACTGCATTGATCCGAATCCTAAAATAAAAACGATTCGACGTTTGGCCCATCGCTGCGGTTATCGCTATGTCCACTTTATCAACGAATCTCTCGATGAAGCTGTCGCAAAAGCGGAATCCCTGCTCCAGTCCATTCCCAGATACAGCAGCGAGATTTATCATATGTCCGACGAAGATTCAAAGAGGCTATACTCCCTTCTCGATAAAATCGATCATCTATTCACTGCACATGGAATCACCTACTGGGCAGGAAGAGGGACATTGCTTGGCGCAGTGCGCCATGGAGGCATCATGCCTTGGGAAGACTATCACTCACTCCACATTCTGGATACAGACTTAGAAAAGCTCAAAAATCTGACAGAAGCTCTCGATGAAGAAGGTCTTGTCCTTCATGCTTACTGGAAAGGTTTTTACAAAATATTCGAAAAAGACGGGGACGTTATCAATGATCCTGAAAATCCAGGAGAGCTTCTTCCGTTCCGCTACCCTGTCGCCGATCTATTCGCGATGTCCTTGGAGTGCCGCCATGAAATCGACGACGTCTATGTCCATCAATCATGGAATTGTTATTGGCACTGGACCGATGAAAAGTTTAGTTATTCTCAAATTGCTGGGATAAAAAGAGTTCCATTTGGCCCCCTGCACATCCCCATTCCGGAGAATCCAGAGGAGGTTCTCGATAAGCTCTATGGCACGCCTCAATATCCTGAATTATGGAAAAAATATGCGATCGAGCCGTTTTGGGACCATAAAAAAGAGAAGGCTCGCCTTTGGACGGGAAATGCCCTCGTGGAAATTGACGATTTCTCCCCGGCGCATTGAGGAACCCATCTCAGCTCTGCCTCGAATCTTATTCAAATGCGCTGATTGTCAGCGCATTTGAATTTTACATAGATTGCATACGCATTCATAGCCCTTTCCTTTAAATCAATTCTCCAGTAGAAAAACCCTGTAAACAACTCCTGCCTAAAGGCAGAAGCTTTATGGTCAGTACTTGACTGCCACCTGCGTGCGGTTTACGGCGCACGTTGTTTCGGGGGTGCCCGAAGCAAACCTGCAGAGATTTCGACTGGCGTTCCAGTCGGCGTGCTGCTGGTTTCCACACAAACATTTAAACAGGTGTCTTTCGCGGACACCTAAACAACCGCAAACGGAGCATATTTGACTACTATACGCTGGATTCACATACAAGACGGAAAGACCTTTTGCCTCGGCTTTGTATTGGATAAACATTTGAAGCTGACGAAATCCCCAGCGGTGCAGTCGGGTGCGCATCCTTTTACCTGCTTTGAACCGTTTTCGGATATTTGTCAGTTCTTCCAAAACAATCACTCCGGCTTTTTGTTCTATCGCTTCTTGAATGATCTCTTTGCTCAGTTTATGGTTAACATGTTTCATACGGCGTTCTTCTTTGCCAGAGATTTTCTTCAGCAATTGTCTTGCCGATTGAGAACCGTTGGACTGAAGGGCGCGCCGTTTTCCAAGAAATTGATCTCTTTCATGGCGGATCTTGCCTCCGCTAAACATTGTTCCACTGCTGGTCGCATAGACATTATTCTCTCCCAGATCCACTCCCAAAAGCTTTGTGCTTTCTTGAAGAGGGGGATCCGGAAGATCCAGCACAAGGTTAAAGTACCATCTTCCCTTTTTGCAGATGAGCTCTCCCTCTTTTGTGATCCCTTGAGAAAAATAATCTTTTTGGAAAGGACCAAACCGCATGGGAACCTTGATCCTCTTTCCCAAGGTTTACAGAGAAATGGTCTCATTTTTGATCGTGTAGGTGCGCTTATCGAAATGGACACTTCTTCCCTTGCGAAAACAGATCTGCGGAATTTCTTCTTTGGAAAGAATCGATTTAGCTTGATAAGCTTTGCAGACAGAGTAAATGGCATTGCAGACCATTTGCGAGCCAAGCGGAGAGGTTTTACGAATCTTAGAGTAAACAAGCTTGTGCAATGCCACGCGGTTCCAGCAGCGGTTAGCTATAACATCAGGAACAATTTGGTTACGCGCACAATTGTAAGCTTCTTCCAGCTGAAAAAGCTCCTTGTCTTGCTCAGGAGTGGTATCCAATCGGATGCTAACGGTTCGCTTCATAGGCAAAAATTATCATTAGAATTTATTTTGTTTTCAACCTTAAAAAAGGAGCAGCGCTTCCTCCCCGCCCTAAAGGGCAGGGTTTCCGCGCTGTCGTATTAGGATGAAACAATACAATCATACTCGCATTCCCCCCATTCGTAATTTGTCCTATTTTAAAGACGGGAATCGGCTCGTTTCGTTTTTTAAACAGCACCCTCATCTGTGCGATTTCGTTTTGCTCCTTCTCATCGTAGGGTTAATCATTGGGTTTATCTCCTATTTCCATCGCTATTCAGAGCCGTTGGAAGCTGCTGTTCAAATCGATCTTTCCCCTTTTGCGCTGCCCAAATATACCTTTTATTCGATGAGCCGGGGTCTTTTGGGCTATTTTCTCTCTCTGATTTTTAGTCTTTTATGGGGGTTTTGGGCGGCCAAAGACCGTATGTCAGAGCGTTGCCTCATTCCCGTGCTCGATGTTTTACAGAGCATTCCCATCTTGGGTTTTATGCCGGGACTCATTCTTCTTCTCGTGGGATTATTTCCCTATAACAACGTGGGACTGGAGTTGGCTGCGATTGTGATGATTTTTACGAGCCAGGCGTGGAACATGGCCTTTAGCGTCTATCATTCCATTCGCATCATCCCGCAAGATAAGGTCGATTGCGCCAGAGCCTATCGTTTCAGCAATTGGCAGCGCATCAAATGGCTTGAACTCCCTTACACCGTCATCAGCCTGGTGTGGAATAGCATCATGAGCATGGCCGGAGGGTGGTTTTTTCTGATGGTCAACGAGGCATTTCGACTGGGAGATCACGATTTTCAACTACCTGGTCTCGGTTCTTATATGAGCGTCGCTGCAGCGGATGGAAATATTCCCGCAATGATCTGGGCGATAGTAGCGATGATCGGATTGATCGTTTTTCTGGACTATTTTCTTTGGAAGCCCTCTGGTGGCATGGTCCCAGAAATTCCGCGTCGAAGAAACCACTTCGGCTGCTTACTCAGACTCTTTATTTTTCCAGATTATTTCCCATTCCTTTTTACTGAATAAAGTGCGGTATGGATTTCAGTGTTTATGTGGTTTTATCCCTGAAAGGAAACCTCATCAACCCAGTAGAGAGCTCATTGCACTCGTCATCGGCCGAATTTGTTTGTTTGTCCTATTAGCGCTCATAGTTACAGGTTTAGTTTTTCTCATTCGCCTATGCTCCGAGATTAAATTCGATCAGTGGATCCATTTGGGGCACATGGTCCTTCTTACTTTTGGCCGGGTCCTTTGCTGCATAGCTATCGGGACGCTCATCGCACTTCCCTTGGGCTTAACGATTGGGCTATCAGAAAAATTATCCAAGAATCTAGAACCTGTCATTCAAGTCACGGCTTCCTTTCCCGCAACCCTTCTTTTCCCTATCCTGATCCTGCTATTTAATTACTTGGGGATTTCGCTGAATATCGGAAGCATTGTTCTGATGTTGATGGGGACGCTTTGGTACATTTTATTCAATGTGATTGCCGGCGCGAAGGCTCTGCCGTCAGATTTAAAAGAGGTGTCCATTGCATTTGGACTGAAAAGAATGCAGCGGTTATTGCGTCTTTATTTGCCTGCTATTTTTCCCTACCTTATTACAGGTCTTTTGGCGGCGGCGGGAGGAGCCTGGAACGCAAGCATTGTTGCTGAATACATCTCTTACAAAAATCAGATATTGACGGTTCCCGGCATTGGATCTACGATCAACCTGAGCGCCCAAAATGGAGAAATTCCCCTTCTCGTTGCGAGCATTTTAGTCATGGCCGGCGTCGTTGTACTCTTGAATTATCAAGTATGGTTAAGGCTTTACCATTATTCTGAAAAGCGGTTTTCTTTGAATTATTAAAGGTGTGGATGCAGAAGCAAAAAACTCCTCTATGTGAAACAAAAGGGATTGAGAAGGATTTTCCGCTCCCTGATGACCACGTCATGCATATATTGGAAAAAATGGATGTGCAAGTCTATCCCAATGAAATTCTTGCGATCATTGGTCCTTCGGGATGCGGGAAATCCACTTTTATCCGCATTTTAGCAGGGCTCATTCCTCCAACGCAGGGGCATGTGCTTTATCATGGCAAGCAGATCACCGGGCTGCTGCCCAATTTTTCTTTAGTCTTCCAGAGTTTTGCCCTTTATCCGTGGATGACTGTGAGACAGAATATCGAGATGGTTTTAAAAACGATGGACTTGACCAATGAGGAGATTAAGGCACGCGTGCAAGAGGCCATCGCTCTGATTGGGCTTTCAGGATTTGAAGAGGCCTATCCCCGTGAAATCTCCGGAGGGATGAAACAAAGGGTTGGACTCGCCAGGGCCTTGGTACGCGACCCTGAAATATTACTCCTCGATGAGCCCTTTAGTTCACTCGATGCTTTCACGGCGGAAACTTTACGCGCAGAACTCCTGAATATTTTGGAAAATAAGGAAAAAGGACCCAATGCCATTGTTTTAATTTCTCACGATATCAGAGAAGTCGTCTTCTTGGCCGATCGCATTTTGATGATGGAGGCTAATCCCGGACGGATCCGATTTGTCTTGGAAAATAAATTGCCAAGGCCCAGAGACTATCATTCACAGGCCTTTACAGATCTCGTCGATCAACTCCATGACGCCTACACGCAAGAAGAGGCGCCTCCTCCCATCCCAATCTCGCCTCTAGTATTTGTGCAACCCGACGAAATTTTGGGTTTGCTCGCTTATCTGCATCGGCATGGCGGTTCAACCGATCTTTATCATTTGGGGGCCGGGACCATGGATCATTTCGAGCGTGTATTGGTCGTCACAGATGCTGCCGAATTGCTCAATTTCCTCAAAATTTCAAAGCGCACCGTCACACTGTTGGATCAGGGGAAAAAATTTCTAACAGCCAATGACCAAAATAGACGCGCCATTTGGAAAGAACAACTGCTGACCATTCCGCTTTTTCACAAAGTGATCGAATGGCTAAGAGCTCATCCTAAGCATATGCTTAGCAACAAGGAACTCACAGATCTCTTTATCAAGGAGCTCCCGCACCAGAATGCCAAAGAGCAATGCAAAATCCTCATCCATTGGGGCTCTTACGGCAAAGTGTTTACCTATCATAGACTCACTAAAACTGTATCTTTGAAAGAAGAAAAAGGAAAATAATTTTTCCGGATGACGGTTATCTTATTAGTGAGGCAAAATGCTCGCGTCATCACTTTTTTTAAACAGGAGACGACTATGACTACTACAACATCAAGACTGGATTCTACCCCACAACTTACTAACAACTATCTAATGGATATCGTTGGATGGCTTACAGAAGGGGATTATGTTGTGCTTCATGATGCTTTTAAAACAGGACGTTTTTTCCACAAATGTTTGGGTAATACTCTATATGAACAAGAAATAGAAAAAATTTTAGAAAATACCAGGGTAGATTACGTCAATGTTTCCTCTTTTCCTGAGCTTCTATGTGAAGGGGAAAGTGAGTTCTTCATCAAAAAAGCCGGTTTTAACGAATGTACGTGCAACCTCAAAGATCGCGTTTCAAATCCCAAAGGCATCCCCCAAGCGCGTCGTTTGAATATGTAATGGAAAATCAGCATTAGCAATATGAACCTATACCCAAATGATACGGCGAGCCGTATCATTTGGGTATAGGTTCATTTCGTAAAAGCAAGGCGCAGGCAGTCGCTTCCCCCTGGGATCAAAGGCATTTCACATGCTTGTTCAAGAGTGACCCACCGATAAGAAGAGTGCTCTTCAGGAGCGATCTTGAGCCTTTCGGGTAAATTTTTCAGATGAGTGCGGTAAATGTGTAGCACAAAATCTCTGCCCGGAAAGCGGATATACACTTTTCGGCAATAGTTCAGTGCTTCTTCTCTAAGTTCAATTCCTGTCTCTTCTTTAACCTCTCTGATCACTGCATGCATTGGGGGTTCTCCCTTTTCCAATTTTCCACCCGGCACGCACCAGGTATTGCCTTGCGGTTTTTGGGGACTGCGCAATAAAAAGAGAAGCTTTCCTTGATATTCGCAGAAGCAGCCGGCGACTTCCATTTGTGAAGAAAACCCTTGGGGAGGCTCTAAAAAAACGTAAGAATTTGGGGTTCCGCAGAGAGATGAACTTAAGGGGCTTGCACTTTTATCCGTACCTGTCTGTGCCCCAAAGGCTCCAATTGTGAAACAAAGGAATAAGTTCAGAAATAAATAACTTCGCAACATTCGATTTCTCTCGATATTAATATTGTTTTTAAAATTAAGGAGTCGATTAGCTTGTTAATATACGGCGGTCAGAATAAAAATAGCCAAGGGATTTTCTACTTTTTTCTCACTTCGACAATAGTGCCGGTGAGCGAGTGCTGCTTGAGCATGGAGACGATTTCTCGGGCCACCTCTTCAGGGGCGAGGAGTGTTGAAGGGTTTTCATCAGGGAAATTGCCCAAGCGCATTGCAGTATTTGTGCGCTGAGGGACAAGGACATTGACGAGCAGGTCTTCTCTTTCCTCTGCGAGACCCTGTGAAAAGTTGACGATGGCAGCCTTTGCGCTGGCGTAGATCGCAAAGTTCTTTCTTCCGCGCGCATAGCTCGATGAGGCGATATTGATGATGTGCGCCCCTTTGTTTAGATGTGCGCACTTGCAACTGTAAATCACTCCTGTGAGATTGGTAGCAATAAGCAAGTCTATTTCTTCCATTGACAATTGATCGAGCTGCTTATTTTTCAGTAGGCCGATGCTGTTGACAAGGCCGTCAAGGGGGCCCAGTTCTTGCAGGATTTGATCAAAGGCTTTGCGTGTATGGCCATAGGAGGTAAGATCGACGGGATAATCGGACGCGGAGCGCGAAATCACCACCGGTAAGGCTCCTTCCTGCTCCAAAAGATGGCAGAGCGCGCGGCCGATCCCTCCCGTTCCTCCTGTGACCGCAATCCGTTTGCCTCGAAGTGAGCGATTGCTTTGGAGAGAGGAAGAGCAGGTGTTTTTCATCCGCAAAATCTGCTCAGCTAAGAAGAGATCGAGTTCAGAGGTAATTTTAATATTCTCCTCGCTCCCGGCCACAACATGAATGGGGTGGCCCTCCTGCAAGACGAGGGAGCAGTCATCGGAACTGTTGCAGCGGCCGACACTGCGCGCTTTTAAATGCGCATCGAGGATCAGAGGATAGTCAAAGCTCTGCGGCGTCTGGCCGCGAAGATATTCAGCGCGGGGAGGGATGCCGGCGATCTGTTTATTGTCTGGAGCATAAACCAAAGTGTCTGCGGAAGGGATGCAGGTGTCAACGGCCCGATGCGAGAGGGCGCCCGAAACATTTTCTTTTAAAATTTCTTGAGAGACAAAAGGGCGGACTGCGTCGTGGATGACGACAATGCGTGTCCCCTCGCCGCAGGCGAGCAGCGCGTTTAAGGAAGATTCCTGACGGGTGGATCCGCCTTCTGCAATTGTTACATGTGCGCCGGGATAGAGAGCGAGATCCTCTTTGACCTGATCTTTCCATAGAGCGGGGCAGACGAGGATGATCTCATCAAAAAGATTTGAACGGAGGAACGTCTCCAGAGTGTGCAGATAGACTTTTTTTCCCGCTAGGCGATGAAACTGCTTTGGCATGCTACTACCGAAACGTTCCCCCGTTCCCCCCATCAGGATAAGGGCTTTGATGCCACACGTTGAACTATTGAGCAAAAAATCACCTTTGGTTTAGATTCTTATGTTTCCTATGCCTATGTAGCTCAGTTGGTAGAGCAATGCATTCGTAATGCGGAGGCCGTCGGTTCGAGTCCGGCCTTAGGCATATCTCTCGATGCTTGAAGATATTCTCTGTAATTACTAATTATCTTAGTAGTTAAGGGGATTTTCATCAAATAATGCGGTTATTTAAATTTATTAACATGCTCTTTGTTAATTGTTTATGAATTAATAGCCCCCTCAATACCGAACGTGTTTCAAAAATTGGCCCCGGGGCTTTGACGCACCCCAGGGCCAATTTTTGAAACACGTTCGGTATAATCTAATCACTGAAACCGCTTGCGGAAAAACAATCCGGCGATGGAGAGAGTGAATACAGCAATAATGGCCATGGGCCATACGTTGCCCAGAACGATGCCGGAGGGCATCGCCTTAAGAAAAATCCCTTTGGTGTTCACCAACATATAGCGTAAGGGGATGAGGTAAGTGACGGGCTGCAGCCACACAGGCATATTTTCGATGGGTGTTGCAAAACCCGATAACAAGACCGAGGGGAGCATAAAGGCAAAAGTTCCCAGCATCGCTTGCTGCTGCGTGGAGCAAAGGGAAGAGATGAACAGTCCGATCCCGCTGATTGCGCAAACGAAGACGAATTGCGAGAGAAAAAATAAAAGGAGGGAACCGGTAAAAGGGACTTGAAAAGTGAGAATCCCTACGCCCATGAGAAAAGACCCCGCCAGCATTCCAACGAGAATGCCGGGGATCGTTTTGCCGATGAGGATTTCCAGTGTGACTAAAGGAGAGACAAGGAGCTGGTCAAAAGTTCCAAGTTCTCTTTCCCGCGCTATCGATTGCGTTGTAACGATGAGGCAGACTAGCATAGTCAATGTTGAAACAAGGGAAGGGATGTTGTACCAGGAATAGAGAGCATTGGGGTTGTACCAGAATCGGGGTACGAGTTCTGCATTCTGTTGGGGAATTCCGGCCTTGGCGGTGAAATCTGTATTAAATTGTTGAATGATATTCTGAGTGTAACCCGAAACGATTTGCGCAGTGTTCGATTTTCTGCCATCCAGAATGATTTGAATGTCCGCGGGCAAATTCTGATTTAAGTTGCGCGAAAATTGCTCGTCGATCGAGACGACCATGACTCCTTTCTGCTCGTCGATGAAGGATCCTATTTCCTCGACGCTCTCGAGATAGATGATATGGTTGAAGAAGGGGGTGCCATGGAACCTCTGCACAAGCTCAAAGGCCTGTTCCCCATTGTCGCGGTTCAAGATGCCGATTGGAACATTTTTGACATCGAGGGTCGCTGCAGGGGTGAAGATCAATAATTGGATAATGGGGGGAAGCAGGATAGCCATTCGGCTTTTGCGATCCTGCATGATGGCGAGGAATTCTTTCCAAATCAGTGCCAGAATGCGTATGAACATGTATACCCCGCGCGGTTAGAAAATTGGAATTTGGAACGCGCGAAAGCCCCCGTGGTCCAAATTCTAAGTTTCAGGCCGACCGCAGTATAGTTAGTCTAACCGTTTAACCGTTTTATGCCACACGATGAGGAAAAAAAGAAGCCCTATCAAAAACATCGGCATGAGATTCCAAAGGAGCAGGTCCCAAACGTTACCTACAAGAAAAAGCGTTTGCAGAGATTGCACAAAGTAACGGGCAGGGATGAAATAGGTCAAAATCTGGATCCAAAGAGGCATGCTGAAGATTTCAAAGAGAAAGCCTGATAGGATAAATGCCGGTAAAAATCCCGTTACTGATGCGATTTGATAGGAAAGGGCTTGATTTCTACTTAGCGTTGAGATCAAGAGTCCAAGTCCCAAAGCGCTGAATAAAAGAAGCTGGTTACAAGAGCCAGCATCCAGAGAGATCCTCTAAAAGGCAATTCGAAGAAAAAGACCGAAGCAACAACGCAAATCGCCATCGAGATCTGACCCAGAAGAAAGTAGGGGATGATTTTGCTTGCGATGATTTCAACAATTCCTGCAGGAGTTGAGATCAATGCTTCCATCGTCCCTCTCTCCCATTCCCTTGAAACGACGAGGGCGGTCAGCAAGGTTCCGATCAGTGTCATGATGATCGCAAGCGATCCTGATAAAAGGAAATAGCGGCTCTCGAGCTGTTCGTTATACCAGACTCGAGTCTGTATGTCGATGCGGGGCAGGCCCTTCAAATCGCTGCTGATCGCTTCTTGCTGCAGCCAATTCGCAAAGGCTCCTTGGACGTAGTATTGGAAAAAGTTGGCAGTGTTGGTTTCGCTCCCATCGGCAATCGACTGAATAGGCGCGACTTTATCGGAGCGATTGCGAAAATCGGTAAAATAGGAGGGAATGACGGCAAAACCCCGAATGCTCCCTCGCTCGATGTCGTCTATAAGCTCTCGCCTGTCGCGCACAATTTTAACATCGAAGTAGCGCGAATCGGTAAATGACTTGGCAAGACTTTGGGCATCGGGGGCTGTGTCCTCCATAACAAGGCCAATCCGCAAATGGTTCAAATCGAGCGACACTCCATAAGCATACAAAAAAAGGAGCAGGAGAGGAAAAAAAACGCTGATAAAAATCGTACTGGGGTCGCGAACGATCTGATAGCATTCTTTCAACATCAGCGCTTTCAAGCGGCGGAATCTCCCTTCTTCATGGGAGTGCAAGAGGTCATTTGGCGTGGTTTGCGTCATATTCTTCAATCAATTGTACAAATGCATCTTCCAGAGTGGGATTGGAATTTTGAGGAGTTTTTGCGATGTTTTTAAGGGCATCCGGAGTGTCCATTTGGATCACTTTTCCACGGTAGATAAGAGCGATCCGGTCGCAGTATTCCGCTTCGTCCATAAAGTGCGTAGTCACCATCACAGTCACCCCTTTTTCTACAAGACCATTGATATGGTTCCAAAATTCTCTGCGCGTGATGGGATCCACTCCCGAAGTTGGTTCATCGAGAAAGACCACAAGTGGATCGTGCATATTTGAACAAGCCAGCGAGAGGCGCTGTTTGAAGCCAAGCGGCAGTGATTCGGAGGTCGAGGACAAATAGTCCTGAAGAGAAAAAATCTTGATCATCTTTTCAATGGCAGCTTCTTTGCGTTTACCTGTGAGATTGTAGATACCTGCAAAGAAAGAAAGATTCTGTTTTACGTTCAATGTTCCGTAAAGAGAGAACTTTTGAGCCATATAGCCGATCCGTGACCTCGCTTCTCCCGGAGCTATAGCGAGGTCTACGCCGTTCACGCGTGCATTTCCTTCCGTTGGATGCAGAAGTCCGCAGAGCATTTTGAAGGTTGTCGATTTACCTGCGCCATTAGGCCCGAGTAGTCCGAAGATCTCTCCCTTCTTGATCGTAAACGTAATGGAGTTCGCGGCGATGAATGTCCCAAATTTCTTTGTCAACCCAGCAGCTTCCACTGGAGTATCCATTTTTTCCGTGATCATAGGCCGAGTATCCGCCAGCTCGGAATGTCCTCCTGGCCCTCCGCCCAAAATATCGATGAAGGCATCTTCAAATCTCGGAGGTTCTGTTTTGATCTCAAAATCGCCAACTGCCGTTTTTAGGGTGAACGATGGCAATCCTTTTTCTTTCGTTACGATGCGTAAGTCGCTGCCCTGGATCACGCCATCGATCACATTTTTTTCATTAAGGAGTTGGAA
>CAWESW010000078.1:0-24796 GCA_963811735.1 uncultured Verrucomicrobiae bacterium | reverse complement strand
CGGCTGCGGATACCCGGCCCGGCAAGATTCTAGCAGCAATCGCCGCGCCAAGCGGCGCTATTCGCCGCTTCACGCCTTGAGATATTCCTGCTGGTTTCCCAGCCAACGTTCGAGGTGGCGCTCCGCGTGCGCCGGGTAATCCCGCAGCAGGCGCTCGGCGACCGCGCGCGATTGCTCCAGCAAGTCCCGGTCGCGTTCGATATCCGCGAAGCGCAGCATGGGCGCGCCGCTCTGGCGTGCCCCCAAGAATTCGCCGGGGCCCCGCAGGGCCAGATCCCGGCGCGCCACCTCGAAGCCGTCGCCGTTCTCGTAAATGATCTTGAGGCGGGCGCGCGCGGTTTCCGAGAGCGGCGTCCGGTACATCAGGATGCATGCGCTGGCCTCGGTCCCGCGGCCGACGCGTCCGCGCAACTGGTGCAGTTGCGACAGCCCGAAACGCTCCGCATGTTCGATCACCATCAGCGAGGCGTTGGGCACGTCCACGCCCACCTCGATCACCGTGGTGGCTACCAGCAATCGAATCGCGCCGCTTTTGAAGCCCTCCATGGTCGCAGCCTTGTCGGCCGAGGACTGGCGGCCGTGGACCAGGCCGACGGCGATCTCGGGAAACGTCGCGCGCAGGGTTTCATAGGTTTCGAGCGCGGTCTGGAGCTGCCGCGCCTCGGATTCCTCGATCAGCGGACATACCCAATAGGCTTGCCGCCCCTGCACGCAGGCGCCGCGCACCCGTGCCACCACCTCGTCGCGGCGCTCCGCGTCCACCAGCCGGGTGGCGACCGGCGTGCGGCCGGGCGGCAACTGGTCGATCACCGATACGTCGAGGTCGGCGTAGTAGCTCATCGACAGCGTGCGTGGAATCGGCGTGGCGCTCATCATCAGTTGGTGCGCTTCGGCGCCCTTTTGGCGCAGCGCGAGGCGCTGGTGGACGCCGAACCGGTGCTGCTCGTCGACGATGGCGAGTCCCAGGCGGTGGAATTCGACCTGCTCCTGAAACAGGGCGTGGGTGCCGACGGCGAGTTGCGCCGCGCCGCTCGCCACCTGTCCCAGCGCGGCGATGCGCTCTTTCTTCGGCAGGCCGCCGGTCAGCCAGACCAACTGTACGCCGAGCGGTTCCAGCCACGCGGCGAGTTTGAAGTAATGCTGCTCGGCGAGGATTTCGGTCGGGGCCATCAGTGCGGTCTGAAAGCCGTTTTCAATCGCCTGGGCGGCCGCCAGGGCGGCCACGACGGTCTTGCCGCTGCCGACGTCGCCTTGCAGCAGCCGCTGCATCGGGTGCGCCTGGGACAGGTCGTGGGCAATTTCCGCCGCCACCCGCTCTTGCGCCGCCGTCAGCGCGAACGGCAGGCGCGCCTTGAGGCGCGCGCCCAGTTCGCCGCGCGCCGGCAGCGGCGGCGCGCCGGAAGCACGCCGGCGCCGGTAGTGCCGCCGCATGGAAAGCTGCTGCGCCAGCAACTCGTCGAAAATGAGCCGCCGCCATGCCGGGTGGCTCCGTTCTTCCAATGCGGCTGGCGATACCTCCGGGGGCGGCCGGTGGAGCACGTCGATGCTCGCGGCGAAATCCGCCAAGCCGAGTTCGGCCCGCATCGCATCCGGCAAGGTATCGGAAAGGTCGCACTGCTCCAGTGCCTCGCCGATCAGCTTGCGCAGGGTGGCCTGCGGCAGGCCCTGGGTGGTGGGATAGACCGGCGTGAGGGCATCGGCCAGCGGCGCATCGCCGTGCACGATGCGGTATTGCGGATGGACCATCTCGGGGCCGTAAAAGCCGTGGCGCAACTCGCCCAGCAGGCGCACGGTGGCGCCCGGCGCCAGGGCCTTCACCTGGGCCGGGTAGAAGTGCAGGAAGCGCGCGTACATCGCGCCGCCGGCATCCTCCACTTGCACGGTGAACGCCTTCCGCGGCTTGTACTGGACCGCGGCGTGCGCGATTATCCCCTGGACCAGGACGCTCTGGCCCAAGGGGGCGTCGGGTATGGGATAGAGGTGGGTTTCGTCCTGGTAGCGCAGGGGAAGGTGCAGGAGCAGGCCGAAGCGGTCGCGGATGCCGAGGCTTCGCCAGCTTGTCCGTCGTGGTCCGGCCGCCTGGCGGCTTCCCGGTTGCCGGTTTCACGCCGCGACGGCGTTCCGCTGCAGGAAGGCGTCGAGCTGCGCGGGCGCCAGCGGTCGGCTGAAATGGAAGCCTTGCACCTCGTCGCAGCGGAGTTCCTGGAGGAACTTGAGCTGTTCGTAAGTTTCCACGCCTTCGGCGACGACTTCGAGTTTAAGCTGGTGAGCCATCGCCACGATGGCGGAAACGATGGCAGCGTCGTCCGGGTCGGTGGTGATGTCGCGTACGAAGGACTGGTCGATCTTGAGGCGGTCGATCGGGAAGCGCTTCAGATAGCTGAGCGACGAATAGCCGGTGCCGAAATCGTCAATCGCGATTTGCAGGCCCATGGCGCGCAGTTCGGCGAGGATGGAAATGGCCTTCTCCGCCGATCCCATGAGCATGCTCTCGGTGATCTCCAGTTCCAGGAAGCGCGGGTCGATGCCGGTTTCGCGCAGGATTGCGGCGATGGTTTCGGCCAAGTGCGATTGTTGAAGTTGCGCCGCCGACAAATTGACCGCCATGCGCAGTTCGCCGTATCCGGCGTGGCGCAGTTGCGCCAGTTGGCGGCAGGCGGTGCGCAGCACCCATTTCCCGATCGGGACGATGAAGCCGCAGTCTTCGGCCACCGGGATGAAACGCGCCGGCGCAATATTGCCCAGTTCCGGGTTGTCCCAGCGCAACAGGGCCTCGACGCCGACCACCTTGCCGGTTTTTAGTTCGATCTGGGGCTGGTAATGCAAGGCCAACTGGTTGCCCTTCAGCACGTTGCGCAGCGAATTCTCCAACAGCAGGCGCTCGCGGATGTCGCTGTTCATGCTGGCGGTGAAGAACTGGTAATTGTTGCGGCCGTTGTTCTTGGCGTGGTACATCGCGGTATCGGCATTCTTCATCAAGGTGGTGGCGTCCGCTCCGTCCTGCGGGTAGACCGCGATGCCGATGCTGGCGGTGATGGTGAGCTGGTAATGCTGGATCACGAAGGTGCGCGACAAGGCCGCGATGATCTTCAAGGCGACGTGCGCGGCATCCTGGCCGCTGCCGATCTGCGGCAGGATGATGACGAATTCGTCGCCGCCGAGGCGGGCGATGGTGTCCCCTTCGCGCACGCATTTTTCCAGGAACTTTATGTGTCATAAGTTACATCCTTGTGTTTGTATATAAATAATGTTTGTCTATTTGCAATCATTTTACAGATGTTGTTGTTATATGTCAATTTTTTAAAAACAGGGCTTTGTTTCAATTTTATTATATGTTCATGAAATATTTTATTTGTTTGTGCGCCTAGAATCGCTGCTGATATTAGATTATTTTTTCATATTCAAAAAATTACTTGCGCCCATAACAGAGCTTGCATTATGTAACGTATAAATAAGTTTAAGGAGGGGTCATGGACCTAGTTCGTTACATCGTAGCTTCTGCACTCTGCTGCCTCCAGCGGTGGCCGTTCATAGTGCTGACAATATCATTCAGATTGCAGACGCCCCTGATCAAGGGGACGAGTCCACTTCGAAAGTGGCTCCTCTTCCCGAAGCCCAGCAGCAATATTCGGAGCCCACCCCTGTGGATACCATTGTTGTCGATAAGGACGGGAATATGGCGGAGCGGCAATATACCACGATCCCGCCGCAGGCGGTGTAGTGATCAACAATTATTATCAGGTTGCTGGCCCCGACTGCTCTATATATTTCCCGGTGTTTGGAGTAGGGTTTCTGTGGTGGGGCGGGTACTGGGTCGACTACGACGGCTATTACTGGAATGGCTATGGCTGGGGCTATGTCAATTATCCTCGCTGGCATGGCAGGTGGAACAATTACTGGCATCGCAATTGGAACAATAAGTGGAATAATTACAGACGGCAGCATCCCAATTCTCGGTTTGCCGGTGGACATAATGGGAGAGGAAACTTTCACAGCAACCGCGGCATGAATCGCCATTCCCAAACGAGGCATGGAGGTGGTCATGGCGGCGGCGGACATGGCGGCGGACATGGCGGTGGACATGGCGGTGGACACGGCGGTGGACATGGCGGTGGACACGGCGGTGGACATGGCGGTGGACATGGCGGAGGCAGTCACGGCGGCGGTGGACACGGAAGGTAACTCTTAAAGATCTCTTGAAGACTGTTTCTGAGACGCCGCAGCCAGATGGACAGCAGCGTCTCAGAAATAGTCTATAAGAATGATCAGAAAGACGGTGCGATTACAGCTTTTTTGCCGCATTCAATCGTGTGATTGGCCCCTTGCTCATAATCTTTGCCGTTTCTAATAATTTTGAACTCAAAATTCTTAAATTCGTCAGATTTAATCTCGCAAATCCAACGGTCGCTGGAGATGTTCTTTAATGGAATTCCTTGATTCCATGTCATTCCAGGCCCTGTTCCAACAAGACTTAGGTTATTTCCAAAGCCTACATTGCATTTGACCTCTATGGTCGTTGTTGGAATCGGAGCGGGAATTTGTTTTGGAGGCTCAACAGGGGTATTTTCTTCAACTGCACGAGCGGGTAAAGCGCTTGTAGGATCGGAGTCGTTTTGACCGTTTGATTCTTTATGCGGTATCGAGAGGTGAATAACTCCATGATCGCACAATAGCTCGAGTTTCTCAAAATCAAGAGGGGGCATCTGCTGGCCCCAAAAAAGTTTTCGTTGATCCAGAGGTTGTGTGGTTCTTGTGCTGTCTCCTCTAGAGACAATTAAGACTTCCCAATGTTTTGAGACTACGGGATTGTTAAAAGTTTCTCCTGACCTGAAAATTTCTCTTCTCAAGAGATTGTGTTTTAGTGACATGTGTAGCATAAACAGCAACTTCTTTAAGCGCCGGATGCTCTTTATGTTCTTGCAAGGGAGTCCAGTCCATAATGACTTGAAGACGCTTCTTGCGTAGAATAAAATCACAAGGGACGAAATTAGCAACAGATTGTATTTTTTTAAGTTCTTCTCGAGAAATTGTTCCTTGAACCAATTTTCCTGACGTGTCTAAAGAGAACTGGAGAGCATTGTCGTTGTATTCATTTGTTTCATACAAAGCTAAACGTTCTTTGGTATTATTATTTGCTTTCCTTTCTTCGGGTGTTAAGCATTTCAAGTAGCGTGCAAGGGGAGATGGATTTGGTGTTGCTGCATGCATATTTTTCCTCACATTTAGGGTTCCTAATAAGATAACATGATGAGAATTTTAAACATTTAAGTCCATGGCAATTGCATAAACAATTTATTTAAAACAATACTAGAATTTTTAATTTTTACAACCATTTATAATAGATGCACGTCGTCTATATAAAAGAAAAACGCCGCTGCCCAATGGACAGCGGCGTCTCAGAAATAGTCTATAAAGAATGATTAGAATGTCGGTGCAATTACAGCTGTTTTGCCACACTCAATCGTGTGATTGGACCCTTGTTCAAAATCTTTACCGTTTCTTAAAATTTTGAACTCGAATTCCTTGAATTTGTCGGAACTAATTTCGCAAATCCAACGGTCGCTGCCGATGTTCGTTAACGGGATTCCTTGACTCCAGTTCATTCCCGGCCCTGTCCCCACAATACTCAAGTTATTTCCATAGCCTACGTCGCATTTGACTTCAATGGTCGTCGCTGGAAGCTTAACAGAGGTTTGTTCTTTCATTGTAAGAGCGGATAAAGCGCTTACGAGATCGGAATCGTTTTGGCCGCTTGATTCCATGTGTGGTATCGTGAGCTCAATCTGTCCATGATGGAAATTCATCGTGAGTTTATCAAAATTAAGAGGGCGCTTCTCCTGGTCCCAAAAAAGTTTTCGTTGAAGTTCCTGGGGTGGAGAGTCATTTGTGCTCTCTCCTCTTGCGACAATTAAGACTTCCAACTGCTTTGAGACAAGGAGATAGCGGGGATCGGGATGAAGCTCTCCATCTTCTGTCTCAATAGATGTTTGTTTGGTGATAGGTGTAGTATACAATGCAACTTCTTTAAACTTTGTAGGAGTTCTAAACATTGCTATGGCAGTCCGGTCCATAGCTATACTATGATGATAGATTGCTATGGGAGTCCAGTCCATGACTATAATAAGACGATCATCCTTAAAAATCCTATCAATAGGAGCCATATACATGCTGTTGGCAACAGAATCTACTTTACTAAGTTCTTCTTGGGTAATGGCTTTTTTATCAAAGTTTCCTAATGTATCCACAGTAAATTGGGTAGGATTGCCCCTGGATGTGATTCTTTCATACATAGAGTAGCTTTTGGTGGAGCTTTCAAGATTTGTTGCAGCTAGTCCTGACATATTTTTTTTCCTCAATTTTAAGGTTCTTAAGGTGCTAAATAATATGATATATGATAAGTATTTTAAACATTTAAGTCCATGATAATAGAGTGTATTATTTATTTTAATTCCAATGTGGGTTTTGGTGTTTTTAAGTTTTTTATAATTAATGAAGTGCAATATGCAAAAAAATCAATTTTTTTATAATATTTTATTGTTGCTCGTTTTGTATTGAGCCAGGATTCGACCTGGTGATCCGAAATACTCCGTTTCAAAAGTTATTGAAAAAAAAAGATCCATCTTTACCGCATCTTGCAACCCCGAAAAAACTGCCAACACCCATGTATGCCGATTTTTTCTTGCCGTAAATTTCTGATTAAGATTATGATGCTCTTCTAAAATTTAAAATTTTAGCGGGGTATTAGCTCAGTTGGTTAGAGCGCCACGTTGACATCGTGGAGGTCAGCTGTTCGAGTCAGCTATATCCCAATTCATGGACATTTCCTCGCATCATTCATTAACCCCTCTTAATCAGACTGCAGCGGTCCTCATGGCTGCTGCAGTAACTGAGTTGTTCCCCGGAGCCCTCATCGTTGGCGGGCAGGGGACGCCGGAGCGCTTTTTCTACGATTTTGTATTTCCATTTGAATTCCAGACCGATTTTTTAAGTCTGATTGAAGAGCGCATGCGCTTGATTGTCAGGGAAAAAAGACCGGTGCGGACGCTTGAAATGATGCCTGACAATGCCGCAGCGATGATGCGCCACCGCGGACAACCCCTTGCCGCCGAGTCCCTGCTCCAGGTCGAAAGAGCTGTGATAGACATGTGCCAAATTGGAGAATTCGCCGCCTACGCGCCTTTGCCGCTGCTGGGCGAGCTGGCGATCCCTTATTTTAAAATTCTCGAAGGCTTTTCTTTAAACACGGCCCAAAGTAAGGTGATCCGCATTGTCGGCGCTGCTGCGCCTGAAAAAGACCTCTTGAAGGCGATCTGTAAACAGCCCTCTGTTTCCTCCAGGTCTCATTTGACCTTAGCCCTTGAAGCAGAAATGCTGCAGCCTTTGTCGGAAGAGGGGCTGTGGCTCTGGCTTCCACAGGGAGAAGCGCTCCGTCGCATGTTGGTCCGGTTCTGGGAAGAAGAGCATGCGAAGCAAAATTTTAGTTTCGTCTCTTCGCCAGCTGCTTTTATTGGTGAGGGAGGAGAGGGGAGCATAGCGCAGGCCCATCGGGAGGCTTTCTTCCGCTTTGGGACAAAGAGAACCGCTGAAATCGCACTCGTCTCCCATCCGCAGAGCTCCGATCCGAGCTTGGGCCTACTGTCTCCTAAAGCTTATTTTGCCGACCGCTCTCATATTTTTTGTCCTGATGAGAAACTTTTAGAAGAATGTATTTCGTCCTTGCAATTCATCCTTAAGATCCCTAAAATTCTGGGTTTTGAGTTCGAAATTGTATTATCGGTTTCGAGCCAGGGATCTCAAAAAACGAGGTCGAAAGCGACTGCGATTTTACGGCAGGCGCTGGAAGAAGCGGGTGCCGCTTACACCGTTGAAAAAGAAGACCGCTTTGGAACGCTGGCGAGCATCGATATTCGCATTGCCGATGCGTTAGGAAGAAGGTGGACGGGACCGTTTTTGAGTATTCCCGAAGTTGCAATGCCGGTTGGAAAGGGCAGTATGCTGATCCGCTCCGCATTTAGTTCGTTGGAGCGCATGACGGCGCTGTTACTGGAACAAAAGGGAGGGTGGCTCCCTTTATGCCTAGCCCCTGAGCAGGCGAGGATCCTCATTGCCACTGGCAAATCGGATCCTTACGCAGGTCAAGTGTGCGAGGCATTGCGGGCCCAAGGGTTCCGCGCTATAATAGAGCGCAGAGAGTGCACTTTAAAAGCGCGGCTCTACAAGGCCATGATGGAGAAAGTGCCTTATGTCATCCTGCTCGGCGAGCGGGAAGAAAAGGCAAAGGCTCTCACGGTGCGAGCCTATGGTGAGAGTCAAGAGCAGACCTTGTCCTTAGACGAGTTCTGCATGAGACTGAAAAGCGAAATGGGGAGTGAAACCTCTGAACTTACGAATTAATAGAGAAATCCGCGCTCTTAAAGTCCGCGTCATCGATAAAGATGGCGGACAAGTCGGAGTATTGACATTAGCAGAAGCGTTAGCGAAAGCGGAAGCGGCAGGGCTTGATCTGGTCGAGATCGCGCCAAGTGCTGAACCGCCGGTGTGCAAAATCATCGATTTCGGAAAATACCGTTACCAATTGACGAAGAAGGAAAAAGAGCAGAAAAAATCGCAGCACCAAGTCAAAGTCAAAGAGGTCAAGATCAAGCCGAATACGGATGAGCATGATCTCGTTGTCAAGATGAAGCATTCGCGAGAGTTTATCGCCAAGGGGAACAAAGTGAGAATCACTTGTGTTTTCCGCGGAAGGGAAATGCTCCACCCTGAATTCGGCAAGCGCATCATAGAGCGCATGTGTGAAGACCTGTCCGATGTCGCTACACCTGAAGCACCATCGAAAATGATGGGCCGGAGCCTATCGATCGTCTTGGCGCCCGGAGCAAAGAAAAAAACGGCAAACAGTTAATTGGAGAAGTTACCGTGCCAAAAATGAAAACACGCAAAGCAGTGCTTGCAAGATTTAAAGTGACAGGCACAGGCAAATTAAAGCGCCATCGCCCTGGCCGCCGCCACATATTGACAAAGAAGTCCTCTAATCGCAAACGCCGTCTCAGAAAAGACGCTTTGGTCGATAAAGGGCAAGTAAAGATGTATTCCCGTTTAATGGGAGTGGGATGATCTTGCAGCAGATTGCAGATCGCCAATAGTTAGAAATAAAGTTAGAAATTTGGAGAATTACCATGGTTAGAGTCACCAACGCTGTGGCTGCCAATCGCAAACGCAAAAGGCTCCTCAAACAGGCAAAGGGATTTGTCGGTGATCGCAAGAATCACATCCGTTTGAGCGCTGACGCCGTGATGTCTGCGATGGCATTCAATTACCGCCACCGCAAGCAGAAAAAAAGAGATTTTAAGCGCCTTTGGATCATCCGTATCGGAGTCGGCGCGAAGATCAACGGGATGTCTTATAGCAAGCTCATCTCCGGCCTGAAGAAAGCAGGCTGCGGTCTGAACCGCAAAATGCTCTCCGACATGGCGCTGCGCGACCCAAACAGCTTTGCTGCTGTCGCCGGTACCGCAAAACAAGCGCTCGCATAAATGATACCTATATCCGCGCTTCCCATTTACCGAAGCGCGGGTTTCTTCCCGAGGTTCTCCCGTGCAAGATCAATTAGCTTCTCTACGCAAACAATTTCAGTCCGAACTCTCGACCGTCCAGCACAGCAAAGAAGTGGAACAGCTCAAGGTCAAATACCTTGGCAAAAAAGGTCCCGTCCAGGACTTGATGCAGCATCTTCGCGACACTCCCGCAGACGAGCGTCCTGTCGTTGGCCAGCAGATCAATGTCCTCAAAGAAGAGATCGCGCACCTCTGCGAGCAAGCTCTTCAGAGCCTTTCTAAAGCAGAACTCGCCAAACGGCTGGGCGAGGAAAAGATCGACGTTTCTCTGCCGGGCCGCCGCGGCTATCTCGGAAGAGAACATCCGCTCCATCAGATGATGGGCGAGATCATCCAAATCTTCGCAGGGATGGGCTTCTCCGTTCAGTACGGTCCTGACATCGATAGCGACTACTACAACTATGAAGGATTGAACTTCCCGCCGGACCACCCTGCCCGCGATATGCAGGACACCTTTTACATCACCAAAGACATGCTCCTTCGCTCCCATACGTCGAACACCCAGCTCCGCGTGATGGAAAAGCACAAACCGCCCATCCGCATCATCGCCCCGGGCACAGTCTACCGCAACGAAACGATCAGTAGCCGCTCCCACGTCTTTTTCCATCAGGTGGAAGGCCTCTATGTCGACAAGAATGTCTCATTTGGCGATCTGTTTGCGACCATGGATGAGTTTTGCGACAAATTGTTCCAAGCCAAAGTCAAAACGCGCTACCGCCCCAGCTACTTCCCCTTCGTAGAACCCGGCCTTGAAGTCGACGTCGCTTGCACTTCCTGCAACGGCAAAGGCTGCAGGCTTTGCAAACAGTCCGGCTGGCTCGAGATCCTCGGCGCAGGAATGGTCCATCCTGAAGTTCTTAAGAACGGGGGAGTCGATCCTGAAGTCTACAGCGGTTATGCCTGGGGAATGGGCATCGAGCGTTTGACGATGCTCCGCTATGGGATGAAAGATATCCGCATGTTCACAGAGAACGACCTGCGTTTTCTTGAACAGTTTGCTTGAACTTTATGCTAAATTTGTTATAATTCCTACATTCCTCTTACGGAAGAGTGGCAGAGTGGCCTATCGCGGCTGTCTTGAAAACAGCAGTCGGGCAACCGACCGTGGGTTCGAATCCTACCTCTTCCGTTTTTATCGCCGAAAACCCAGGGTTCATCCCTGGGTTTTTGCTTTCGAATGTCGTATTTCTAAATTTTAACGCTACTGCTATCTGTTTAATAATAATCGTGTTATAATTGTGGAAATAAGAATTTTAAATAATTTATAACGCTTTATTTAAATTGTTGTGATAAATTAATTATTTATTGTATAATCGTTTGTAGTGATTTAATTTTAAATCCAAATTGGATTGGTGATAAAATGGCAACTAAAAGAATTAGGTGGAAAACATTCTGCTGATCAAGTGTTAACTAATCAACCTATTTCAAAAGGCAAAGAATTGAAGCAATAGGGAAAGGGGAAAATTTAGGACCTTCTTTTGAGATTCTGCCTATAGAAATTCAGGAATACGTCTTCTCTTTCCTGTTTAGAAAAAATGAACATTTCTTACTATCCGATTTGTCAAACAAAAAAATAATGAGAAAGGTAGTCCTTCTCTCACGTGTTTCACGTACAACGCGGAATGCTGTTTTTAGCGCTTTTTATTCACAAAGAGACAGCCTTATTAATCCACTTCTTAAAGCTTTAGAGCGAATACCTACTTCTCACACAGAGACTGATCAAGCCAAAGGAGCTTCGATGTGGTGTTTAAAGGGCATGAAGCAATATCCAGTAAAGCGCTCTGTGGAAAGTGATTTGCTTTCTTTCGAATTACCAACCTCAATGGATATCAACTCGCTGATTTGGGGAATGAATCTTCATTGGAATTTGAGTGATCATGGTAACTCCTTTCTGGCAACGCTATGAAAATTGTCTTGTTTATTTTGAAGAAGAAGCTATGAAGGAATCGCCGGACGCGGCGGCTTTTTTGTTAAGCTATTTCAGCGCTGTAATGGGCGATGATCAACTGATTAGATTTCTACTTAAAGTATATGAGGAGGGCAACTTGGATGCTCTGGCTAAATTACCTCATGGAAGCAGTCGTATTCAAACACTTGTCGAGCTTACCGCTTTCATAGGTCTGATTGATTTAGAGGACGTCAATAAATTAAATGAGTACAAGGCAAATTGCCCAGATCAACTTTTGAAAGAAAGATGCGGGAAAAATATGGCTCACATCGCTGCAGAACGCGGCAAACTTGTCGTTCTGAAATGGTTAAAAAAACAAGACGATGTTCGATTTACATGTCTTTTATCAGCACAGGATGCTGAAGGAAAAAATGTTGCCCATCATGCCGCTTCCAACGGCCAAGTTCCTGTCTTGAAGTGGCTCAATAAACAAATGAAAGACGCGCTATTGCCTTTGCTCACAAGCAAAGAGCCAAAACAAGGAAGAAATATCGCCCATCTCTCGGTGGTCGAAGCAACAGAAGATTACAATGTCTTAAAATGGATTTGGGCAAATGAGAATTTGCATCACCTTCTCTATGAGAAGGACAACAAAGGATATAACACCTTGCATTTGTTGTTTAAGACAGAGTTATCAGAGGGAATGCTTGATGAACTATGGGAAAAAAGTGAAAAGCTTCACGAACTCTTTATGGAAAAAGATGACAAAGGAAGGAATATCGCTCATCTCTCCGCTCTTCATCAAATAGGAAGCAATATTGCATTGATTAGGCGTAATGCAATGCTATATCCTCTCTTGCTAGCATCGGATGATCTTGGAAACAATGTGACCCATTATGCAGCAATGTGTAATTGCCAAGAGATCTTAGACTGTATCGAAGAGGACCAAGGATTGAAGTTTCTTTCGCTTACAAATCTAATGGGGCAGAATATCGCACACCTGGCTGCACAAGCTGGTCTGTTACAACCCCTATTGTGGATTGTTGAGCATAAGGATCTTCATGAGCTTTTTTACGAAACGGATGTGAAGGGACAAAACATCGCCCATTTTGCGGCAAGTTCAAACTCGATTAGCATTTTGAATTTTATTGCCAGTCAGACTGCCATGGCGCATCTCTTAGATCAAAAAGATGCGCAGGGAAGGGATCTTAAAGCGATAGCCACTGAGAATAAATCCCATGCGGTAATGCAATGGATCCAAGATCGAGAAAAACAAATCGCTGAAACCGGTGAATTTAAGGTAGAGAGCCTCACCAAAATGCTAACTTAGATTGCAGACGTCCCCTAATTCAAACTGTGGGCCTCTTCATCAAGAAGGGCGAGGTTTTGGATGCTCGTATGGGCCACATAGTACGGGCGATTCATTTCATTTGTCGGATCTGAAATAGAATTATCCTATGAACTGTCTCAAATGCCAAATGTTCAGTATTATTCATGAGAGCGCCAGCAGTCTGCGATGTGATCATCGACCAGGCCGACCGCTTGCATAAAAGCATAGATGATCGTAGAGCCGACAAATGTCATGCCGCGCTTTTTCAAGTCCTTGGAGAGGGCGTCGCTCTCAGGAGTGGTGGGCGGGATGTCTTCCAATCGCTGCCGGTGGTTCACAATGGGCTTGCCGTTGACAAAACGCCATAGGTAGCGATCAAAAGAGCCAAATTCTTGCTGAATGTTAAGAAACACCTGAGCATTTTTCCGCGCGGCATAAATTTTCAATCTGTTGCGAATGATTCCCTCATTTTGAAGCAAAGCGTCTAATGCTTTGTTGCTCATCGAGGCGACTTTTGCGGGATCGAAGTGATGAAAGGCCTTGCGATACCCTTCACGTCTTTTCAGGATCGTTTCCCAGCTGAGTCCCGCTTGTGCACCTTCGAGGATAAGCATTTCAAATAAATGATTGTCGTCGTGCGAAGGAACTCCCCATTCCTTATCGTGATACTCGGCATAGAATTCCTTGCCGGGGAGCCCGCCAAAACAGCGCTTTTTTCCGTCCTTGCTTATTGCCGTCATTATTTGCCTGGAGTCTTTGTCATTTTTCATAGGAAATTTAGCACTTTCAAAGAGAATTGTCAAATCTAGTTTATGTAGTATTTAAATATTTAATTTTTATATTTATAAGTATTTTACATTGTTGTTTTTTTTATTTATTTTCGGTTATAATATACATTAAATTTAATGTAGGTGGTTCTATGATGACTACAAATTCAGGTCCTTCAGCTATTTTTTTAAGATTGCACGAACAAAATGCTTTACTTAATGATGAAATCAAGGCTTTTAAACGCAGCCCCGGTGATCTCTCTTTGATTACCACCAAGCTTTCCGAAATCGGATTCACATTGCAGAAGATTGGCCCGAGCGTGCAATTGGCTGAAGATCGACGGCATTTAGAAATCATCAACATGGCCTTTGAGCAAACAAAAACCCGCGTTGCGAAGCTGGCAGTAAAATTTCCGTCTTTTGCGACACCTACTGCGCAGATTGCCGATTTGGCCCGGAAGCAGGGATATATCTCGTTCTATGATGATCAGATGAATCCTTTGACCGGTTTCCTTGGAAACTTCCATCGATGCCCCAATGAAATCGAGTTCGGTGGACAAAAATATTCCAGCTCAGATGCTATTTTCCAATCCCATCGATCTTCGGGTCAGCCTTTCGATGTCATGATGAACGCTCTGCGCGCTAAATTTGGTCAGAACCCGGCGCTAAAAGAGATGCTGATGGCAACGGGAAACGCCTATCTCGTCGAAGAATCACCGGGTCAACGGTGTTTAACTGATCAGGACATGCTCGGCATTTGTTTGATGAGGCTGCGCGGGGAGTGCGGCGGCTGCGGCGAAGTGGGCAAGCCTGCCACTTATGTGGCTATGTTGAAGCCTCAAGTTTTAGCCCCAGCGAGGCCGACTTTTTCAGCACAAACTTTAACGACTCCTTCTCAAAAGATCGCCGATCTGGCTCGAAATCAGGGATTTATTTCTTTCTATGATGACCAGACCGACTCTTTGACCGGCTGTTTTGGAAACTTCCATCAATGCCCCAATCTCATTGAGTTTGATGGGAATAAGTATGCCAATTCGGAAGCTATCTTCCAGTCCCGTAAATTTACCGATCAGCCCGGTATCTTTGCTCAATTTAGCAATCAGGTTGATGGGGATAGAGCTGTGCGGATCGCCCGCGATAACAAGATGACCCCAACTCGGTTGAAAGAATGGGATGACCTGCAGCAGCCTGGCGTCAATAAAGTCGATGTGATGATGGATGCTTTGCGCGCAAAATTTGGTCAGAACCCGGCTCTTAAAGAGATGCTGATGGCAACTGGGGATGCTTACCTCGTCGAACATTTACCCGATGCGCAGCGCAGAGACCGCTTCTGGAGCGATGGTTTTGATGGATCAGGTCCGAACTATCTCGGCGAATGTATGATGAGAATACGCGGAGAATACGGCGGCACAGGCGCTGTTGCTAAACCCAGGAGCTACCTGTTGATGCTGCAGAGCCAGTCTTCGGTCATCTCGGCTCCAACTGTTCCTCAGGCACTGATATACAATTTGCTTGTTCCTCAACTCGGAAATCCATCCGGCTCTCTTTCCAATCGTTGCGTCCATTGCCATGAAAGAGAGAAGTACGTTGAAAGGGATACAATGACAGGCACAATTAAGAGAGTTCACGATTACTGCGGCAGAACCTGTGCACAAAAGGCCGGGGCCCTGAACAACTAGAATTTTTGTCATTCCAATGGGAAAGGCGTCCATGCCTTTCCCTTTCTTAGGGTCCCTTAGAGGCTGTCTGCGGATTAAGCTTCTGTCGATTTTCAGGTTCTTTTTAGCCAATTTTCGATTTAAATTTGGGGGTAATATCAACATTTCGTATATTACCCCCCAAATTTAAATCGAAAATTGGCCAAAATAATCCCGAAAATCGACGAAGCCTTAATTCGCAGACAGCCTCTTACTTTTCTTCAACCTCTCCGCGGTCGAAGTCGATCTTTAAAAGCATTCCGTCTTTGAATTTCTCAGTGGCAATGCCCGTGCCGACGATGCAGGGGAGCTGGATCTCTCTTGCGACGATCGCCGCATGGCAGAGGATCCCTCCTTCGTCGGTGATCAGGGCGGCAAAGCTCTTTTGCAGGTAGGGGATGAAGTCGGGGGTCGTCATGCCGGTGACGAGGACGAGGGGCTCTTTGGAAGGGGGAAGTTTTTCTAGCTCTTTGGGTGTGTAGGCGATCTTGACTTTAGCTGTGATCTGTCCCTGGCCGAAGACGGTCTTTCCTTTCAACTCTTTCCCGGATTCCGCTGTTGGGTTCTGGACCTGGATGTTATTGAGCAGGCGGGTTTTTCCGTAGCTGCGGAAGATGGCGAGGTTTTGGGTGGAGTGGGAAGCAGCGATCGCTCCGTTGTGTGTCTTGAGCGCTTTGGCGATGAGCTCTTTGGATGAGTTCCAAAACTGCTGGATCGAGATGTTGAGAGTGCTGCAGATCTCATCGATGAGGGGGCGGGATCTCACCACGGCGGAGATGACGAATTCCATCTCCTGGTTGCGAAAACGCATCCATGTGTGGAATTGATTGAAAAGGGCGCGCGTATGATCTGAGAGCAGGTACTTGGCGCAGAGTTTGCGGTATTGCGTCTCATCCTCTTTTTTTTCAACCGGAGCGGCCATTTTGAGCATTGAGAAGATTTCTTCTGCGGTGTATCCGCGCTCAAAGATCTGGTGGCATTTGAGGAAGCCATACCGCTGGGCGATTTCGCTGAGGGCTGTTTGATGAGGAGAAGAGAGCTCGGAAAAAGTATCGGGAAGCTGGGCTCCCATCTTTTGTTTGAGCTTGAGGAGTTCGTTTTGGATCAGGTCCGTCAGGGTCGCTACTCCATGCGTTCCCATCTGAAAGAGGTCGGCATCGGCATAGGCAGGGTCGATCTTGCTCATTTCCACAAGGAGGGTTTGGTGGAGGCTGTCGATCATGAACATGGGGACGTAGTAATGGGCCCAGAGGGGAGTGAGGAATTCCGTCCATTGGAAGAAGCGGGTCTTAAGGGGCCGCGATTGCTCGAAAAACGCGCTGTAAGGGAACTGCAGGATTTTTTGGTGGTTCTCGAGGTACCTCTCCTCGATCCTGTCGAGATAGCCGTCTTCGGAGAGCGCCTTGCTCGAGATTTTGTAGATGCAGGCCTGATCGAGGAGGCGGTGCACCCAAAGCTCCTGCTGGCCGTCTTGGCCTGTGACCATGACCATCCAGCGCTCAAGCTGAAAGGGGATTTCGAGATAGGGGGCCAAAAATTGGCTGCAGCCGTCGATGAGCAGTTCAATGTCGAGGCTATGCAGGGCGCGTTTGTATTTCCGTTGATAGTCCTTGAGATCGAGGATATGAGAGGCGGCGAGCTTGCTAATCGGACGCTGCTGGAGAAGCCAGAACTGCTCCTGCTGGTCGACGGCAAATTCGATATCGAGTTCGTGGTGGAAGGCGTTTTTCAGCGCGAGGACGGAGCCCAGCAGCGCATTTATCCAGGGAGCATCTGTGGTCGAGGAGAGGGCGTCGAACTGGCCGACGAGCCGAAATGGGGTGATCTCTCCCTGAACGATCTGCTGGCCGCTTGATGGGGCAAATTCAATGACGAGATGGTGGTTCTCGAAAACGTTAGAGGGAGAGGGATGGCGGGAAAAGCAAACCCCGGCGTATTTGGCCTCGATCATCGGCTGGATGATCACACCCATCCTCAAAATCGTTTCTCCTTGCGTGTAAGAGGAAACCCGCAATGAAAAACAGGAATCCCAGACTTGAGAAATGGCGTCGACGATTTTTTCTCTGGGGATATCAAGCCGGCTCTCGAAGATGCCTGCGAAGCTGTGCGCCGAAGAATCTTCGTATTGGGAAGAGGAGCGCACGGCGTACTTGCCAAGGGGAAGCGTTTCGAGTTCATTTTGAAGTAGCTTTGTGAGATAGGCCGACGCCTGGGTTTTGAAGTCCCCATGCGTGTGGTTCGTCGTGAACGTTTCATAGTGATCGGCGCTGAGCAGATGGACTTGCGGGACGGCAAGTCCAAGGATGTGCGCTTCTGCAAGGCCAAGAGCTTTGCCCCCAAACATCTTTCTGATCTGGGAAGAGGGCATTCCCACGAGGTCTTCGTAGGTCTTTAAAAGGGTCATGTTTTACTTGTAGTAAGGATGATCTTTTACTTTCAAGTAGCAATTGCTCTCTTCATCCCATACCATGACGGGATCGAGGTTTTCCCCGTATTTGCTTTGCAAAAAGGCGACGACGTTGTTCGGGGCCCACACGGTGAGGTTTTCAAATTTTGCTTTTTTGAGGGGAAAGACGTCCTCGTATTTGATCGGCTTGATGAATTTGAGCTCTTCCTTCTTCCAACTCTTGGGGAATGGGCTATCGAGATAGGAATAGAGATACCCGACTGTTTTATCTTCTTCGTTGATCTGGTAGTGGTAGATATCGAGAAAGTTCTTTGTCTCTTTGACGTAGAGTTTTAAGAACGTGTTTGGCTTGCTATAGCTCGACCAGTCCTGGATCTGATATTTTTTCGGATCTAGCCCCAAGAGGAGTTTTTTCACATTCTCATGGTCGGGCGCGAGGATGGAGATATCGATGTCCCAATCCAGGGAATCATCCCGCCGTAGCGGTAGGCTCCAAGACATGTTCCGCAATCGAGCCAGTAAAGGATGTTGTGCGCCTCGAGAAGTTCGGTGACGTCTTTCAAGGCCTGGATTTCGATTTTTTGCTTCTTAGTCAGATGAGATGGGCGTTTATGCTCCTGGCAGGGAATGAATTCTTCCGTTTGGAATTGGGGGATGCCCTTGAGCTGGTATTCTTCCAGATGGGATTTAACGAGGGCATCCCCCAATTCCAAACGGGAAAAATTCGTTCCCTACCAGGAGCATAAACGCCCATCTCATCTGACTAAGAAGCAAAAAATCAAAATCCAGGCCTTGAAACGTCACCGAACTTCTCGAGGCGCACAACATCCTTTACTGGCTCGATTGCGGAACATGTCTTTGGACCTTACCGCTACGGCGGGATGATTCCTGGGATTGGGACATCGATATCTCCATCCTCGCGCCCGACCGTGCAAGGAGATCTGAAAAAACTCCTCTTGGGGCTAGATCCGAAAAAATGTGAGACCCAGGACTGGTCGAGCTATAGCAAGCCAAACACGTTCTTAAAACTCTACGTCAGAGACAAAGAACTTTACGATATCTACCACTACCGAGATCAACGAAGATAAAACAGTCGGGTATCTCTATTCCTATCTCGATAGCCCATTCCCCAAGAGTTGGAAGAAGGAAGAGCTCAAATTCATCAAGCCGATCAAATACGAGGACGTCTTTCCCCTCAAAAAAGCAAAATTTGAAAACCTCAGCATGTGGCCCCGAACAACGTCGTCGCCTTTTTGCAAAGCAAAATAGGGGAAAACCTAGGATCCCATCATGGTATGTGATGAAGAGAGCAATTGCTACTTGAAAGTAAAAGATCATCCTTACTACAAGTAAAACATGACCCTTTTAAAGACCTCAGAAAACTCTCGTGGGAATGCCCTCTTCCCAGATCGAAAGATATTTTGGGGGCGAAGCTCTTGGCCTTGCAGAAGCGCACATCCTTGGACTTGCCGTCCCGCAAGTCCATCTGCTCGGCGACGTCACTATGAAACGTTCACAACAAACCACACGCATGGGGACTTCAAAACCCAAGCGTCGGCCTATCTCACAAAGCTACTTTCAAATGAACTCGAAACGCTTCCCTTTGGCAAGTACGCCGTGCGCTCCTCTTCCCAATACAAGATTCTTCGGCTCACAGCTTCGCAGGCAGTTCTGGAGCCGGCTTGATATCCCAGAGAAAAATCATCGACACCATTTCTCAAGTCTGGGATTCCTGTTTTCGTCCCGGTTTTCCTCTTACACGCAAGGAGAAACGATTTTGAGGATGGGTGTGATCATCCAGCCGAATAATCAAGGCCAAATATCGCCGGCGTTTGCTTTTCCCGCCATCCCTCTCCCTAACGTTTTTCGAGAACCACCGTATCATCATCGTCCCATTGAGCGGCGAGCCGATCGTCCCAGGGAGAGATCACCCCATTTTGGGCTCCATCGCCGGTTCGACGCCTCTCCCCGACCACAGATGCTCCCTGGATAAATGCGCTGCTGGGCTCCGTCCTCGCGCTGAAAAACGCCTTCCACCACGAACTCGATATCGCGAATTTGCATCAACCAGCAGGAGCGGTTCTCACTCTCCAGCAGCGTCCGATCAGCAAGCTCGCACCTCGTCCTCCTCAAATTCAAGGACTATCAACGCAAATACAAACGCGCCCCCTGCATAGCCTCGACATTGAACTGCTCATCGACGGCTGCAGCCAATTTTTGGCCCCCTATCTCGAAATCCCCTTTCAGCTTGAGCGCTGGATGGTCATGGTCACAGGCCGAGACGGCCGGCGGGAGCTTTGGGTGCACCGCCTCCTCGATCAGGCCTGCATCTACAAAATCTCAGCAAGGCGCTCTCCGAAGACGGCTATCTCGACAGGATCGAGAGGGTGCCTCAAGAACCACCAAAAAAATCCCTCCGCTCCTTACAGCGCGTTTTTCGAGCAATCGCGGCCCCTTTAGACCCGCTTCTTCCAATGGACGGAATTCCTCACTCCCCTCTGGGCCCATTACTACATCCCCATGTTCATGATCGACAGCCTCCACCAAACCCTCCTTGTGGAAATGAGCAAGATCGACCCTGCCTATGCCGATGCCGACCTCTTCAGATGGGAACGCATGGAGTAGCGACCCTGACGGACCTGATCCAAAACGAACTCCTCAAGCTCAAACCAAAAAATGGGAGCCCACTTTCCCGATACTTTCCGAGCTCTCTTCTCCTCATCAAACAGCCCTCAGCGAAATCGCCCAGCAGTATCGCTCCTCAAATGCCGCCAGATCTTTGAGCGCCAAATCCCCACCGCAGAAGAATGTTCTCAATGCTCAAAATGGCCGCTCCGGTTGAAAAAAAGAGGATGAGACGCAATACCGCAAACTCTGCGCCAAGTACCTGCTCTCAGATCATACGCGCGCCCTTTTCAATCAATTCCACACATGGATGCGTTTTCGCAACCAGGAGATGGAATTCGTCATCTCCGCCGTGGTGAGAGATCCCGCCTCATCGATGATCTCCAGCACTCTCAACATCTCGATCCAGCAGTTTTGGAACTCACTAGAAAGAGCTCATCGCCAAAGCGCTCAAGACACACAACGGAGCGATCGCTGCTTCCCACTCCACCCAAAACCTCGCCATCTTCCGCAGCTACGGAAAAACCCGCCTGCTCAATAACATCCAGGTCCAGAACCCAACAGCGGAAAATGCGGGGAAAGTTGAAAGGAAAGACCGTCTTCAGCGGGACATTGACCAAGCTAAAGTAAGAATCGCCTACACACCCAAGAAAGAGCTAGAAAAACTTCCCCCTTCCAAAGAGCCCCTCGTCCTCGTCACCGGCATGACGACCCCGACTTTCATACCCTACCTCCAAAAGAGCTTTCCGCCCTGATCACCAACGAAGAAGATGCTCTCCCATGCGGCGATCGTCGCAAGAGGAGATTCCAGCTCCCCTGCATCGTCGGCACCGGGCATTGCCACTGAGAAATTCAAAGACGGAATGCTTTTAAAGATCGACTTCGACCGCGGAAAAGTAGAAGAAAAGTAAGAGGCTGTCTGCGAATTAAGGCTTAGTAGATTTGGGATTATTTTGGCCAATTTTCGATTTAAATTTGGGGGGTAATTACGAAATGTTGATATTACCCCCAAATTTAAATCGAAAATTGGCTAAAAGAACCTGAAAATCGACAACTTAAATGCACAACTTTTAGGCCTCTAAGGGACCCTAAGAAAGGGAAAGGCATGGACACCTTTCTGGAATGACAAAAATTCTCATTGCTTCGGGCCCCGCCTTTTGTGCACAGGTTCTGCCGCCGTCATGGTGAACTCTGCTTAATTGTGCCTGTTTCATTGTATCCCTTTCGACAGTTGTTAGCCTCTTCATGGCGATGGACGCAACGATTGGAAAGAGAGCCGGATGGATTTCCGAGTTGAGGAACAAGCGAATTGTATATCAGTGCCTGAGGAACAGTTGGAGCCGAGATGACCGAAAACTTTGGCTCTGCAGCATCGACCGGTAGCTCCTAGCGACACACCTGTGCCGCCGTATTCTACATATTCTCATCATACATACACCGAGATAAGTCGGACCTGATCCATCAAAACCATCGCTCCAGAAGCGGTCTCTGCGCTGCGCATCGGGTAAATGTTGGACGAGGCAAGCGTCCCCAGTTGCCATCAGCATCTCTTTAAGAGCCGGGTTCTGACCAAATTTTGCGCGCAAAAGCATCCATCATCACATCGACTTTATTGACGCCAGGCTGCTCCAGGTCATCCCCGCATTCTTTCAGACGAGTACGGTAGTCTTAGCCTTATCACAGCAATCCGCACAGCTCTATCCCCATCAAACTTTCTGATTGCTAAATTGAGCAAAGATACCGGGCTGAGAGGTGAGAGTCCCGGGACTGGAAGATAGCTTCCGAATTGGCATACTTATTCCCATCAAACTCAATGAGAATTGGGGCATTGATGGAAGTTTCCAAAACAGCCGGTCAAAGAGTCGGTCTGGTCATCATAGAAAGAAATAAATCCCTGATTTTGAGCCAGATCGGCGATCTTTTGAGAAGGAGTCGTTAAAGTTTGTGCTGAAAAAGTCGGCCTCGCTGAGCTAAAACTTGAGGCTTCAACATAGCCACATAAGTGGCAGGCTTGCCCACTTCGCCGCAGCCGCCGCTCCCGCGCGGCCTCATCAAACAAATGCCGAGCATCAGTTAAACACCGTTGACCCGGTGATTCTTCGACGAGATAGGCGTTTTCCGTTCCATCAGCATCTCTTTTAGCGCCGGGTTCTGACCCAATTTTAGCGCGCAGACGTTGCGTCATAGCATCGAAAGGCTGACCCGAAGATCGATGGGATTTGAAATAGCATTCTCAACTCAATATTTTTTGTCCCACCAAACTCAGTTCATTGGGGCGTCGATGAAGTTTCCAAGGAAACCGTAAAGGATTCATCTGATCATCATAGAACGAGATATATCCCTGCTTCCGGCCCAAATCGGCAATCTGCGCGGTAGGTCTCGCGAAAGACGGAAATTTTGTGCCGCGCAACGCGGCTTTTGTTTGCTCAAAGGCCGTGTTGATGATTTCTGAGATCCCATCGATCTTCGCCAATTGCACGCTCGGCCAATCTTCTGCAATGTGAATCCGATTTCGGAAAGCTCGTGGGCAATATCAAAGAGAGATCACCGGGGCTGCATTTAAAAGCCTTGATTTCATCATTAAGTAAAGCATTTTGTTGGTCCAATCTAAAAAAATAGCTGAAGGACCTAAAGTATAGTCATCATCAACCACCTACATTAAATTTAATGTATATTATGACCCAAAAATAAATAAAAAAAACAACAATATTAAAAATGTTATTTGATATTAAAAATTAAATATTTAAATACTACATAAACTAGATTTGACAATTCTCTTTGAAAGTGCTGATTTACCTATGAAAAATAACAAAGACTCCAGGCAAATAATGACGGCGATCACAAGGACGGAAAAAAGCACTGTTTGCCACAGGCTCCAGCAAGGAATTCTATGCCGAGTATCACGATAAGGAAGATGGGGAGTTCCTTCGCACGACGACAATCATTTATTTGAAATACTTTATCCCTCGAAGGTGCACAACGAGAACTCGGCTGGGAAACGATACCTGAAAAGACGTGAAGGGTATCGCGAGGCCTCATCGCTGATCCCGCAAGAGTCGCCTCGATGGCGCAACAAAGCATTAGACGCTTTGCTTCAAAATGAGGGAATCATTCGCAACAGATTGAAAATTTATGCCGCGCGGAAAATCTAGGTGTTTCTTAACATTCAGCAAGAATTTGGCTCTTTTGATCGCTACCTATGGCGTTTTGTCAACGGCAAGCCCATTGTGAACCACCCGGCCACAATTGGAAGACATCCCGCCCACCACTCCTGAGAGCGACACCCTCTCCAAGGACTTGAAAAAGCGCGGCATGACGTTCGGCTGCTACGATCATCTATACTTTTATGCAAGCGGTCGGCCTGGTCGATGATCACATGAAAGCTGCTGGCGCTCTCATGAATAATATTGAACATTTGACGTTGCGAGACAGTTCATAGGATAATTCTATTTTAGATCCGACGAATGAAATGAATGGCCGTTACTATGTGGCCCATACGAGCATCCAAAACCTCGCCCCTCTTGATGAAGAGACCACAGTTTAAAAATAGGGGACGTCTCAAATATAAGTTAGCATTTTCGGTGAGGCTCTCTACCTTAAATTCACCGGTTTCAGCGATTTGTTTTTCTCGATCTTGGATCCGTTGCATTACCGCATGGGATTTCTCGTGGCTATCACTTTGAGTCCCTTCCCTGCGCATCTTTTTGATCTAAGAGATGCGCCATCGCAGTCTGACTGGCAATAAAATTCAAAATGCTCATCGAGTTTGAACTTGCCGCAAAATGGGCGATGTTTTGTCCCTTCACGTGGCTCATAAAAAAGCTCATGAAGATACCTTATGCTCAACAATCCACAATAGGGGTTGTAACAACCAGCTTGTAGCAGTGTTGCGATATTATCCCCCATTAGATTTGTAAGCGAAAGAAACTTCAAATATTGGTCCTCTTCGATACAGTCTAAGATCTCTTGGCAATTACACATTGCTGCATAATGGGTCACATTGTTTCCAAGATCATCCGATGCTAGCAAGAGAGGATATAGCATTGCATTACGCCTAATCAATGCAATATTGCTTCCTATTTGATGAAAGCGGAGAAATCAGCGATATTCCTCCTTTTGTAGTTTTCCATAAAGAGTTTCGTGAAGCTTTCACTTTTTTCCCATAGTTAAGATAAGCATTCCCTGTGATAACTCTGTCTTAAACAACAATCCCAAGGTGTTATATCCTTTGTTGTCCTTCTCATGAGAAGGTGATGCAAATTCTCATTTGCCCAAAATCCATTAAGACATTGTAATCTTCTGTTGCTTTCGACCACCGAGAGATGGGCGGTATTTTCTCCCTTGTTTTGGGCCTTTGTTTGTGAGCAAAGGCAATAGCACATCTTCCATTTGTTTATTGAGCCACTTCAGAACAGGAACTTGGCCGTTGGAAGCGGCATGATGGGCAACATTTGCGGCGATTTTGGCA
>CAWESW010000077.1:0-6473 GCA_963811735.1 uncultured Verrucomicrobiae bacterium | reverse complement strand
AGGCAAGTACTTTCCAAGCAGTCAAATATGCGCATCTTGCAACCATCGCCAGAAAATGCCCTTGTCTGTACGGCAGTATAATTGTCCTAATTGCGGAATGAAGAACGACCGCGATTACAATAGTGCCATTGTTCTTAAAGCCGCCGGAATGTCGGTCCTAAAAGCCCGTGGAGCTGCCCTCGTTGGAAGGAGTATTGAAGCGGGAATCTCTCGCCTTTAGGCGAGAGAGGTTCAACCAGTGTCTTTCGAAACTGTTTCGGCAACGACGGGAATTGGCGCGGGCGTCGAGGTCTTGTGGATCAAGACCTGATAGGTGAAGATGCGGGATTCCACAGCGCTCTTTTTTGTCCGAAACAGCTTAAAACCTTTTTGCTGGGGAGTGATTGTAACGCGAATGGTGGCTAGGCGCCATTCCTCGGATTGATCCCCCTTTTTTTCCCCCACGGAGTGAATCGTTCCAAAGCGTAAAAACTTTCTTTCATTCAGAGGCTCAAAGGAGACATCGACAACATCGTCGAGAACAACGGCTTTGTTTTCTCGGGTTTTTACAATTTCTTTCCAGGGGATCTCATTTCTGTGAAGTTCTTCTTTGATTTGAGCAAAAGCCAGGTCTGCAAGCCTTTGCGCCTGCATCCGATAGGCGCTTTTGAATTCCTCTTTTACCGCCTGCGTGGGGATTTGAGCGAGGGGAAGAGCGAGGACTCCGACCAGGAATAAGCCGATCATGAGCTCGAGCATCAGAAAGCTGCGGTGTTGACGGGATATGTCCGTCGAGATAATCTCTCTGTTACAGAAACCAGAGCGTATTTTTTTTATGGAACTTAAAGGCAAAGCACTCTTTAACCTTCTCAGGATGAGCTGGATCGAAAATCGCAACAGCGATGTCAAGCAATGGCAGGTCGAGGATTTGCGGGATTTGAGCATCGAAGAGTTGTTTTCCCGTTTAAAAAAGCTGGGCCTTATTTTAAACGAGGAGAGCTTTGACCTCTACGCGGAAAACTGCGACAGCCCCGAAGAGCTTGCCGATTGCGTTTGGTTTGAAGACGACGACCTGGAAGGGCATGACAAGGCCTATTTGCTCCTTTTTGAGATTTGGAGAAGGCTTCTCCCGGGAAAGCTCTGCCTCTCCGTCTTCTGCGATGAGATCGATCAGTTGATCGAATTATACGATCAAGGTGGTCTTGACAATGAGGAGCCTCTGCAAAATGCTTTATCGATTCTGGAGGATATCCTGGACGATGCCTTCGACGAAGAAGAAGGAGACCCCCAGCTTATTTTTGACGAAATCTCAGGATATTGCGCTCATGACCTCGAGAGCTTCATCTTCGATTACATCTCCGACCAGATCGCAGAAAAAAATGAAACGTATGCGTCTGAGCTTGTCGACGCTTTCTATGATTATTCTTCCGACCGCAGGCGATTCGACCTGCTTCGGGCTCGGCTGTTTGCACTCTCAGATCTTGATGAGTCCAACATTATCTATGGGCGAATTCTGGAGGAATTGGTCGATGATCCCGACCTCGATATCGTTTTGCTCGTTGCGGAAAGCCTCATCCATCACGGAGACGTTCGCCTGTTCATGCAGGCAGTCAGCCAAGCGATTCCTTTGATCAAGAGGGAAGACGAACTGCAAAATCTGCTGGCGATGGTTGCCGAATATTTCCGCTGCCTGGATCGGGATGCGGAGGAGAGCACCATTCAGGGATTGCTTGAAGAGCGCTCTGCGCATCCTCTCGAAAAGTCGATCGACCCTTCAGATAAAGCCCTGGCCTGCATCTCTCAAATGATTTCTGCTCATTTCACCTAATTTTTAATGGTACAAAGTCGAGATAGTCGCACGAAGTAAAAAGGTACTTGACCCCGCGGGCCTCGCCGAAGGGGAGGCTTCCCCTGCGCACATTGTGCAGATGCCCGAAGATACAGGTGTCGATTTTGAAAGATTCGAGGATCTCTGATGCCCGCGACGGAGCGAGATCTGCACCGATGGGCGGGTAGTGGGTCAGCGCGATCTTGCATGCGGCATCTTTGGGGAGCTGGGACAGACTGAGCTTCAAGCGCTCGAGTTCCCGAACAAAAATCCTCTCCTCTTCTTCTTTTTCCTTTGCCAGTTCTTCAGGGGTCTTGATTTTGGCGCGCGGGTTTTCCTGGAATTCAATGAACGCGCTAAAACTGTACTCAGGAGTGTCCCAAAGCCTGCTGCCGCCGATGGCAATGTCATTCCAGATAAAGGTGTTATTGTGAATGAAGTGGATGGAAGGGGGCATGATTTTTGCCATTTTAGCAGATGAACTCCACCAATAGTCGTGGTTGCCCCGCAAGATCACTTTCGTTCCCGGAAGCGCGTCGATCCATTTCAGGTCGACAAGGGCCTCATCGAGGTTCATCGCCCAGGAAATATCTCCCGGAAGCAAGACGAGGTCCTCGGCAGCGACCATTTTTTTCCAGTTGGACGCGATCTTTTCAGCGTATTGTGCCCATGAAGGGCCAAACGCTTCCATCGTTTTTTCGGGAACGCCAAAGGCGAGGTGGGGGTCTGAAAGCGCCCAGACAGACATATTAGACCGATTAAAGAATAAAACCATCGGGGACTCTTGCCCCGGATGTTACGATGATAATCCCATCGCGGATAAAAATGCCATCGCCATCGAACTTTTGCAGGTTGTTCTTATTTGTGAGCTGGACGTTGCTGCCAATCGAGGCATACTCGTCGAGGATCACCTTTTCGAGGAAGCAGTTTTCTCCGATGGAATAGTTCCCCGTGGCGAAAGAGGCTTCGATAAACTGGGGCTCATTGAATAGAGTACCTAGAAGAACAGAGTTGCGGATCACCGTGCCTTTGTTGATCTTGACCCGGATCCCGACTACGCTATTGGAGATCTCCTTAGCTTCGATGACGGCGCCCTGTCCGATGATCGATTTGTTAATGATGGTGTCTTTGATGAGCGGGCTGGGGAGATTGTGGGGATGCGTGTAGATCGGATTGTGCTGGTCGTAAGTATCCAGACAGTTTTCTTGGCGTGTGAGGGCGATGTTGGCATCGTAGTAAGAGGCAACCGTGCCAATATCTTCCCAATAACCTTTGTAAACGTAGGAGGCCGTTTTCCCCTTCTTGACCTGGATGGGGATCAGCTCCCTGCCAAAATCATCCCCCTGCTCTTTGAGAAGATCAAATAACGCCTAGCGCTTAAAAATATAGATTCCCATCGACCCAAGGTAATGAGTCTCTTTTGGGTGGCGGACTTGATGTCCTTTTAAACATTCAGCCGGGAGGGCAAACTGCTTGAGGATTTCCGGATCGCTGGGTTTTTCAAAGAACTCTCTGACTTTGCAGTCGGAATCGATTTTCAATAGGCCCATTCTCCGGGCTTCTTGCTCTTCGACAGGGATGGAGGCGATGACGAGGTCGGCGTCCTGCTTTTTAGCGAAGTTCAACATCTCGGTGAAGTTAATGTTGTAGAGCTGATCGCCGGAGAGGATCAAAAAATAATCGACCGCCGTCGTTTCAAAATGTTCCATGTTTTGCCTGATCGCATCGGCTGTCCCCTTGAACCATAGTTTGCGGTGCGGAGTCTCCTCAGGGCATAGCATCTGAATCTTTGACTGGCGAAAGTAGTCTAACTGATAGGTTTCTAGAATATGCTGATGGAGCGAAGAGGCGAAGTATTGGGAGATGACGAAGATCCTTTGGATGTGGGCATTGAGCGAGTTGGAGATCGGGATGTCGATCAGGCGGTAGCGGCCTCCGAAGCAGACTGATGGTTTGCAGCGGGTCAGCGTTAGAGGATAAAGGCGTGTTCCTTGCCCGCCAGCAAGAATGATGCTGGCAACCCTGTTCATGATCTCTTTGTGTTTTCTTTTGTCAGGGGACATGAAACCCTCTTATAGACACTCAATTAATTCTTATATCATTTAATTTATTTATTAATCAATTTATTTATAATAATAGTTAACTCCTGTTTTGGGTCTGCTTTTCGGATTAAAATGGGATTATTTAACTGATTTTCAGTTGGTTAAGTGCTCGATCTAATCAGAAAGCGCTTATACAGAAAGTGATTCAAAAACTGAGAAACGTTCTTCAGGTGCGCAGAGACGCAAAGGCGCAGAGCATTTTAATACTTCTTAGCGCCTTTGCGTCTCTGCGTTATACTCCACTCGGTTGAAAATGACACATTTGGGCTGCGTCAAAGCCCCGGGGTTCGATCGATCGCAAGTCGGTTCATATTCCTAATATTGACCGACTTGCGATCGTCGAACCGCGGAGCTTTCACGCAGCCCAAATGTATCATTTTCAACCGAGTGGAGTATAAATCTCTTTAGGATCTGCAAGCTTCTTTACTTCATGGGCGTTGTAGCTGGAGCGGACAAAGGGCCCGCAGTACATCTGTTTGACGCCGATGGAGTACCCAAATTCTTCGTAGCCTTTGAACTGCTCGGGGGTGACGAATTGCTTCACTAGGAGTTTGCGTTGGTCGGCCTGTAAATACTGTCCGATTGTGATAATATCGCAGCCGGCCTGATGAAGTTCTGAGATGGTCTGTTCGACCTGGAGCGGCGTTTCGCCGAGACCGACCATCAAGCCCGATTTCACATGGCGGGCCAGTCCCGACGCCTTGACATAGCCCAAGACGGACAGCGTCCTATCATAGGTCGCCTTATGCCTGACTCGGGGGGAGAGCTCGCGCACTGTTTCGATATTGTGGTTGAAGACATCGGGCTTTTCCTGAAGGACTATGTCTAAGGAAGAGTGTTCGCCGCAAAAATCGGAGGTGAGAACTTCGATGGAAACGCCGGGGCACTCCCTACGCACTGTGCGAATGATTTCGGCGATGTGCGCAGCCCCGCCGTCGGGAAGGTCGTCTCTGGCTACCATAGTGATGACGACATGCTGCAGACCGAGTTCCTTAACGGATCCCGCGATGCGGATAGGCTCATCTGCTTCGGGAGCTTTGGGCGCCTTGGTGAAGTCGATATCGCAAAAGCCGCAATTGCGCGTGCATTCCTTGCCGAGCGCAAGGAAGGTCGCCGTCTTGTTGGAGTAGCATTCGAAGCGGTTGGGGCACTTGGCTTCCTCGCAAACGGTATTGAGGCGGTATTTGGAAAGGATGGCATTTGTCTTGAACAGGTTGGCGCCTTTGGGCAGATTGCGGTGCAGCCAGGAGGGAAACCTTCCGCGGGAAGGCGCATTCTCGACCTGATAGGACTCGGGATTGATCGGCAGCTTGTTCACTTTCACTTTGGGAACCGCCGCGTCGACAGGCGGGTCCGAGGAGACTTTGGGAGTGTTGTCAAACAGCTCTTCAATCTTCATTTTTTCACTTTGGGGGGGAGGTGAATGGGGGTGTCGTTGGCAAGCAGGGCTGCTTCCATCCACGCTTCGGCCACGGTTGGGTGGGCGTGGATCGTATCGCTCACGCAATCGATGGTCAGCTCATTGGCGATCGCTAGGCCCATTTCAGCGATCAGGGTCGATGCTTCGCTGCCGACGACTTGCGCGCCGAGGATCTGGCCGTTTTTGCGGTCGGCGACGATCTGAGCAAACCCTTCCGTTTCCATCGCTGCGATGGATTTTCCCAAAGCCTGAAAAGGGAACTTGCCAATGGCGGCGTTATAGCCAGCCTCCTGCGCCTGCTCGAGCGTCATTCCGACGGTGGCGATCTCGGGATTGGTGAAGATGACAGCAGGGACGGAGTTATAATGCATTCTTGCGCTCTGTCCGCCGGCGTTCGCTGCGGCGATGATCCCCTGGTGGGAAGCGACGTGGGCGAGCATGTACTTTCCTGTGACGTCGCCGATAGCGTAAATGCCCGGGACGCTCGTCTCCATTTTGTCGTTCACAGGGATCAACCCTTTATCGCCGAGGGCAATGCCCGCTTTTTCCAGACTTAAGCCCGAAGAGATGATCTTTCTTCCAATCGATACCAGGGCCATGTCGCAAGCGACGGCGGGCTTATCTTTTAGACGGATGCTCAAGGATGAGGGGAGGTGGTCGATCCCCTCGACCATGACGCCCGTTTGGATCTCGATCCCTTTCTTCACAAAGGCGCGCGTCAGCGATTCGGCCACGGTTTTGCCTTGCAGCATCACGATGGAAGCCAATGCCTCGAGGATGATGACTTCGACGCCTACAGTCGGCAAAGAGAGAGGCAAATTCGCAGCCGATATAGCCTCCTCCGACGATCGCCAATGTTTTGGGCAGCGATGTCAGCTCGAGGATTGAAGAGGAATTGAGAACGCGTTTGTGATCGCAGGGAAATGCCGGGATGTCGAGCGGTTCGGAACCTGTCGCGATGATCGTTTTAGCAGCGTTAACAACGACGTTGTCCTGCCCTTTGACTTTGATTTCGCGCGGGGAGAGGAATTCCGCTTCTCCTCGGAGGATAACGATACCGTTGGACAGGATCAGCCCCTCCAGGCTTTTTCTGATTTTACTGATGACGTCGTCCTTGCGCGTCTTCATTTCCAAGCAATCGTCG
>CAWESW010000076.1:0-16364 GCA_963811735.1 uncultured Verrucomicrobiae bacterium | reverse complement strand
GTGGAGGCCGGCGCCGACAGGATCACATTCCACTTGGAAGCCACCGAAGATGTGGAAGATACTTTGAACTACATCCGCCGCTGCGGTATCGAAGCAGGACTTGCTTTTTGTCCCGAAACCAGTGAATCGCTGATTCCAAAATATCTCGACAAATGCGATTTGATCCTCCTCATGACCGTCCATCCGGGCTTCGGGGGCCAGGAATTTATGCCTGACGTGCTTGAAAAGATCGAATTTACCCGCGGACTATGCACGCGTATGGACATCCGGAAAGGAGGAAAGGTTCCACAGCCCGGTAAAAAGAGCGAAGTGGATGCCCTTCCGCCATTTTATATCCAGGTCGATGGTGGCATTAACCATGAGACGGCCAAACGGTGCATTGACGCCGGTGCAAACGTGATTGTCTCCGGAACGTATTTGTTTGGACAGCAGGACATGGGCAAAGCGATCGCGCAAATGAAAAACATGGGCAGAGGCAAAAGCGAATGAAAAAAATCGTCGTCATCGGAGGGGGGACCGGAAACTTCGCTGTTTTGCGAGGTCTGAAAAATTATGAATTCGACTTAAGCGCGATTGTATCGATGGCTGACGATGGAGGAAGCACCGGAATTTTGCGCGATGAGCTCGGCGTTCTGCCCCCCGGAGATGTTCGGCAATGCCTGGTCGCTCTGTCAAATTCATCCAGTATGATGCGCTCTCTGATGAACTACCGTTTTGAAAATGGCGGCCTTGAAGGCCACAGTTTCGGCAATCTTCTCCTATCTGCGCTTGAAAAAGTGACGGGCAGTTTTGAAAAAGCTGTTGAAGAGATGGGAAAGATCCTCTTCATTCAGGGAAAGGTCATCCCTGTGACGACACACCAGGTCCGTCTCAAAATGCTGCTCAACAACCGCAAGCTGTTGGAAGGAGAGAAAGAGGTCTATCTCTCTCAGGAAATCGATCAGGGATACAAGAGCATCTATTTGGAACCTTTTCCCAAAGCCAATCCCCATGCGATCGCTGAGATCATGAACGCCGATCTGATTGTCATGGGTCCCGGCGGATTACATACTTCTTTAATCCCCAATCTTCTCGTCGAAGGCGTCAGCGAAGCGCTCCGCAATTCGCCTGCGAAAAAGACCTTTGTCGTCAATCTGATGAACCGAAAAGGCCAGACGACCGGTTTCAAGGTCAGCGATTACCTCAACGAAATCAGCCGATTCATCGGTGAGGATATCTTTGACTACATCCTTGTCAATAGCCAGAAGCCTGCCCAGGAATTGATCGAGGTCTATGCAGAAGAAGGCGAGCTTGTGGAAAATGACTTGACGGAGGAGAGGGTCATCTATACTTCGCTTCTCGGCGAGCCGAAAGAGGCGCCGAAAAAAGACCTGATTAAACGCAGTCTGATCCGCCATGATTCCAAAAAATTAGCCCAAGAGTTAATGAAAATTGTTAATCATCTTTGACCTTGACGACACATTGATCGACACCTCCGGGTGCATCACTCACTATAAACTCGAAGATGCGCTGCGCGCGATGGTTGCAGCTGGCCTTGCCCTTCCCGATTTTTCTGAGGCGCTTGATCTTCTTCGCAGGCTCAACAGCTTTGCGGAAAGCGCAAAAGCCGCCCTTTCTGAATTCATTGAAATTTGGGGTGCCGATAAACAATTTTTGGAGATAGGCGTGAAGGAAATTTATGAAAAACTTCCCGAAGACCTACCTATTTTTCCTTTGGACGGAGCGATTGAGACCCTCCTGGATTTGGGCCAGCAGCATCAGCTTGCCCTTGTCACCGTCGGCAAGCCCATGCAGCAGATGGAGAAGTTGAAAAAAGCTGGTATAGATTCACGAATTTTTAGTAAAATCGCCGTCACCGAGGAAAGGAGCAAAAAGCCTCATTATCAAATGATTGTGGAGGAGCTTGGCTACCGTCCGACGGAGGTGATCGTTTGCGGTGATCGCATCCCCATCGATCTAATTCCTGCGAGGGAGCTGGGCTTTAAGACAGTCCAAATGCTGTGGGGAAGGGGATTGAATGCGATCCGAACAACGGAGAATGTGGATTATTGCATCTCCGAACTTAGCAGAGCTCAAAGGGATATTGTAAGCTGACATTTATGACATTTTTCATTCGATTTTAAGTACGGATTAATGTACTCTATGACGACAAGTAATCAATTGGCTCCTGGAATGACATTATCGATCGATGGTAAGATCTACCGCGTGGAATCATCGGTGAAAGTCACCGTTGCAAAAGGGGTCCCTTTCATCAAGACCAAATTGAAAAATTTGCTCTCCGATGAAGTCATCGAGAAGCAATTTCAAGCTCAATCAGCCGATTCAGGACGTTTCGCTGGCTGAAAGAAGGCTTGAATATCTTATATCTCGAGGGAAAAGATTATCTTTTCCTCGACATCGGCAATCTCGAGCAAGTCTTGGTCCCGTCCCAAGTCATCGGCGATAAGGTGAATTTCCTTAAGGAAGGGATCGAGCTCAAAGCGATGTTCTACGGGGATTCCATTTTTTCCGTAGAACTGCCTCAATTTTTAGAGCTCATGGTCGTCAAAACCGAAGAGAGCGAGTCTGCTGCCCACGTCGCAAACGCGACAAAACTCGCCATTTTGGAAACAGGAGCGAAAGTCGAGGTCCCGATGTTCATCGAATCAGGAGATATCATTAAAGTAGATACGCAGACAAACGAATACATTCAACGAGTTTAATTAGGAGGGATACTGTGGACCTTAAGCAAATCAAGGAATTAATGGCCGCCATGGAACGCGCGGGCATTAAGAAATTGACGATCAAGCAAAAAGGCGGCGACGAATTACATCTTGAACGCCATGAAGAAAATCCCTCCCACGCCCAGCTCCTGCTGCATTCTATCCTCCCGTCTATGCCCACCCGCCTGCACGCGAAACGGAAACTGCTGCACGGCCATCCCCCATTCAAAAGACTGCGCACGAAGAGGCACCGTCTCGGCAAAGAAAAGAGGAAAAAGCGGGCAAATTTGTCACCGCTCCTCTCGTCGGAACCTTTTACGCCGCCGCATCTCCCGATGATCCCCACTTTGTCAAAGTCGGCGATCGCGTCGATGAAAACACCGTCGTCTGCATCATTGAGGCGATGAAAGTGATGAACGAAGTGAAAGCCGGCGTGAGTGGAACGATCGCTGAAATTTTAGTCGACAATGCGCATCCTGTTGAATTTGGAACCAAGTTATTTCGGATTGTATAATTAAGGAGTTATGCAAAAAGTTTTATTGCCAATCGCGGAGAAATCGCCGTTCGCATCATTCGAGCATGCCACGATTTAGGTCTGCAGACTGTCGCCGTCTACTCGCAAGCAGATGCAGAAGCCCTGCATGTGTTGCATGCCGACGAGGCCATCTGCATTGGAGAGCCTCCTTCGCAAAAATCCTATTTAAAAATCTCCAACATCCTCTCTGCCTGTGAAATTACCGGTGCAGACGCTCTTCATCCCGGTTACGGCTTTTTGAGTGAGAATGCCAATTTCGCTTCGATCTGCGCAAGCTGCGGCGTCAACTTCATCGGCCCTTCCGCTGAGACGATTGCACTTCTCGGGGACAAGGCCAAAGCCAAAGCGACCGCAAAAAGCGTCAAATGCCCTGTCATCCCGGGATCCGACGGCGTTATTGAAGATGTGCAAGAGGCCCTGAAAGAGGCCAAAAAGATCGGCTTTCCCGTTTTCATCAAGGCTTCGGCCGGCGGCGGCGGCAAAGGGATCCGCATCGCCCATGATCCCGATGAATTTGTGCGCCAATTTTCTGCTGCGCGCGCAGAAGCGGAAGTGAGTTTTAACAATCCCGACGTCTATCTTGAAAAGATGATTGTCAATCCGCGCCACATCGAGGTGCAGATCATCGGCGACAAGCACGGCAACTATGTCTATCTTGGCGAAAGGGACTGCACGATTCAACGGCGACGCCAAAAGCTGATCGAAGAAGCGCCAAGCCCGATTCTTACTCCTTCTCTTCGAAAAAAGATTGGAGAAGCTGCAGTCGAGATCGTGCGCGCAGCCAAGTACCATTCCGTCGGCACAGTCGAGTTTCTGCTCGATGAAGACCGCAATTTCTATTTCATGGAAGTCAATACGCGCATCCAAGTCGAACATACCGTGACCGAAGAGCTGACCGGAATCGACCTCGTCAAAGAGCAGATCAAAATCGCAATGGGCGAAAAACTCAAGTTCAAGCAAAAAGACATCGAGTTCAAAGGGCATGTGATCCAATTCCGCATCAACGCGGAAAATCCGGCCAACAATTTTGCTCCCTCTCCCGGCCATCTCGAATATTACATCCCTCCCGGCGGACCGCATGTCCGGATCGACAGCGCCTGCTATTCAGGCTATCGCATCCCTCCCAACTACGATTCGATGATCGCCAAACTGATTGTCAAGGGCAAGGACCGCGAGGAGGCGATCGCCGTCGCCAAACGCGCGCTGAAGGAGTTCCATATCGGCGGCGTGTATTCGACAATCCCGTTCCACCAGTATATGCTCGACGACCCGAAATTCCTCAGCAACGACTATGTCATCAATTACATCGACCAGTTGATCCTCGAAGGCTGCACATTCACTCCTAGTGGTCCGTAACAAAAGTGTTTAAGAAATTTGACCCATCTTTTACCGCATCTTGCAACCCCGAAAAACCTGCCTACATGGCCATGTATGTCTGGTTTTTCGGGTCCGCAACCTGCGCCAAAATCTGGGCGCAAATTTCTTTAAAAACTTTTGTTACGAACCACTAGTGGTCCATAACAAAAGTTTTTGGTGTTTCGGCTAGCGTGAAAGCTCCCGGGGTTTTGGCGCAGCCCAAACAGCAAAAACTTTCTTTACAGAGTACTAGTCATGGATAAAATTGAACTTCTCATCTCTCCTCATGAAATTGAGCAAAAGATTGCCGAGGCAGCGCGTGCGATCGATGCGCTGTACGCAGGGGAAGAGCTGTCCATTGTGATGGTGATGAAAGGCGCACTGTGTCTGACAGCGGACCTGATGCGCGCACTCAAGACCCCCACAACGCTCGAATATATCAAAGCAAGCAGCTATGGCCACCGAGGGGCGAAAAAGGGGGAGTTGACAATCGTCGGGCTTGATGAACTTGACCTTTCCTCAAAGAATGTGCTGCTAGTCGATGATATTTTTGATTCCGGCGAGACGATTTCCCAAATTGTAGCCAAGGTGAAGCAAAAGAACCCAAAGACGCTTAAGTCCCTTGTGCTGCTTTCCAAGAACATGAAAAGGAATGTCGCTTACGTTCCCGACCACGTCCTCTTCGACGTCGAAAATCTATTTGTCATTGGCTTTGGACTCGATTATAAAGAGCATTACCGGGGACTTCCCGGCATTTATGTACTCAAGGCGGAATAAACGTGAAAGGAATCATTCTCGCAGGCGGCCAGGGAACGCGCCTTTTTCCCGTGACCCTAAGTGTTTGTAAACAGCTTCTGCCCGTCTATGACAAGCCAATGATCTACTATCCGCTCTCCGTCTTGATGATGGCGGGAATCCGGGAGATTTTGATCATTTCTACTCCAAAAGACCTCCCCCATTTTGAAAATCTGTTTGGCGACGGCTCCTATCTGGGACTAAAACTCTCCTATGCCTCTCAGCAAAAACCCGAAGGGATCGGGCAAGCCTTTTTGATCGGAGAGAGTTTTATCGGCGACGATACCGTTGCCCTGATCCTCGGCGATAATATCTTTTACGGCCATAACCTATCCTCGCTTGTCTCCTCCTGCCGCCACCTGGAAAAGGGAGCCGTTATTTTCGGTTATGAAGTTGTCGATCCCGAGCGCTACGGGGTGGTCGAGTTTGACGAGTCGGGAAAGGTCATCGACATCGTCGAAAAACCGCAAGCACCCAAATCCCGTTATGCGGTCACAGGCCTCTATTTTTATGATAACGACGTGATCGAAATCGCGCGCGAATTAAAACCCTCGCAGCGGCTTGAATATGAGATCACGGATATCAACCGCGCCTATCTGGAAAGAGGGGATTTGCACTTGCGCCTTCTCGACAGGGGATTTGCCTGGCTTGACACGGGCACCCATCCCGCTTTGCAGCAGGCCTCCCACTACGTTCAAACTATCCAGGAGAGGCAAGGCATCAGCATCGGCTGCCTTGAAGAGGTGGCCTATCAGATGGGCTTTATCTCCCGCGAAGAGTTAGAGAAGAGGATCGATGTCCTCTCCAAGAGCGATTATGGGCAATACTTAAAGCAGATTCTGGTGCGTGCACAGATGGGTTCTTGCATCACCTAAGTTTGCTTTTCCTTATCTTCTACTTGACTTGAGGCATCGTCTGCAATTTGTTCAGCGGGCTCACCGTGATTAAAATCCCACATTTCGGACAGATGGCTCATGTAGCTACAAAAGAGGATTCCATTGGTGTAGGAAAGTTGATGAATGAAACTTTGTCCTTGAAGTGTGTTTATGAGACGCCCTTCTAAGTCGTAGATAGTGACCTCACCGCGCCTATTACCCACAAATAGCCTTCCATCCCCATAGGTGAATGAATCGGCTGAGAGGTAAGGTTTTTCGTGAGCGATGCTCTCGCCTGTCTCGATATCCCAGATTGTAAGGTAATTATTTAAAGAAATAGACAAAAGCTTACCATTGGCATAGACAAGTTTCTCAATGTTTTTTTCATTGCCTTCAAGGGTTTTTATGCAATCACCTGTGACTGCGTTACAGACTTTGATCGTTTTGTCCTTAGCAGCATAAATGATCTTGTTTTCGGCAAAGCAAAGAGGAGGGTGCCTATCAGAAAATTCGTGGGTAAGCACAGTATATACCCCGCGTCTAAGATTTGAATGGAGAATATACGTATCTCGAGGATTCTCAATAGAGGATGAACTTTTGCGCAGTTCCATATCGCGATTTAAATACAGCCTCCAAAGATGACTGTCGCTTATCATCGTATTCCAATCTTTACAGACCAGTCTGGCTATCGCTGCCTCAGAAGCTTTCAATTCACAAAATATTTTAAACAGTATTTCTTTGGGAAGTTCTTGGATCCCACATTCGGGAGCGGCCTCGAGAGTCCATTGTTCTGTTAATACCTCTGTTCTTGTTTTTTGCTTTGGATTAAAATCCCAAATCTCGACCGTGTTCCAGATATCAGCTTCATGGTTCGAGAGATTATCTTTAAAGCTTATAAAGAACATCCCATCCTTATAGACAAGGCGATCAACAATACCCCGCGTTTTTATCTCTACTATTTTGTCTCCTGTTCTCGCATCCCACCCTATGATAAGAGGACGATTGTCAGTTGCTGCGAAGATAAATCCTTCGGCATAGACAAGGGCTTCGAATTTAAATGCAACGAATTGATCACTGGTTGGCTTAGATTGAATGGTTACGCAATCGCCTGACCTTGTATCCAGAATCTTAATAGTCTGATAGAGATAAGGCAACGCATTGCCATAAATGATGAGCCCATCGACATAGAGAATAGGGGTCTGGAAGCTTCCTTCAAGATCTTGTCGTAGATACTTGCCATGATCAATATTTGACTGCAGAATATAAGCTTGTCGAGCATTTCCAATGCCGGGTGAATGTGTGCACTCTTTAAAATCGCGATGAAAAAAGAAATTCCAAAGGCGATCTCCGGAAATGATCACATTCCATTCCTTACAGACAAGTCTCGCGCTTAACGCTTCGGTAGCACTCAATTCACTAAAAATTTTCTCCCTTATATCTGCTGGCAGATCCTGGATCGTCTGGGGAGGCGTTGCCGCTGCAGTTGATTGTGTTCTTGACTTTGTAGCTGTTACTTCGTTCATAGTCCTAATCCTTTTTATTATGTTATTGATGTAGTTGATTATTTGGCGTAGCGTCTGTAATTTGCGCAACAGCCGGATTGCAATTAAAATCCCAGATTTCGATCTGGCCGCTTGAAAATGCTAAAATGAGCTTGCCATCGCTATAGGCGGCAGCGATGATAACATTGCAGGTTGGCGCTGAGTAATCAATTGCCTGAAAAGTGTGTAAGCACTCTCCCGTATCTATATCCCAGATTTTGACAGTACCATCGTCAGAACAGGAGACGAGCTTCCCATCGGCATCGATAAGTATGCGAACAGTGTCTGAATGTTCTGTAAGGGTGTGCAAGCAAGTGCGGGTCCTGATATCCCAGACCTTGATCGTGTTGTCGCTCGACCCTGAAATGAGTTTGCCATTGGCATGGATCAGAGCATTAATTCCGCCACGATGACCTTCTTCGAAGATATGCTGAATGTATACTCCATTAATGAGGTTCAAATGACGAATGTCAGTGTCCGGAGAATTCTCAGTTGTTGATTCTTGATTGTTATTAAAATCCCACATCATGATCTTACCGTAGGCGTGGCCAGAAATGAGCATGCCATCAATATAGACAAGGCAGTTAATCGTGTCTGTTTGCTCTCCTAGATCATGCAGCAAGATGTTTGTACTTAAATCCCAGATTTTGATCCTACCGCTTATACAGCCTGAAAAGAGCAACTTATCGCCACTGGCGAGAGTGAAGGCGATGTCTGTATCTCCATTAAGGTCATATAGCCAACTGTTTGTACTTAAATCCCAGGCCTTGATTGAACTGTCGTGACAGCCTGAAAAAAGTTTCCCATCGGCATAGATAAGGCTAGCTGCTTCTACGGTATGGCCTTTAAGAAGATCATGTGGACCGCCTGTTTCTAAATTCCAAATCCAGACCTTTGGCTTGTAAGAGCTCGCTATGACCTTCTTATCGGCATAGATTAGCGATCGAAAGCTATGACACTTCTTCTTACGAGGAAGTGCAGTCCGTGTACACACCCCATTGATGAGGTTTGAATGGAGGGTATGGCGTTTTTTATAAACTTCTCGATAGTTTTCAGTGGGTGGTGGTGCATCACCGCGGGGTTTAAAATCGCGACCTAGGAAAAATTTCCAAAGAGGATTGCCGGATATAATCGCATTCCACTCCCAACAAACGAGGCTTGCCCTTAATGCATCTGGAGCGTCTAATTCGCGAAAAATGAGTTCCCTTATTTCCACAGGCAGATCCTGGATCGTTCGGGGAGGCATTGCCTCTGGAGTTATTTGCTTTGAGGGTGGATGTGCCGACTCTACTTTTAACATTGTGTTAGCTATATATAATTATTATTTTATTTTAGCGCGTGGTATTAAAAATCTAACTTAATTAGTATAGTATCAAAAAGTTTGTTTATTTGGAATGATTTATTTTAAATATGCTTTTTTTTGTAAACATTACATTATGATAGATGAAAATGACTGATACTTAATGAGAATTAAGAGATGAGAGAGTGTAAAGAAATTATTTGAAATTGGAGCGGCACCGGCTCTACTTTAAAAACTTGCTGCGCTGACGCTTTTTAAAGGGCATAACGCCTTGTTTCCCGTAAACAACCTCGTGCAGATCCTCAATGGCCATGAAAGCGGTCGGATCTACGCGCAGGACGATCTCTTTAAGCTCTGAGAGATCCAGACGCTCTACGATGACAAAAAGGATATCGCGTGTGTCCCCGGAAAATCCCCCTTTGCCGTGCATGATAGTCAGTCCAAGACCGAGTTCATTCATGATCGCATTGCCCATTTCGCGGGGCTTAGATGAGATGATGAGGGCGGATTTGAGTTCATCGAGTCCAACGATCACTAGGTCGATCATTTTAAATGCGACGATGTAGGTCATCAGGGAGCGAAGCGCGATATGCCAGTCGTGGAAAATCCAGCCGTAAGCGGCAAAGATGAAGATATTGATGAAAAGCACAACCTGTCCGACGGTAAATCCGGTGCGCCGATTGATCAGGATCGCCAGAATTTCCGTTCCATCCAAACAACCGCCGTGGCGGATGATTAATCCCACCCCGATCCCTAGGATCGCACCGCCGAAAACGATAATCTCCAGAGGATCGCCGAGAAATCCAGGGACATGGCGCAAGACCATCAGAAAGCCTGCGAACAGGAAAACGGCGAGCAGCATATAAATCACAAAGGATCGGCGGATGTATGTATATGCCCAATAAAGAAAAGGGATATTTAGAAGGACCATCGCATAGGAGAGGTAGCTGTCGCCATAGAGCCGTGCGAGGATCAGAGCGATACCGATGACTCCGCCGTCGATCAATTGATTTGGAACCAGAAAGATCCGGATAGCGACTGCAGCTAAAAAGGCGCCGAGGGTAATCCAAAAAAAAGTCGATAAATGATGGAGATAGGTTTTTGCTGCAGATTGTGTAGCTGGCATGGCGGATCAAACCTCATTTCTCAGTTAACAGGAGGATGGGCCAGGGTATACCCCATCGGGTTTAACAATAACGGCTATCGGCTGGATTGTACAGAAAAAAGATGAAACGCGGGAGACGGGGCTCGAACCCGCAACTTCTGCCGTGACAGGGCAGTGCTCTAACCAATTGAACTACTCCCGCGTAGCGTGGGTGCCTTGGGCGCAAAAGGACTCGAACCTATGACCACCTGTGTGTAAGACAGGCGCTCTACCAACTGAGCTATACGCCCGATGCAAACGAAGTGCAGAGTTTAAAGAGCATGATGATTTTTCACAAGTGCTTTTCATTTGTTTCTGTTCTTCCCATTGGCGATTTCACTTCGATTTTTGATCAATTTTGTCCTTCGAGAGCGAGACTTTTTCACAGGACTCGGCTGGTTTTTTCGGCTGACCAATGAGATCAACCGCAGCACTTTGCATTCCATTGAGATGAATTGCGGGCATATCTTGTCTGCTTTTTTTCGAAGTAGATACATTTGAAAATGGTTTTTTTACTATTTAGAATCAATAGTTTATGCTTTATGTATATATATTATTTTGATAATTAAATAATAAATTGTCATTTTATTTAAAAATATTACTGCCAACCGATTGTTTCTTTGATTTAATTTAATTTTTATATTGAAAGAATACTATACTTAATTATATAATCACTGTTAGAAAATAAATTTTTTTTGGAGATATATAATTATGAATTCTGTAAATCCTTTAATAGAAGCTCAAAAATACCTTGCTAGTATTACGGAGTCCGAAGCAAGCCGCGTTCCTGACGAGATAGGAAAAATGAGGCTTACCGTCGATGAACTCGAACGTGCGGAAAAACAGCCTGGGACGCTTTCCGAGCATAGAAGAGAACTCTTGGAGAGGCGGATCGACGAGCTATTTACCGATATTTCACTGAAATTACATCCTGTTGTTTTAATTCCGTCCGAGATTCACAAAGAGCAAGTGACTGGCCTTAGCAAACTTAAAGCAAATGTATTTTCGATGCGGCCAAAAGAATTTCATCATGAATTAAAAAAATTACCCTCTGATGTGAGAAAAAAGGTCTATGAGATCGTTTGGATAGCCAGCGGCTACCCCAATGAGCTTCAGTTCAGTGAGCGTCTCCTTAAGAAAGATACGAGCATTTTGCAAAAAAATTTCCCTTCTCTTCTCGGATGTAAGGAGGGAACTCTCTTAGATCAGGTTGAAGCTGACCTTGAACTCGATTATCAGTTGACAGAGGTACGAAAGAAGATCAATGGATTGCAAGAAGTTGCAGAGGATTTGCAATCAGGCAAGCCGGGTGAGGAAATTTTGCGCAAATTCCAGGCCCTTCCCCAAGAACTCCAGGACGCTATCTTCGCCATAGCGGCTAGCGTAAGTCACTTTGGAACTGCCGAAGATGCAAAAAATGCGATCCTCGCCGATGCAACAGAGCTCCATGGGATACAAATTGCCGATGGGACGCCGGGCCATAACATCATCAAGCAATTTATTTCGCTAAGTCATTCTGAATTGACTCAATTAGCGGAGGGGAAAGTTCAATTTTTCGAAGATAAACGGAATGATATTGATGGCGCTCCTGTTAAGCTGAGACCCCTCTTCAACTTTATGCATACGGAAGTCCAAAACCAATTACTAGCAAAAGGGATCCAGCCTCCCTTTTATGGGCGATCGCTTGACACTAAACTCTATCAGACCCTCGGCGCTCACTATAATTCCGGTAGCGGCCTCACTACATTTCGCGTCTATGCCCCGAATGCATCTCAGATCGTGCTGAATATGACTGCTTTTGGCGACATTAAGCACTCGCTTCCCATGAGCAAAGGAGATAATGGCATTTGGGTGGTGGAAAGCGACAATGCTCCTCCCGGACAATCCTACCATTTCATGATCACAGGCAAAAATGGAGGCGAGCCCGTCAGGAAAGTCGATCCGTTCTCTTTCCAAGTCGTTATGCATAACCCACATATTACCAGGGACAATCAAGAATCGCTGGTTTATGACATCGACAAGGACTACACGTGGAACGATGGCGCATGGATGTCAAATCGTGAAACGCGCGATAGTGCTAAGCAGCCTCTTGCGATTTATGAAGTTCACGCTCCGACTTGGATGCTTGACGATCAGGGACAAGCGCTCAAGTGGCGTGATTTGGCCCCAAAGCTTGCCGACTATTGCAAAACCAACAATTACAATGCCGTTGAGTTGATGGCGATGTTCTCTCACACGATGCCCGAATCCATGGGATATCAGATCTCCAATTTTTTTGCTCCCAATTGCGAAATGGGAACATGGGAAGATTTTCAGTATTTTGTCGATTATATGCACAATGTGGATTTGGGTTCCGGTCGCAAGGGAATCAATGTTTTCGCAGATTGGGTTCCTGCCCACTTCGCCCTCGATCAGTTTGCTTTGGATAACTTCGATGGGACATCTCTTTTCGAAGACAGCAACCCAATGTATGCCTTCCATCCTGAATGGGGTACGAAAATCTTCGACTATAAAAAACCGTTCATCCGAAATTTTCTCGCTTCCAATGCAGATTTTATCCTACGAAACCTTCACATCGATGGTTTAAGGGTGGATGCTGTGTCATCCATGCTCTATCTCAATTACGGTCGTGAGCAGCAGATTAGCAAAGGTAAAATTCCGTATACGAAGCGCTTTAACGCTAAGGGCGGCGAGGCCGATTTTGACGCTAAAAAGCTTCTTCGTCATCTCAATGCCTATGTTCACAAGCAGTTTCCCGGTGTGCTAACCATGGCAGAGGAATCTTCTGCTTTTTCTAACGTTACCCGCCCTCCTTATGAGAGGGGAGAGCATGCAAAGTCTCTTGGCCTTGGGTTCGACCTGACCTGGCACTTTGGCGTTATGAATGACACTTTAAACTACTGGAAGGGAAATGCTGATCAAAGAAGACATAGTTTTTCAATGCTGACGAGTACAGTAGAAAGGGTCGATGGTGACAGCGATACCCGCCCGCGCGGCAAGGTTATCATTCCCTACTCCCATGACGAATGTGCTGCTGGCAAGGGGACTATTTTTGCGAAAATGGCGGGCAATAACCGTTCAGAAAAATTCGCCAATGGCAGGTTAGCTCTAGCCTATCAATTGCTTCGTGGAGGAGGCCCTACCCTCGATTTCATGGGTAATGAAATCCTGCAAACTAAGGAATGGCACGGCATCTTAGTAAACAACCTCAAAAACCCGCATACCCCCCCCCAAGCGACCTTCCAGTGGGAAGAGCTTGATCCAAGCCGTGATCCATTTGAACATGGTTACCATAGGGGAGCTCAACTTAGCCGAGCGGATTTAAATCGTCTCTTCCTTGAAAGTCCGGCTTTATGGGATCAGACAAATCATGGACTCTCTTGGATTCGCGCCGATGATACTACGAATTGCGTCCTGAGTTTGCATCGCAGAAGTGAAGATGGAAATCAGCAGTTTGCCTGTATCTTCAATACTTCGGATAACGACATCAGCGATTACCTTATTCCATTGCCCGATGCTAATTATGCTCCGGAGTTGGACAGACTGACAGGGATCAGAGAAGTTTATAATACGGATAAGAGCGAATATGGCGGACAAGGGAGATTGAATGACACTGTCGAAATCATCCGCGATAGCACTTCAGGTCGCCCAACTCACTTTAAGTTGCGCCTACCTCCCTATACGGCCATCGTATTGGAAGAGAAACTCTCTTAAATGATTCCTCAAAAGGGGGCGTTTTACGCCCCCTTTTGACAATTTTCCAATCAGCTTGTAACCTCTCTACTAATCCTTGTAGAGAGCCATCATGACAGCATCTCCAGATTCCGACCTCGTCGATATCCAGTCGATCAATCCGCGTATTCGTGTGGACATCCGCTATGCCACTGCTAACAATTTTGTCGGCAGACCGGTCTATAGCCGAGCTAAATGCTTTTTAAGGCGCAAAGTCGCCATGAAGCTGGACGCTATTCAGCAACAGCTGGAGAAAATGGGACTCGGCCTTAAACTATGGGATGGCTACCGACCTCTTTCAGTTCAGAAAGTTTTTTGGGAGACGATGCCGGACGAGCGCTACGTCGCCCCTCCGCAGATTGGCTCGCACCACAACCGCGGAGCAGCAGTGGACCTTACGCTTGTCGATGAAGAAGGCAAAGAGCTTAAGATGCCGACCGACTTCGATGACTTTTCGATCAATGCCCATCGCAATTATGAAAGGCTTCCAAAAAATGTGATCTATAATCGCATGCTTCTTGAAAATGTCATGAGCGAGCATGGATTTATCCCCGTGCCATCCGAATGGTGGCATTTCGATGATGTAGAAGGAGAGAGCTATCCCATCGAAGACCGCTCCTTGGAGGAATTGGAAAGATGAGACGGACAATTGTTTCTGTGGGTGTTTTTGTATTACTATGCGGCTGCTCCCCAAATTCCTCTGAAGAGTTTCATCGCGAAGGAGAGGCGCGAAGCCGAGCGCTAGTGCTTGTTCTGGAAAAGATAGAAAACCGCGAGCAGCTCCTGCAAGCTGCACCACAGCTGAAAAAGCATTTTGAGTCTTTGGTCAGCTTGATGATCGAAGCACGAGAATTCCAGCAAAAACATCTCGACGATGTCGCGGTCGAAGGCGTATTCGATGAAGGAAGCGACGATATTCGTCTGGAAGCGGAGCTTCGGCGCATTTATGCGATTGAAGGGGGGAGAGAAGTGATCGAGAGAACTCAGCACGAAGCTTTAGCTCAGCTCGACGCTTATGAACGCTCACTCGCAAAAAAACGAGAGCAGCTTAGAGTCTGTCGTTGAATTAAGGCTTCGTCGATTTTGGGGATTATTTTGGCCGATTTTCGATCCAAATTCGGGGGATAATATACGAAAGTTTGATATTATCCCCCGAATTTGGATCGAAAATCGGCTCAAAAGAACCCCAAAACCGACAGAAGCTTAATTCAACGACAGACTCTTATTCCCAATTCCCAGATCAGATAGAAAAGATCTTGTTGAAGTGTTCTCTGCGCTCGTGAAAGTGGTCCATGTCGGTCAGTTCGCTGATGTGGATAGGAACGGCCGCTGCATATCCCTGTTTAAGCAAATGCACATCGCTATCCTCATGCTCTTCGTGGTCGTTCCATTTACCCCCGAGCCAATAGTAGGAATGGCCTTCAGGATGAATGCGTTTATCCGGGTCTTCAACCCAGAATCCCTTCCCTTGACGAGCAAGTTTCAATCCTAGGATTTCCTCGGTATCGGGAAAATTGACGTTGAGCAGCGTGCCCTGAGGCAGAGGGTGCTCAAGGACATGTTTGACAAGAGGAGCGATGAGATGCGTTGTCTTTTTATAGTCCGGATTCATGAAATCGACACAGGAAAAGGCAATTCCAGGGATGTTGCGCAACACTCCTTCAATCACGCCCCCGATGGTCCCGCTATAAAGAACATTGCGGCCGGAATTAGCGCCGCGATTGATCCCTGAGACGATCAAGTCGGGGGGAGAGTCTAGGATCACACTCATTCCCAGTCGTACGCAATCGGCAGGAGTCCCTGTGACTTTCCAGGCAGGGGTTCCTTTTTCCCATTGGACCGCTTGGATTTGGATAGGATCGCGGATCGAAAGCTGCCCGCAAAACATTGGAAGTCCGCGGCGATGACGGCGTGGGTTGGTCGCTGGCGAACAAGGCATTGATGTGGGCGCGGCTGGGTGATAGCAATCACGCGTGGTCGCTGGTTTGTAAGGCGCTTGATCCGGCCTATGGCATGGATATCCGCTATAGTGGCGGCGGTGGAGTTTATCCCAATCTGTTCGACGCTTGTCCGCCATTTCAAATTGATGGAAATTTTGGCATCACGGCGGCCATTGCGGAGATGCTGCTGCAAAGCCAGAACGGCGTCCTCCGTTTGCTGCCCGCACTTCCCGACGCGTGGAAGGATGGAAAAATCATGGGCTTGTGCGCACGCGGCGGCTTTGAGGTGGGTTTGGTCTGGAGTCACGGCCATTTAATTTCAGCAACCATTCGGTCAAACGCCGGCGAACCTTGCCGTGTCAGCTATCATGGTAAAACTGTTCAACTCAAAATAAGAAAAGGGAAGACTGTTAGCTTGGACGGGCGCTTGGATGTGAATTAAGT
>CAWESW010000075.1:0-14681 GCA_963811735.1 uncultured Verrucomicrobiae bacterium | reverse complement strand
AAGGCTAAATAGACAGAAAAACCATTATAGAAAGTATCGAGATTGCCGATGACTGGACTTGAACCAGCACTCTATTGCTAGAAGTAGATTTTGAGTCTACCGCGTCTACCATTCCACCACATCGGCAAAAGAATGACGCATTAAGATAGCGGATCGCCCGATAACAATCAATATTCACTTTATAGGGGCCGTTTTTGAAAAAAAAACTAGACCTTAGAAAGAATCTGCCTCAAAACATAAGGCAAAATCCCCCCATGCAGGTAATATTCGATGTCGATCGGGGTGTCGAGGCGCGCAATGAGCTGCGCGCGGTCGACTTTCCCACCGCCCCGATCGATTTCTAATGTGACTTCGTGATGGGGTTTCAGCTCTTTGTCGAGGTTGAGCAGCGTAAACGTCTCGGTCCCTTTGAGGCCGAGCGTCTCCAAACTGTCCTGTTCCTTGAATTGGAGGGGGAGGACTACCCATTCCCACAAGATTGCTGCGGTGGATGCGCTCGAAGCTCTTGGCGACAACGGCGCGAACGCCTAGTAATGCCGTTCCTTTCGCGGCCCAGTCGCGGGAGCTTCCCATTCCATAATCCTTGCCCGCAAAGACGATGAGCGGGGTATTGCGGCTGGCGTAAATCTCACAGGCGTCGAAAATCGCCATTTCCTGATTCTCCGGCATCAGCTTGGTGACGCCACCTTCTTTGCCCTCGACCATTTTGTTGCGGATGCGGACGTTGGCAAAGGTGCCTCGCATCATGATGTGGTGATTGCCTCTGCGGCTGCCGTAGCTATTGAAATCGCTCTCCGTAATGCCGAGCGACATAAGGTACTTGCCTGCGGGTGTATTTGCTCGAAAAGCTCCCGCGGGGGAGATGTGGTCTGTGGTGATCGAATCGCCAAAAAGTGCGAGCGCCCGCATTCCCTTCAATTCTTTTCGTTTGGGCAATTCAGTAGAGAACTCTTCGAAAAAGGGAGGGCGCTGGATGTAGGTGCTCTTGGGGTCCCACGCATATTGCGAGCCCTTTTTCACTTTGATCTCCTTCCAGAGCGGATTGTCTTCCAAGACATGGGCATACCGCTTCTTGAACATTTCCGGCTGCAGCCCTTTTGCCACCGTCTCTTGGATCTCGTGATCGCTGGGCCAGATGTCCTTCAAAAAGACCGGCTTTCCATCACTGCCTATTCCAAGGGGTTCCTTCTCCATATCGATATCGACCCTGCCGGCAAGGGCTAATGCGACCACAAGGGGCGGGGACATGAGAAAGTTGGCCTTCACAGCGCCATGGATCCGCGCTTCGAAGTTGCGATTGCCGCTAAGCACACTGGCCGCGATCAGATCATTTTCCCTGATGGCATTTTCGATGGTCTCATCTAGAGGCCCGCTGTTGCCAATGCAGGTCGTGCATCCATAGGCGACGAGTTGAAAACCCAGTTTGTCCAGATACTTTTGGAGCCCTGTTTTTTCCAGATAATCGGTGACGACCCGGGATCCGGGCGCAAGACTCGTTTTGACGCGGGTGTTCACTTTAAGCCCCTTCTCCACTGCCTTTTTGGCGAGCAGTCCCGCCGCGACCATCACATTGGGGTTCGAAGTGTTGGTGCAGCTTGTGATAGCTGCGATCACAACAGAACCGTTGTCGAGAACAAATTCGCAAGAGTGATGCTGAGTATAACCCGGGTTGATCACTTCCTGAGTGATCGGGCGATTAGTGACCATCTCTTCTTCGCTCCAGCCTTCGCCGCCTGAGCCAAGAGAGGGCGTGCCCCCGGTAATATGCTTTTCCTTAATGTGGAAGTACCCTTCTGAATGGATGCCGATTTTTTTATTTCTCTCTGCGGCACTCTTCCCATACCCCCCTTCCTGAACCGGCATGGTAAACAATTCATTAAACCTTTTTTTCAGGTCGGGAACGTCGATTCTATCCTGGGGGCGCTTAGGGCCCGAGACGCAAGACTTCACGCTCTTGAGGTCAAGTTCGACAACTTTGCTAAATTCGACTTCCCCTTTCCGAGGCACTCCGAACATCTTTTGGGCCTGCAGGTATTCTTTCACAAGAGAGATCTGTTTTTCATCGCGCCCTGTCATTCTTAAGTAATCCATAGTCTTTTCATCGACGGGGAAAAAGCCGATCGTCGCGCCATATTCCGGGGCCATGTTGCCAATCGTCGCACGATCGGCGACAGTCAGGCTGGCAGCGCCCTCCCCAAAAAACTCGACAAACTTGCCGACCACTTTTTCTTTGCGGAGCAACTCGGTGATGCGAAGCGTCAGATCCGTTGCGGTCACCCCATGTTGAAGGGACCCCGCCAAATGCACCCCGATCACTTCCGGCGTTTGGAAGAAATAGGGCTGCCCAAGCATCGCCGCTTCGGCCTCGATCCCGCCGACGCCCCATCCTAATACACCCAGGCCATTGACCATCGTCGTATGCGAGTCCGTACCGACGAGCGTGTCGAAATAGATAACGCTCTTATTCTCTGTAACGACAGAGGCGATATGCTCAAGGTTGACCTGGTGGACAATCCCAATCCCCGGTGGGACGACTTTGAACGTTTGAAATGCCTCTTGTCCCCAATTCAAAAACTCATACCGTTCCTGATTGCGTTTGAATTCGATCTCAAGGTTGTAGAGATAGGCATCGGATGTCCCGGCGCGATCGACCTGTACGGAATGGTCGACGACGAGGTCCACGGGAACGATCGGCTCAATTTTTTTTGCATCGACTTTTCGCGCAGCGACGGCATCGCGCATTGCCGCCAAGTCGACGAGCAAGGGCACACCGGTAAAGTCCTGCAGGATGACCCGGGAGACGACAAAGGGAACATCCCCCTCGTCCGGCTTTTTGCCATTCCACTTCGCCAGACGCAGCACGTCCTCTTCCCGGACGCGCACGCCATCGCAGTTGCGCAGCAGCGACTCAAGCATGATGCGGATCGAGACCGGCAACTTGCTGATACTCGGGCCTACTTTGGCCTCAAGAGCCGGCAAGGAATAGTAGAACCTCTTGTGGTCGTCATTTAAAGATTTTAATGTGTTGAATGGATTGACTAAACCACTCGATCCCTCTTTCATGACAGCCTCCTGCACTTTTGATATACATCTTTTTTTAGGGGAATGGGATTTCCGATGCAATTATTTCTTAGGATTTTTTATAATTGCTACGTATTTACCTAGGAGTATTTTTTATGAACCTGAAATCAATGAATTTAGTCTGGATTGTCGTTAACGACCTCAAAGCGGCGATCAAGTTTTACACGGAGACCGTTGGGCTCAAACTGATGGAACAGAACGATCAGTTCGGATGGGCTGAACTCGAAGGGCACAGTGGCGGAGCCCGACTTGGAATTGCGCAAATGTGCCTTAAGTCAGAAGACGATGTCAAACCGGGACAGAATGCCGTGATGACCTTCACTGTTGCAAATATTGAAACAGCCGTTTCAGAAATGACCGCGAAAGGCGCCAAGCTCATTGGGGAAATTCAAGAGATCCCTGGCCATGTCAAAATGCAAACGGCTCTAGACACCGACGGAAACCGCTTCCAGCTCGTCGAAGTCTGCCATCACCACTGTTCGCATTGCTAATAGTTAGAACCTTCGATAACCGTTGAATGCCTTTTGCCAACTGCCGACGACTTTTTCATTGAGTTCGCGGTCAAAGCGCACCTGTACGGAAACGTATGGGTAAGGATGGCGGTTATCGAAATCCCTCCCTTCGTTTTTCTTGTACAGCTTAATCAGAATCTCCTTGTTGAACCAAGGAGGAATTGAGACGTTCAACACTCCCTTTTCCAGCCGCTGGAACTCCTGATACTGCTTGTCCTCCTTGTAGAGAGGCATCTCTTTGTAGTAGGCCATCAAGATCTTGATCACCTCTTCAGGCCTGCCCTCCATCCCCTGCACATAAAAATCGACCTCGGCTCCGGTCATGTGTTTGGAATTCTGGTTATAGGTCGTATTGTCGGCATAAGAGTTGTGAACAGGGCAGCGGTGCCCGCAGGTAATGACGACTTTACAGCCTGTCTTGGCCTGGATGTAATTGAGCAGGTCGATCAAGATCGGATAAACGAACTCCTGATCTCCCTTTAGAGGGAGGGAGTGTTTTTGGAACCCGCCGCAGTCAAAATAATTCGCCGGCCGTGCAGGATCCTTATGGTCGACGTGGGGAGGATTGATGCTCGACCCCTTGCAGCGGAAATACTCCTTGGTGATCTTGGGGTGCTTGCCAATATAGGCCATCTCCCAGGGATATTTCTCCCGCAGCCGTTGCCCCGGCGTCGTTAAGGCGTAGTGGTACTCGTCGTGATTGCGGTGGACAAACTCCCCCTTGGCATTCTGCCTCCTCAGCTTCTCCTGCTCCGAGTGCTCCAATCCTGAGCATCCCACCAGAAGAAGAACAATTGAGGAAATTGAAAAATATAAAACTTTTTTAAAACTCGCCATTATCTATAATCCACCTTAGGAGCCGGGACACACCTACGGGGACTTGCTCAGAGATTCGGCCGAAAACCGGCCCAATCTCTGAGCAGGGCCCCCTACAGATCCCCCCGTCTGCCCAAAATCTACCATAGGCTGGAAAAAAATTCATGATTTCAAGGAAGAAAATCAAAATGGTAAGCCATGGCGATTGAAAAAGTCCTCATCGTCGACCAAGAATCTTCCAACCGCGCCTTTCTGCAGGAGCTCCTACGCAAAAGGAAAAGCGAAGTCTTTTCCGCCGCCAACGGCCCTGACGCCGTCGAAATACTTCACCAGCACCTCTTTGATCTCGTGATCTGCGACTTAAAAATCCCAACGACCGGCGGACTTGAAATCCTAAAAGTCGCAAAAACCCAACATCCTCAGACCCTTGTCATTCTCACAACATCTGTTGCCAGCATCGAAAATGCCGTAGAGGCCATGCGGCTTGGCGCCTTCAACTATCTCCTCAAGCCTTTTTCCGCAGAGACCATCGAGCCGATGCTCGACAGAGCGCAGGAGCACATCGACCTGCTCCAAGAAAACAACTACCTTCGCGAAGAGATCTCGACCCAGCCTGACCGCAAAAAACATCTCCTCATCGCTCAAAGTGAAATGATGAAGAAGATTTTAAGCGATGTCAGCAAGATCGCCAAAAGCTCCTCTTCGGTTTTCATCGGCGGTGAATCGGGAACGGGCAAGGAAGTCATTGCCCATGCGATCCACGCCCAGTCTCATCGCACCCTTCAGCCCTTTATCAAAGTCAACTGCGCGGCCATCCCCGCCGCTCTGCTCGAATCAGAGTTTTTTGGCCATGAAAAGGGCGCATTTACGGGAGCGATCAATAGGAAGCTGGGGCGATTTGAGCTAGCCGATAAAGGAACCCTACTTCTCGATGAGGTCTCTGAGATTCCCCTCGAGCTGCAGTCCAAGCTGCTCCGTGCCGTTCAAGAGATGGAATTCGAAAGGGTCGGCGGCGTCCGCCCAATCCGCGTCGACATCCGCCTAATCTCCACCTCCAACCGCTCCATGAAAGAGGCAGTCGAGCAAAAAATATTCCGCGAAGACCTCTATTACCGTCTCAACGTCGTCCCGATCCACCTTCCTCCCCTCCGCGAGCGCAAAGACGACATCCTTCCCCTCGCAGAATTTTTCCTCAAACGCCTCTGCGAAGACAACCAAAAGCCGATCAAACGCCTTTCAGCAAATGCCCGTCAGAAACTCACCGACTACCACTGGCCCGGCAACATCCGCGAACTGGCCAATGTGATCGAACGCACCGTCGTGATGAACGCCACTGACATTATCGAGGCCCACCACGTCTACATCGACCTTTCCTGCCCTATCAAAGAAGCTCCCACGCCCGCCCTCCCCGTCGGGATCACCCTCGCCGAAATGGAAAAGAAGCTGATCCTGGAAACGCTTGCCCGCGAGAAGAATAACCGCACCAAAACGGCGCGCATCCTTGGCATCAGTATCCGCACCCTGCGCAACAAGCTCCACGCCTACCAAAAAACTGCGCTGTAATTAGAATACCGTTTCAAGAAATCTGCGATTAAACTGGTACAAGCGAGCGCTGTTGCTTTCCCATGTGCCAACTTTGACCGTAAAGCCAATTGTAGCAATTGCATTGCTCAGGCGTAAAAGCGGCATCATGGCGCTGTAATCAGGGACTGGTCGAATGCTTGCATACCCTTCTAAAAACCCTTTTTTGCTAGCAGAATGGGTTGGCCATACCCCGTGTTCCATATGACAGAAATCTTCTTGCGCAAAGCTTGCCCGTCCGGAAGCCCAATCAATGATCCCCTGGACTCTGCCATTATAGGCGATCACATTGCCCGGCCGATAATCGCGGTGTACGATGCAAGGTCCGTCGACGGAATGTAAGAGGTTGAGATGTTCATCAAAATATCGGCGGCATTGTTCGATCAGCCCTTTAGGCAGGTGATCGCTGCATTCTCCAAGTCCTTCTTCAAATTTTAAGGAAAAAAACTCTCTAGGATCGGGGCTTAAATCCTTTGGTTCAATCAGATCCCCATAGCCAGCTTCCCGGTTGAGGTGGATGTGCGCAAGCAGTGAACCCATTTCATAAGCCAGTTCGTCGGTTAAGTCTGCTATTTTAAGCACTGTGCCGGGTAGGCACTCCATTAAAATAGCGCCATTAATCCCTGCTTCCGGTGGGATAACCTGTATCATGCGCGGTACAGGCAATGTCCCTGCGAAGTGTTTCAGAAAATACACTTCACGCAAGTAATGTTTAGGGTGCGTGCATAGTTTTAAAATGAGCTGCTTGCCAGAAGGCTGCGTCACTTTATAGACGATGGCAACGATCGCATCCTCATGATCGATCCGCGAAAAGGTCGCGCTTTGAAGGCCAAGGCGCTGTTGATACAAAGTGATGAAAGGATCCATGACGTAACCCGCAAAACCAAAGTATGGACAATATAGAAAATGGCAAAAGGTTTATGCAACAGCTTGGGATACAATTTTTGCTATAGTGCCAATTGTTGGATTTCCATTTTTCGACAAGGCTTTTTGGATAGTCGTTCTAGACAATTTTGTTTCTTTTGCTATTTTTGTGCGATTTGCACTCAAATAGACATTTAAAATTTCTAAAAAAGCTCCAGGGTTCCCCTCTTCTAGACTAGTCAAAAGAGCTAAAGCAACCTTTTCATGGGATTTAAAAAAATCGCTGGGATCATGCTTAAGTAAGTGAAGAGTCTTTTTACTCTTTACAATGGGCATATTTTTTAAACAAAAGCTCTGCCTTTTTGATGTCTTTTTTTTGGCCATTTTTCAATCCTCCCAACAATAATCTTATAGTAGATCGACCTTCTCGATAAAAATAAATACGCAGACCATTATTCCATCGAAGCTCAGCAATCGAATTAGCGGTTCCCTTCAAGAACTTGCAATCCCCAAAATGCTCAAAAACCTTTATTTTATAAAGGCGGGCTTCGATCTGAGCCTGCTCTTGGATGCGTAAACTGGAGAGCCACTCTTCAAATTCTGGCGTTTTATTTATCCTTACCATATCGAGCTATAAGTTACTGAACATTTTATCATGCGCACAATATAATGTGCACCTCTTATCGATATTTTGGGTGAAAAATGTGGGAATTAACGGCAAAAGTTTACATTTTTTGTCTACTTGCAGTAACCATCACATCTGTCTATGATTCTGATACTATGGATCTTACATGCTTCTTTCTACGTCAGTTAGCCCTTTGTAAACTCATCAGTCGTTGCTTTTGAATATACTCATAGATCGGCGATGCAGTGAAGTATTCCCCATGAGCATGGATAAAACTGCTGCAATCGATGAGCTGCACATTTTCAGGGAGGTCTTTTGGATCCTTTGCGCCGCAATAGCCTAAAGCGGAAACCAATTCGGCAGCTCTGAAGGCCCATTTCAACACCTCATCATTTTTAGAGTAAAAGACAAAGACCTCTTGGCAATGCCCTATTGAATGATCAAATTTTTGATCTTTTTCAATACTTTTATCACCTACGGCTGCTGCCATGGAAAAGAAATTCGCGACGAGTTTTCTTGATTCATGTTTGTGCGGATAATTAAGCGCTTGGAGAACGAGATAATTTCCCATACTGTGAGCCATGATGTCTACAGAGGTTGATACATCGGAAAGAAATTCCAGATGAGACTTCAATTTTTCAGCAAGATGGCGGGCATTATCCTTGGCCAAGTAGTATTCGAAGGGGTTATCATACCCGGGCCAAAGATATCCAACGACAACGTCATAGAGCGGAGCATTGTTGGCATCTTTTAATGTACTGATGTGCTCGTGCGCAAGGCGATAGGTGGGGATGGACTCCCCTTCGGGATCATTAAAACCATGGACGAGCAGCAGGAGTTTTTTACCCTTGATTTGATCGATACTTACTCTTACATCCCCCGATGCAGAGTCCAGATCGACTTCCGTATGATGGGATATTTTATCAGCATCAAAAAAATGATCGCAATCAGACATAAGAAACAAACTAGACGTAAGCAGTACAGTTGAGAGACATAGTCCTCCTAATTAAGAATCATTGAGTTCAAAAAATAGGGTCATCCTTTCTAAAGCTTTTTCACCCAAGCGCTGATGTCCTCGATAGCCTCATTCCTAATAGTCTCTGCGAGTGGCAGATCCAAAAAGCCATGAATCACCCCGGGATAACATTTTGCCTGCACTGTAATTCCCGCTCTGTGTAAAGCCTTTGCATAGCGTGCTCCTTCGTGTTTGAGAGCATCATATTCAGCTGAAACGATAAAGCAGGGAGGGAGATTGGTAAGATTGTCGCTTTTGAGAGGAGAGGCATAAGGATTTTCACCCCCTCTAGGAGAAGATAAGTACGCCTGCCAGAAAAACTCCATATTTTCGAAGGAGAGTAATAGCTTATCTGGACTATCTTCGTAATATTTCTTTTCCAAATCATTTGTCAAAACAGGGTAGATGAGCAGTTGGCCGGCCACAGCAAACTCTTTTGCATCGCGGTTCATCAGTGCAATCGCAGCAGCCAGATTCCCTCCTGCACTCTCTCCGCAGAGGATCAACTTCCCGGGATTGCCCGAAAAAGAAGAGGCATTTGCCGCTAACCACTTAGCGGCATCGTAGCAGTCCTCCAATGGGATGGGAAACTTGTGCTCGGGAGCTAAGCGATACTCAACTGCAGCGACAATTGCCCCTGTCTCATTGGCCAATCTTCGGCAGATCGTCTCGCTCTCTTCAATGCTTCCATAGACCCAGCCTCCTCTATGAAAATAGACGATGACGGGAAGAGCGCCTTCGCTCTTTGGAATGAATAGGCGAATGTTTATCGGGCCATGTCTTCCGGAAACGACCTTATCTTCGACCTTCGCGATCGGCTCGAATTGCTCTTCTGAAATACGGAACATTTCTTTGATCACCGTACGCTGATCGGCAATAGGAAGATGCTCAATGGAGGTGAAAATTTTGGCGAACTCCTCTAAAAATCCGGCTGTTACAGGATCCAAAGAGTTTGACCCTTTAGTCATTTTTTCTTTCTCATCTGTCATCATGTTGTCCTCCATTTTTTAAGAAAAAGTTTAATGCGTGAACTTCTATCCCACAAGCACAAAGTATTAATTTAGGGGCTTGACCATTTAATATACGCGCATATAATATGTGCGTTTACGATCTTCAGGAGGAAGTATGTTTGCTTGGAGCGTTGAAGCAACCTGTGAAACGGATGCTGAAAAGCAGAAAATTTGGCAGTTATGGTCTGATGTGCCGAATTGGCCCAAATGGGATGATGGGCTTGAATGGTGCCGATTGGATGGGCCCTTTGCCGTGGGGACGAAGGGAGAGCTTAAGCCCAAGGGCGCTCCCAAGGTCTCCTTTATGATGACAGATGTTCAGCCATTGGAAAGCTACTCAGATCTCTCCTTTCTCCCTCTGACCCACCTCACCTTTACCCACACTCTGGAACAACTGCCAAACGGCAAGCTCTTGATCCACCACCGCGCCCAATGCAAAGGACTGCTCGCCCCACTTCTCTATTTGACCTTGCGCAGGGATCTAAAAAAAGGAATGCCTCAATCGGTCCAAACCCTGGCAAAAATCGCTGAACAAGGGGGCAGGTAATGGCAAAATTTCTCTCTTCCGAGTTCTCAGGACCAGAGGAAAGCCCTGGCTTCCTTTTATGGCAGGTCTGCATGTCCTGGCAGCGCAAACAGCGCCAGGCATTGGCTGACCTCGATCTCACCCATGTCCAATTCGTCCTGCTCGCCAGCATCTGCTGGCTGCAAAAAGAGCATAAGGATCTGACACAGGCCCAGCTCGCATCCCATGCCAAAACAGATCCGATGATGACCTCCCAGGTTTTGCGCGCATTAGAAAAGCAGGGCTACATCAAACGCTCAAAACATCCGACAGACACGCGCGCCCTATCGCTTTCGGCCACCGCTAAAGGCAAAAGTGCCATCGAAAAAGCGCTTGTCGTCGTTGAGAAAGTCGATAAAGAGTTCTTCTCGACCTTAAATGAGTCCTCAAAACAGTTTACCGCATCTCTTCGCCAACTTTCCAAGGAAGGGTAAAATGACAAAGTATTGGATCGGCGTCGTCTCCAGGCAGCATGTCTTAAAAGGTGTCGCCGGAGGCTTTGCTCAAGTGTGCCATGGGAAAAAAGGGCCCTTAGCCAGGATGAAAACGGGAGACTATCTCATCTATTATTCGCCCAAAGAGACAATGCAGGGCAATGAGAAATGCCAAAAATTCACCGCATTGGGACAAATCGTCGGAAATAAGCCTTATGAATTTGACATGGGAGAAGGCTTTGTGCCTTTTCGGCTAGATGTTGACTATCATCCATGCAAAGAAACTCCGATCGCTCTCCTTTTGCCGCTTCTTTCATTTACTTGCGATGCTCCCAATTGGGGCGCTAAATTCCGCTTTGGGTTGTTTGAAATTTCAAAAGAGGATTTTGAGATCATTGCTAATGCGATGAAGTTTTCACGAGCTTGAATGAGGGATATGTAATAGGAGAATCTCCCTTTTGTCAAACAGGCCGACGGGCTTGGCGCCGAGTTTGATGAAGAGATGAATGGCCCGGGGGTTATTTTCTGAAGGATCGAACAGGACTGCTTTGAGCTGATGGTGGCGCTCGGTGAGATATTTGATGAAGTCGTTTAGGAGATCGACGCCCCTCCCTTTGCCGATATGCTCAGCCTCTCCGATGAAGAGGTCGATGCCATAGGTCTCTTCGTCTTTGACACGGAATTTTGCAAGCTCATGGTTGGCCTGGATCAGTTCTGCCTGAATATAGCCGATCGGCTGCTTTTGATAGAGGATGAGATATTGTTCAACGGAGCGGGGAAGGAAGTAGTGGGCGCGGACCTGATCGAGGGTGCGGTCGCCATCGTCCCAAAAAGCGCGGACGTGGGGCGCCTGCAGCCACTGGTGCATAAGTTTGAGATAGGGAATTGTCAGAGGATAAAAATCAAAGGTTGCCATGTTTTCGAAAGACGGCGATTTCGCTGTCGATCATCTCCTTCCATTGTTTCCATTTGGCGATTTTGCTTTCGATGAGAAGGGATCGCTTTTCATCTTCAGAGCTATTGGGCGCAATAAAGAACGCGCGGGAAAGAAGCTTGTCGAGAGCAGGCCCGAAGGTGGGCAGCAAGCACTCAAAGGCCTTTTCTTCCTGAAAATCGATTTCAAGGATGGCCATTTTGCCGGTGGGAAGGGAGATACGCACTGGCGAAGATTGGACCCTTTCGAGCTCTTCGATCATCTGATCCGCAATGACGCTTAATCGCAATAGGCTCTCGCCGACGGTCTTCATCTCATGTTCGATCTTCTCTTTGAGCGGGGGCATTTTGAGCTGCTGGATTTCAGCGTGGACAAGCGCGCGCAAATCAAGCTGGAGGGTCAGTTCGGTTTGGATGGCTTCGGAAAGAGGCATATTAGGAATGCCAGGGAAGCCGAGTCCTCCTTTGGAGACATTGATGAAGCGCGATTCGGGGTGCGCTTTTGCGAAAGAAGCGATGCACTCCGACTCCATCACCCATTTGACAAGGGTGTGAACGTAATGACCGTGGATGTCTTTGCGCTTGAGCATGCGCTCAGGGGCTTTTTTCACCTTGCGCATCTCGCTGAGGAGCATCTGGGAAGAAGGGAGGATGCCTTCAGCGTACCGCTTCATCCCGGTGTAGGCGAGATCGATGCCGTCGAGTAGGATCGGGTTGCATCCCATTTCAACGGCGAGGGCGACAGAGAGCGTAGTGACGGAAAACGCCTCCGGTCCAAGCTCGGGGCCGATTGGGTCCCCTTCGATCTCCATCTCTTTTTCGAAATAATGCTCGCAAGGCCCTCCCGTATCGGAAATGAGGTAGCCCCGCTCGCCGTTTGCAGTGTTGAAGACATCGGGCTGCAAGCGCGTCGCGTAGAGAAGGGGCGTTTCAAAAGAAGAGGCAATTTTCAGACGGCCGAACTCTTCGGCGTTAGGATCGAGGGCGATGCCAATATGGGGCTGGATGCCTTGATTGCTGAGTGCGGCAATCGTCGATCCGCCTGCGATGATGAGCGCGCGGTCTTCGAGGTCCTTTAGCAACGAGATGCTGGCTTGGAGAGAGGGCCCTGCTCCGCAAATGATGGCGGGAATGCCCTGGAATTTCCCTTTTAGGCCGCCGGCAAAAAAAGAGCCGTGCCAGCGCTTGATATTGCGCAAAAGGTTGATGAGCATTTTATGCGCATAGAGCGATTCTGTGAGAATGGCGTGAGCCACTGCGCTTTGGCGCAAGAGTTTTAGCCGGATCTGTTGAAAGCGCCGCTTTTTTCTTTTTTGATAAGATTCGATGGCAGCCACTTCAATGCGATCGCAAGGATACGTTGCAACGGTCTCTTCCAAAAGCGCATCGATCTTTTTGGCCGAAGAGAGGAATTGCACCACGACCTGGGGATGAGATAAGAGGTCCTGGGCGTGCTCAGATTGCAGGAGGGCCTGAATGGAGGAGAGCTCGTCCTCGAGAAAAATCAACCGCCGCTCTCTTTTTTCCTTTAGCCAGCCTTGAAGAGCTTTGTAGTGATAGCCAAGTCCAATCCCGTAGATATAGAGAATATCGACTCCGTCGAGGGTCAGCTTTTCGACGAAGCGTTTGATCTCTTCAGAAATGTCCTCGCAATGAAGCGATAAGCTCGAAGGGATAAAAGGAGTATAGCTGAGCAAAAACAGAAGCTCGGGATAACGTTCTAGAAGAGGAGAGCTATTTCCAACGGATGCGGTTTCCATCCCAGACTCCCTTGCGCAACTTGGCGCCGTGAGGCTCAAGAAAGACCCTTTCCGTATAGGTCAAATCGGGAGCGAATATTCCCTCGAAGATGAGCTTGCCTGTTTCATCCCACTCCTTGCGGTCAAAACGCAAGGGAGTGTGGTAGTTGCATTCTTCTTTCAGCTTGCCGTTTGCGTAATAATGGCGGTGGACGCCGGAAGGCTTGCCGGCTTTGTACTCGCCCTCGTCGATCAAAACCCCTTGCTCGTTCCAAAGGCTGTCTTTGCCGTCCCGTAGGCCTTCTGCGTACTGCGCGGAGCGTTTGAGCTTTCCCGATTCCCAGAGCAACCGGACCTCTCCATGCAGCTTGCCTGCTCGGAAAGGGATCACACTCTTGACGGATCCGTCTTCATAGAAATATTCTTGCACGCCCTCCCATTCCCCATTTTTAAAGCGCTGCAGACTGATCAGCGCACCGGAGGGGGAATAGAAATGGGCCTTGCCTATCCTCTTGCCGTCGCAATACCAGGTCTTTGAGAGGATGCTCCCTTGATCTGAGTACATGATCGAAGGTCCATGCAGCTTGCCGTGCAAATAGAACATCTCGGCGCGCACCTTGCCTTCATCGGCAAACAGCCGGCATTCCCCGTGGCGCCAACCTTCGCTGACTAAATAAGCAGATTTAAGGTTGCCTTCGGCATCTTTACTTTGGACAACCCCTGCCCCTTCAAGATTCAAAGGCAGGCGAGGCAATGCGAAGTCTACAGACACCTCAATATCAAGCTCGCGATCGCAGATGATGAGCTTCTCTTGGGAAAAGGTATATTGATCCATGCTCATGAAAACGACCTCAAATAAGATAAATGCATTTCAAGGGCCTTTTTGCAAAAAAGCAGCCGATGGACGTGCTGGCCGAGGGGGTGGAAGGCGGATCGCAAGATCGGACGCTTCCAGACACTCCACAGCGGGGTCAAAAAAAGGCGATTGCAGATCTCTTCTTCCAATTCATGTTCGAGTAGTGCGTATTCCCCTTGTTCCAAAGGAGAATTTGGAAAATGTTTTTCCCAGACCTTCAGCAAAGCGTCGCAAAGAGCCAAGCTTTTTTCAAAGCTCTCTTTTACCTTCTTTCTCACATCGGCGACTTTTTCGAAAGTCACATGTGCTAAAGGCGCTTCAGAAATCAGGGAATGAACGATCCCTTCCACATCCCATTGCTGGATAAGAAGGGTTTCCGCGACCTCTGATAGGGGTTTACGCTCGATTCCTGGCAGATCGATCCCCTCTGCTGAGGCATTGATCCATTGGATCGCAGGATTTTTTTGGCAAAGGCCCCAGTCCAATCGGCGCTCATGAGCCAGTCCCGTTTCGAGTAGAGCTTGCCTTTTTCAATTTCGATCAGGGACTCTCTATTCTCGTCGCCTGAAATTTTAGATGCGTAGATCTCTTCGGGGCCGCAGGAGAGGTCCATCCCGACAAATGATCCCGCTGCATCCTAAATGGGAGGC
>CAWESW010000074.1:0-46932 GCA_963811735.1 uncultured Verrucomicrobiae bacterium | reverse complement strand
GTATTGGTTAAATGTATTGGACGCAAACTGTTCTTGCGCCTGGAGTCCCTGGGACTGGGCCGATTCAACGTTGTTCCACTGAGTAAAGCCCGATTGCAGGTCTTGCATATTCTGCTGACCGGTTTTGCCGTTCCCGGTCGTGGTCGTTGGACTATTTGTCCATTCGTAGATATCGGCCGCAACTTTAATAGGATCCAACTGATTGGGGTTATCTACTCCAAAAAGCTTGCATATTTTTTTAATCGCTGCATTAAGCTGGTCCCTAGTGGCACTGCTCATCCAAGGCATAGGCGCCCGTCCATGATTAATGTCATTGAAAAATTCCTGTAAATATTTAATGAAGTTCGCCACATCCCCATTGTTCGGGTCGTTAGTAATTCCGTTTTGCGCTGCGGTTGTAAACTCTTGGTATGCAGACCCGATGTTCATACCGGCCGCAAGCTTACCAATTGTGTCCCCTTGGACCGTCATCGCGGAAGGCATCACGTTCATCTGGGCAACTTGGAAGGCTTCTTCGATGTTCCCTGATTTAGCCAGAGCCATCATCTGTTGAAGCATTTGCGTCAAATACCCATAATCCGCAGTATACTGCTTACTTTCTTGCCACCACTGATCGATGAAGTTATTTAAATTCTTCTGAGGATCAGATTGGGCGACTTGTGTCTCTGTCATATTATTATCTTCTTGTTATAGTTTTATTATCTAAATTTTCAGGGGCAATTCGATAATCCCATACTCCCCCAATATTTATTTTAACGGATAGCCAATATCTTTTAAACATAAATTTTAAGCTTTATTTAACTAACACATACACAAGCTTTAACGTCTCTTGTTTCTTTATTAATAATTAATAATTTTAAGTTATTTAATGTCAGATGTTTATAACTGATCCTGAAGTTGATTCTCCCATTTTAATGAGCAATAAACGACTCTAAAACAATTTTTAAAACTCTAATTATTAAACATTTATGAGTGTTGAATTTGATGTTTTAAATTTAATTTTCAAAGGAGATTTCAATAAATTGAGGAAGAAACTGGATGAGGAGATAAAAAACGAAATAGTCAAACTCTAAACAATTGATTATCAGTGAGCTGCGCTGTGAGTTTGATGTTTAAAATTATATAACATCTATATATGAATGAGTTAAGCAATTTAAGAATGTAATAATTAAGTGTCAAATAATGAAGTAAGGTGTCTGATTTGTCTATACGTCACTTATGTTCAATAGCTTGAGGATGTGTGTGTTTGGGTGAAATAACAAATCCCCTCGTTTGTTATTCGATCCGCCTGAAATATTCAATTATTATTAATTGTTAGCTTGCGTTTATTATTGATTGGTTTTGATTTGACTGGTATAATAAATATTATAAAGTGAATAAAGGGGTCCTAATATGGCACAACGTATTCTATCCACATCAGGCGATGCAAGTCTTGTTCGTCGTCCAGCTGTAAACGCTGCCGATGTTGATGCCGCTGGTGATCCGCAAGTAGGATCTCTCGAAACTAATGCTCGACTCTCCAACAATGTTGCTCAGAATAGATTCACCTTAGATATGGAGCTAGTGCCCGATTTCCAAATGGAACTTGAGAGGCTTGCGCCTGGTCGAGTGACTGTATGGAATGAGGCAGGTTCTGCCTCAAGGCTCTTGGAATGCAGTCACTCTGAACACGAAGAGATCGATCAAGCTTATCAGAAATTGAGGAATCTCGTTCTAGCTAAATTAAATCGACTTGATGCACAGAATGTCAATTTCGAGTTTTCTTACACGCGCGTGAGTTATCATTTATCCGATGGAAGAAAGATCACAAAGGAACTAGATGAGATCCTGATCAAGACGAGGAGTGCAGGTGGCCTATGAGGTTGCAAAAGAATTTGCAACGAATTGTGGGGTGGCTCAGTAACATCCCAGCCTACGGAACGTGGAAAAAAATCCTGTTCCTCTTGCCCCATCCTATGGATCGAAAGACCTTGGCTTTGCAAGGATTGCCCAAGTTATTTTCTGATTGCATTGTCATTGCATCGAAACTCTTTGCGCGCCAAGAGCTCAGTCCGAATGAGCAAGACGCTGCATTAAGAAGAATCACTGCAGCTGAAATAGTCATCAGTTCTCTCATCAAGAAAGTTCAAGAAGAAATAAGAAATTCCGCAGGTAATCAGAATAAAATAAACGAATTAATGATCTGAACAGAAGCTTAATATTGACAGGTTTGCTCTTTATGTCGCATTAGCATTTGCTCCCTCAGAGCCGCAACCTCAAGGCTGGACTGAAGACGAACGAACTCAAGCCGTCGAAAACGCGGCAATAAAGGCTCAAAAGGCGCTTCAAGACTATATTGAAAAAGAGCGTGGAAAATTGAATACAGCAAGATCGAAGAAATTGGCCAACTTGGATCCCCGGTTTGATCAGAGGTGATAAAGCCTATCCCTGAGGAGAGATGTTATAGCGTGGATGCGGCGGCGCTTATCTACTCATCAATGCCTGTCGCTTTAGCGCGAAATGCAGTGGATTTCTGGAGAGAGTACAAAGTCTTCCAAAAAAGCGATTGCCTGGAAGATGAATTAGTTGCATTTGTATCTGAGCAAGGGGGCATTCCTCTGTTGGATGATGCGATCCAATCAGAGATTTCTGACCCAACTCTAAGAAACACTTTACTAAACGAATTCACTAATGCACGACGTGCAGCACGAGACATCTTGAACCCTACAACAACATTTCCAGGTACCCCATATACAAATGCTGTCATCGAAGATAGAGTCGGCGAATTGGTGACTCAATACGGCGCTCAGTATGGGCTCAAATAAAATCTTCTTTTTAAAGAAATAAAAATGGGGAGCATTTGCTCCCCATTTTCATTTCTAGATCTGTCCAAATTTTTCAAGCGGAATGCGAGCGGATGATCTGCGGCGGTCTTTCCTTGAAGACGCTTTCCTTGTCGACCACGATTTCTTTGATGGTCGGATCGGAGGGGACATCAAACATCAGCTCCAGAAGCAGATTCTCGACAATCATTCTCAGCGCTCTAGCGCCGGTGCCAGTTTCCTTGGCTTTTTCAGCCATGGCGCGCAGAGCGTCGTCTGTGAAGCGCAGGGCGACGTTCTCTTCTGCGAAGAGATGCTGGTATTGCTTGATAATCGCGTTCTTGGGCCTAACGAGGATGTCAACGAGGTCTTCTGTTGTCAATTCGTTGCAGTTGGCGATGCTATTGAACCTTCCGACGAACTCGGGGATCATGCCGAACGAGATCAGATCCTCGGGCTCGACCTTTGAGAGGAGATAGTTCATCTCATGGGCATCGAAGGTGCGGGCTTCGCCGGCGTCAAAACCGATCGTGCTTTTGCCAAGGCGCTTGGCGATGAGTTTTTCTAGGTGGACGAAGGCTCCCCCGACGATAAAGAGAATGTTCTGCGTATTGACGCGGATGTATTCCTGGTTGGGGTGCTTTCTTCCTCCTTTGGGGGGGACGTTGGCGACGGTCCCTTCGACGATTTTAAGCAAGGCCTGCTGGACACCTTCTCCGGATACGTCGCGGGTGATCGAAACGTTGCTGGTGGTCTTGCGGATCTTGTCGATTTCGTCGACATAAATAATTCCCATCTCCGCTCTGGCGATGTCGTAATCGGCAGCCTGGACGAGGCGCAGGATGATGTTCTCAACGTCTTCGCCGACATAGCCGGCTTCTGTGAGCGTTGTCGCATCGGCGATCGCAAAGGGAACATCGAGGATGTTGGCTAGGGTGCGGGCCATCAGCGTTTTTCCCGAACCGGTGGGCCCTAACAGCATGACGTTGGACTTGCTATATTCGACTTCGCTCTCTTTGTGCAAGGAGCGGATGCGCTTATAGTGATTGTAGACGGCGACGGAGATCGTTTTTTTTGCTTTTTCCTGGCCGATGACATATTCGTCGAGGGCGGTCTTGATCTCTTGGGGTTTAAGCAGTTTGAGTTCGTGGTGGACCGGTTTTTTTTCGACGATTTCCATGCATAGGCGTACGCATTTGTCGCAGATATAGGAATCAGGTCCTGAAATCAACTTTTCGACAGCATCTTCAGGCCGGCCGCAAAAGGAACAATGGGCGCCTTCTTTTTCTTTTTTATTCATAGGAACTTTATGATTTTGTTTCTGTAGGAGTTTTTTGCGGCTGGGAGGCGACTTTGTCGATGAATCCGTAAGCGACAGCTTGATCGGGGTTCATAAAGAAATCGCGCTCGGAATCTTCCATGATTTTAGAAAGTGATTGCCCGGAAAGATCGGACATGATCTGAGCGCACATTTTCTTGAGCTCCAGGATCTCTTTGGCTTGCAAGGCAATATCCGAGGAAGTTCCGCCAACGCCGCCTGAGGGTTGGTGGATCATGATGCGGCTATTCGGAAGGGCAAAGCGCTTTCCTTTAGTCCCAGCAGCGAGGAGGAGAGCTGCCATTGAGGCTGCCTGGCCAAGGCAATAAGTGTTGATGTCGTAGCCCATGAAGCGCATGGTGTCGTAAATCGCAAGGCCTGCAGTGATGTATCCGCCCGGCGAGTTGATATAGACGTTGATATCTTTTTTTGGATCATCAGCGCGCAGGAAGAGGAGCTGGGCGATGACTGTGTTAGCGACCTGGTCGTTGATTTCAGTTCCGATAAAGACGATCCTGTCTTTTAAAAGACGGGAATAGATGTCCATGGCGCGCTCTCCGCGGCCGGTATCTTCGATGACATAGGGAATAGAATACATTGACAGACCTCAAAAATCAGGTGATGTGAGTTATTACCTGTAGTATGACGGAAGACCTGGTTAATCTGCAAGATGGATGAAAAAAATTGGCTGTGATGGATGTACGGTGCATTTCAGTTAACGTCAAAGAAACTACTGGAGTTAAAGGAAGAAACTTTAACGCAAAGACGCGAAGGCGCAAAGAGAATATATTGAACTCTTTGCGCCTTCGCGTCTCTGCGTTTAATTTCTTTTACGAGAAGATTATGCAGGAGTTGCGTTGCGGATGACAAAATCTTCTGCTTTTTCCAATACAAGTCGCGAGTAGGCCTCAGCGTGCTCAACTTCAGCATTGCGCTGGTGGTGGAACATTTTCTGGGGATCGAGGAGCAATTCCAGGGCAGTTGTCGATGGAGGAGGAACGTCTGCGGGCGAAATCTTGATACTCGCATCGGAGACGATTTGCCTGCAGAGATAGAACATCCTGACGGCTTTTTCCGACTGTTCATAAACGGTCTTGATCGTCTTATTGCGGTCTTCAGCGCTCAGGCTTCCCCAGTATTGCTGGAAGTCTTTGTCCTGCAAAAGCTGGCGGAAGCGGAATTGGGTCTCTTTTTCGATCAGTGTGGCCGGCAGATCAAATGGATATTGGGTTAAGAGGAATTCGTTGACCTGTTCGCGCTGTGCTTCCAGAACATGGGCATCTGCCTGTTTGTTGAGAAGGTTGGTGATATTCGTTCGCATCTCTTCGACAGTGGATACGCCTAATTTTTTGACGAAGTCGTCTTCCAAGGTAGGGACGGTGGCGGTGTCGATCGACTTGATCGTGACGCGGACTTTCTTCGGCTTCAGCTCTTCTTTGTCTTCTTGAGAAGCATCTTGATCGGGGACGCTGGTCCCTTCCATGGAATCGCCGACATTTTTTCCGAGGACAAGCTCGCGCATCCATTGCGCCATCGATTTTTCGGTGACTTCAAATCGGGTGCCTGAAAAGAGGGGCGTAGAAGGAGTTTCTTCAATGACATCGACGTCGAGAATGACAAAATCTCCAACCTGGACCGGACGGTCGTGGACGTGTTCCCAGCTCGCGAAAAAGAGTTGCACCTGGCGGATCGTTTCATTGATTTTATCTTCATTGACTTCCGGGCGCTTGATCGGCTTCATTTGCATCTGTTTCGGATCGACGTGGGGAACCGTAGGCTCTGTTTCAAAAGCCAGGGTGAGCAGCGCTCCGCTGGGGGAGTGGCTTTTCATTTTATAGGTGATTTTGGCGTCGCGATGAAGGATGGGGAGTTTTGCTAGCTTTCCACATTCCTGGAAGCAGATGTTGGCAATTTCTTGCTGCCATTCCTTATCGACTTCTTTGGGAAAGTTCTTGATGATGAGCTCTTCAGGCGCCTTCCCTTTTCTGAATCCGGGCAGGGTCACTTCCTTAGAGATCGACTTAGCGGCTTTTTTATGGGCGCTTTTGATGAGAGGCTCAAAAGCTTCGACATCGAACTCGATGATGCAAGCGGGCTTGTGATGGATTGTAAAACGGACATGTTCATTCTGCAGTGATTGTTTTTCTGTTGTCCCTTGTTCCATTACGCGCTCCTAAAAAGTATCCTTGAAAGTTTAATCATCAGACTGGACTTTAACCATTGATCGGGTCGGCTTTCACGTCTATTGGCCTCCGGGCTTTATTCATTTCCTAATGGTGGCATATTCAAGCCGACCATTAGGAAATGAATAAAGTCCGCAGGCCAATATCTCGTGAAATCCTTCCCCTCCAATGGCTAAAGTCCAGTCAAAAGCGGGTGATGAGGCTCGAACTCACGACCCTCACGTTGGCAACGTGATGCTCTACCACTGAGCTACACCCGCAAAAATAAATATAACCTGTGAAGCATAGATATAGCGGGTGATGAGGCTCGAACTCACGACCCTCACGTTGGCAACGTGATGCTCTACCACTGAGCTACACCCGCATAATCATTTTGGCTTCCAAGGCGAGTTTTGCAACTCCCTCTTTGGCCTATGTATTCGCTCCATTTTTAGCGGGTGATGAGGTTCGAACTCACGACCCTCACGTTGGGAACGTGATGCTCTGCCAGTTGAGCTACACCCGCAAAATTGATGACCGAGTATAGCTAGCAGTTTTTTTTGTATCAAGGGTTTGTTGAGTTTTTGTAATGTATTAATAATTAGATTCTTGTGTAAAGCTTTGAGATTTAGCGCTGAGTGTTTAGATTTCGAGGTTGTCAAAAGAGCGGCAAGTCGGTAAATTTTTAGCGGCATGTCATCATAGATTAGGAGATAAGGATGAAGCAAAGACAGATGGATGGTTTTAAGCTGATAGGAATCGAGTTGCGAACGACAAATGACGATGGCGATTCAATGAGGGAGATCCCCCTTTTTTGGGAGAAATTTTTCAAAGAAGATGTTTTAAGCGCCATCCCGGGGAAAGCAGAGCCCGGAAAAATTTACGCCGTTTATATGGACTACGATCCTCAAGAACCTTACTCCCCGTTTCCAAAAGGGTTTTACTCGCTGATTCTTGGGACAAAGGTTCGCTGCTTTGAAGATGTTCCCGAGGGTTTTAAGGAAGTGGAGATACCTGCGGAAAATTATGTCGTGATCGATGTCAAAGGGCCCGTTGAAAAGGTCGTGTATCAGGCATGGGAAGGTGTGTGGAGTCCCGCATTTCCTTTCAAACGCAAATACACGTCCGATATGGAAATTTATCACATGGATCTGGGACAAGGCCCCGATCAGCATGTTAGTCTTTGCATCTCGGTGAATTGAATCTTTTTTTTAAAAATTCTTGCTTGTCTTAAAGAAAAAAGGTAAAAGCGTTTAGAGACTGCAAATGGATCCAGGCTTCGTCGATTTTCGGGATTATTTTGCCCTAGGGTCATATACGCAAGTTGATATTACCCTAGGGCAAAAGAATCGAAAAGCGGCTCAAAAGAACCCGAAAATCGACAGAAGCTGGATCCGTTAGCAGTCTCGTAGAGCACTTCTTCTACGTGGTTGCTCACAATAGAATAATTTATCCGTAAAAGAGTAGACTGACAACCTATGTTGAACTTTCGCAAGCTTAAACAAGATTTTTCCTCATCGATCGTCAAAGAAGGACGCGATCTTTACGACAGGCAAAAAGTCGTGTCCGCCAAGCTTCTTCATCTCGATGCAAAGACAATGCGCATCGCTGCCAAAGTCTTGGGCCAGTTCGACAATTGTTACGAGAGCGAGATTGAGATTGATCGGGTCGATTGCCAAACGATCGATTCCGATTGCGATTGTCCTTATAACTACGACTGCCAGCATTTGGCTGCCGTCTTATTCTATCTTGAAGAGCATATTGACAAGATCCTTGTTGCCTTTTCCAAGGAAAGCGATTTTAAACAGACTGGCGGAAAATCGGGAATTGATAAGGAAGAAAAGAAAAAGTTGCTCGAAAAAATTAAAGAGGCTGAGTCCAAAGAGGTTCAGCGGCAAGAGGAGCATTATCAAAAGCAATTATTGCAGGAATATGTGATCTCTTCGCAGCTTCTCGCTGCGTCTCCATTTTTTCGAAGCCACGAGAAGCAGGAATTTGATCGGGCTGAGTTCGCCCTGATTTTCAATCCAAGTCAAGAAGGCGAGAGCAAAGGGATTGTCGAAGTCCAGATCGCCCTGCGGCTACCTTTTCGATCTAAACCTCTGTATATTCCTCAAATCAAGCCGTTTATCGATGCTCTTAGATATGAAGAATCGATTTTTATCGGCGGAAAGAAATACAGCTTCTCCTTAAAGTCTTTTGATCCTTCGCAGCAGGAGATCGTGCGAATGGTTCGCGACCAGGCACGCTTTAGCGAGAGCGCCAATTCGGAACGAGCGCTCCGAGTGGCCCAACTTGATCTCGAAACATTCGGCATGATACTGGCCAAAGCCTACGACATCGCATCTCACGCGTTTGCTAGGCAGGGATTTGTCGCTCAGGAAGAGGATCTTCCCTCTTTATCAGGTCTTTACGAAGGGACAATGGAGACCCCCTTGCGCTTTTCGCCTGTGCCGGCCCACCTGCGCTTTTCATTGGAATATATCAAGCCTCCCACGTCCAAGATATTGGTCAACCCGCATGTGCTCGTCGGAGAGGACGCGGTGACTCTTGAAGATGTCCGCTTTTTCGAATGCGCCATGCCGGGCATGCTTTACAAAAACGCCTATTACCGCTTTCCCGAGAACATCACGAGGGTCCACTTGCGCAATCTGCGCCAGATCCGCGATATGACAGTCCCGGAACCGCTGTTCGGAACCTTTGTCGAAAATTCCTTGCCGCAACTGGCCCGCTACGCCGAGGTGGCCAACCCTGAGGCGATCGAGGATTTCGTGACCTTGCCGTTTGTGGGCAACGTCGAAGCTGTCTGCGATATTTCGTACCTCGACGGCGAGCTGGATTCTAGCCTCCATTTCATCTACGATGGGCACAAAATTCCCTCTGTCGCTGCAAAGCTCAGCTACGACGATGTCGCTTCCTTTGTGACGCAGCAGGGGATTTTAGCGCGCAACTTAGTTGAGGAAAGGCAGATTTTGGAGGACCTTTTCCAGGATTTCCTTTTCAATCCCGAGACGAGCGTTTATGTTTCAAAATCGGAAAAGAAGATCGTCGAATTCATGACCGACGTCATTCCACGCAATCAGCATCGCGTCACATTCAACTGCCCTCAAAATCTGCTCGATCAGTTCATCTACGATCAGACGAAGTTCATCTTGAAATTGAGCCACACTTCGAGGATCGACGCCTATGAGATTGAGCTTATTGTCGACGGTGCTCTCAAAGGAGTGCGCCTCGATCAACTGTGGGAGTGCATGGGCGCCAAGCGTTCGTTCATCGAGCTCGAATCCCCCAAAGCAAAAGGCAAAAAAACGGGCGAGGGCAATAAAATGCCTAAAATTCTCGTCCTGGACCTCGATCGCTTGAACGGCGTGATTCAACTTTTTGACGAAATGGGCATCGAGGTGCTTGAGAACAATAAAATTGTAAGGCCGCTGTGGAGCCTGGCCAATATCGACGCTTCTCAGTTCGAAGGCCTTCCCGTTGAATTTTCAATGACCGACCAGCTGATCGAAATCCGCAAGCAGATGTTGGGTGAAAAGCTGCTCACCTTTACAGAAGTTCCTGCAGATGTCAAAGCCACTTTGCGCGCCTATCAGCTGGAAGGGGTGCGTTGGCTTGAGCGTCTGCGCCTGATGTTCCTCAATGGAATTTTAGCGGACGATATGGGCCTTGGGAAAACGCTGCAGGCGATTGTCGCGCTGACGCAGCACATGAAGAAAAAGCTCTGCCATGCGCTCATCGTGTGCCCGACATCACTCCTTTATAACTGGAAGGAAGAATTTGCCAAGTTCAACCCCAAGTTCAAAGTCACCGTGGTCGACGGGATCCCCTCGAATCGCAAAAAACTGATCGAGCAGATGGAGAATTTCGATGTGATGATCACATCTTATACTCTTCTTCAAAAAGACATCGAGCACTACAAGGCCACCAACTTTTCTTACGTGATCCTCGATGAAGCCCAGCACATCAAGAACCGCGGGACGCGCAACGCAAAGTCCGTCAAGATGGTCCATGCGGAGCATCGCCTTATCTTATCGGGCACGCCGATTGAGAACTCGCTTGATGAGCTATGGAGCCTCTTTGACTTTTTGATGCCCGGCTTTTTGGGCACTTACGATCGCTTTCTTGAGAAGTACATCCGCGTTTCCGGAAAAGAGCTAACAAAAAACCTTGAATATCTGCGTAAAAAGGTCGCTCCCTTTATTTTGCGCCGGATGAAGGCCGATGTGCTTGCACGATCTGCCTCCTGTTTCGGAGATCGTCTACCATTGCCAGCTCTCCGATGTGCAGCAGGAACTCTACCGCTCCTATGCTCAGTCGGCGAGAGACGAGCTTGTCAAGTTGGTGCAGCGCGATGGATTTGACCGCGTACAGATCCATGTGCTGGCGACGCTGACCCGACTAAAACAGATCTGCTGCCACCCGGCGATTTTCGCCAAGGAAAAAGCAGAGCCGGGCGATTCTGCCAAATACGACATGCTCCTCGATCTTCTTGCAAACGCTTGTCGAAGGCCAGCATAAGACGGTCATCTTCTCCCAGTATACCCGCATGCTCCAGATCATGAGCGAGGATTTTGAGGCCAGAGGGGATCCGCTTTGCCTATCTCGACGGTTCGAGCAAAAACCGCCTTGAAGTCGTCAAACAATTCAATGAGGATACAGAATATTCCCGTGTTCTTAGTTTCGTTGAAGGCAGGTGGCACAGGGCTCAACCTCGTCGGCGCCGATACGGTGATCCATTACGACATGTGGTGGAACCCGGCTGTCGAGAGCCAAGCGACCGACCGCGTGCATCGCATGGGTCAGAAAAATTCCGTCTCAGCTTACAAACTGATTACTTTAAATACGATCGAAGAGAAGATCGCTGAGATGCAGAAGAAGAAAAAAGGATTGGTCAAGAAAATCGTGAGCTGCGATGATGAAGCAATTGCGAAACTTACTTGGGAAGATGTTTTGGAGCTTCTTAAAACTTGAGAATAAGTAACTATGGCATCAGCAAATCAATATAATTTGAAACATATCTTTGAAAAGCTCAGCCGCGGCATATTCGACAAATTCGGCCAGGTTTCCGGCATTTTCTCTAACGACATCGGCATCGACCTTGGTACCGCCAATACTCTCGTCTACGTTCGCGGAAAAGGGATTGTCCTCGCTGAACCTTCCGTCGTTGCTGTCGATGCGTCGACCGACGAGGTGCTCGCCGTCGGACACAAAGCGAAGGCGATGCTTGGAAAGACCCCTCGCAAAATCCTTGCCGTGCGGCCTATGAAAGACGGCGTCATCGCCGACTTCGAGATCGCAGAGGGGATGATCAGGGCTTTGCTTAAACGCGTCACTCCTGCCCGCAGCTTATTTCGCCCCAAGATTTTGATTGCCGTCCCCTCTGGAATTACGGGAGTGGAAAAGCGCGCTGTTGAAGACTCTGCCCTCCGCGCCGGTGCGCAGGAAGTGATCCTGATCGAGGAGCCCATGGCCGCGGCGATCGGCGTCGACCTTCCGGTGCACGAGCCTTCTGCAAATATGATCATCGATATCGGGGGCGGTACGACGGAGATCGCCATCATTTCGCTGGGCGGCATTGTCGAATCAAGATCGCTGCGCATTGCAGGCGATGAGTTTGACGAATGCATCGTCAATTACATGCGCCGCACCTACAATTTAATGATCGGACCGCGAACGGCTGAAGAGATCAAGATGACGATCGGCTCAGCCTATCCGCTCGGCGACCATGAGCTTGAAATGGAAGTGCGCGGTCGCGACCAGGTCGCAGGTCTTCCGATCACAAAGCGGATCAATTCCGTCGAAATCCGGGAGTGCCTTGCCGAACCGATCCAACAGATTGTCGAAAGCGTAAAACTCATTTTGGAAAAATGCCCTCCCGAGCTTGCCGCCGACCTCGTCGAACGAGGGATGGTGCTCGCCGGCGGCGGCGCCCTGATCAAAGGATTTGATAAATCGCTGATCAAGGAAACAGGCCTTCCGGTCATCGTGGCTCCAAACCCGCTTCTCGCCGTTTGCCTTGGCACTGGAAAAGCACTCGAATACCTCGACAAATTCAAAAAACGCAAAGCGCTTGCTCTTTAGACCTGAATTTTTTTTTCACCACAGAGCTCACAGAGAAAAGCAAAGAATTCCTTTCGCGCGCCAGCGCCTCTGTGTTCTCTGTGAGCTCTGTGGTAAATATTTCCCTTTTGAATAGGAACTGCTGATGGGTGCAATTAAATTTCCCGTTGAATGGACTCTGAATAAGCGTCTTGTCCAATGGATTGAAGAAGCTATCAAGCTTTGCAGACCCAATGACATCTATTTTTGCAATGGGTCATCCGAAGAATATCAGTCGATTTGCAGTCAGCTCGCCGCCAAGGGAATTTTCGTCCCTCTCAATGAGAAAAAGCGCCCTAACTCATTTTGGTGCCACTCTTCGGCCGCCGACGTCGCCAGAGTCGAGGAGGCGACCTTCATTTGCTCCAAGTCCAAGGAAGACGCCGGCCCGACAAATAATTGGCGCGATCCTGCGGAAATGCTTTCTTTGTTAAAGACCAAATTCAACGGCTGCATGCAAGGACGGACGATGTATGTCATCCCTTATTGCATGGGACCTGTGGATTCCCGCTTAAGCCATATTGGTGTTCAAATCACAGATTCCCCTTATGTCGTCTGCAATATGCATCTCATGACGCGCACCGGAAATGCTGTTCTGAAAGTTCTTGGGAGTGGGTTTTTTGTGCCCTGCATGCATAGCCTCGGAGTTCCCCTCCCTGATGGGAAACAAGATATGGACTGGCCGTGCTGTGCGGACGAGAAGTATATCGTCCATTTCCCTGAGGAGCGCAGCATCTGGTCGTTTGGGAGCGGTTATGGCGGCAATGCTCTGCTTGGCAAAAAGAGTTTTGCTTTAAGGATCGCCTCTGTCATGGCCAGAGACCAAGGGTGGATGGCAGAGCACATGCTCATCATGGGACTGACCAATCCTCTCGGTGAAAAAAAGTATTTCGCAGCCGCGTTCCCCAGCGCCTGCGGAAAAACAAACCTCGCCATGATGATGCCTTCTCTCAAGGGATGGAAAGTCGAATGCGTTGGCGATGATATCGCCTGGATGCATTTTGGGGACGACGGCAGGTTGTACGCTATCAATCCCGAGGCCGGCTTTTTTGGCGTCGCTCCCGGGACTTCTTTTGATTCCAACCCCAATGCGATGCGCATGATTGAGCGGAACACGATTTTCACTAATGTCGCCCTCACCGATGATAAAGATGTCTGGTGGGAGGGGATGACTCCAACTCCGCCTACTCATTTGACCGATTGGACTGCAAAGTCGTGGACGCCGGGATGCCGCCGCAATGCTGCCCATCCCAATGGAAGGTTCACCACGCCGGCGAGCCAATGTCCTGTGATCGATCCCGCCTGGCAGGATCCCAAAGGCGTGCCGATTTCAGCGATTATCTTCGGCGGACGCAGGTCGACCGTCGTCCCTCTCGTCTACGAGTCTCTGTCCTGGTCTCATGGAACTTTTGTCGGCGCCTCCGTCTCTTCTGAAATGACGGCTGCGGCTAAGGGCGAAGTGGGCAAGCTGCGCCACGATCCGTTTGCGATGCTACCCTTCTGCGGCTATAACATGGGCGACTACTTTGCCCACTGGCTGAAGATGGGAGAAGGCGATGGCGGCAAGAAATTGCCACGCATCTTCCACGTCAACTGGTTCCGCAAAGACGCTTCGGGAAAATTCTTGTGGCCTGGCTTTGGCGACAATTCCCGCGTGCTGAAGTGGATGTTTGAAAGGATCGATGATCGCGCGCCCGCCCAAATCACTCCCATCGGCTATGTTCCTACGGAAGATGGTCTCGATGTATCGGGTTTAAATCTTTCAAAAGAGGCGCTGCGCCAGCTTTTTGAGGTCGATAGAGAGGCCTGGAATAAGGAAGCTGCAGATTTGACTTCTTACTTTTCCCTCTTTGGAGTGCACTTGCCTCAAGGGATCCGCGAAGAACTTTTATCTCTCAAGTCCAGATTGGCGTAACATTTTTTTTAATATTAATAATAAATATTGAAGCAAATTCCTTATGCGCTATGATTAAAATAATGTTTACTATAGAAAGAGGGCGCGATGTTTTTGCCAAATTCTTCTGCCGCACGCAACAAAATACCGGTTAGAAAATACCTCCAAACACTTCTGTACTTCACTCTGTGCGCAGGGACAAGTCCAATGCTTGGGACAGTGTATACTGTGACTACAACGGCAGATACAAATACATCGGGAACTCTTCGCAACTGTATCAATCTGGCCAACTCGACAACCGGTCCGAACAGCATCGTGTTTGGTGTTTCCGGGACGATCACCCTTTCTTCGACGTCACTACCGCCAATCGGGTCAAATGTGACCACGATTGATGCGAATGGTCATACGATTACGATCAATGGCAGCGCGCAGTTTCAGTCTTTTTTCATCCCCGGCAGCACCCTTGCAATTCAAAATACAGGCGGTGGTGGGATCACTCTATCGACAGCATCGGTTGGAGGAGCCGGCGGTGCAAGCGATGGGGGCGCGGGTGGAGGAGCTTTGGGTGCGGGCGGCGGACTTTTTGTAGGCTCAGCCTCTACAGTCACCATTCAAGGGCTTAATTTTTCCGGTTGCAGCGCTAGCGGCGGGGCTGGTGGAAGTACGCAGGCTGTTCATAATACCGGCGGCAGCGGTGGTGGAGGAATGAGCGGGGGAACAGGCGGGTCGGAACCAACCACCGTTTTTGGTGGCAGCGGTGGTGGTGGTTACGGAGGAGCGGGCGGTGTTTCCGTAAATTGTGCTGGCGGCGGTGGCGGTGGACTATTTACAACAGGTGGAGACGGCGGAGATTTCGCAGGGGGAAATTATGGCGGCGGCGGCGGCGGTGCTTCGGATACTGCAAATGGCAATAACGGGAGCTCCCCACAAGGGGGAAACGGGGCTAATGGGACCGCAGGCACCGGTGGAACAGGTGGGCAAACTTTGGGAGCTGCCGGCGGTGCCGGTACCGGCACTAGCGGTGGCGGAGGAGGAGCGGCGAGCAGCACAACGGGTGTCGCTGGGAATGGTGGAAATGCGAATTTAGGAGCTGGCGGCGGCGGCGGCGGATGTAATGGCACCGGCGGCGGCAATGGAGGAAATTCGATCGGCTCTTTTGGCGGCGGCGGCGGTGGCGGCGGCGGTGACGCCGGTGGGGGAGCGCCCGGAAAAGGCGGCTCGGGAGGAAATTTTGGCGGCGGCGGCGGCGGCGGGGGAAATGGGTCTAGTGGAAACGGCGGCGCCGGAGGATTTGGCGGCGGTGGAGGAGGAGGCGGCGGCGCAGTAGCTGCAACGGGTGGAAGCGGCGGCGCCGGAGGATTTGGCGGAGGAGGAGGCGGCGGCGCGGATAGCGGGGCTAGCGGGGTAAGTGTATTTGGAGGAGGAAGCGGCGGCTCGGGATCCGTCCTTATCGGTTCCGGTGGAGGAGGAGCCGGCCTTGGAGGCGCGATCTTTGTCCAGAAACAGGGAACATTGACTATCAAGGACCCGAATTCGTCTCCGATTTTCCAAAGCAACACCGTTACAGGGGGCGCGACAGGTACATTTGTCGGCCCATCAGGAACTCCGGGTCAGCCGGGTCAAGCATTGGGAACTGATATTTTCTTGATGTCGAGTGGAATGATTAATTTTGAACAATCAACGACATTCACAATTAATTCAGTCATAGCAAGCGACAATGGCGCTGGAGGAGGGTCAGTTTTTATCGGCGGCATTACGATGTTTGGCACTGGGACACTGGTTTTGGGAGGTAATAATACTTTCACAGGCCTGGTATCGCTGAATGCCGGAACCACGCAAATTTCAAATGATCTTAACCTAGGCAATGTAAACAATTTTGTCGCTTTGGCCGGCGGGACCCTTGAGTTTATTACCGGTCCAACCGTCACTCTGAGCGCCACGCGCGATATTAACATGATTGCAGCGTCAACCATTAAAGTCGATGCGTCCGTGATAGCTACGGTGGACTCACTCATCGATGGCGGAGGCGGTGCGCTTACTATTGAAGGGCCGGGTACTTTTATTCCCTCAAATACAGGAAATAGCTATTTTTCAGGAACAATCCTCACGGCAGGCAGTTTGACACAGCTCTCGAACCCCACCAGTGCTGTAAACCCTTCGTTCCTGGGAAGCGGAACGGTGTTTTTTCAAGGGGGGACCCTTGAGGTGCTTTCGAATTATGGCAGCGGCAACACGATCCACAATGGTCTGTCATTAAATTCAAGCAATGGAACTATCACGTCCGATCTTTTAGCGGGTCAGACGATCACCTTTTCAGGCAATATCACCGCAAATCCCGGCGGCCTGTTAACGATCAACCAGACAGCAGCCAGCACCATCACCCTTTCCGGTTCGATCAGCGGAGCAAATGCACTTACGAAGAATGGTTCAGGAACTCTGATCCTCTCAGGCACCAATACCTACACGGGCACAACCACGATCGCAGCCGGAACTTTGCAAATCAATTCCTTTAGCGGACTCTCTTCTTCAAGTTCTGTACTCGACAGCACTTTGCTGCTTTTTAATACGACGGCAAGTTACGCGGGGTCGATCTCAGGCGGCGGAGCTTTAGAGGTTCAAAACGGGACTGTCAGCTTGTCAGGGACAAACACCTACGGAGGCGGGACGACGATTGATCCTACAGGCGTTTTGCAGATTGGCGCTCCTGCGGCCCTTTCGACCGGTGGAACTTTAACGGACAATGGCAGCCTTGTTTTTAATTTTAGCGGTTCGCACACTTACTCTATCCCCATTCCCGGCAGCGGATCATTGACGGTTCAAAATGGTGGAAATGTCACTTTGTCCGGGACAAACACCTACGGAGGCGGGACGACGATCGTCTCAGGCTCTTTGCAGATTGACACTACTTCATCCCTTCCATCATCCAGCAATGTAACAGATAATGGCACCCTCATTTTCAACTTTAGTGGCCTGGGGAGCGTCCCAAATAACATTTCAGGGACCGGATCGGTGACGGTTCAAAATGGCGGGACCATCACACTGTCAGGAACTAATTCATTCAGCGGGGTGCTCACTTTTAACAATGGAAATGTACAAATTTCCAGTCCGGCAAATTTAGGATCCAGTACGCTCGTATTCCAAGGAGGCGGAGAACTTGAGATTCTTTCAGCATTTGGTTCCAATACCTTTAGCAACACAATTGACGTCACTTCAAGCGGAGGGACCATTTTATCCGATGTGTCAGCCGCTAGCACAATTACTTATTCCGGCGATGTCAATTCAATTAATGCCGGCGGAACTTTAACGATTAATCAGACTGCGGCGAGCACGATGGTCTTCACCGGTCTGCTCCAGGGTGGGAATTCTTTAACAAAAAGCGGTCCAGGAACACTGATTCTCTCCGGACAAAACACTTACGGGGGGCAAACAACGATCTCCGGCGGAACTTTGGAAATCGATTCCCCCTTCACGTTTTTCTCTTCAAGCTCTGTGCTGAACAATGCATCGTTAGTTTTTAACTCGTCCACAATTTATGCAGGGCCGATCTCAGGATCTGGAACTTTGACAGTTCAAAATGGGACTGTCAGCCTGTCGGGATCGAACACCTACATGGGGGCGACGACGATTGATGCTCCAGGCATTTTGCAGATTAATGCACCTGCAGCCCTTTCTCCGAATAGCAGCGTGACTGACAATGGCAGTCTGGTATTCAACTATAGTGGGACGGGGAGTTACTCAGGCGACATTTCCGGCAATGGAACTTTGACAGTTCAAAATGGGGGAAATGTCACTTTGTCCGGGACAAACTCCTACGGAGGAGGGACGACGATTGCCTCTTTAAGCACTTTGCAGATTGGCTCGACCACAGCTCTTCCATCAACCGGCAATGTGACCGACAATGGCAGCCTCATTTTCAGCTTTAGCGGTACTCAGAGTTATTCAAACGTCATCTCCGGCAGCGGCTCGGCGACTGTTAATAATGGCGCGACCATCACTTTGACAGGAGCAAACACCTACACGGGTGGGACCACAATCGCCGGCACCTTGAATATTGGGCCAGGGGGTTCTTTATCCTCTATAGGGCCTGTTGCTATTGCGACTACCGGACTTTTCGATATCAGCGGCGCTAGCGGCGCTCAACAGATTGGTCCTTTGACTCAGGTCGGTTTGACTACGGCAGGCAACATCCATCTCGGGAGCAATAATCTGACAGTGAATGAAACGGTCTCAACGACGTATTCAGGCGTCATTAGCGGGACCACAGGAGGATTAACCCTCGCCGGAAGCGCGACGTTAACTTTAACAGGCGCTCAAACCTATTCAGGCGGTACGACCATCAATGGGGGAACTTTGAGCATTGGGGCTGGGGGATCTCTCCTCTCCACAGGTGCTGTCACCGTAAATTCACCCGGTACTTTCAACATTACGAACGCGGCCGGTCCTCAAACGATTGGCCTTTTTTCTGGAAACGGGAGCACAGTTCTTGGCAATCGTTTGACGGTGAATGAAACAATCCCTGAGACTTATTCAGGCGCGATCAGCGGATCGGGAGGACTGACACTGAGTGGAACCGGGACTTTAACGTTAACAGGAATGAACACTTATACGGGTGGGACGACGATTAACGCTTTAAGCACCTTGCAGATTAACGCTCCTGCAGCCCTTCCCCCGACTGGCTCTGTGCTCGATAATGGCACCCTGATCTTCAACTTTAGCGGCTCGGGAACTTTTGCAGAGTCCATCTCAGGCAGCGGGACATTGACAGTGCAAGGGGGAGGGACTGTCGGTCTGTCAGGGACGAATACCTATACGGGCGGGACCACAATCGTATCTCCAAGCACTTTGCAGATTAATGCCCCTGCGGCCCTTTCTTCCGGTGGACCTGTGACTGACAATGGCAGTCTTGTCTTCAACTATAGCGGGACGGGCAGTTACTCAGGGAACATTTCCGGCAGTGGAACAGTGACAATTCAAAACGGGGGGACTGTGGGTCTGTCGGGGACAAACATCTACTCGGGCGTGACGACGATTGCCCCTTCAAGCTCTTTGCATGTTGACGCCGCTGCAGCTCTTTCTCCGAATAGCAGCGTGACTGACAATGGCAGCCTCGTCTTCAACTTTAACGGCTCGGCAACCTACGCAAATGCCATCTCCGGCAGTGGAACATTGACCGTTCAAAATAACGGAATTATCACTCTGTCAGGGACGAACACCTACACGGGAGGGACGTCGATTGCCGGCTTAAGCGCATTGCTGATCAATACTCCCACATCCCTTCCCTCTGTCGGTAATGTAAACGACAACGGCAGTTTGATCTTCAACTTTAGCGGTTCGGGAACGTACGCGAATGCCATCTCCGGCGGCGGGTCATTGACAGTTCAAAATGGAGGGACCGTCATCCTATCGGGGACAAATACTTACACCGGCAATACGATGATTGCCTCTGCGAGCACTTTGCAGATCAACATTCCCTCATCTCTTCCCTCGGGCAGCAATGTGGCTGACAATGGACATCTGATCTTCAACTTTGGCGGTTCTGTCCCCGGATCCGTTGCAGGGCTCATCAGTGGGAGCGGCGACGTGACGATGCAGGGGTCCGGGATTCTGCAATTGAGAAATTCCGGGAACAGCTATTTCGGAGGGACCAACTTCAATGCGGGCACCATCCAGGCTTTCGATAGCGGCAGCCTCGGCACAGGCCCTCTGGTATTCAATGGCGGAACTTTGGAAATTTCCGGAACTTTTCTCACATTGCAGCCTGTGACGTTGAACGCTCCCGGCGGCACGGTTCAAGTGGATAAGGGAACCTTTGGCGTGCTGGCCGGTCCTAGCAGCGGAGCAGGGGGTTTGACGACGCAGGGCCCAGGCGTTTTATTTCTCGGCGGCTCCAACAACTATACGGGAGCCACGACTGTCCAATCCGGAACGCTTGTTGTCGAAGCCGGCGCTTCCATCAATGCATCTCCGGTGACGGTTCAAATCGCAACGCTTGTCGCCGACGGGACGATCACCTCACCGCTTCTCGTGGATTTTGGCGGGACGCTGAAGGGCACGGGAACGGTTGGCAATGCAACCATCGACGGGATCATTGCACCGGGCCATAGCATCGGGACCATTCATGGAAGTAACTTTATCCTCAACGGCAGCTCTTCCTATTTCCTGGAATTAAATAATGCCACTTCAGACCTGATCGCGGCTACCGGCTCTGTGACCATCAATGGAGGCGCCTTGAGGCTGTTCCCAATAGGCCTCACAACACCTCAAGTCACCTCTTATACGATCATTACAGCGCCGACCGTCACTGTGAACTCGCCCTTCATCCTCATCAATCCTCTCACGCGCTTTATATTCAACGTTGTCTATGACCCCACAGATGTCAAACTGGTTTTAATGGGCGGGGGCCCGATCCCATTCCACGTCCTCATTCCAAATGGAAATGCAGGCGCCGTAGCAAAATGTTTTGATGTCCTGGTGGCTGAGAACCTTCCCGATGTGAACGAGATTGTCAGCATTCTGAACCTGCAAACGGCAAGCCAGATCGAGCACTCGTTAAACCAGATGCAGCCTGCCAATTTCAACAACATTGCCTTCGCCGAAGAAAATGTCGCGGAGAGGATCCGTCAGATTTACACCAACCACTTCTTTGAACAGAGAGTGGTCAGCTGCCCGGAAACAGAGGCCTGGAGACTTTGGGCTGCGCCGTTTGTGGAAAGAGCTCGCCAGCACGGCAAAGGATCATTGCCCGGCTATCTCGAGAGGTTCTCAGGATTTTCCGCAGCTGCCGATTACCGTTTCCAAAAACACTGGATGCTCACAGGAGGATTTTCCTATGCCTCTACTGAGATGAACGTTCCGAGCGGAAGGGCGAGCGCCAATTTTAAAACCTATGCCGGATCGATCGGCGCTGCTTGGACGGGATTCTCGTTCTTTGCCGATGCTCTGTTTTCCTATCTTTACAGCGATGTGGAAGCAAAGAGAAAAATGCATTTTGCCGTTTCCAGCTATGCGCTGACCGATACGGTGAACCTGCACGGCCAAACACCACGACGGCTCCAACCAGGTGCTGGGCCATTTCGGCTGCGGCTATGACTTCAAGATCAAGGCAAATTCCTCAAACACCGTCAACATCTATCCCTTCGCCAATATCGATTACCTCTACATTCCTCAGGATGGCTACACCGAGCATGGCGCTCAAAGCCTGGACCTCAAGGTCCACAGCAAGCGCTACGACCTGCTCCGCCCCGAGGGCGGCATTGGAGTGGGTTACAAAGGATGCTTTAAGCACGTCGAAGCGCTGCTCGACCTGTCTGTGAGCTACATCCATGAGTTTAGATATTTGGGAGAAAAGACGAAATCGCGCTTCAAGCCCGCAGGTTGCACATTTACTGTGAGGGATTGAATCCGGAGAACAATCTGATCAGCCCCTCTGCGCGCCTGCGCTTGTCTTCGCCTGTCAACGGTTTTTCAATCGTTCTTGGCTACCATGGAGAATACGGCGAGCATTTCATCTTGAATGCAGGGGAAGCGGAGTTGAGAAAGGCTTTCTAATAGGATCTCAGGGCTTTTGCAATTGGCATTCTGGCGACTTTGATTCCTGCCAGAAATGAGGCGGCGAGGGCAGAGATTACGCTGAGGGCCAGTGTTTTAACGGCCATGTCCGTTGTAAAATAGAACGAGAGGAAAAATTGCCGCGTTGATCCGGGGCCAGGCGGCATAAGAACTTGCTGATGGAGAAACGCTTTGGCAATGAACGCTGTCAGAGCGATTCCGATCAGAGCTCCCATCAGTCCAAGCAGAGCTCCTTCGCAAAGGATCAATTTCATCACATCGGCAGCCGACTCTCCGTTGGCGCGCAAATTTCCGATTTCCTGCTTTCTCTCTAAAATCGAGGTGGAGATCGTATTAAAAATGCCCAGAAGAACGATCGAGAGGATGATCAGCTGAACGACGTAAAATTGGGTCTCTAGCCAATTGACGGAATTCTGGTAATAGACCTTGTCAATTTCAGAGAACGAGGAGGCCTCGAGGCCCGGATATGCGTTTTGGAGCGATGCTGCAACTTCGTTCCAATGCGATTGATGGGTGAGTCCAAGCGATATCGATTCGACCTTGCTTGTTTTCAAAAGATGTTGGGCTTCTCTCAACTGGATCCGGAACACGCGGTTATCGAAATCGGAGTTCCCGGTGTGAAAAATGCCCGTCACTGTGAGTTTGGACTTCGCAATGCTCCCGGTTGTCGACTTGGTGTAGAAAGTGATTTTATCTCCGGGTTTGACGCTCAAGGCTTTTGCAAGACCTTTTCCAAGGAGGATCCCGCCGGGCTGGCTGGACAGCGTTTCTCCCTCTTCGATGTTCAAAGCGTTGAAGAATTTTGCTTCTTCTTCGGCATCGATTCCCTGGCCTTGGCCTGTGATCGATACATTGCCGTGGAACAACATCCCTCCAATAGAGACACGGGGAAAGACGTATTCGACAGCGGGGTTTTCAGAGAGCGTCGTCTTAATATCCCAGTAGTTGTTGATCCAATGCTCCCAGGGTTTCTGATAGACGGTCTCGCGGTATCCTTTGGTCGTGAGCTGTCCGTTTCCGTAATGGGCGTGGATCGTGCTTTCGCTGTAGTCCGTCAGAACGCCATTGATGAATCCCTGGAATGAAAATAACGCGCCGGCTCCTAGGGCCACTGTCAGAAGGATGGCAATTGTTCTGCGGACGTTCCGCAGCAAATTTCTAAAGCATAATGAGAGCATCAATTATCCTTGATCAAATGACCATCGTGAAAATGAAAATTCTGATGGGAAAATGTTTGGACCATAGGATCATGGGTCGTGAGAATGATCGACATCTTTTGTGTTTCGACAAGAGCTGCAAACAGCTCCATGATGCCACGGCCCGTCTTTTGATCAAGGCTTCCTGTGGGCTCATCGCCGATGATTACTGCCGGCTTTTTCGCAAGGGCCCTTGCGATCGCGACGCGTTGTTTTTGTCCCCCGCTCAGTTCGCAAGGCTTTTTCTTGCGGTGCTCCCACAATCCGACAGCATGGAGCGCTTCCCGTGTCCGCATTTTGATTTCTTCCTCAGGGAGGTCTCTGCGTTTGAGGAAGTACTCCACATTTTCCTCCGCCGTTAAAACGGGGATCAGATGGAACTGCTGAAAAATAAAGCCGATGTTGAATTTTCTGATTTCGTTCCTGCGCTTATCCGTCATTGTAGAAAATTTTTCGTTTTGAAAGATAATTTCACCCTCTTGCAGAGGCTCGATCATCCCCAGGAGGTTCAAGAGGGTCGACTTTCCCGATCCGGAAGGGCCTGAAATCGTGATCAAAGAATGGCTTGGGATATCGAGAGTGAGCGCACCGAGCGCAGAAATTTTTTGCGTTCCGAGGAGATAGGTGAAACTAATTTTCTTTAAAGAATAAAGAACATCTTTTTTGTTTGAATGTTTCATTATAATTTGAGTTTGTTTTCGATTATTATACCACTTTGATTGATAAATCGCAAAATATACAAACGTTTCGAAGATTAAATTTTATTTTTTTCTTGGAGTTTTTTTGAAAATTCTGAGAATAATCTGCCAATTGTTCAACCACGTTCGGTATAAAAGGGAGCGAAGCGATGCGCATCGTCATTCAAAGAGTTGCAAATGCCAATGTGGAAGTGGATGGAAAAATTGTCGGCGCGATCGGCAAAGGAGCGCTTGTTTTGTTTGGCGTGCACAAAAACGATGTCCCATCGCAAACGCTCTGGCTCTCTAGCAAACTTGTCAATCTCCGCATCTTTGCCGACGCCGAAGACAAAATGAACCTCTCGCTTCTCGACATTCAGGGAGAAGTGCTGATCGTTTCCCAATTCACGCTCTATGGCAATTGCTCAGAGGGGCGCCGTCCGGAATTCACGGCCTCTGCACCGCCTGAAATGGCCAAAGAGTTGTATGAAAAATTCATCCAGGAAGTGCGCCAGCAAAAATTGAAGGTGGAAACCGGCATCTTTGGGGCGCGCATGCAGGTCAGTCTTGTCAACGACGGTCCCGTCACATTCATCCTCGACGCAAAGTAGAAGTCAATTCTCAGGATTCTTTTTCTTCGCTTTGTTAAAAAAATATTGATGCAAATTTTTAAGGCATTATGATTCAAAGGATGCTTTATATGCCGGTTCCAGTTCAAACCACCTGACAACCTGCGCTAATGATCCAAGAGCTAAGAGGAAATCGATGACCTTGCATAAGCCTTCCACTGCACGCAGCAAAATTCCCGTTCCAAAGTATCTCCAAACGCTGCTCTACTTGACGCTTTTCGCTAGCACGGGACCACTGCTCGGCGCAGCATTCACAGTGAGCAGCACAGCTGACACGGCAGCCGGGACGGGAACGTCGGGAACTCTTCGCTACTGTATCAATCAAGCAAACAATACCGCTGGGCCCAATACGATTGCGTTTACCGTGGGAGGGACGATCAACCTGACGATGTCATTGCCTCCTCTAGGCCCAAACATTACCTCGATCAGCTCTAACAACAACGCTGTGATCATCAACGGATCAAGCCTCTACCAAGCCTTCTTTGTCCAATCGGGGACGACTACAACGGTTGGAAATAATATCACAGTATCCGGGGGCGCATCGATCGGGGGCGCGGGCGGGGTTGGCGGAAGCAATGGCGGCGGTGGATCGCTAGGAGCCGGAGGTGGACTGTTTGTCGCCAATGGGGCCATTGTCACCATTTCGGGAATTACGTTTAACAATTGCAAAGCGGTCGGTGGAGCCGGCGGGAACGGAGGCGCTGGGACTTTTTTTGGCGGCGGCGGCGGCGGCGGGATGAGCGGAGGCGCCGGCGGCAGCGGTGCTAGCGCATCCGCCGGAGGCGGCGGTGGCGGTTTTGGCAGTGGCGGCGGCGCATCGGGTGGTACAGGCGGCGGCGGTGGAGGCGGTTTGTTTTTTGGCGGCGGAGCCGGAAGCGATGGCGGCGGCGGCGGCGGGTCGGATGCTCAAGCGGGGGTTGCTGCTAATTCAGGGAATGGAGGCGCCGGAGGAGCAGATGCGAAGGCGAATGCCGGCGGAACAGGAGGAACCACAGGAACAACAGGTGGAGCGGGCGGAGCCGGCACCGCTTTAAGCGGAGGAGGCGGCGGCGGGTTCTCCTCAATAGCGACGACGGGCGGACTAGGTGGAAATTCGGCATTGGGAGCCGGCGGCGGAGGTGGTTCAGCGACAGGCGTCGGTGCGAATGGCGGTGCCTCAACCGGATTTTTCGGAGGCGGCGGCGGCGGTGGAGCAGCGACTTCCGGCAGTGGTGCATCCAATGGGGGTCTGGGTGGAAATTATGGCGGCGGCGGTGGTGGCGGCGGTGCGTCCGCTGCCAATCAAGGCGGACAGGGAGGCAACGGTGGCTTCGGCGGCGGCGGCGGCGGAGCCGGGCTAAATGCCCCAAATATCCCCAATGTCGGCAATGGAGGTTTTGGAGCGGGCGGCGGCGGGCGGATATCTCAATGCCTCTTCGGGCCAGGGCGGTTTTAGCGCAGGCAATGGAGGCGGAGCTCCACTGACAGGCGGCGGCGGCGGCGCGGCTTTGGGCGGAACAATTTTTGTCGGTGTGATGGGATCTCTCACGATCCAGAATCCCTTGCAGGCGTCGATCACTTCTGCCGCTTCTTCAGGCGGAGCAGCTGGCACGCCCGGAGGCGCCATCGGAACCCCTGTTGGTCCCGATATCTTTATCATGTCGAGTGGATCGATTGTGTTTGCTCAGTCCACGACTTTTACAGTGAATACTTCCATTGCCAGCGATGGCGGTCTTGGAGGAGGTTCTACGGCTGTAGGAGGCATCACCATGAATGGCTCAGGCACTTTGGTTCTGGGAGGAGCGAATACGTACACCGGATTTACGACGCTTAGGTTCGGCTGCAACGCCGGGCAATGGGACTATCCGGATTTCCGCAGACGGGAATCTCGGCGCTGCAGCGAACCCCGTTGTCTTCGGCGTTGGCAACGGCACACTGAATTTGACAGCAGCTGTCAACTCGGCGCGAAGCGTTACTTTAAATGGAACGGGAACTTTTCAAACGACGAGCGGCACTTCAGTTTGGTCAGGTGTTTTTTCGGGAGCGGGTGTATTGCAAACAACTGGGACGGGGACCTTGCAGCTTTCGAATACCAACACCTATTCCGGAGGGACAAATATCTACGGAGGCACGCTTCAAATTTCAAGCCCCGGAAATATCGGTACTGGGACGATCACTTTCGGCAATGGATCGCAGGGAGGCACTTTGGAACTGCTCAATGCATTCGCGAGTAGTACGCTTAGCCTTGCCATCGCCGTCAATGCTCCGGGCGGGACCATCCAATTCGATGCTGCTGGCCAAAATCCTGTCTTTAGCGGCAACATTTTCGGCACATCGGGAAATCTCATCATTAATCAGCCGAATACGAGCACGTTGACCCTTTCCGGGAGCAATCCCTTTTCCGGTACGATGACCCTTCCGCAAGGGACATTGCAAATCAGTTCCAACAATGGACTTTTGCTTAGCAACCTGGTCAACAACGGTTCTTTGGTTTTTAACCAACCCGGCGGAGCTTTTGTCGGAGGGGATATCTCCGGATCCGGATCATTGACTGTGCAAGGACCGGGCATTGTCGATTTATTTGGCTCTAATACGTTTACCGGGCCCACAACGATCAATGGAGGAGCGCTTTTTGTCGATGGTTCGAGTACTGCGTCTCCCATCACAGTCAATGCAGGCGCGCTATTGGGAGGATCGGGACAGGTTCAGAATGTGAATGTTCTCGCAGGTGCGGCCATTGCCCCCGGCGATGGGACTCCAGGCACACTCAGCGGGAATAATTTCACCTTTAATCCCGATTCCAACCTGCTGATTGTTTTAGGCAATAACGGATCCGGCCAAATTGCAGCGTCGGGCAGCGTGACAATCGATCCGGGAGCGACTCTGACGCTCTTTCAAAACGGCCGATTGAACCCCCTTGTCACAGAGTATACCATTGTCACTGCAGCCTCGATCACGCCCAATGTGAAGTTCAATCTGACAAGTCCGCTGCCCCGTTTCATTCTCGACATTATCTATAGCTCGACAGAGATTGTCATGCTGGTTTTAGCGCCGCCTTTCAATCTGCTGCTCCCTCCCGGAAACGCGAGGAATGCAGCTGTCTGTTTTGACACGGTGGATGAGCTGGAACCTCCCGATTTGATCCTGCTGACGGAGATCCTCGATCTTCAGACGCCCAGCCAGTTGGAGCACTCGTTCAATCAGATGCAGCCGGCGAATTTTGACGATATCGCTTACGCCTCTCAAAACGTCGCCGAGAGAATACGCCAGATCTACACGGCCCATTTCTTCGAACAGCGCGCAGTGGCATGTCCGGATAAAAAGCCCTGGCGTATTTGGGCTGCGCCTTTTGCAGAAAAGGTGAGGCAGAAAGGGGAAGATCTGCTGGCAGGATACAAAGAATATTCTTCAGGGGTTTCGGCAGCCTTCGATTACCACAAAAAACTCTGGATGTTCTCCGCCGGATTTACCTATGCAACGACGCATGTGGACATCTCGCACGGCAGGGCAAACGGCAGATTCAAGAGCTATGCAGGGACGTTGGGAGCGACCTGGTCGAATTCCTGGTGGTTTGCCGATGCGCAGTTCTCTTATCTCTATAGCCCCATCTATGCGAGGCGGAAAATGTATTTCAGCAGCGAGAGCCCGCTTCTCGTAGGGACCGTCAAGCGCAAGGCTCATCATTACGACCGATCGAACCAGGTCATGGGGCATATAGGGGGCGGCTTTGATGTGAAAGTTCCCGCCGGCCCGCATGCGACGATCAACTTTTATCCCTTTGGTAATGTCGATTACGTCTATGACCTTCAATCGGGATACAAAGAAAAAGGGGCGAAGAGCCTGAACCTTAAAGTGCATGAAAAACAGTACGATTTTCTCCGCCCGGAAGCAGGCCTTGGGATCGGCTACCACGGCTGCTTCAAGACGACTGATGTGTGGTTCGATGTCTCAGCCAGCTATGTTCTCGAGTTCCGCTTAATTGGAAAAGACACTCATGCCAATTTCCGAAAGACCCCCTGCCTTTTCGAAGTGAAAGGGCTTCACCCTCAGAATAACGTCATCTGCCCCGATGCACGACTTAAAGTGGCTTTCCCTTTAGCCGGTTTATCTTTAACGATTGGCTATCATGGGGAGTTCGGAAAGAACTTTGTTGAAAACGCCGGCCAAGCAGACCTTAGAATCGCATTTTAATTGAGGAAAACGATGTTCTTACAAACTCCTTCTGATTCGCGAAGCAAAACGACAGTTAGAAAATACCTTCAAACGCTTTTGTATTTTAGCCTTTTTGCCGGCACAGCTCCTCTGCTTGGTTTGCCCACATATACTGTCAACAGCAACGGCGATACGAATGCCGGGGTAGGAACATCGGGAACCTTGCGCTATTGTATCAATCAGGCTAACACTTTTGGAAGTATAGGAACATCCATCGTGTTTGCAATACCCGGCCAGACGATTATGCTTACCGAGTCGCTGCCTCCGATCGGCCTGAACATCACCTCAATCACTTCCACCGGTGCTGTTGTGACGATCAATGGTCAAAATGCCTTTCAGGCCTTCTTTGTGCTACCCAATGTGAATGTATCGATTGGAAATAATATTGCGGTGACCAACTCCGCATCGATCGGGGGCAGTGGCGGGGGCAGCGGGAGCTATGGCGGCGGCGGAGCGCTGGGCGCCGGAGGCGGGTTATTTCTTGGAACGAACTCTGGTGTTGTCATCCAGGGCCTTAATTTTAGCGGCTGTTTTACAACCGGCGGAAACGGTGGAATGGGAGGTTTCGGCGCTGAATTTGAAGGCGGTGGCGGCGGAGGCGGGATGAGCGGAGGAACGGGCGGTGTGTGTGCTGCCGGCGCTACTCCCGGAACCGGGGGCGCAGGCGGCGGCGGTTATGGCGGTCCAGGTGGTGCGGGAGGCTTTAAGGGTGGAGCCGGCGGCGGCGGCGGATTGTTTTTTGCCGGCGGCGATGGCCAGGGCGGCGGCGGTGGCGGTGGAGGAGGAGGCGGCGGTTCAAATGCTCAAGCAGGTTTTCCCAGCAATATGGGCACTGGAGGAAATGGCGGCGCTGATTTGGCAGGGGATCCTGGAGGAGCGGGAGGCGCTTTGGGCAATCAAGGAGGCAATGGTGGAAACGGTATTGGCTTAAGCGGCGGCGGTGGCGGCGGAGCATCAGACTTGTCATTTACAGGTTCATTAGGGGGGAATTCTGCTTTAGGCGCCGGTGGAGCCGGTGCTTCCGTAGCAGGCTCCGGCGCCGCTGGAGGCAATTCAACAGGCTCTCTTGGAGGCGGTGGAGGAGGATCAGCCGCACTGAACGGGCAGGGCGGCGGTCCAGGTGGAATGGGAGGAAATTATGGCGGCGGCGGCGGAGGCGGCGGCTCCCAATTCGGAGTAGGTAATGGCGTGGGCGGAAATGGAGGCTTTGGCGGCGGCGGCGGCGCAGCGGGCTTTGCCGCTCCAAATACAGCCATGGTCGGTAATGGAGGATTCGGAGGAGGAGGCGGCGGCGGACATAGCAACGCAACCTCCGGACAAGGCGGTTTTGCAGGCGGGGACTGGGGGAGGAACCGCCATGAACGTCCTAGGCGGTGGAGGAGCAGCGCTTGGAGGCACATTTTTTGTCAGCGCGGGAGCAACCCTCTTCTTTAATGATCCTTTGCAGACATCGATTACGTCCGCAGCGTCAACCGGCGGCACAGGCGTCAATAACGGACAGGCTCTGGGACCTGATATTTTTCTGATGTCGAGCGGAGTCATTATTTTTAATCAATCCACAACATTTACGATCAACACTGCCATCGCTGGAAACAACGGCGTTGGAGGGGGTTCGACGACTGCCGGCGGCATTATTATGAACGGCACTGGGACGCTGGTCTTAGGCGGAAACAACACTTTCTCCGGCTCGACAACGATCAATGCCGGAACCACCAAAATTTCGAGCGACGGTAATCTTGGCACTCCAGCGAGTGCTGTCAATCTTGAAACCCCTGGTGGAATCCTTGAATTTACGGCATCCACAACTCTCAATTCTTCTCGAACAGTGAACATCACAGGCCCCGGGACAATTCTGCTCGATCCCGGCGTGACGGCAGGCATTAGTGGCGTCATTGATGGCGGCGGCTCTCTGACAGTGAATGGGGCGGGGACACTGATTTTCTCAGGGACAAGCACCTATACAGGCGGGACGACGATATCCTCGTCTCCAAGCACTTTGCAGATCAACGCTCCCCTAGCCTTCCCTCCGACGGGGAATGTGCTTGATAACGGCCATCTGGTCTTCAACTTTAGCGGCTCAGGCGTTTATGCGGATAACATCTCCGGCACCGGGACCTTGACAGTGCAAGGAGGAGGAACCGTTGGACTATCAGGGACAAACACTTACTCGGGCGTAACGACAATCGCCCCTGCAAGCACCTTGCAGATCGACGCCGCTGCAGCCATTTCCCCGAATAGCAGCGTTACTGACAATGGCAATCTGGTCTTCAACTACAGCGGACCAGGGAGCTACTCCGGCAACGTTTCCGGCAGCGGCGCATTGACAGTCCAAAATGGAGGGACTGTCAGTCTGTCAGGCACTAACACATACACAAACGGGACCACGATCGCTCTCTCTAGCACCTTGCAGATTAATGCTCCTGCAGCCCTTCCCACTGCCGGTAATATAGCGGACAACGGCAGCCTGGTCTTCAACTTTAACGCAGCGGGGAGTTACTCAGGCGTCATCTCCGGGACAGGATCATTGACCGTTCAAAACGGAGGGACTGTTGCTCTATCGGGCATCAATACCTACAGCGGGGGAACCACGCTTGACATTGGAATTTTACAAATTTCCAATCCGGCGAACATCGGATCCGGACAGCTCTTTTTCAATGGGGGAGAGCTTGAACTCCTTCCCGGATTTGGTTCCGGTGCGATTGGCAACGCAATGCTCGTTTCTCCAAGTGGAGGGACCATCTTATCCGATGTTTCAGCAGCTAGCACGGTCACTTTCTCCGGCCCTGTCAATGCACTTAGTTCCGGCGGAACATTGAGCATTAATCAAACAGCGGCGAGCACGCTTGTTCTCTCCGGCACTATTTCAGGCGGGAATTCTTTAGCGAAAAATGGTCCCGGAACTGTGATTCTCTCAGGTTCCAACACATATACGGGACAAACGACGATCTCAGCCGGTACTTTGCAAATCAATTCCAGGAATGGACTTTCCTCTACAGGAAATGTGATTGATAACAGCCATCTGGTCTTCAACTTCGGGGGTTCTGTCCCCGGATCCGTGTCAGGAGTGATCAGTGGAACTGGCGACTTGACGATGCAAGGATCCGGAATTCTGCAATTGAGAAATTCAGGCAACAGCTATTCCGGAGGGACCCTTTTCAATGCAGGCACAATCCAGGCTTTTGATAGCGGCAGCCTTGGAACAGGCCCTCTGATATTCAATGGCGGCACTTTGGAAATCTCCGGGACCTTTCTAACGTCCCAAACTGTGATCCTAGACGCTCCCGGAGGCACGGTTCAAGTCGATATGGGAACATTTGGCGTGCTGGCCGGCATGAGCACCGGGACCGGAGGTTTGACGACAAAAGGCCCAGGCGTTTTATTTCTCGGCGGTGCCAACAATTACACAGGACCCACGACCGTTCAATCCGGAACGCTTGTTGTCGAAGCCGGCGCTTCCATCAATGCATCTGCGGTGACGGTCCAAATCGCAACGCTTGTTGCCAATGGAACGATCGCCTCGCCGCTTCTCGTGGATTTTGGCGGGACGCTCATGGGGACGGGAACGGTTGGCAACGCAACCATCAACGGGATCATTGAACCGGGAGTGAATAGCATCGGGACCCTTCATGGGAGCAACTTTTTGCTCAATGGCAGCTCTTCCTATTTCCTGCAATTAAACAATACAACCTCAGATCTGATCGCGGCAAGTAGCTCTGTGACCATCAATGGAGGAACTTTAAGGCTGTTTCCAGTAGACCTCACAACTCCTCAAGTCACCTCTTACACGATCATCACAGCACCGACCGTCACTGTCGATTCCCCCTTCATCCTCATCAATCCCCTCACGCGCTTTATAATCAGCGTTGTCTATGACCCTTCAGATGTTAAACTGGTTATCATGGGCGGGGGGCCGATTCCCTTCCACGTTCTTATTCCAAAGGGAAATGCAGGCTCCGTCGCAAAATGCTTTGATGTCCTAGTGGCGGAGAACCTTCCCGATATGAACGAGATCGTCAGTATTCTGAACTTGCAAACGGCAAGCCAGATCCAGCACTCGTTAAACCAGATGCAGCCTGCCAATTTCAACAACATCTACCTCGCCGAAGAAAATGTCGCAGAGAGGATCCGCCAGATTTACACCAGCCACTTCTTCGAACAGAGAGTAGTCAGCTGCCCAGAAACAGAGGCCTGGAGACTTTGGGCTGCGCCGTTTGTGGAAAGAGCGCGTCAGCATGGGAAAGGATCATTGCCCGGTTATCTCGAGCGGTTCTCGGGATTTTCTGCAGCGCTCGATTACCGTTTCCAAAAGCATTGGATGCTCACGGGAGGATTTTCCTATGCCTCTACGGAAATGAACGTTCCAAATGGCAGGGCGAGCGCCAATTTTAAAACCTATGCTGGATCGGTCGGTGCTGCCTGGACGGGATTCTCGTTCTTTGCCGATGCTCTGTTTTCCTATCTTTACAGCGATGTAGAAGCAAAGCGAAAAATGCATTTTGCCGTTTCCAACTTTGCGCTGACAGATACGGTAAACCGCACGGCAAAACACCACGATGGTTCCAACCAGGTGCTGGGGCATTTGGGCTTCGGCTATGATTTCAAGATGAATGCAAATTCCTCAAACACCTTCAACGTCACCCCCTTCGCCAATATCGATTACCTCTACATTCCCCAGGATGGCTATACCGAGCACGGCGCTCAAAGTCTCAGATCTCAAGGTCCACAGCAAGCGCTACGATCTGCTGCGTCCCGAAGGCGGCATTGGAATCGGCTACAAAGGATGCTTTAAACATGTCGAAGCGCTGCTCGACCTTTCAGTGAGCTATATCCACGAATTTAGATTTTTGGGAGAAAAGACGAAATCGCGCTTCAAGCCCGCAGATTGCTCATTTACCGTGAGGGGATTGAAACCTGAAAATAATCTGGTGAGCCCGTCTGCGCGCCTGCGTTTGTCATCGCCAGTCAATGGCTTTTCACTTGTACTTGGCTACCATGGAGAATACGGCGAGCATTTCATCTTGAATGCAGGAGAAGCGGAATTGAGAAAGGCTTTTTAAAAGAAAGTGAAACGCAAAGACGCTAAGACGCAAAGACATTTTATGACTTCATTGGTTATTCTTTGCGCCTTTGCGTCTTCGCGTTTCACTGGAATCTGTTCATACTAACGCGAGAAGATTTCTTGCTGTTTGAAGAAGAACGCGATCTCTTTTTTCGCATTTTCAGCGCTGTCTGATCCATGCACTGCGTTCTTGTCGATCGATTTGGCGAAGTCGGCGCGGATGGTTCCCGCTGCAGCTTCTTTGGGATTGGTCGCCCCCATCAGGTCGCGGTATTTCATAATTGCATTGTCTCCTTCGAGAACAGAGACGAGGACAGGCCCTTCGATCATGAACGTGACCAGTTCCTGGAAGAAAGGACGGTGCGCGTGTACAGCGTAAAAGGCCTTGGCCTGTTCCGTTGTCATGTGGACCATTTTCGCTGCGACAATTTTTAGGCCGGCCTTCTCGAAACGGGAGAGGATGGCGCCGATGTTATTCGCTGAGACAGCGTCAGGCTTGAGGATCGAAAGGGTTTGTTCTTTTGGCATGTGAAAATCTCCAATTGTGAAAGCAGTTAATTATAGGAATCTGCTAAATTAAGAGCCAGTTGTAAAAATTTCAATGTCATGAGAAAAATATGACCTATGGCAACTATCCCGATTTGTCTCTAGTGAAACGTGCGCTTGTCATCAAGATGCGCCACCATGGCGATGTCCTCCTGACCTCTCCTTTGTTCACAAATTTAAAAAAAAGAATCCCGCATGCGCAGATCGATGCCTTTATTTATAAGGACACTCTGCCCATGCTGGAAGGGCATCCGGCGATCTCCGAATATCTCTTGTATGACCGCGGATGGAAAAAACTCTCTTTTTTTAAAAAAATCTGTAAAGAGGTCGGGCTTCTCAGAGCGATTCGATCCAATCGGTACGACCTGGTGATCAACCTGACGGAAGGAGACAGGGGAGCGATTGCAGCACTCATTTCCGGGAGTCGATTTCGGGTCGGGTTCGATCCTAAAGGCTCAAAATTTCGAAAAGTGTTTACGCATATCGTTAAAACGTGCCCACATCCTCGCCACACTGTAGAGCGCCAGATCGACGTGCTCCGCAGAATCGGAATTTTTCCAATCCAGGAAGAGCGAGACCTTTTTTTGCGTATCCCGACATTGCAAAACAAAAGGTCATCGATTTGCTCCAGCAGGAGGAAATCCTGCCGAACGGTTACATCCTCATCCATCCCGTCTCCCGCTGGAAATTCAAGTGCCTTTCCACAAAGCAGATCGCAGGGCTCATCTCCACTCTCAATCAAAAGGGATTTCGCATTGTGATGTCGGCGGGCCCCGATGCACAAGAGATCGCCATGGTCGAAGAAATTTTATCTTTAGCGCCCGATGTTCCCGTCCTCAACTGCGCAGGCAAACTCACGCTGAAAGAGCTCGCTGCGCTGATCGAGATGAGCAAGGCGCTCATCTGCGTCGATTCCGTGCCTCTGCATATCGCGTCAGCGGCAAAAACGCCGGTCGTCGTGATGTTCGGCCCCACCTCAGAGCAGAACTGGGGGCCGTGGATGCATCCAAATGCAAAAGTGGTCACTCAAAAGTTCACCTGCCGTCCCTGTTATCAGGACGGTTGCGGCGGAAGCAAGGTGAGTGATTGCCTTTTCTCGATTCCGCAGCATGCAATCCTTTCGGCATTAGATGAGGTGCTTTCTAGCAATTACCGGAGTAAGGAACTGCAAAACTCCGATGGAGTCGGAGTTTTGCAGTAAGCCAAAAAAACGCACAAAATCGAGCTCGGATTGTGAAATAATTTTTTTATGCTAAAATTATTTTTTTATATAAAAAAATTAATCAAAAAAACAATTGCTTTAAAGCTTTTGTTAATCTAAAATTTTTGCTAAATAATTAACCAGGAGCATTAAAATGTTAGCCACAACCCCACTATTAGGTGCAGATAGACCCTCTTCCGCCACTGTTGTACAAGACCAAACTACTAAAAAATCTCAGCTCGGAGAGCCCCTTTCTTTGTGGGAGCGTGCTGCGCTATTGGTCGATCAACCTACCTATTGGACTTCAGAAGCTGTCATTCGCGCTCGGGTCACAACGATGGAGCCAGGTGTAATGGGAAATTACGATACGCAGTGGGTTGAAAGACTACGCCGCATCGCAGTCATTTATGGAAATGGCGCTTATAATTGTATCCACACTAGAGCTGAGTTATATGGTTTTGGGGTCTTTAGTTTAGCAACGCATTATACCTCTGGGCTTTTGAGCCACATCGGAAATTCCTTTCATCCCAAGGATTACACTTACTTCGCGGGAAATGCACCTGAGAGCCAAGAGCGTATTTCTGACCCAAAGATTCTAACACTTAATGTTTGCATGTTCTGGGAGGTCTACCTATTTCTCAAGGTGGATTGCGGCCAGCTCGCGATAGGATCGAACAATTTTGCGATAAGGTCTCTGAAGTTGATCCCGATGTTCTCGTTTGCCAGGAAATGTCCCTGGATCCAGCAGTTAAGATCATTGAACGCCTCAAAGAAAACTACGCGCATTTTTATACAAATATCGGCCCCCTTCCATGGGGGATGGAAAGCAACCTCTTTGTCGCTTCCAAGCTCCCTATTGTCAGTGCTCCGCAATTCTACCCCTTTCCTGATCAGCCCCGCTGGAGAAAAGGCTTTTTCTGTTTTGAAACACCTAAATTCTGGGTGATTACTACACACATGCAACCGGCAGGGGCTGAAATTCGCCGCGAGCAACTGGCGCAGATCACAGATAAAATTGATGAGCTCCAAGGTACAACAGACAAGCCTTGCATTCTGCTTGGCGATCTCAATATTGGACACTCAGCAGATGAACAAGGGGAATATGTTTCCTCCGGCATTCGAGATATGTATGTCGATAACTATGAAAGGGAGGCGGATCCGTTTACCTTGACCCCGCAAAATGCGACTTGGACAGGCTTGTTAGACGAATATGCCGGAGGAAAAGATGGAATACACCCATACATTGTCGATGGAGTAAGGGTAAATTGGGAAGTCGATGATTATGCTCTCATTCGAAAGGGACAAGAAAATAAATTCTCCTCATTTGATGTTGAACAGCTACGCACTTTTGAGCTTGATGAAGACAATCAGCTGGTAGATCCAGCAAATGCCCTCACCGATCACCAAGGGTTGCTCGTCTCTTTCAAAATTGAAAGCGGTACTTCTGATGATATAGAGGAAGAATTTCATATTATTGAAGACTATATGCCTGGCAATACAGAAGTCACAAACAATACGGCCCCCGGAAAATACCACACTAAAAATGACTAAATGGCATGACACGTTTGAACTTAGCCCCAAACGTGTCATTTTCCAATTCCCTCTACAACTTAAAATCTTCGCCGAAGTAGGAGGATCTGGCTTCCGAGCTTTCCAGAAGCTCATGCACGGTGCCGGACATCAAGACCTTGCCTTCGCGGACTAGGTAGCTGCGATCGACGATCGTAAAGATCTCACGCGCATTGTGGTCTGTGATCAGGACGCTGATCCCTTTGCCTTTAAGATGGCGGATCATCGTCTTCACGTCGTTGACGGCAATCGGGTCGATATTGGCGAACGGTTCATCGAGCAGCAAAAGGGAGGGCTCGATGATGAGGGCGCGTGTGATTTCGAGGCGTCTGCGCTCTCCGCCGGAAAGGCTGCTGGCTTTTTTCTTTGCAAGCGCTGTCAGGTGCAATTCACCGAGGAGGGTCTGCAAGCGGCTTTTCCTCTCGGCGGCAGTCAGGTTGAGCGTTTCCAAGATGCAGAGGATATTCTCTTCGACAGTTAGATGGCGGAAAACGGAAGGTTCTTGAGCGAGATAACCCATTCCCATCTTGGCCCGCTCGTCGATGGACAGGTGCGTGACTTCCCTTCCATTGAAAAAGACTTTGCCCGAATCGGGCTTGATCAGGCCGATCGTCATGTAAAAGGCTGTCGTTTTTCCGGCGCCGTTGGGGCCGAGCAGTCCGATGACTTCCCCTTTTCCCACTTGCAAGCTCAGGCCGTTGACGACAGGCTTGCCACCGTAGACTTTGACGAGGTGGTCCGCTTTGAGTAAGGGAGCAATTCCGGTCGACACCGTTTTAGCTGCCGTGCGAGGTAGCTGTTTACGTCCGAACACTGGGTTGATTGGGGAAAGCGGTGAGCGCAATGGGGAATAAGGCTTTTCGTTCATTTGATCGACTTGAGTTGCGGGAAGAGTTGTTGGAGCTTGTTTTGCTCTTCCGGGGTAAAGGAAAACTGGACGGCACCGATCCCTTTGACGTTCTGTTGTTTTGTCTCAGGGTCGTAGACGATGTGGACTTCAGGAGCGCTGAGGTGCATCCCTTGCGTCTCATCCCAAAAGAGGACTTTTTTGCCGGGGTTTGCCGACAGGATCAGTGTGCGCGTCGTTAAGGAATAAGTGAGCCGGTCGGCAGAGCCGAAGCGCGGCGGCGCTAGAGGGTCGTGGGAAAAGAGGCGTACATTTCCTTTCAAAGTCAGCGACGAGGGTTGCAAGCGATCGCCGGCGATCGAATACTCAAGCGATGCATTGTCGGCATAGAAGGCGATTTCCGATTCTTCGTAGTAAAGTTGTTTGTCCATGGAAACGGCGCCGTCTTTTTCCGGGCTGTCGATCGTCGCCCGCAGCTTGTCGCGGTCGAGATTGATGCTGCCATGCGATACCAGTTTATGGGAATGATTGAGCTCATCTTTGTAAACGAGAGTGGAGGGCCCCTGAGAGTAAATGCCCTTGAGCAGCCGTTTGCCGCCGACGCTTGTTTGAGTGATCTGCAACTCATCCTGGGCATGGAGTGTGCCTAGGGTGGCCTCGTCGATGGCGACATGCCCCTTCAGCGTGAGCGCATTTTTGGCTTGGTCCCAATAGAGATAGTCCGACTGAAAGTGCATTTCTCCTTTCTGAAGATGGGGCAGGATGGATGTTGCGAGGACTCCTTTGGGGTGCAAGAGGGAGATCTTGGAGTTGAGAAGGTCGATGTCGACCATGTCTGCAAACACATCATCGCCGTCGTGGGAGAGATGGCATTGGGATTGCTCATCTTGCGGATAGGCAGTGACGACGCCCTGGAACTCCCGTTTGGATGTTTTATTGTCGCGAGAATGCTCTTTGCGGTAGAGGGCGTGGTGGGCCTCGAGTTGAAAATTGTCTGCGTATTCGATGACAACGCCCTCTTTGGCCAGGATGTTATCAATCTCATAATCGGTTTTATTCCCGTCGTGCGATTGCTTGTAGAAGTTAAGCTCGACAAATTGTCCGCTGAGCTTAAAAGGCGTGGTGTCGCCGCCCTTTTTCTTTCTGATCTGATCGGAATAGACCACTTTGCCGTTTTCAGGAGGAAGCAGGATTCCTTTGAGAGCTGTAAAATCAAGATCGGCGCTGCCGCAAGTGATCTGTGCGCTGTTCTTCAAAGCCAGGAGCACGTCTTTACGGAGCTGGATCACAGAGAAGGGGAAGTCCTTCTCCGCCTCTTGGCGCTGCAAAGAAGCTTCTTCGGCGGTCATTTTTCCAAGACCGTGGTCAAGGGAGACGTGGCCTGTGAGCAGGAGGGAGTTTCCATCGTAACTGGCATTGGTTGAAGAGAGAGAGCCGTTGTCGGGGATCTCCAGGAGCATTTGCCGCAAGGGGAGCCATGCAAAGAGCAAGACTGAGTGCAAGATAGTTTTTCACCTTTTCTCCTCAAGTGTATTTAGCTCTGCTTTAAAATGCTTCGCATTGAATTGGGGGCTTTTCCCGGAGACGGCGAAGGAGACGTCTTCCGCAATCCCTTTGAGAAACGGTTTTGTCGTCAACATCCCTTTGGGGAGTTCATGGCCACCGAGTCGATACAAAGAAAGGGCGACCGACTGAGCCAAAAACTCCTGGGAGGCGTAACGGTATAACCCCTCTTCGGCGGCGAGAAAGCGGATCTGTTGCATCGGGCCGGCTCCGGCAGCAGGGGCATAAAGCTTATCTTGCATCCAGCACTTAATTTTTTCCAACTTTTCAATCAGGTCGAAGTTCTTGCCCTCCGGTTTGATCGTCAGCAGAGAAGACTCGCTAAAGATCCGGTAATGCAGCCGCGAATTATCTTCCTGCGTGAACCAGATTTCTTTGACGACGCCTTTGCGTTGCTGCTGGGTTGTAGAGAAAATGCTGGTCGAGCTGGCAAGCTCCTGCTGTTTAATTTTTTCTTTAATCGAGGCGATATCCTCGGAGCGGACGCGTGCCAGTGAAAATCCCCACAGGAGGGTGATAATTCCCAGAAAGAGCAAACAAAAGGTCGTCGTCCGGCGGAACATCCCTAAAACCCTTGTACGAGATGATAAAGTTTACCTAGCTCGGTTAAAAGTTTGGGGAGTTCAGAGAAGGGGTAAACGGAGTCTTTGTCGCTTTTAGCGGTCGGTGGATTGGGGTGGGACTCGATGAAGAGGCAGTTGCAGCCTGCGGCAATGGCCGAGCGGGAAAGCGTTGGGATAAATTCGCGCTGGCCACCTGAGGCGTTCCCGAGCCCTCCGGGAATTTGCACGGAGTGGGAAGCATCGAAACAGACCGGGAACCCAAACTTCTGCATGATCGGAATCGTCCGCATATCGCTGACGAGATTGTTATAACCGAACGTCGTTCCGCGGTCGGTGAGAATGATTTTTTCATTCCCTGCCGCGATGATCTTATCGACGACATTCTGCATGTCCCATGGGGCCATGAATTGCCCTTTCTTGACGTTGATCACAGCGCCCGTTTTAGCAGCAGCTTCGATGAGATCTGTCTGGCGGCAGAGGAAGGCGGGGATTTGGAGAATGTCGCACACCTGTCCGGCAGCCGCGGCCTCTTCGGGAGAATGCACATCGGTGAGGACGGGAACATTGAATTCTTTTTTTATCCGCTCCAAAATCTTCAATCCTTCTTCCAGGCCGGGTCCGCGGAAAGAAGAATAAGAGGAACGGTTGGCCTTGTCGTAGCTCGACTTATAGATGTAATTGATTCCCTTTTGATCGCCGAAGATGCGCACGAGTTCTTCTGCAGAAGAGAGCGCGTGATCCAGGCTTTCGATGACACAGGGGCCCGACATCACAGCGAGTGGGTGTTTTTTGCCGATGAAGAAATCTTTTATAGGTATGTCTTTCATAGCATTCATGATCGCTCCTTATGGCAGTTTAGTTCAAGGGTCAATTGTGCGAATTTATAGGAGTGACCCGCTCTTGATGGGGGTTGGAGAATGAGCGGATAAAATCTTCAAGGCGAAGAGTCTCTGTAGCTCCTTTATTGTCAATTGGATAGGTGATTTCTTCTGTCACATCCCAAAGCGGCATCAGGACAAACAACCGTTCTTTCCAGCGGGGATGGGGGATCTGCAGCTGGGCATTGTCGCAGGAGACGGTGCCAAAAAAAAGGATGTCGATATCGATTTCTCGGGGAGCGTTCTTGGGCTTGATTTTTTTACCCAGGTCGACCTCGATTTTTTGAAGTTCCTGGAAAAGTCCTTCCACCGGAAGGGAGGTTTGAAGCTTGCAGACGGCATTGATGTAGTCGGCTTGAGGGATGTCGCTGACTGGGGTTGTGAGAAAAAGCCGTGAGGTTTTGAGGTGTCGGGTAAGAGGGATTTTAGAGATGGATTGGATTGCATTTTTTATGATGGCAACGCTATCTCCAATATTGCTTCCAAGACCTAGATAGACAACGTTACTCATAAGTAAACAAATCTTTGAGCGAGTAAAGTCCCGGTGGTTGGCCCACCAAAAATTTGGCCCCCATCAACGCGCCGCTTGCAAATGCATCGCGGGAATGGGAAGTGTGCTTTAGCTCGATCCGCTCATGGCCGCACTCGAAAAGGATGTGATGTTCGCCAATCACTTCCCCGGAGCGGATCGAACAGATAACGATTTCCTCTTTGCTGCGTGGAAGTGTAGCTGCATTTTCTGTGACAATCCTGCCATTGCCGACTGCTTTCGCAAGAGCAATCGCTGTCCCGCTGGGACTGTCTTTTTTGTGGATGTGATGGGTTTCAACAATCGTGATCGTGCAGTCCCCATACAGAGCTCTTCCGAAACGGGAAGCTGCGTCCAAGCAAAGCGCCATCCCGAAGCTAAAGTTTGGGGAGTAAAGAATGGGGATCGACTTGGAAGCTTCCTCGATCTCTTTGATTTCCTCTTGAGAGTGTCCCGTGGTCCCGATCACAATAGGTTTGGCCGCTTTAAGGGCTGCCTGTAAATGTTCTTTTGTCGCTTCATGGACAGTGAAGTCGATGGCGACGTCGCATTTTAAAAGATCAGGGGGAGAGCCTGCAATATGGAACTCAGGATCTTTGTGCGCGAGCTCCAAAATCCTTTTTCCCATCTTGCCCGTCGCTCCAAGCACAGATAAACCAATCGGCATGAAACTTACCCCTTTTGATACTGAAGCTTTCTCGCGGTGATCTGTTTTAGCAGCTTATTGATCCATTTGATGGACTCGAGAAGGTTGAGCATAGCAGATTTGTCTTTTTCAAAAAGAGAAGGGGTCTGGCCTCCCATTTTTTTGATCCGGAATACGGCCTGGATCAGGTCGTGGTCGGGATCATTTTGATCTTCAGAATCTTCCTCGCCTTCTTCTGCGTCTTCCCAGTGCATGCCGGGAAACAAACGGTAGGAAAAAAAGCTCCTTCCAAAGAGGTGGAAATTTTTCGGAGGGGAAAAAGAAGCCCAGTGTTGATTTTTTTTCTGAAGCTCGAACAGTTCCTCGAATTTCGAGGGATAGATCATCGACATCCCTAAGATTTCGGGATGGGGCGCTACAAGCGAGGCCTCAGTGACAAAAGCTGTATCCAGGATCTCTTGATCCTGCGCCCACCGCATGTGATCTTTAATATCCAGATTGTCGATGGTCACTGCTTTCACGATTGATCTCCAAGGGATGAAAATTTTTCCGGTGCGCTAAAGATTATTCACGTCAGGAAATATCACGCAACCGTTAAAAGAACATTTAAAAACATTTTTGTGAGCTTCATTTAAAATATCTTAATCAAAAACGCCGTGTAAAATTTATTTAAAACGAATTTCTCAGTGCGATTTTGAAAAACACTACTCAAAAAAGTTGGAAGATGCGTATAATGTTCGTGGCTAGCCGTGAATTACGAGTAGAATGAAGACGAATAAGCTGATTAAGTTAATCCTTCGCGGTGGCCTCGCAAGTTTGTTGTTCTCTTCCCAAAATGTTTCGATTTTGAATGCGGAAGAAGAGAGTGAAGCGGTTGCTGAACTGCTTCAGCCACAACCCTGCGCTGGCCACTCTATCAATTTCAATGACGTTCCTGTCATTGAATTTATCCGTTTTGTATCCAAAATTTCTGAAGAGAATTTCATCTACGACAGCCGCGATCTCAATTTTAAAATCTCGCTTTCGACAGGCAAGGCCGTCAGTTCTGAAATGGTCGTGCAGGCTTTGATCCAGTTGCTGAAAGTGCATGGATTGGGCGTCGCTTCGGAATCGGGGTATTTCGTCATCCATAAGAGCGATGAGGTTCCGGGTTCCGGCAATCTGCCAGGTCATTTATCTCAAAAGGGGATGGACGGGCTCCTCGCGTCTAACAATGTCATGCTCGATGTCAAAGACAGCGAGCGTTACGAGTTTTTTGTCTATAAGCTCCAATATCATGAAGGGCCCGAATTAGAAGAGTCTCTTAAAAAAGTCGCTGCCGATCTGCGCAACCAGCCCGACGCACCGATCAAGTTGATCAACGCCATTCAGTCTCTTCAATGGGTCAAGGCGACCAACTCGCTGCTTTTCTCAGCCGATGCCGACACCTTGCAGAAACTCAACAAGCTGGTCGCAAGTCTAGACATTCCTCTGCGCCAGGTGTTTATCGAAGTCCTCGTGATCGAGACCGATGTGAAAAAGAGCATGGAGTTTGGTCTGCAATGGGCTGCCGGGGGCCAATATAATAACAGATTGGGCTTTGGGGGTGGAAATTTTGCGCCCGGAAGCCACGCTCCCGGCGGATTTGCCCACACGATGAAAGGGATCAATGCGACGAACACCCCAACGGGACTTGACCAGATCCCGCTTGTCCCCGGGTTCGATCTCGGTGTCATTGGCGATGTGATCATGCATAAAGGCAAATCCTACTTCTCTTTGGGCTCGTTAGTTTCTGCGCTCCAGATCGATGGAAGCAGCACCATTGTCCTCAATCAAAAGATCATCACCCAGGACGATAGAACTCGACAATCTTCGTCGGAGACAATATTCCGTTCACGGGTTCGGTTGTGACCACGATGGGCAAAGCCAGCAGACGTCGGCCAATATCGAATACCGCGACATCGGCGTCAGCCTGAGCATTACCCCGCGCCTTGGCGAAGGAGATGTGATCACCTTGAACTTGAACGAGGAGATCACAGAGAGCCTCAGATCATGACCCGATGAACACCAATTCTCAGGTCAACGGGATCCGCACGACCAAGACGAATATGGCAACCCATGTTCACGTGCCCGACAAGCACTTCCTCGTCCTCAGCGGGATGATCCGCAATACCAAGGCGCAGCACAAGGCCGGGCTGCCTTGCCTCGGAGGCCTCCCATGGATCGGAGCTGCTTTTAGCAAAACAAGACAGAATGATGAAAAACGCAATGTGATCATTTTTGTCAGACCTCATATCATTCACTCCTTCCAGGACTACCAGAAGCTGACCGAGCAGCAACAAGAAATTTATCGCGATCAGGCCAACAAGAAAGAGTTTGATCAGGCGATTGATCTCGTCGCTCCGGAATGAGCCTTTATTAAAATTCGGCCATTTGAGATTATAAATTCCTTCTGGCATTATTCGGACTGAGAGGGCGTCTACAAAGTAAATTTCTGTCGATTTTCGGTTCTTTCGAGCCGCTTTTCGATTCAAATTGCAGGGGTAATATCAACTTACGTATATGACCCCTGCAATTTGAATCGAAAATCGGTCAAAATAATCCCGAAAATCGACGAAACCTTACTTTGTAGATACCCTCTGAAGGGCCAAAAGAAGGTTCTTGGATTGATAGCTCAGCTGGATAGAGCACCCGCCTTCTAAGTGGGTGGTCGCAGGTTCGAGTCCTGCTCAATCCGTTTTTTTTAATTTTTTTGTAGTGTTTTTCTATGGAGAAAAGGCTCTGGAAGAAGGATTCCAAGCGCGAGGCGCAGGATCTTGGAGATTTTAAAATCTCCTTCCAAAAATTCGAAAATCTTCCACGCATTTTCAAAGAGTTCCAAAGCAAAGAATTTCAGCGGTTGAATGACAAGCAGAAACACGAAAGGGTCAGCCATGTCCTTTGCGATTTGATATTAAAGGCGAAGACCCCGTGCTTTCTCCTCTCTGCCGTCCTTGACTACATCGACCAGATCAATGCCATTAAAGTAATCGAGCCCTATGCCTTTTTTCATTTTGAGCTGTGGCTCAATCAGTTTTCCCATTTGAGTGAGGCAGAAAACGCTCTCGTGCGCGCAAAAATTACAGGCAAATGGGTTCCTCGCGACGAATTCCAGATCCTCTTCCCGATCGGGATGGGCAAAGTCTATCCCGGCTCCCATTTCGTCACGGCGCATGGATCTCCCGACCTCGATACGACAGTGGCTTCCTTCTGGGGATGGGTCGATGCTTTTACTGCTCGGGTCGCCCAAGGCCTGCATCTCTGGAATGTCCCGGGAGGCGCTCCCGCCGCTCAAATTGAGATCGGCCTTCTATTTAATCAGATGTTCGGCGATGGCGTGTTCGACCTTTTGGCTAAGACCCGTACGTTCTGCACAAACTAAACAGCATTGACGTGACGCAGGTCACGGAATGGCAAGACGGGCAGGTACGCCGCGCACAAGACTGCCTTGTCGCAGAAGAACCCCTTGAGATTCGCTCGATGGAACCGCCCCTCAGCGTCACCATGCGCACGCCGGGACACGACCTGGAATTGACCGCTGGCTTCTCGTGTCACCGAAGGTCTATCGAAAGACGCGAACAGATCGTGTCCTTGGATTATGGCAAGACAGAGTTACGGCAGCCGGATGGCACGGCAAGACGACGAGCCCGCAAGCGAGTGGCAATATCGGTGGATGTGCAGCTAACCGAGACATCATTGGAACTGGAACCCGAGCAGACCCGTCGCAATTTCTTCATGACCTCCAGTTGCGGCATCTGCGGCAAGGCTTCCATCGAGGCGGTGAAGGCACATGGCATCCGCCGGCCCAAAGAGGTCTGGTCGTGATGGGAAAGAGGTATGTGCTGAGGATCGCCCGCAAAGACATCGTCTGGAATGAGCAGAACATGCGCTGGGAAAGCCCGTCATCTTCACTTGGTTACGTGAGCGTGAGATCAGGCAGCAAACCGAAGTGCCTGGCCAATGAGCCGATCGGTTGCGCCCCGAAGCCTGTTCGCAACGCGCAAGCGATAAACTCCCGAGTGGTCGGCTACTCGGAAGTAACCCAGTTTGACGGGTTGTCGCCAAACCTCCGACTGAGAGCGGACGACACGCCGTAAGTCACAAGAAAGCGTAGGGCGTTTTACGTCAAGTTAGCGTGCCGTGCCGTCACCGCTAGCCGACTTGATCGGCATAGGGGCGGCGGTCACCCACCGACCCCTGCCACACCACCGTGCGTACGGGTCCGTACACGGCGGTTCGAGTTGGTTACGCTAGCAGCCATCGATCAATGTCGGAAGTCCAAGCGATTTGAAGTAAGCATTGGAGAGCCCCACAGAGAGGGCTTTGGCCCGGGCCAGATACCAGGGGCCGAGTCCGCTGCCAGCCGTGTTGCTGGCCAGTCGTGGGCGAACCCCCAGTGCTAACAGAGCTGCTCGGCGACGGCGGGGTGTTTTCCATTGCCGCCACATAGCTGCTCGCAGTCGAAGCCGGACCCAGCGGGTCAGCTGAATCAGCACATAGGGCGTTTCGCAGAAACCGAAATAGCTGCGCCAACCTCGCATATACGAAGCTAGCTCCGCTATCGTCGTCTCCAGGCTGACGCCTTTTGCCCGAAGTGTGATTCCCCGAATTCGATGCTTAAAGCGCTCCAGAGCTTTCGGCGCAATGATGCGCTTGATCTCTGGACCAGCACTAAAGCTGAATCCAAGAAACTTCCGCTCCTGCGGTCGCGCCACCGCGCTCTTCGTCTCATTCACCTTGAGTTTGAGCTTTTGCGTGATGAATCGCGTAATGCTTTCCATCACCCGTTGCCCTGCCCGCTCGCTGCGCACGTAGATATTGCAATCATCGGCGTAGCGCAGGTGGCGGTGGCCGCGTCGCTCTAGCTCTCGGTCGAGTTCGTCGAGCACGAGGTTCGACAGCAGTGGCGAAAGTGGGCCTCCTTGGGGAGTGCCCTCCACGCTGGGGCTGACCAATCCGTTCTCCATCACCCCG
>CAWESW010000073.1:0-11578 GCA_963811735.1 uncultured Verrucomicrobiae bacterium | reverse complement strand
TGATCATCTTGACGTCGGTGGGCGCGAAGACCGGGAAGATCCGGAAGACCCCGCTGATGCGGGTCGAGCACGACGGCGAGTACGCGGTGGTGGCGTCGCTGGGCGGGGCGCCTGGGCACCCGGTCTGGTACTACAACCTGACCGCGAACCCGCACGTGGAGCTGCAGGACGGCCCGGTCAAGAAGGACACCAGGCCCGCGAGGTGCACGACGCCGACTACGCGACCTGGTGGCAGCGGGCGGTCGCGGCGTGCCCGGATACGCCGAATACCAGAAGAAGACGACGCGGACGATCCCGGTCTTCGTGCTGACGCGGGCCGACGCCTGACGGGCCCGCGGAGCGGGCCATGACGAGCCGGCCATGACTGGCAGCGACGGCCCCGCCGACCTGCTTCTCACCGGCGTAAATAATTTCTCTGCGTCCTTGCGTTGATATCTGCTTGCACTGCATCAATCTTTGCAGCCTCTTTTCATTGAGTGCAACTTTTAGTTGCATCTCAAGGAGGGATGGACGGTTTTCAGGATCTCTATTTTTCCTTGGCCGCCCGTATAGTGGTAAACGAGGGCTTCAGATTGGGCCGAGGACTCTGAGCCAGTTGTATAGTTGGGGGAGTTCCACTAGGGAAGGACGATGGAGAAAAATGGCCCGGCACATGGCCTGTTGATCTCCGGCGTACTGCGCGCTGTTTTTCGAAGCCTCTTCTGCGAACCGATGCAGAATGCTAGCCTCTTTGCGAAAGACGATGACGCCTGAATTGTAATTGACCTCTCCGGGGAGCAGAGATCCTTTCTTCCTCATAGTTTTGAATGAAATGAGGCTCTCTGACCAATCCAATGTCCGCTCCAAAGGCCAAGGAATTGAAGAGTGGCTCCAATGGGCCGTTGATCTGACAATCGAGGTCCAGTCCAGATTCCTAGTTCGAAGGGAGAGTGTAGAAGGGCCAAAGGCTTTTTAAACCAGGCAGAGCGGCAAAACCAGATTCCTGTTCCATAACGGCTTTCCCACCGCTTCTTTTCTTCTGAAGAGACTTCTTGTTTGGCACGACGTCTGAAGAGCCGGGAGGCTTAAGCATTTTCCCTTTTTCTCGACACCAGGCCAGGGCTTTTTTGGACATCCCGAAATCCGCAAATGCGACTGGGTAAGCGTTATGCGCCGAGTAATGATCCCACCACCAGGGGAGAAGCCATTCCTGGTTCCTGTCGCACCCGATGAGGATTCCTTCTTTGCCCATAGATTCTCATTCTTAATTTTGCTTTCTTAGAAAGTGTTTGAAAATTCATTTCCCTTGAGAACGAATTCTTTTCGGAGTCTTTCAAATTGAGCTCCTTAGAGACTGACTTCGAATTAAGGCTTCGTCGATTTTCAGGTTCTTTTGAACCGATGTTTACATTCTTTGTTCTTTGAGAATCAAGCTGCATTTCATTGGAGGCAGCATTTTACATCACACGGATTCCCTGGATCTAAGGAATCGCATGCCGCTGTAGTCGGCTGTAATGTTATTAAAATCCCAGACTTGAATACTTCCATCATTGAAACCTAAAAAGAGTTTCTCATTCGCAAAGGCATGGGAGCAAACGTCATTGAGCTCTTCCGCAAGGGTGACCAAGCAAACGCCTTTATGGATATCCCAGATCTGGATCTCAGCGTAAGTTAGCGAAGTGAGAAATTCATTGGTATAATTAAGGGAGCCTAAGCCTGAACTCCCTTTAAAGGTATGTAAGCATTCGCCTGCGCCTTCTAAATCCCAGATCTTGATCGCACCGCCGAGAGATCTAGCAAAGAGCTTCCCATCGGCACAGACAACAGATGTCACAACGTTGTCAATGGCTAAAGTCGCGCCTGGATGGATTTCAAAGGGAGATAAGTAAGTTGTGGTCTTTATATCCCAGACTTTGATGAAGCGATTGGATCCCGAGTATAGTTTTCCATCGAAATGGGCAAGTCTGGTAGCTACCCATAGTTTCTTCGCTACGCAGGAATGAGCAATTGTTTTTATCTATATCCCAGATCCTAGTCTCGCCGGAAGAGGCTATTATGATCATTCCATTAGCATAGAATAGGGAGCCAATTTTGCGTGGAGGCCCTTCAAGGGTGTGTAAGCAATCGCCTGTATTTATGTCCCAGATTTTGACTGTGCCGTTGCGATCGCCTGAAACGAGCTTTCTGTCGGCATAGAGAAGGGACGTAACAGGGGCTGGGATTCCATCAAGAGTGCGTATGCAATGACCTGTCCTTGTGTCCCAGATTTTGATCGTTTTGTCGTAAGAACCTGAAATGAGCAATTCATCGGCAAAAACAAAGGAGGAGACTTGCTTTTTATGCCCTCCTTTAAGGATACGAGAAGCATAAAATCTATTGACAATGTTTGAGTGAAGGACGTGACGAAATTTATAAGCTTTGCGAGAGTCTTCCGTTTTTAAGGGATCATTGCAATGATTAAAATCCCGTCTTAAAAAGTGTTTCCAAAGAAGATCATCGTTAAGAAGTATTTCCCATCTTTTACAGACCCTCTTAGCATTCATTGCTTCCGAAACTTTCAGATCACCAAAAATTTTTAAAATAATTTCCTCTGGAAGTTCATTGAAACTATATTGCGGTTGGTCTTGGACCGGAATTAGTTGTGCTGTTGGAAAAATTGAAGCCTGTGCTTGAGGTGGTGTTGAAGCCATTGTTATAGTCTTTTTTTAATATATATATTGTTTCAGTACATAGTTTTTCAGATGTCATTATATCATAAAATATTATTTTCAAAACACATTTTATTTACGTTTGTTTTTTTATGAACATAAGTAATTAATTGCTAATGGCGCGATCTAGAAGGAAGTACCATTGACTTGAATCCTGCGATAAATGATCCACACAGCTCCTTTTTTTTCTGGATTTTTGAAAAAAACAAAAAAAAACCTTGCATGAATTTCTCAAAGCCCCTACACGACTTAAGTAGAAGAGATGGGAATTGCATGATTGCGATTTTCTCAAAACCTCAAATTGAAAAAGGGTAGTTTTTATGGCCAAAAAGAAAAAATCAGCAGCAAAGAAAAAAACAGTTGCAAAGAGAAAACCAGCTAAAAAGAAAGCCGGCGGAAAAAGAAAATCCAACTTAGTCCAGAAGCCTTATTCTTTATCTCCAGAGCTACAGGCAGTATGCGGCGCAAAATCTTTGACACGTCCGCAGGTTGTCAAAAAACTCTGGGCTTATATTAAAGCTCACAAGTGCCAAGACACAAAGAACAGAAGAATGATCAATCCGGACAGCAAGCTAGCAGAAGTGATCGGTAAAAAACCGGTCGACATGCTCAAGCTCGCCGGATGCCTTAGCAAGCATATCAAGTAAGAATTCGGCTTTTTTTGCTCGCCTATTGAGGCGCTTATGTCAACTCTTGAAGAGTGGCTTAAGCGCCTCTTCTATTTTATCCACGGAGCTTTTTTTCAAGCTCTTCAAAGCGCAAGTAGAGTTGTTCGATTTGGTTTTCTGCCAGCCCAACTTGGGAGCAGATGTCTTGGAGACGCTGGGGATCTTGGGCGATTTCAGCATTTTCCAGGGAGTGGTTGAGCTTTTGTACCTCAGCCTCCAATGCGAGGATCTTACCTTCGATTTGGTCGTACTCTTTTTTCTCCGCGTAGGTGAGTTTTCCTTTTGCAGGCGTGCTGTCTGCCTTTTTTTCTTTAGGCTTAGGCGAAGCTGCAGAAGTTTTTAAAGAGGCCTCCCATTGGAAAAAATCGGGAAAAAGCTGGTTTTTCTCGGGGTCTCCCAAAGCGAGCAGAGTGTTGCAAATGCGATCCAGCATGCACCGATCGTGCGTAATGAGGACGACTGCCCCGGGAAAATCGACAAGGCTCTCCTCGAGTGTTTCCAGGGTCGGGATGTCGAGGTCGTTTGTGGGCTCGTCGAGAAGGAGCAGGTCGGCGGGCTGCAGCATGAGGTGCGCGATTGCGATGCGGGCCCGTTCGCCGCCGGAGAGTTTGTCGAGGGGCATGTCGAGGATTTCCGGGGAAAAGAGGAATCGTTTGCACCAGCCGTTGACGTGGATCTTCTGCCCACGGAAAGTGACAAAGTCTCCACTGGGAGAGAGAGCTTCGCGCAAGGTGATGTGGTTAGGAAGCTGCATGCGGTGCTGGTCGAAATAGACGATCTTGAGGTCGTCGGCTTTTTTGATCGTTCCTAAGTCAGGGAGGACTTCGCCGGCGAGCATTTTCAGCAGAGTGGTCTTTCCCGAGCCATTGGGGCCCATCAGTCCAATTCTTGTGCCGGGAGAAAGGGTAAAGTCAAGATGTTTGAACAGAAGGCGGCCATTAATTTCTTTGGAGAGGTTTTTCGCAGCGAGCAGCTTTTTTGTTTCCCTCTCGCTTGCTGCGAAATCGATGCCGGCTTTCTTCTGCAAATTCCTGCCCTTGATGTTTGAGAGTTCTTGCAGGAGTTCATGGGCATCTTCGACTCGGGATTTGGATTTTGAGGTCCGGGCCTTTGGAGATTGGCGCAGCCAGTCGAGCTCTTTGCGCGCTTTTGAGGCGATCGAACGCTCCTGTTCGATCTGGCCTTTTAGAAATCCCTCTTTTAACTCGAGAAACTCTGCGTAGGTTCCATCGATGGCAAATAGGCCCCCCGGATACACGGGGTTGATTTCGATCGTGCGATTCACCATGTTCTGAAGGAAAAAGCGGTCGTGGCTGACCAGAAGATAAGAGGGGGCTTCTTTGGGAAGGAATTTTTCCAGCCAGAGGATTCCTTCCAGGTCGAGGTGGTTCGTCGGTTCGTCCAACAGGAGCAGATCGGGAGATGCCAGGAGCTCTTGGGCCAGCATCAGCCGTTTTTTCCAACCGCCGGATAGGCGCTCTGCTGATGTTTCCTCACCAGTAAAGCCGAGCTTGCTCAGCCAGGTCTCTACGAGGAGCTCCCTTTCATAATCCGGCCTCTCATCACCCTCGCTAAAAGAGTTCATCAGGATGTCGTGAGGAGATTTGTCGGGAAATTCACAGGTTTGTGGAACATAGCCTACTTTTAAGCCGCGCTTTGCAGAGACCGTCCCCGAATTTTGCTTTTCGGAGCCTGAGAGGATTTTGAGAAGTGTCGACTTTCCGGACCCATTGGGGCCGATCAGTCCGACTCTGTCTCCGGAGAAAATGCTAAAAGACAGATTCTCGAAGAGGGTGCGGTTCCCAAACGATTTACTTAAGGATTGACAGTTGAGAAATAGCGTCATGGTTGCATTTTAGCAGATCGGTGGAAAAGTGTCCCTTGAGGAAATTGCAAAACTCCATTTTGGGCCAAAATCATCAAATTTGGCCTCCAAAGCGAGTTTTGCAATTATACCCCAATCGGGCTCAAACTTTGAATTTCGGCTGCGCCAAAGCCCCGGGATTCAACGATCGCAAACGGGTTCATATTCCTAATATTGACCGACTTGCGATCGTCGAACCGCGGGAGCTTATCGCTAAGGGTCCAAATCCAAGTTTCAGGCCGACCGCAGTATACCTCTCAAGTATTTGCGTACTTGACCCAGATGGGGAGAATCGAGTTCAGATAGTCCATAAACTTCCAGAGCCCGACCCGATGCTCAAGCTGTCCTAAGGGGTTGAATTTGGCCTGTGGAAAGGCAATTCCCACTCCAAAGAGGCCCGGGGCAATGATCCCTGTGCTTGCGTCGTAAGCGGGATGCTCAAATTGTTCGAGAACAGGGAGCTTTCTCTTTTCAAAACCCACGGCATAGATGACCTTATTGCAAAGAGAAAGGGATTCATCAAAGACGGGGTTTGAGATGAGAATCCGCTCGAGGATATCCGGAAGTTTTTTTTCCAGATTCTGCTTGGCCCAGCGTGCGGTAAATCCTTTCAGGCCCGTTTCGTCGTAAAGGATCCAATTTTCCAGATAGACGGCATACTTGTGAGGGGAGCGGTAGAAGTTGATGATTTTTTTTGGACCTAATTCGAGTAAGTTAGCCAGGACGAGGATTGCCGAGTGAGAGGAACCGAAGACTCCGATGGTGTCTTCGGGCCGGACCTCCGGGGCGAGTTTTTTAATATCCAGGGCATTCTCGAGGCTAATGACTTCCGGTTGTGCATTGGGGAGGCTTTTGGGGATGGAACCGATCGCAAGGATAACGTTTTTAGACTGGTACAACTGATTCTGGGTTTTAATGTCCCAATTGCCCTCGATAAAATTCAAGGCGATTGCCGTATCCTGGATCGCGTTGACCTTGCCCCTCAAGGTGTCGCTGACCCATTGCAGCGGATCTACGATCTCTTGAAGCTGGCAGGTTTCGTTGGTAGGCAGCTCTTCAATTTTGAACTTTTGAGGGCGTTTTTTAAATTGGAACGCTTTCGACCCGTGCAGGTAATCGAGAAAGAGCCGAACGGTCGTGTTGCTGGGAACACGGCTCCATTTTTCGCCCAAATCCCCTACCGAAAAGCGAGGATCCAGCCAGCCGATCTTTTCCGGCGGGACTCCATGGTCGATCAACTTTCCAATCGCTGCAATCCCCGCGGGGCCAGCTCCTACGACTATCCAATCTAATAGAGGCAAGTTAGGTTCTGTCATTATTCCTAAGCCACGCCTTTTTGTTTGACCATTTTTTGCTGGGCAAATCTGTTTTGCAAGCTAGTCGTTGCAAGCCATCGTGCGCTTATTGCGGCAGGCGTATCGCTAAGGGCATTGAGCATCAAAAAGTCGTGAATCGTCCCCAGATAACGAACCGTTGTGGTTTCGACGCCTGCCTGCATCAGTTTATGGGCATAAGCTTCGCCTTCATCGCGCAAAACATCGTTTTCATCTGTGATGACAAGCGCAGGAGGGAGTCCTTTAAGCTGCTCAAGGGTGGCCTGTAGCGGGCATACCGTGTGTTTTTTTCTGTCTGCAATGTTAGGTGCGTAGGCATTCCAAAACCATTCCATCGCTTTTTTTGTGAGCCAAGGCCCTTCTGCAAACTGCTGATACGAGGGCGTATTGAAATTTGCATCGGTGACGGGGTAGAAGAGGACTTGATAGTGGATTTTGGGGCCCCTGCGCTCCTTTGCAAGCAGGGTGACGACAGCGGCCATGTTTCCTCCGACGCTGTCCCCCATCACTGCCAGGCGGGAGGAGTCGAGCTTTAAGTCTTTTCCATGTTCGGCGACGTACTGTGTGGCTGCATAGGCCTGCTCAATGGGTACAGGATACTTTGATTCAGGAGAAGGATTGTAATTGACAAAGACGACGGCCGCTTTGGCGTCGCAGGCGATAGCGCGTGTAAGTCGGTCGTGGGTGTCTTTGTTCCCCAGGATCCACCCGCCACCGTGAAAGTACATCACGACAGGGAGCTTGCCGTTGCCATTGGATGGGCGTGTGATCCGGATGGAAATTTTACCCTCGGGTCCGGCAGGGATCGTCATATCTTCGATAAGCACAGGCAGTTTCTCTTTGGGGTGTGACTGCAGACTGTTCAGAACTTTCCGGGCGTCATTAATCGGCAGTGTATAGATCGGCGGACCGTTTAAATCCGTTAGCTCATTGATGAAACGCTCTGTTTTTGGTTCCAAATTAGATTTCATAAACACCCGCAGTTTAAAAAATTGTACGTAGGTTCTGCTCGAATGAATAATTCAATGGGATATTATTTGCAAATCTAAATAGGTATGATTTACTTTTTTATATCAAGAAACAGCTGATCTTTGTCAAATTGGAGGGGAGTGAGAAGTTCTTTGGACAAATGCTGCATGCGTTGATTGATTTCCTGTGCTTCTGTTCCTTTGGCTTTATTCACCTGGAAGTTTGAAATCACTACGGGCGTCATGCGCAAAGATCGGATTCCGTCTTTATCCACTTCGACTTGGAAGTAAAAAGAGCGGTCGTTGCGCAAAAGAGGGTCGACGGCGTAGTCATCGACAAAATCGCCTGTGTCATAGAGGATGAGTTTGCGGTTATAGACCTCCACTCCTTGAAAGAGATGGGCGCTATGGCCATGGATGATGTCGACTCCAGCGTCAATCAATTTGTGCGCGAACTCTTTAAACTCATCCGTTGGCCTTTCCATCATGTTCGGTCCCCAATGGATCGATAAAATCATCAAGTCGACTTGAGAACGAAGGTTGAGAATTGGCTCCCTGATTGTATCCAGATCGCCGACTTCGAGGTAGAAAGTCCCGGATCGCAGGGCAGATGCTTGCCATGTTTCTTCATTGTCAGTGCAGCCAATGACTCCTATTTTCAGGTCGCGGCATTGGAAAATAGCCGGGGCCATAGCCTCGATGCTATTTTTTCCCGCCCCCACATGTTGGATATGCGCTTTGTTCAATGTCTCTAGAGTTTCTACAAGTCCCTCTTCTGAATAGTCCAGAACGTGGTTGTTCGCGAGGTTGACGGCGTGGATCGCCCCTTCTAGAAGGGCTTGGACATTGCGAGGGTCTGATTTGAAATTGAACCTCTTCGGAAGGGTGTGGACATTATGCGTCAGGGCCGCTTCGAGATTGACCAGGTTGAAATCGCTGCTATGCAAAAGGGAAAGGAGATCGCCCCAAATGTATTTCGGAGGAGCAGTGCTGAGAATGTCATTCACAGTGCGCCCGATCATGACGTCTCCGGCAAGTCCAATGGTATACCCCGCGCGGCTAGCAAATTGGAATTTCGACTGCGCCAAAGCCTTAGGGGTAGACGATCGCAAAGAGGTCCGTATTGCATTAATACTGACCTCTTTGCGATCGATCGAACCGCGGGAGCTTTCGCGCTGTCCAAATTTCAATTTTCTAACCGCGCGGGGTACAGCCATGATTTTCTCCTTGATCAGATGGTTTGCCAGTCCTGGAGCTGTTTTTGCATTTTTTGCGTATGGCTGCCCTCCCAATAGACTTTTTGGCACTGCGGGCAGAACCAGAATTGCTCCGACCTTGCGCGAATGTCCGCTGGAACTTGCTCCAAAATGTCTTCTTTTGAGGGTTCTATAAGCGCTGAATTGCAGATCAGACATCTCGAAAAGGGCGCGTAAAGCCAGTTGATTTTCAGTTCATGATTCAGTTCCCTAATGCACTCAATCAGGGAGTTGCTTTTGAAGAAGATCACTGTTTTTGGGGGAGCTTGCATTTCTTGGAAGTGGCGGTCCCTCGTTAAAAGCAGGCGGTTTTCGCGCAAAGCGCAGCTAAGGATTTCCTTATCCTCAATGGACTCGTCGACGATTAGGGTGTCATAGCCGGCTACCCGAAGCCATTTTCCAAGTCCCGCCAGCATCTGGTCGCAAATGAACTTCATCAATGGACACCTCATCAAGAACGGTTCTTGCGCTTTGCAAAAGCAAAAGGTATAAGTAACACGAGAATTTGAGAATGACAAGGGTAATTATGAAGGCGGCATTTCCATCTCTGCGTTTACGGCGTTTAAGGCAGCATCCGGTTCTTCGGGATCTGATCCGAGAGACAGATGTGAACCTGAAGGATTTGATTTTTCCTCTGTTCATCAAAGGTAAAGAAGGAACTAAGCAGCCGATTGAGTCTATGCCGGGGCTCTCTCAGATTCCCATCCATTTGCTGCCCCAGGAAATTGAAGAGCTTTGTGAGTTGGGCCTCTCCGCTGTCATTTTATTTGGCATTCCCTCTCACAAGGATGCACTAGGGTCCGACTCCTACCACGATCAGGGGATTGTGCAGGAGGCGATCGGGACCATTCGCAAAACAGCGCCTGAAATGCTGATCGTTTCCGATATTTGTTTCTGCGAATATACCGATCATGGACACTGTGGGTTTTTAAGCGAGCGCTCAGGAAAATCCGATGTGGACAACGATAAGACACTTGATCTTCTCGTCAAACAGGCCGTTAGCCATGCGCGGGCGGGTGCAGACGTCGTCGCTCCAAGCGGGATGATCGATGGCATGGTCCACGCGATCCGCTGCGGATTAGATTCTGCGGGATATGAGCACATTCCCATCTTAAGTTATTCAGTCAAGTACCAGTCCAGTCTCTATGGACCCTTCCGCGCAGCCGCGGAGGGCGCTCCATGCTTTGGAGACAGGAGCACGCACCAGATGGATGCTGCAAACGCCAAAGAGGCTGTCCGCGAAGCCGACCTCGACGTCCAAGAAGGCGCCGACATGCTGATGGTCAAACCTGCGCACGCTTATCTGGATGTGATCTATCGCGTCAAACAGGCCCATCCCAATGTCCCTCTCGGCGCCTATCATACGAGCGGGGAGTTCGCCATGCTTAAGGCGGCGGCGGAAAAAGGGTGGCTCGACGAGAAAAAAGCAGTTCTTGAGATTTTAAGAGGAATCCGCAGAGCAGGCGCGGATTTCATCATCACCTACTACGCTAAAGAGTTTGCGCAATGGAAGATGTAATTAAAATTTTAACTTTGTTTTGCCGCTGTTGATCTGTATTTGCGGATCATTTAAAATGGGATCAAATTTTTAAGTCGTGAATGGTTATTTATGAAGAAGTTTTTTGCAGCGCTCTGCTTGATCCCAACGCTCCTATGGGGTATGGTCTTTGAAAGCGGAAAAATGGAAGATTTAGTTCCCCATGTCGACGAAGAAACATGGGTATTTATCGATGTCGACAACACCCTGATCGAGTCTAGCCTGCATTTGGGATCAGCCCAATGGCGCGGGCACATCAAAGAAAAAGCGCAGCGTCTTGGGCTTAGCAAAGCGGAAAGCGAATCCATCCTCGATAAATTCTGGCTCTTCGTTCAACCTTTTGTTCCCGTGAGGCTTGTCGATCCCGATTCCGCCCAACTGATTCAAACGCTTAAAAAGTCAAACACTTCCCTTTTTGCTCTGACGGCAAGAGAGCCCATTGAGTCTGGACATACGCAAAAACAGCTCAGCTCTGTGGAAGTCTCTCTTTCGAGTTCTGCTTTTCCGGAAACCCTGACATTGCCCTCCGCCTATCCAGGTCTGTTGGAAAAGGGCGTGATCTATTGCGGCGACAATACCAAGAGCGAGGCATTGATTGCTTTTTTTAAGGCGATGGGTCGCGTTCCCAAAAAAGTGGTCTTTGTCGATGATCGGCTCGAACAGATCAGCGCGCTGGAAAAGACTTTGGAAGAAATGGGCATCGAGTTTGTGGGAATCCGTTTCAGCGCCGCTGATGAACGCGTCAAATCTTTCGATGGACAGATTGCTGATCTGCAATTCAGCCATCTTCCAAAAATCGTCTCTGACGAAGAAGCAAAGCGAATAATCACCGATTCGCCCTGATCTCCAGGAATTCCAGCGGTTTTTCTGTAGTGAATCGGAAGACGGCGATGCCGCAGTTTTGAGGATAGGGAACATCTTTCTCTTCTTTGTTCAGGCATTCGGCCGAGAGAGTCTTTAAAACCCTTCCATGAGAGACGATTAGGACGACATTGCCTTTATGAGCTTCTCCGATCATCTCCAATTCAGCCAAGACGCGCCTTAGCACGTCATTGTACTTTTCTGCATTCGGAATCGCAGGCAGATGGTTCCACCTTTCTTTGCGATCGGGATATTCCTGAACGATCTTTTTTTCTGCCTCGCCCCATTGCTCCGTTTTAAATAAGACGAGCTTTCCTTCGGCATCTCCCCAGTCGATCTCTCGCAGCGCCTCTCTCTTCTCGACATTTAACCTAAGCGACTGGGAAAAATAGCCTGCGGTTTG
>CAWESW010000072.1:0-10073 GCA_963811735.1 uncultured Verrucomicrobiae bacterium | reverse complement strand
TAAAATCGAGACAAGCATGATGTGAGCAAGCGCTATCAATGCCTTTTTCTTGCTGATTCGTGAAGCCAGTTTCCGATATTTAGAACCAATGTAGGTGTTTTTCGTCCGGGATGCTGCCCAAGCAGCCTGAACAAGCATGACTTTCAAGCTCCTTAAACCCGGCAAGATTCGGGAACTTTTTTTTTACCCGCGCTTTCATAACTTCCCGGACTCAAACCTGCCCAAGAGCTAATGTGCTGATCGCTGGGGAATTGATTCATATCTACGCCGATCTCTGCCATAACAGAAGCTGCAATGGTGCTACTGATTCCGGGAACTGTTTGAAGCAGCTCAAACTCTTTGGTGTATTTAGAGGTAATAGCCTCGATTTCTTGCTCTACTTTCTGAATCATTTCTCCAATGTAACAAATGTGGTTCAGCGATTGCTGAATCAAAAAACTATGATGTTTCGTAACTCGGCCAGTCAAAGCTCTGATAAAATCTTCTTTGGAGTGCTTGACTCTACCATTGACGTGTTCTACAAGTTTTTTAGGATCCGTGATTCCTTTGGCAAGATCTTCGATAATTCGACTTCCGCTTTCTCCAAAAACGTCAGAGAGGACTGTGGAAAGCTTGATATTCGCTGTTTCTAATACTTTGATAATCCTGTTTTTTTCGGAAGCCATGCAAGCTACAAGCTTACTGCGATAACGAGTAAGATCTCGAAGATTGCGCATATCTTCAGGAGGTATAAAATTTTTCTCAAGAAGTCCATTTTTCAAAAGCTTGCACAACCATTCGCTATCCTTCATGTCTGTTTTATGGCCTGGCACGTTTTTAACATGCCGTGCATTGACCAGCATAAAATCAAAGTTCTCTTCTGCCAAAACGTTAAAAACAGGTTTCCAGTACACACCAGTACTCTCAATCGCCACATGAATAATTTCATGTTCTTTGAGCCATGCACCAAGTGCCTGAATGCCATCTGTAAAAGTTGCGAATTCTCTGATTTCCTTATAGAGCTGCTTGCCATGACCCTTCATAATGCAGGCGGTCAAACTCTCTTGATGAACATCAATGCCACAGCATCTGTCTAAAAGCTCTTGCATAAATCCCTCCTGTTAAGATTGGAAGGAATATCTTACTATTTATTGGCCTGGGATCCAAGAGAGCTTTTCATGGATCATTGTGTGGCGACGAAGACGCATTCATGGGCGTTTTGTTCCAATCCAACCATTGATCCAGTGGCCCCCGCTCTACTTCACCAAGTAAAAGATCATTATGCAGCTTTCGCAACGCCGATTATTGTCGGAGGAAAAAATGTCTTTCGCGCACAAGTCAACGGCCACCAACTCTTTTTTGCAGAAACACGCCACGTAGCGAGTGCGTTATATCCAGAGATTGCCGGTGAATTAAACGCGCAATTTCCCGACGTCGATATGATCGGACTTGTCAATTGGCATGCGGGTACAAACTCTCCGACAAAAACATTCTGGTGCACACAGCACTGCCGATGTCCCATCTGGAATATTCGGTGCAACTTGTGGAGAGCTACTCGCTGCAACCCTTATGGCAATAGAAGATGAGCGAGCTTCCGCTAATCTTACAGATTTTCGAACTCTTTTTGAGGCAAGCCATTGGTCGGGTCTTGTGTATGAGCGCCCAGCAGCAGAACTTTTGCAGGTGAAAGCACCGGTATTCGATTTTGAAATAGGATCTTCTCCCGATGATTGGACGAATGCTAGCGCCCAAGGCGTATTGGTAAGAGCTCTCGGAAGAATTGCAGAGTTTTGCAAGCTTAATAGACCGAGCAATTTATCTTGGCGGAATCCATTTTGAGCCCAGCGCAACTGAAATTGTTTTTCAAAGTGGCGCTGTGATCGAACACCATCTTCCCAATCAATGGCTCGCTTGCGGTGAGTACAATCTACCTGGAGCAGAAGCAAAATTAGTTGCCGCAGCAAAAAGCTGTTTGCATGCGCCAGAGCTTATTGTCTTTCACGCTGGACTAAAGTCGGCATATAAAGAATATGCACGACAAGCCGCAGCTTTGTTGAGTGTGCCCTGCGTATCCCACAAGCAATTACGAGCAAACGATTGGAAGCAAACAATACTGCCAGGACGATATGGACTATGAAGTTTTAAGAGACTCTGTTCGCGAAAAGATGATTGAACTCATACTCTCTGGAAAGCTGAAGCCCGGAGAGCGCGTAAAGGAAATTTCACTCACGCACATTCTTAAGGTCAGCCGCACTCCGTTGCGCGAAGCGCTCATTTCGCTAGAGACATCAGGACTTGTGAAATCCGAGCCAAACGTCGGATATACGATCAAGGAACTGAGCGTAAAAGAAATCGAAGATCTTTATCCCCTTCTTATTCTTCTTGAAACCCACGCGATGCTCCTGGCATTTCCGCTTATACAAACTCAAATAAAAGAATTAGAGATGAGTCAACGAAACCCTATATCGCAAGCGTAAATCTCCGCATGAAGCGTCGCTCGCTGATCGTGAATTTCATCGTCGACTTACAGAACTATGCAGAAACAAAACCCTTCTACGAATGATCGCTGAACTGCGCCTGCGGATTAGCTGCTACGAGCATTGCTATATGGCAAAAAGCGAACAGCTTGAACACTCATACAAACATCATCAGAACATTATTACTTCACTCCGGGACGGAAATGAAGATGCTGCGAAAAGGGCACTTTCGGCTAACTGGGAATATGCAATGAAATTTCTTATCGCTGCACTCACACAGGACACAGCTAAAAGTTTTTAACTTGTTTTGTCACAATTCCTTAGTTGATTGCCCTCAAAAGTTTTTCCTGACCTCCAAATTCACAAAATAGGATTGATAAGAAGAGCCGAGCAATCCCTGGAATGACAGGCTTCCTGAAGGATAAGATGAATTATTTGGCGAGAATTGGCCGCATAGCTGGATTCCGCCAAGATTTTGTATCCGCGAATTGCCGGTTTCGATTGGAAATGGAGAAGTTGGGATCAGAAAGTAAGTATTGGCTCTTCGAATATGAAAAGGCACTTGGTTGACATAGCTCAGCTTCTCAACGAGAGAAAATCTGCCCCAGCTGTAATCAAAATGTTCATAAAAACGCAGTCCAAGTTCACTTTGCAAAAGAGAAGAGTAGAGGCTTTTCATGACAAGGTTAAAGCCAGAAGCGCCTTTTTCCGTAAAATGATCCTGCCAGCCATTGACCCAATTCATCATGACAAAAGGCTCGATCCAACCCAGGCGATTGTGCGTAAGGGCAAACGGCAGCGCGATTTCGACCTGAGGCGCTAAAATCCATCCGGAAAAATGCGCTGTTGAGGTAATCACCGAAAGCACATGGCGTTCGTTATATACCTGATAATACCCTCCCCATAATACAGCCTGGATCCTGGCAACGCTTTTTTTAAACGCGCTATAAAAGCAAGCTGTTTCTTCTTGCAGATGACCGTGGCCCTGGCCCTGGCCTTCTCCATAATGAATATAATTAAACGCATACCCCAAGGCGCCGCCGAGCAATAGATCGGGCTCATGGTAATCGAGAGCCGCTAATATCCCCCCGATTTCATTTGAAAAAGAAGGGATTTTTCCCCTTTCTTTGAAATGCACATGATCGCCAAAAGAAGTGGTCCAAATGGATTTTTTGCGCTGGGGCTTTTCTCGATAGATGGCGCTCATATCATCATTTGCGTCGGCCAGAAGATAGCCGATCTCGCCGGACACGTTGGGCATCTCCAATTTTTGCATCATGAGCCGCGTTTCCAGAGCATAGATGGCAGCCAATTGTGTATTCACCGCGCTCGAGTAAGGTCCGACAGATGAAATAAATGAATCATTGATCGCAACAAAATTGACGCCGCTTCCAGGTGGGAGAGTCAATGGCGTAAGAGTCCCGTTGGGCGCAACAAGCGCACAATAGCTGTTGCCATTCAAGTCCTCGCCGCCGATGATGCTGACACCTTGGTCATTAATCGCAACGTCCAGAATGGGATAAGTAACGGTATCGGGAAGCGCGAGCGAAGTTACAGTGCCATCTGGAGCAACAAGTGCAGCATAACCACGCGTTGTACCGCCGCCAATGATCCCTACACCGGCCCGGTTGATGTCGGCGCCCCAAATGGGAATATTGGTTGCAATCACCTGGGGATACCTGCTATTTGGCACCACAAATGCGGCGTATCCATTGGAGCCGTCGTAGCCACCGATGATGCCAATGCCGGCGTCATTGATTGCAACAGCATAAATAACCGCAGAAGGTGTAAACGTTTGGAGAGGTGTGCTATTATACGGCACAAAAAAAGCGGCATAACCGTTAGGGTCGCCACCGCCAATGAGAGCTGTGCCGGCATGATTGATCGCAACGTAGTTGATGTTGTCCGTTCCCCCGATCTGCTGTGGAGTTGTGCTATCGGACAAAACATAAGCAGCATATCCGGTATTTGGACTTAATTGGTTGGATCCGCCAATGATGGCAAGGCCGGCATCATTGATCGCAACTCTCCGGATGCCATTCGTGCCAGGAGGAAGATTGATTACCTGAGGATCTATGCTATTTGGCCCGATGCGGGCAGCATACCCATTACTCACATCGCCGCAGCCGACAAAACCAACTCCCAAATTGTTGATCGCCACACCCCGGGCTAGATTATTCACAGGTAGATTCAGTGTTTGGGGAATTACGCTACTGGGCAAGATCCTGGCGGCATAGCTGTTTCCGCTCGCATTGCCGCAGCCGATGAGGCAAATGCCGGCATGATTGATCGCAACCGTTCGGACCGAGGGAGTATTTGGCGGAAGAAGGATTGCCTGGGGAGATGTCGTGCTATGAGGCCCCAAAACGCCTGCATAGCCAACCCCGCTGCCACTGCCGCCGCCGACAATCGCGAAATTCACATTTTCTGCATGAATGGATTCAATCAGCAAAAAGGATAGGATCCATGTTCGCACCGATATTCTCATGCTTCATTTCCCACTCTGATTCCTTATCAAGGCAATGCTACATCCATTCATCGTAGAAATCATCGCTTTAAAAATAAATCTGAAAATAAAACTCGAGCAGTGATCTGGTATGTTTGATAAACTGATAAACAGTGGAGCAACGCTTTCCCAGTCCTTGAAAGAATGGGTTTTTCGCGCTGTCAAATAGGATGAAAGCAATCATCATTGGCGCTTCTTCGGGAATGGGACGAGAACTTGCAGAAATTCTCGCTAAAGAGGGCTATGAAATAGGTGTGATCGCCCGCCGCAAAGAGCTTCTTCTTTCCCTACAAAAGGAATTTCCGTCGCAAATAACCATCAAACAAGTGGATATTTCTCATACAGAAGAAGCAATGGCTCAGGTGAGAGCCCTCATTCAAGAAATAGGAGGCGTGAATCTTGCTATTTTGAGCTCAGGCGTGGGGTTTTTGAATCCGGAACTCGATTGGGAAAAGGAAAAAGAGACGATCGAAGTAAACGTTCTGGGTTTTTGTTCAATGGCCAATGTTTTTATGCACCATTTTTTGAAACAAGGAAAAGGCCATTTAGTGGGTATTTCCTCGATTGCAGCTCTTCGAGGAGGGGGAAGTTATAGTGCTTCCAAAGCCTTTGTTTCGAACTACTTGGAGGGTCTTCGGCATCAGGTTTTTAAGCAAAACAAGCAGGTGTTCGTAACTGATATCCAACCCGGTTTTGTTGATACAGCAATGGCGAAGGGCGAAGGTTTATTTTGGGTAACTCCCGTCAAACAAGCAGCAGAGATGATCTTCCAAGCGATTCGAAGGAAAAAGGTTCATGCATACATTACTCCAAGATGGAGAGTCATCGCATGGATCTTGAAGTGGATGCCCAGATATATCTACGATCGCTTTTTTTAAAAGAAATTTAACAAGGTTTTTATATTTCCAAGAATCTGGTTTCTATTAAAGAATCGCATCGACAACTAGACCTTGCAAGGAAGTTCATCAAACCTGAAATTCTGCACTTGGTCTACTCGTCAAAGAGTTGTCCAACTAAAAGGAATCAAACCATGCGGCAAGCCATAATAGAGAAGCCTGAAATTCAATTGGTTGGAATTTGTGTACACACCAGCTATCAACAAGAGCTTGATACAATGAAAGGTTGGCTCATTTGATGAAGCTTTGCCGGCTATTCGTTTAATTTCGTCCAGTTGGTAGCTTAAGCCGCTTGCTTTTCCATGCTATTTTTTGCCCGTCTCTTGGGATTCTTTTCTGTTGAACGCTATCTAGGATTCTGCCGAGATTCCCCACAAGCTTGATTTCTCCAGAAACTGACATTTAAATATTTAAATAAAAAGGACTTGCTCAGTAAAATTTTTTTGGACAAAAAAATAAAGAAAGAGCAAGCCTTATGGAAACAGCATGTCAAACGGAAGCAAAAAAGCCCAGAAAATATTGCATCATCGGTCGATCCACGCAGGCTAAGGTTATAGATGAAGCAAGAGGCCTATCTCAGCGCAATCTAGCTAAAAAATATAACATTCCCAGAACTTCCTTGCAACACTGGATCGATCGGAAGAAAGCACTTAATGGAAGGCGAGATCCGGCTGTCGTACATTTTTTCGAATCTCCCTCCGGACAAACCTGGTTGCATAATATGGTTTTAGCCACTTGTATGCATTTCCATCTGAATGGAAATAGCGGTATTCCAGAGCTCCATGATTTTTTTGAAAGAGTTGATATAAACACATTTGTAGGGACCTCTGAGTCTGCATTGCAGAAGGTTTGCAAGACGCTCGGCCAACAGGTGGCAGTATTTGGGAAGGAAGAGTTCGAAAGGCTTGCAAAACAAATGCCACATAAAAACATCCCAGGAGCTCTTGATGAAAACTTTATAATGGATGATATGACTCTCATCTTGATGGAGCCGATCTCTGGCTATATTTTAGCAGAGCAGCTTGAAGAACAAAGAGATGCTGAGACCTGGCATAAGGTCACGCAATCTGCTCTCAAGGGATTGAATGTCACTTTATATCAGTTAGTGGGAGATGAGGCATCAGGACTCAAAAAACTTGCCACCCATTCACTGAACGTCATAAAGGGCTCGGATCTTTTTCATGTCCAACAAGAGATCACCAAGGGACTTACAAGCCACTTGGCAAGAACTGTCCAGCAAGTGAAGAAGCAACAAGAGGATTTGCAAAAAGAAAAACTTGAAGCGTTGAATAAATTTGGAGATCAGTTGAAACGTGCAGGTGGGGTTGAAGAGCTATCTAAGAGAGGGATAAATGTGGGAAATCGGCTTCTTGAAATAGAAAAAGAGGAAAAAGCGAATCGCAAGAAAATAGAGGCAACCGAAAAGCAGTATAGAATGGCTCAGGAAGCAAGACGAGCCATCACTCATGCTTATCATCCCTTCAGTTTAGATACAGGAGATAAGCAGGCTCCAGAGGAGGTTAAAGCGAAGATTGAGACTGCCTACGAGACGCTTGAAACTGTAGCCAAAGAGGCTGATTGCACAGACAAGCAAAAGAAAAAACTGGAAAAATCCAAGGGATCGCTGCTCTCTATGATTGCCGTGCTGTGTTTTTTCTTTTCCTTCCTTGCAGTCCAAATCAAGTCTATGGGACTAGATGAGTGGCATGGGCAGTTATTCGAGAAGCTTGTTGCGATAGAGTACTTAAAGCTCTGTTTGCAAAGAACTAAAAAGAAGGTCCGAAAAGAAGCGATAAAGACAACTTTACGCAAATTGGAAGAAGGCCTCAAACAGAATCTGTTATGGGGCGGAATAAATTGCTCTATGCAGGTAGAATGGTGGCGTAGAGCCTTGGAATGCGCCCAAATTTTTCAACGATCGAGCTCATGTGTGGAGGGTAGAAATGGCCAGTTGTCATTAAAATTCCATGCATTTCGGCGATTGACTGCACATACACTCACGGTCTTAACAGTGTTGCACAATTTTTTTATACGACGAGCGGATGGCACTACTGCGGCAGAAAGGTTTTTCGAACAAAAACCTCGAGATCTGTTCACATGGTTATTAGATAAGGTGGAATTGCCGAGACCCAGAAAAAATCACAAGAGACGGGCAAAAAATGGCATGGAAAAGCAGGCGGCTTAAGCTACCAACTGGACGAAATTAAACGAATAGCCCTTGCCATCAGCGAGCTTCACTTTTGTTTTTATCTTTTTTCTGCACTCACAATCGAGCTTCCCGCAAACAGGACAAGGCTCCTTCGGGCATTCGCAAGGATGTTGGCCGCACTTAGAACATGGTTGCGAAGGTCTCCTTTCGCATTCACAAGGCCGAAAACCACACCTGGAACAGGGGAGTTCTTCTTCCGGGGGGCCGTCCCATTCCGGATCTTGGAAACGTTGATGTGCCCTCACAAAATCATAAATCGTGAAGTAGTCCTTACCATCGTATAGCCGCGTGCCGCGGCCGATGATTTGCTTAAATTCGATCATTGAGTTGACTGGTCGCATGAGAACGATGTTGCGGATATTACGGGCGTCTACGCCAGTCGAGAGCTTTTGTGAAGTGGTAAGGATAGTCGGAATCGTTTTCTCGTTGTCCTGAAAAGCGCGGAGGTATTGATCGCCCAACACTCCATCATTGGCAGTCACTCGTTGGCAGTAGCCGGGATCTTTGCTCGTCTTCATCTGATTGATGAGGTCTCGCACCGCCAAGGCGTGGTACTGCGTGGCGCAGAATACAAGAGTCTTCTCATTTTGATTGATCAGATTCATGAAAATCTCAACACGCTTCTTTTCACGCGGCGTGATTTCAATAATCTTGTTGAAATCGACCTCTGTATAACGCTTCCCTGGTTCGATTTCTCCTTCGATCAGCTCGTCGTCAGGGGTATAGACATACTCGTCAAGTGTCGTGGAAATCTGGTTTACCTTAAACGGCGTGAGGAACCCGTCGTTGATGCCTTCCTTCAGAGAGTAAATGTAGACCGGTTCGCCAAAATAATCGTAAGTATCCACGTTATCTTTACGCTTCGGCGTGGCCGTTAATCCGAGCTGAACAGCTGGAGAAAAATATTCCAGAATATCGCGCCAATTGCTTTCGTCATTCGCACCGCCACGATGGCACTCGTCAATGATGATGAAATCGAAGAAGTCAGGTGGGTACTCCCCAAAATAGGGAGATGGTTGACCTTCTTTGGGCGGCCCACTCATAAAGGTCTGAAAAATTGTGAAAAATAAATTGCCATTTTTCGGCACCTTGGCATTCTTGCGAATCTCCTTCGGATCAATCCGGATTAATGCGTCTTCGGGAAAAGAGGAGAATGCATTGAATGCCTGGTTGGCGAGGATGTTTCGGTCGGCGAGAAAGAGGATGCGCGGTCGGCGGGACGGATCGCGATTCAGATTCCAGCGGCTTTGGAACAATTTCCATGCAATCTGGAATGCGATGAACGTTTTCCCTGTTCCTGTGGCAAGAGTAAGAAGAATGCGTTGGCGATCTTCTGCAATCGCTTCCATCACTCGTTCAACAGCGATATCTTGATAATACCGACTTGAAAATGAACCGCCTTTGTCCTCAAATGGCACTTCGGCGAAACGGTCACGCCATGCGTTTGCTTTAGCAAATGTCATATCCCAAAGTTCATCCGGCGTGGGATAGCGCGATTCTTCACTCTCTTTTCCAGTCTCCATGTCGATACAGTAAATACCTTGGCCGTTTGAGGAGTAGGTGAAACGGATGGCCAGCTTCGATGCGTAGTCCTTGGCCTGAGCAACGCCTTCAGTCAATGCTTGATCCCACGGTTTGGCCTCAATGACGGCGATCTTTCGGTTGCGATAGACCAACACGTAATCGGCGCTGAGAGGCTTTCCACGTCGTCCACGACCTTCGATCCGGCCAGGAGTAATGGAATATTCGCGCAGAATCCTGCTATTTTCAACAACGCCCCAACCAGCCGCCTTCAGCGCGGGATCAATATGTTCTGCTCTGGTTTCGGCTTCGTTCATGGGCTGGCCTATAGGTTCCCAGCGAAGGCTTGGTAAAATAGAGATTTTTTCAGTTCATCTAGTGCGGCAAGTTTTTGTTGATAAATGAATTCAAGGCGCTTAGTTTCGGCAGAAAGGAAGTCAAGCTTCTCTACGACTATCAATTGTTGCTTGAATGTGACTTTTGGT
>CAWESW010000071.1:0-6979 GCA_963811735.1 uncultured Verrucomicrobiae bacterium | reverse complement strand
TAGGCGTAAGTGAGATTCTCTTCATGTGCTTGCCAAAGGATAGCCTCGCCTTGAACCCAGAGATTTAAAGCGTTTTTCAAAGGGGGACGCGCAGGAAAGTTCGTATTCATCACTTGCGGGGCGGCCATCTGCCCTGAGTTGGAATTCATTTGATTTGTTGACTGGGCGATGGAGGCTTTTTGCTCTGTTGCCAGCCGATCTTTCTGCTTTGATTTCAGGCTGAGATGCAGGATGAGTTTGACGACGTAGGTTGCGATCATAAGTAGAATGAGTTCCTTGTTCTTGATCTTTATAGATGGAATCCGTGTTCTCGTTTATAGGCTCGGCGCATAGTGGGAATAGCAGGCAGATCGATAGCGGCAAAAGGCTGAAGAGCAAATTGCAAAACTCCATTTGGGGCCAAATTTGCGCTTTTGGCGCCGGATTCGGATTTCTCGCAAATCGCCTATAACCACTAGTGCCCGACCACGAAAGTCTTTGTCGTTCGGGCTGCGTGAAAGCTCCCGCGGTTGAGCCATCGACAAGGGGGGTTGTATTGAGTTTAATACTACCCCCCTTGTCGATGGTCTCAACCCCGGGGCTTTGACGCAGCCGGAACGATAAAGACTTTCGTGGTCGGGCACTAGGATATGTCAATTTGCGAGAAACCGAACCGGCGCCAAAATCATCACATTTGGCCTCCAAAGCGAGTTTTGCAATTTGCTCCTTGGCTATTTTCATGGGACTTCCTCTCCATTCACTATTCACAATTAGAAATCAAACTGGACCGAACCGATGACGCCCTGGTAAGTCAAGTCGCCTTTGACGGGATTGAAAAGTTCAAAGGAGCCGTTCCCGCTGCTCAGCACAAACTGGTTCTGGTTAAAGTACAGGTGGTACTCATACCCTGCTTTCAAGGTCAGCCCAAAGCGATGATTGCAAAAAAGATGGGCCCACTTGACTCCTAGGTCCAAATCGAAGATTGTCCTTCCGGTGCGGAAGCTCTTGTCCTGGCTCCAGATTTTAACATCGTCCTGAGTTCCTTTTTGATCAACATCGAAAAAGCCCAACAAAATCGACATGTCTGCACTGCCATAGATGCTGAATCCACATCCTAATAGCCAGTCTGTATCAAGACCTGCGGCAAAACCAAAGCCCCAAAAGCGGTTTTTCAGTTTGGCTTCTTGTTCGAGTTCATCACCAGTTAGAAGGGAAGTGCCTTCTATCTCGACGTTGTATTTCTGGTGGATCCAGGCGCTTCTCACTCCGACAAAGGGACGGACTGTGAGGAATTTGCCGGCGTAAAACTCTCGTCCAAGATCGAGATCGATCTGATCGAGGTGAACGCGCCAATGCCCTTTTGCGGAATCAATCGTGCCATCGAAAAGAGTCGAGGCGGTTCCCCAGACTTGATAGAGCGTTGTTGATGTTTCTGGGCATAGGGTCTCTCTTCCATGAGCTGTATTGCGGATATGGGTCCAGTAAAGATCGATGTCCCATCCATCGCGAGGGGCATTATAACCTGCACCTACGCGGAATCCCCAATCCCAGTTAAAATCGACCGTATGCAGGTCGCGGTTGCTTGCCGTCGCGCTATCGCTGCCCGAATAGATGTAAGTCAGGTTTTCCTCGACTGCCTGCCAAAGAAGCGCATCGCCCATGACCCATAGATCGCAGCCGTTCTCGACAGCAGGACGCGCAGCGGTGTTGTACATTTTTTTATTTTTTTTGCCGGGTTGGCCTTGATTCATCCCTGCTTGAGGCGGAGAGTTCATTTGCTGCTGGCCGTTCATTTGATTTTGGGACTCATTCTGCGCAGTCGGTTGTTGCTTGGGGGCCTCAACTTGAGGTCTTTGAACAGACTGATGAGAGGCATCGACGCTGCTCTTTCTTTTCAGAGGGTGCTTTTTGATCCTCTTGCTTTCTTACAGGAGACTGGGCCTTTGCTCAGGCGTTCTCGAAGGAGCAGGCCTTTGTTCAGCTTGGCTTTGAGGAGCCTGGGCGTTGATCCCAGGTGTTCTCGAAGGAGTAGCCTGTCTTTGTTGAGCTTGGCTTTGGGAGGGAGCAGCCTTTTTTTCCTGGGGTGTTTTAACAGCGGGGGACACTGGTTGTTCAACTTTTGGAGGTTGTTGTTGCTCCGAACCTACGACTTTGTCCTGAACTTTTGGAGGCTGTTGCGAAGGGACGCGCTGCTGCAGAGGAGAAACTGCCGTTGGATTTTCAACTTTAGGAGCTCCTGAGGGCTTGGTTGAATACCGTCTGACATGTGAACCCGGTTCTTTTTCTGCGAGTGGCTCTTTTTCACTTCTTAATGTTCGTGGAGCTTGCTCAGGCGCCGCTTGTAATGGTTGGCCATTAGGCTCGGAACGAGGGGATTCAACGGCGACTTCATCCTTATGTTGATCTTCTTCGGTGGCGACTTCTTGCTCTTCTTGCGTGAGTGTTTTTTTTGATTTAACAGGCGCTTCCGCGGTGGCCACAGGATCAGTTCCTGCTTCTGTCTTCACATCAGTACCCTGTGCCGGCTGACTGCTTTTCTCTAGCATTGCAGAGATCTCAGCCTTGATGGCTTCTAAATGTTTAGAGTCGATTTCAATAATGCCGCCAGCTTCAGCAATTGGAGTTTCTGCAACAGAGACTTCCGGTTTCTTATATCTTCGACAGAGATGATTTTGATTTCGGATGAGACTTGGCTATTGTCGATGTCTTCTGCAAACGTCGGATTCAACAACAGAAGTGAAAAAGGAAGCAAATAGAGCTTGTTCATCTTCTAACCCTCTAGGTTTATAGGGACGCCCAAGGCAAATAAAAGCGCCAAAGGACACCACTGTCTTAGAGGCTGTCTATGAATTAAGCTTCTGTCGATTTTCGGGTTCTTTTGAGCCAATTTTCGATTCAAATATTGGGGGCAATATCAACATTTCGTATATTGCCCCCAATATTTGGAATCAAAATTGGCTCAAAAGAACCCGAAAATCGACAGAAGCTTAATTCATAGACAGCCTCTTATTCTGGACAGTACCTAAAGAGGATATTTATTAAAAATAATTTTTACAGTTCAGTGTAAAGGCTTTCGCATTTCCCCTTCCCGACTTCCAAGATTTCCATAGCGGTGGTAGTCGATGCTGAAGCTGATCTCCCTTAAGTAGTGGAGCAGCTCAAATCGGCCGTTGGAAAGGACGGGGGCGAAATCGAGGAACGTCGCAGAATCGCTGGATGCGTACTTCAGCGCGTCGGAGGGTTTACTGATCAGGCGCACTCTGCGGAAGTGGCCATTTTTGACCCTTTGATTAAATTTGTCATCGCTCTCTTCGACGATGTGAAAATTCTTAAGAAGAGGTCTTAAATGATCGCGGACTTGAATGTGCGAGTGGCCTTGAGACCAGCTGAGCTCGAAATGAGAGCCGCAGCTCAGCGCTGCAGCCAGCACGCGCAGAATATCAAGAGGCGTATCGGAGTCCTGGATCCTGAAGCAGATTTTTTTATGGGGACGGTAGCGCAGAATATTGTCCTGGCCGATAATTCTGGAAGGATCGTGATCTTCCGCAAACCGCTTTGCCCAAAAAGCGTAATTTGACGTGCTGGCGTACCAGATGCCAAGTTCTTCATTCGTCAGATTGTATTTTTGAAGGATCGCTGTGAGGGCGTTGACCTCGTCGCTGACCGGAGCTTTTTCGTGGGGAAGAGCGACTTCATGAGGTTTGGCGAATTGCATCACGTAGTTGGGGCCCCCCGCTTTGGCTGCGTTGCCGAAGCTGCTGGCCTTGGTGCCGCCGAAAGGCTGGCGTCTCACGACCGCACCGGTCGTTCCCCGGTTGATGTAGCAGTTTCCGGCCTCGATTTTTTCCATCCAGATTTCTTTCTCCCTTTCGTCCAAGCTTTGCAATCCTGAGGTGAGGCCGTATGGGGTCCCATTGGCAATTTCGATCGCCTCTTCGAAATTTTTTGCTCGAATCACAGAAAGAACAGGGCCAAATAGCTCTGTCTGGTGCATGAAGCTCCCCGGTGTGACGCCGATTTTAACGCCTGGGGACCATAGGTTGGGATTTTGGGGATCCTGCTTGGGTTCGACAAGCCATTTTTCCCCGCTGTCTAAACTCGAAAATCCCTTGACGAGGGCGCCATGAGCCTCTCTAATCAGCGGTGTCAATTTGGAAGAGCATTCCCAGCAGGCGCCGACTTTCAAACTCTCGACGGCGTCCTTGAGCTGTTTGAGGAAGTGGGGATCGTCGTAAACTTCAGCCTCGAGGATGAGCAGACTGCACGCGCTGCATTTTTGGCCGCTATGTCCGAACGCAGAGGTGACAGCGTCTTTGATCGCAAGGTCCCTGTCGGCCAGGGCAGTGACGATCATCGCGTTTTTGCCGCCTGTTTCGGCGGAGAGGTCGATGCCGGGGCGCAAGCGCATGAAAAGTTTGGCAGTCGCTGTTGCTCCAGTGAGAATGATGCAGTTGACTCTTGTGTCGGCGATCAGCTTGGATCCGACCGGTTCATCTTCGCAGTTGATGAATTGCAGCACTTCTTTGGGAATGCCGGCGTCCCATAACGTCTTCACAAGTTCCCAGCCGGTTAAAATGGCTTCGGGGGCCGGTTTGAAGAGAACGCAGTTGCCCGCTGCAAGGGCCGCCAAAATGCCCCCAGCGGGAATCGAAACGGGGAAGTTCCACGGGGGTGTGACGAGCACTGTTCCTTTGGGGCTCCATTGGATATCTTTGCAGGAGTCCATTTTTTTTAGACTGCGTAAGTAATATTCAGCAAAGTCGATCGCCTCTGAAACTTCCGGATCTGCCTCGAAGATCGTTTTGCCGCCGTCTGCCATCATGACGCCGATGAGGTTGCCGCGGTTCTCTCGCATCTTTTGAGCGGCTCGCGACAAAAGCTTGCAACGCTCCTCTGCGCTGACCATGCCCCAACTCGCTTCCTGTTGTTTGGCGCACGCAAGCGCCTTGTCCATTTGTGCCCAATCGGCTAGTGCATAGCGGTAAAGGACCTGTTTGGGGTTGGCGGGGTCGACTCCTTCGCCCTGACGTTCCGTCTGATGGATTTCCTTTCCTGCAATCACAAGAGGAATGGGATCTGCTTTAAAATTCTTCCATTTGGTCAGGATTTTTTCAGCCCAGACTCGGTTTTGAGGCAGAGCAAAGTCGGTGTCGGCCTCATTTTCAAACGGAGAAGAAGGAGAAAGCGATCTCGGAGGGTCGTTCCTGTCTTGAGTGCGGCGCGGCTCGTTGTAAACAGTGTTCATTTCACTGCAGGCTTTCACAAAGAGAAGAACCTGTTCTTCCCATTCGGCAGTTCCCGGCTTCAGGCCGAAGGTGACGCGCAAAAAGTTGTCCGGCCCGGTATTTTCGTCGAGTCTGCGGATCAAATAGGCGATTGCGCTTTGAAAGTCCTCTTTTGTCGCCACAGGGCAATACAAAAGAATGTCCGTGGATAGTTTCTGGACCACCCTGCGAATATGGTCTGCCATCCCCTCGAGCATCTCGAAGTTGACCTCGTTTTTGACCTGATTCTCTGAGCGCATTAGCATCGCATAGGCGATGTCGAAAAGGTTATGGCTGGCAATGCCTAAATGGACGGCTTTGGCGTGGGCGGCCTCGCATCCGTAGGTCACCATTTTCTTGTAGTTGGCGTCGACGTCCGATTTTTTGGTGTAGGGGGCCTGCTCCCAATCGCGCACGGAGGCCTCAAACTGCTCCATCGCCAGATTGGCCCCTTTGACAATGCGGATCTTGATGGGCGCTCCTCCGTTTTTCATCGCGCTGGATGGCCCACTGGGTCAGCTCTTTTTGAATCCCATGAGAATCCGGTAGGTAGGCTTGCAACACAATCCCTGCCGAAAAATTGTGGAACTCCGGCTCGCTGAGTACCTTTATGAACAGGTCTTTGGTCAGGATCAGATCGCGGTACTCTTCCATATCGAGGTTGATAAATTTAGGGACTTTGACGCCGTCCGCACGGGTAAAGGTGTGTTTCATCGCCACGCGATAAAGCTGGCGCAATCGGTCGGATAGAGCTTCTAGCGTTGCCTCCCACCCCAAAAGATGAATCTGGCTGTAAATGGTGGAGATTTTAACCGAAACGTATTCAATTTCATCTTCTGCCAGGTCTTTCAAATAGACGTTCAGACGGTGTTTAGCTTCCTCTTCTCCAAGGATAGCCTCGCCCAGATGGTTCAAATTCAGCCGCACGCCTTCCAATCGCCTGTGCGCCATGTGCTTATGCAATGCTCCCTTTTCACCGGGAAGGATGACTCGCGCTGTTGCTTTTCGAAGAGTGTAGGTCGCAAGCGGGACGAACAGCCAGGAGAAGGTTTTTCCCAGCATTTGGAACATCTTCAAGGCCATCCTCTTCGTCCAACCCAGGTATTGAGGGATTCCAAATTGATCGAGGAGATAGACGAGTTGATTGGCCACTCGTGCGCTTTTATGGCTGCGAAAGCATTGGTCCGTCATGCTTGTGGTGAACACTTTGCCATTCGGATCGCGCATCATCCGCGAAAGCTCTGCCTGGATCTGTTTTTCCGACCAGGTCATGGTGCGGTTGGCCTCATTGAGCATGTTCGCTGCTAGTTCGATCGCCAGTTTTTCCCGCTGCTCAAGAGTAAGCGGTTTTCCCTGGGAAGAAGATAAGATTTGCATCGCTTGCTGGAGATACTTAGACCCAGGTTCTTTGACAGGCATGAGCTGCTCCTTAGATACGCATCCTTAGAGACTGCTAACGGATTCAGCTTCTGTCGATTTTCTGGTTCTTTTGAACCGTTTTTTGATTCTTTTGCCCTAGGGTAATATCAACTTGCGTATATTGCCCTAGGGCAAAAGAATCAAAAAACAGCCAAAATCAATCCCGAAAATGGACGAAGCCTGAACCCATTAACAGTCTCTTATTTTCTATTTATAGCATGAAAATTGCGATTTGACAACTATTTTATTTAATTTTGATTATTTCATTTCAAAATGATAAGTCTATTGATTAGACTACGAAATAACAGAATCGACGA
>CAWESW010000070.1:0-5621 GCA_963811735.1 uncultured Verrucomicrobiae bacterium | reverse complement strand
CCGCAAAAAGCCCCATCGAGGGATCGCAGTATTTCCCCAAGCTCGTCGTAGATCTTCTCTCTTTCCCTTTTGGGCATTCGGGAGAATCTCGCCATCGTTGCGCTGACATCCTCCGCATCCTCCTCAAAGCTGTCAGCCAGCTCTTTGAAGACGTCTTGGTTTGAAGCGGTAAAATCGAGGATTTTGAGCGTTTTTCCTCTCATGTAGCTTGAGATGATGAGCTCCCCATCTTTGGTGAGGCGAAGAGATCTGGGGGCGCATTTATGCCCTTCCAGAGACATTTCGCAAACCTCTCTGTCTAAATCCCAGATTTTGATTGAGCCATCATTTGCGCCTGCGATTAGCTTTCGTCCACTCTCAAAGAGAACAAGGTTAAATAGGGCTGCTTCATCCTCTAGAATGGTCTTTGTGCAAAGGCCTGTTTCTAAATTCCAGAATTTGATCGTTTTGTCCATAGAGCTAGAAATGAGCGTTTCATCCTCCGTGAGGATCAGGCATTCAATGCTGCTTTTATGCCCTTTAAGGGTCATTGTGCAATCACCGGTCTCTAAATTCCGGATTTTGATCTTTCCGCTGGAATGGCCTGAGATGAGAGACCCTTGTTTTGTCAGGCAAAACGATTTAACGGTCCCTTGCCGCTGTCCTTCGATGGTCAATTCACAAATGCCTTTTTCCAGATCCCAGATTTTGATGATTCCACTGAAATCGCCTGAGATCAGCTTTCCTGTTTTTGTGAAGCAAAGAGCATTAATCGTCCTGTATTGATGTTCGTTCAGGAGCATCACGCATTCGTCTCGTTTCTAAATTCCAGATTTTGATCAGTCCGTTGAAATCGCCTGAAATGAGCATTCCTTCCGGTGTTGGGATGAGGATGTTGACGCGGTTTTTAAGTTTTTTTTCGCAGACGCCTGTTTTTAAATCCCTGATTTCGATGTAGCCGCTGGAAGAGCCTAATATAAGCCTTTGTCCGATGATGCAATTGCATACAATCCCTTTATCTGTTTCGATCACGCGCGTGGAATAAATTCCTCTTGCGAGATTTCGATTTAGGAGAAATTGTTTTTGATAGTGTTCTTTCGGATTTTCTGTTCCAAGCCGGTTGAAATCGCGGATCAAAAAGTGTCTCCATAGGAATGCATCAGCGAGGAGAATGCTCCATTCTTTACAGACCAAGCTTGCAGCAGCTGCATCGGGGAGTCTTAATTCGGCAAAAATCCTCATCCGGAGCTCTGGGGGCAAGATCGGGATCGGGGCTTCGACGGGGGATGGGATTGCGGAAAGGGGCGTTGTTGCGACAATAAGTTGTGTCGATTGTACTTTTGCGTTCATTACATTTTTAATTCGCAGCCATCACTAACTTTCAGAGGAAAACAGGGAGTCTGCGTAGGCAGCGGGGTCGAATGGTTCCAGGTCGTCGGCCTTTTCGCCTGTGCCGACCCAGCGGACAGGGATGCCTAGCTGCTGGTAGATGGAGAGGACGATTCCTCCTTTTGCCGAGCCGTCGAGCTTGGCGAGGACGATGCCGTTCAGAGGGGTGACTTCATTGAAGACTAGGGCCTGGTCGACGGCGTTCTGCCCCGTTGTCGCATCGAGGACAAGAAGGGTCTCGTGGGGTGCTGATGGGACGACTTTGCCAAGGACGCGGCGGATCTTTTCCAGTTCTTTCATCAGGTCGGCTTTGTTCTGCAGCCGCCCTGCGGTGTCGATGAAGACGACGTCGAAACCGCGCGCTTTGGCTGCGGTCAGGGCGTCGAAGGCAACGGCGGAAGGATCGGAGCCGGGGGCGGACTTGACGATGTCGATTTTGAGTCTGTCTGCCCACGTTGCAAGCTGCTCGATAGCGGCGGCGCGAAAGGTGTCGCCGGCAGCCAGGAGCACTTTCTTTCCCTCTTTCTGGAAATGTTTGGCGAGTTTGGCGATCGAGGTCGTCTTGCCGCTGCCGTTGACGCCGACGATCAGAAACACGTAGGGCTCTCCTGGGGAGGGTGTTTTGGGTGCGACGGTCGTGGAAGTGTTTAGGATCGAAAGGGCGTGATCGTGGAAGATTTTGAGGATTTCCCCGATGTCGTTCGTTGGGCTTGTGCGGAGACGGGAGCGGAGGTGGTCGACAAAGGAGGTTGCGCACTGAGTTCCCAGATCGGCCTCGAAAAGGATCTGCTCGAGCTGATCAAACGTTTCATCGTTCCAGGGCTTGCCGAAAAGGGCTTTAATGCGCGAGGAGAGGGCGGAGCGCGTTTTAGAGAGCGCACTCTTGATTTTTTCATATCCGCTTTTGAGGAATTTGAACATTGCGAAGTGATAAAATAATAATTGATGGAAATGCCAGTCTATCAGATAAGGAAATTGAAGTGGAGTGTTTAACGATGAATACGCACGAATACGAAGCGAAAGAGATTTTGAAGCGGTACCATGTCCCGATTCCGGAATTCGGGGTGGCGAGCAAGAACCACGAAGTGGATCCCATTGTGAAGCATCTGAAGCTGAAGGAAGCCGTCATTAAGATCCAGGTGCATGCCGGGGGAAGGGGAAAGGCCGGCGGGGTCAAGTTTGCCAAAACGCCGGAAGAGATTTTTAAAGTTGCCGAGCAGCTGCTCGGGATGAAAATGGTCAACAATCAAACGGGGCCCGAGGGCGTCGTCGCGCATAAAATCCTCATCTCGAAACCGCTTGATATCAAAAAAGAATATTACCTGGGCGCTGTGATCGATCGAGAAAAAGGGGAACCGATCCTGATCGCCTCTCCCGAAGGGGGGATGGAGATCGAGGAGGTCGCCGCCAAGTACCCCGATAAAATCCTTAAACTTCCCATTGAGCTGGACGGGTCGGTGCGGGGATTTCGGCTGGTGCGCCTATGCAAATTCATGGGCTGGAAGGGGGAGATGGCCAAGGTGGGAGCGCAGATCGCCAAAGGGGTTGCTAAAGCGTTCATCGACACGGATGCCTCTCTTCTGGAGATCAATCCTTTGATCGAGTCCACGGATGGAAAGTTGTGGGCTCTCGACGCCAAACTCTCGGTCGATGACAACGCCATGTTTCGCCAGCCGGAGATCGCGGAGTTCTATGATCACACGCAACAATCGGCAAACGAAGTGGCAGCCAAAGAGTTCGAGCTGGCCTACATCGCTCTCGACGGCAATATCGGCTGTATGGTCAACGGCGCAGGTCTTGCGATGGCGACGATGGACATCATCAAGTACAGCGGAGGCAAACCATCAAACTTTCTCGATGTCGGCGGAGGGGCTTCCAAAGAAAAAGTCGCAGCGGGCTTCAAGATCATTTTGAGCGATCCCAATGTCAAGGCGATCCTGGTGAATATTTTTGGGGGGATCATGAACTGCGCGACGCTGGCCGAAGGGATCATTTCCGCCGTCAAAGAGATGGGGATCAAAGTCCCTCTTGTCGTGCGGATGGAAGGGACGAATGTCGAAGAAGGGAAGAAACTTCTCGAGAAATCCAAACTGCCGATCATTACGGCGGACGGACTGGCGGAAGCCGCTGAGAAAGTATGCGCAGTATTAAAAAACGCGAATTCTGGATAAGCACCGCTATGGAAAGGCCCATCTTTCGGCGTTTTTCGCGCCAAAATTGCCTCGAAGACGGCGTCTTCGACGTCAACTTCGGCAATTTTGACGCAAAAACCATCCGAAATCCGGGCCTTTCCATAGGGTGGTTATCCAAAACTCACGTTAAAGAAGTAAGGTAATCGATGGCGATTCTGATTAATAAGAAGACCAAAGTGATCACACAGGGGATCACTGGGCAGGCAGGGAAATTCCACACCGAGCAATGCATGCTTTACGGCTCCCATTTTGTCGGCGGGGTCACTCCGGGCAAAGGGGGGCAAGAAGTTTTGGGACTGCCTGTCTTCGACACGGTGCATGAGGCAAAAAAAGCGACCGACTGCGATGCGACGATGATTTTTGTGCCCGCACCCTATGCAGCCGATGCGATCCTCGAAGCAGAGGACGCCGGGGTTGCGCTGATCATCTGCATCACAGAGGGGATTCCCGTGCGCGACATGCTCGAAGTGTCCCGCATCATGCGCGCTAGCAAGCGGTCGCGGCTGATTGGCCCGAACTGCCCGGGCGTAATCACTCCCGATCAGTGCAAGATCGGGATCATGCCCGGCTACATCCACAAAAAAGGTAAAATTGGGATCGTCTCTAGATCGGGGACGTTGACCTATGAAGCGGTCTGGCAGACGACGATCCTCGGCCTTGGACAATCGAGCTGCGTCGGCATTGGAGGAGATCCCTTGAACGGGACCAACTTTATCGATGTTCTCAAGCTGTTCCAGGAAGATCCTGAGACGGAAGGGATTTTGATGATCGGCGAGATCGGGGGCGATGCAGAAGAGCAGGCGGCCCATTGGATCAGAAAACACTGCAACAAGCCCGTTGCAAGTTTTATCGCTGGGGTCACGGCACCGCCCGGACGCCGCATGGGACACGCCGGAGCGATCATTTCTGGCGGAAAAGGGGATGCGCAGAGTAAAATGGACGCCCTTCGCGCAGCAGGGGTGACGGTCGCCGAATCTCCCGCCATCATGGGCGAAACGATGCTCAAAGCCATGAAAGGAAAAAAATAATGATTCAGTTCCGTGGACGGATTCCTGTTACGATCTATCCGACTTTTTGGCTTTTTGCCGGGCTCATCGGCTATATCAATAGCCAGAGCTTTATCGGCACGCTGATCTGGGTCGGGATTATTTTCGTATCGGTGCTTTTCCACGAATACGGCCATGCTTTGACGGCAGCGCTGTTTGGGCAAACTCCGCGCATTGAGCTCGTGGCCTTAGGGGGGCTGACTTACCACAATGGTCAAAAGTTGTCCTTCTGGAAGCAGTTCTTCATCGTCCTTAATGGTCCGATCTTCGGTTTTCTGCTCGCAATCCTGGCGACGATTTTACTGCAGGTCCCCGCTTTGGCACAGGGGATGACAGGCTCGATTCTCACTTTGACGCGCATGGTCAACCTGTTCTGGACCGTCATCAACCTGCTTCCGGTCATGCCTCTCGACGGAGGGCAGTTGCTCAGGATCGTTTTGGAGGGGATTTTTGGCGTCAAAGGGTTCAAATACGCCATCGTCACCAGCATGCTGCTGTCGCTTGGGATCAGCATTTTCTTCTTTATCGCTCAAGGCTTTCTCATCGGCGCTCTTTTCTTCCTGCTCGCCTTTCAAAGTTATGATACTTTCCGCCGCACACGCCACCTCTCTGCAAGCGACCGCGATGACAAGCTGCGCGAACAGCTGGAAAAGGTCGAAGAGCTGATGCAGGTCGGCAAGAAAGAGGAAGCCTTCAAGCTCTGCGAGGAGATCCGTGCCAAAGCTAAGAAAGGGATGATCTTTCAACTCTCCACGCAGCATCTGGCTTTTCTCAAGTATGAAAAGGGCGATGCTAAAGACGCCTACGATCTGCTCCGCTCCATCCGCGAGGAGTCTGGCGTCATTGTGTTTTGTCTCTTCCAATCGCTTCGATTAGAGCTATTTTTATTGTTGTCGAACGGCGACATTTATTTTTTTTTGTAATATTTTTCGCCCTCGGCCTTTTTTTTTTTTTTTTTTAAAAACAAACCTACACAAACCTGCACCTGCACAAACCTGCACATGTACCCTCACCT
>CAWESW010000069.1:0-25218 GCA_963811735.1 uncultured Verrucomicrobiae bacterium | reverse complement strand
CCGCCATGTCCACCGCCGTGTCCACCGCCATGTCCGCCGCGCGTGTCCCCCGCCGCCATGACCACCTCCGTGCCTCGTTTGGGAATGGCGATTCATGCCGCGGTTGCTATGAAAGTTTCCTCTCCCATTGTGTCCACCGGCAAACCGAGAATTGGGATGCTGCCGTCTGTAATTATTCCACTTATTGTTCCAATTGCGATGCCAGTAATTGTTCCACCTGCCATGCCAGCGAGGATAATTGACATAGCCCCAGCCATAGCCATTCCAGTAATAGCCGTCGTAGTCGACCCAGTACCCGCCCCACCACAGAAACCCTACTCCAAACACCGGGAAATATATAGAGCAGTCGGGGCCAGCAACCTGATAATAATTGTTGATCACTACACCGCCTGCGGCGGGATCGTAGGTATATTGCCGCTCCGTCATATTCCCGTCCTTATCGACAACAATGGTATCCACAGGGGTGGGCTCCGAATATTGCTGCTGGGCTTCGGGAAGAGGAACCACTTTCGAAGTGGACTCGTCCCCTTGATCAGGGGCGTCTGCAATCTGAATGATATTGTCAGCACTATGAACGGCCACCGCTGGGAGGCAGCAGAGTGCAGAAGCTACGATGTAACGAACTAGGTCCATGACCCCTCCTTAAACTTATTTATACGTTACATAATGCAAGCTCTGTTATGGGCGCAAGTAATTTTTTGAATATGAAAAAAATAATTTAATATCAGCAGCGATTCTAGGCGCACAAACAAATAAAATATTTCATGAACATATAATAAAATTAAAACAAAGCTTGTTTTTTAAAAAATTGACATATAACAACAACATCTGTAAAATGATTGCAAATAGACAAACATTATTTATATACAAACACAAGGATGTAACTTATGACACATAAAGTTGATCTTACAGAAGTATTAATAAATCAGATTAATAATTTCTCGGAGCAGGGAAAAGGAGAAAATTGGAGACTTAACAAACATGATCTCGCAATGCAAATCTATAATAATACAATTGCGAATGCTATCCTTGCTATAAATAACGACCTTTGCTCAAAGCTTAATGGTGACGCACAAGAGCAACTACAGCCAAAACTCTTGAAAGCACAAAAAAAATTAGCATTTGCTGAACGCATCAACGCATATTTGGCCTCAGATTCTGATAATGTCGATCCAAGAATTGAAAAACTCCTGTTGAAAATGAACCAAATGGGTAGATTCAATGGAGATACCAATGAAGAAGAAATCACAAAAATCCATGCTAAGATCAAATACTATACTGAGAAGCTCCGAGAATTTACCAGCGGGCCCAATATTAACAATGAGCAGACAGAGAGTGCAACCGCTGAGCTCCAAGAACTCCTTGATGGCATGCAAAGAAGACTCCTCAACATCCGCCCAGAGAGAAAAGAGGTTGATGAGTATTCTTGCAATATGAATCGCTTTTACAGAGATTGCGAAGATCGCGAATCCTGCTTTCGAATGGGAAATGTGTACGTTGTGAAGCAATTTTTTGATGCCGCACTTTCAGGACGTAGAAATCAAGAGCTTGACCCATCTCATATATTTTCTAGAGGGCATCGAGATGCAGCGGAATTAATCAGAAAAAAAACTGAGGAAGGCAATCCTCCTCAAAACCTTTCAATATTAGAATTAGTAGAAGCGGAAAAAGCAGATAGATTTCGATTTGGACTTGACATCGTCCCAGTTCCTTTTCCCGAACAAATCCTCGCCCAGAAGCCAGATTTGCAAGAAAATGGCATCTCCTTTAACCCCGCTGCAGGCGAAGAAGAAATTGCTAATCAGCTTGAGTTCCTGGAAAAATTGAAAACCGCAAACGGATTCCATGACATTGGCGCACTATTCACAATTGGCACTGAATGCTTCGGCCTAACGATCAATCAGAAATCGTATATCACATTGATCAATCCAACGAGTGACGTCCCTTACATCATGACATTCGGCGATTTCCGCCAGACCGCTGATTTCCTTCACAGGCTGCTTGCGGAAAAACTGCATGAAAATGGCGAGCTCGGTCAGCTGCCTGTTAAAGTCGATCCCTTCTGCAATAAAGATGAGGTGGATAGGGTCGCTAGGGAGAAGGAATATGCGTACGAAGAAGAAGCACTTGAAACTCGCATGCAGATGGTGGGTCTCAATTGGGATTTCTTAAATCAAGAGCTGCCTACAGAGAACGACGTAATGAAGCTAGAGGAGGACTATTCATTTTCCCGCGGTCCGCAATCACTTGCGGAAGTTGTTCCTTATGTCAGCACTTTACAAAGCATCATTAGTCTTCTTTCTAATGGTAGTGAAGAAGGATTTATGGAGGCGGCAACTTATATTTTTGACCTCAATGAGCAAAAACAGGCATTCCCTATGTCGGGCGATGGTGAAAGAAGCATTGGGGACAGGATCCCCTTCCACATCTATCATATTCACGACAAAGAAGCGCCGCAAAAAATCGACCGCTCAGACGCCAACTACGGGACGACTGCCTTCCAGAAAATGGAAGAAGAAGGGGGAGCTACTCCGTTAGAGAAATTGCGTGCAGCTCAGCGTGTCCAAGTCGAGGTCTTGCTTTCTACTCTAAAAACAGCAATAGACAGAGGTGACCAGGCGATCATCGAGGAGATCTTAGATACCCTTGAAAAAATGAAACTGGACGCTAAGGACCTGCCCCAAGGACAAAGCAACCTTGCTCATGCCCTTTTCGGAAAAGTGTATCAGGTCTATCTCAATGCCTGGGAACACGACAAAGGGATGGTCCACCCTCACGACGGATCGTTCAAAGGCGACTTTGGCCGCAATGCTTTCATTGGCGAAGTCTCTGAAACGGTTCCTGCACAGTATAAACTCCAAGCTCTTGAAGAGATCTCCAATTCGGTCAAAGAGGCCTGGAAGATTTAATTCGTAGACATTTTCCAAGCGCGGCAACACTTTTGCCGCGCTTTCTTTACAGAGTATTAGTATCATTTCTAGAATCATGCTTCGGAACTTTTCGCTTTTCCAATCCCACCTCGATCTGGCCCATGGCTACTGGGAGCGCCTTCTTCAAAAGGGAGACTGGGCGATCGATGCCACATGTGGAGCGGGAAACGATACTTTGAAGCTCGCTGAGATCCTTCAAAAAAAAGGGGATGGCAGCGTGATCGCCATCGATATCCAAGAAGAGGCCATCCTGAGAACCAGAGAACTTCTTCAGACCCATCTTTCCCCCGATGTCTTTTCCAAAGTTCACCTCTACAGACAATCGCATCGCGATTTTCCGACAATGGCAACTCAGGTACAAATCAAGCTGATCGTCTACAATTTGGGATATCTTCCCCGAGGCAATAAGCACCTCACGACGATGACAGAGACCACTCTGGAAAGCGTCCATAAGGCCATGGATCTACTCACCGCAGGAGGAGCGCTATCGATCACTTGCTACCCCGGACATGCCGAAGGAGCTAGCGAGGAGAAGGCGTTGATTCAGATGGCGGCAAATTTGCCAGCTGTTGTCTGGAATGTCTGCACCCACTCTTTTCCCAATCGCACATTGGCCCCAAGCCTTATTCTGATTCAAAAGAACAGAGAATAAGCAGCAGCCATCCGATATCGCTCGCTCCTCCGTTCATAAATTCAAATGTAAATTGATATTTTTAAATGTTTTGTTAAATTTCAATGGTTCATAGAATGCTGGGCAAGTTTTTTTTCGAACGTCATGTTTCGCAAAAAAATACGGACTGAAGATGAGGTTCCATCGGAATCGGCCTCAAGATAAATTAATCAAAATTGGAGCTTAGAATAATTATGACAACGTCAGCTACACAAGTTCTACAGCAAGCTACCCAGCTTCAACAAAGATTCGCGGCAGCTCAAGAACGCATCGACCCAATGCTTCCAGCTAGTCAAGTACAAGAGCTTTCATACCTCTCTGAGGATACACTTACTCTCACTAACTTGCAGCAACGCGTTCAAGCCACTTACTTGGGACGCCAACAAAATGCAATTCCTGGCGCAACTGAAGAAGAGCTTGAGGCGATTTCTATCAAGCTCAGCGAATCTTCTGAAATTCTTGAGCGGATTCAGGCAAACAATGACATCGCCATAGCAATCTGGGTAATAGCAAATGAATCCGTTGCAACAAATCTTACTTCCGAGACAGTTAATTCACTGAGAAGCCGTATTGTCGATCTGACTTCAAAACCCCATATCAATGCGGGCAATCAGATGGCACTTCAAGCCATGCAAAATGCACTTTCCCAAGTGGGTAGACCAGGTCAACAGATGAGCATATTTCCTCCACAAGCTCCTTCTGTACAGGCTCCAATTCAAAGCACTCCCCCTTCTCCAAGCACGCCCCCGGCCCCAGACCAATCTAGCGGTCGGATCATCGCTGAACAGACGGAGGAACTTGAATCATCTATTTTCACCGATCGATTAAAAGGCCTATCGGACTCTTTTACAGGATTAAATCCCGATGAAGATTTTAATAAAGTTCTCGCCCTCTACAAAGAAGTTAAAGCATACTCCCTGAGCAAAACTTCGTACTACTCATCTGAAAATAAAGAAAAAGTAGAAAATGTTTTGCAACGGATGGAAGTATTAATGGGGCAGATCATCACTACACAACAGGAGATCGAGAGAAAACAGACAGAGCAAGTCCAGGCGCAACAGAGTTCCAACTCATGCTTCGAAGAACTCAAAAAAGCCCTTGAAGCTGCTTGCAAGGATGTAACCAGTTCAAGTTACGATCCTTTGGCTACCCAAAAAAATGTAAATACAGCATTTAAAAAACTGGGTACCGATGAGAAGCCAAAATTATTTGATGCCTTGAGCGCAGTTCTTATGGAGGAAAAGAAAATTAACAGACCGCTTCCAAGGGGACTGCTAGGCCAGGAGTTCTCCCTATGGGCAGGAAGCTACGATCTGAAATTAAAAGCCGTTGAGCGCATCATTCCCGCTTCAACCCCGGCAGCTCCTTCCGCTCCTCCCGTTGTTGTCGAGAGGAAAGCAGATGAAATGGCTCGCCGCTTAAGCGAGGCCAAGAATGCGGTTGCTCCTTCAGCACAAACATCCCCTCGTGGACCTGCTGTGACAACGTCGACGACAACCAGCAACAGACCTTCCCCTGCAGGACCGCTCCACATTGCAGATAATGATTCCATCCCTGACAATTTGGACACTCCGGCGCTGAGAGGGATTAAAGAGCTGCAAATTCTGCTCTCTTTGCTCCAGCGAGGTGATTCCTCTGAAGACCTCGATGAGTTATTGGGCAAACTGGCCACATTGGACTCCCTGGGAATCAATCTCCCCTTCAAGATCAGCGGCAATAGGCCTCAGTCCATTGCTGACCGCCCTTGCTTCCATCTCTATTTCATCCATAAAAATGAAAGCCCGGAGAAGCTCGTAAACGACGCGCATTATGGCGCTAATGCCATGGCGGGCTTTTATCCAACCTCCAATGTCGAACGTCAGCGCGCCATTCAGCGCACAATCGTCGAGGCCGCTTTAGAGGGGCTGGATGATGCGGTCAATCTAGAAGCACCGGGGGATGTCATTTCCATGCTGAAGATCCTCGAAGATGTGCAGCTCGATGCAATTGATAGACCTTCCGGATCGCATAACATCGCCCATACCCTCTTTGGCATGATGTACAACCTGCATAACGAGGCACGCAGAACGAACTCTTCTTTGATCGATCCAAGCGATCGTCAATTCAATGGAGATTTCGGACGCAATGCCTTCCGCAGTTTCATTGCCGGAATTGATCCCGAGATCAAGATCAGAGCGATCAATGCAATGCAAGATGCTCTGAAAGCAGCCTGGAAAGTCTGAGGAAATTGCCCAACTCCATTTGGGGCCAAATTTGCGAGAATCAAATTTGGCCTCCAAAGCGAGTTTTTCGCCCCTCCCTCTAATAAAATATTTTATTTTACATCATTTCCATAAAAAGCTATGTCTTTGAAAAGGACATAGCTTTTTTTTATACCGAACGTGGTTCAAAAATCGACCCTGGACCAATTTTTGAACCACGATCGGTATAACATTCGAACCCGAAGGGTATTTTCCTATCGGGAGCTTTGTCAACCCTATATTTTATTATCAAGACTTGATTTTGATATTAATGTTTATGAATTGAAAGTTATATGAAATAGGAATATGATTGAATTAAGGCGCATTACAGGCCTTATAATCCTAATACATATAATAACAAGAAGATGTTTATGAGATCAAATGAAGTAAATAAGCTGACCGGGTCTCGGTGGCTGCAATCTGAAGTGCAGACCATAAAGGAGGAGATGGCGAGTGCTCCCCTATCGCCGAGAAAGTACCAGCATTTGTCGAAAAAGCTGGACCATGCCCTAGAAACCCTTCAGGATTTAGAGTCCAAAAACAAAACTGTCAGCGTTTTTGCCAAAGCCCAGACGGACCACCTTAAGGAACAGGTTGTCAAACTTTATGGGGATTTGGAAGATGGACTGGTCAAAAGAGAAGTCTCCCAAATTAAAGAGGAATCCTCATCCCTCAAAAAAGGGCGGCTCACTCTCAAGGCGATCAAAAAGCTCGAAATGCACATCAGCGAGCTTGAAAGAAATCATTTAACGTCAATTCCGGACCGCAGAATCATCGCCGACGCCAAGCATGCCCTACTTGAGGCAAAGGGGAAACTTGAAGGCAAGCCGGTCGTTCGGCACTTCGATATTCTAAAGCATCAAAAGGATGTCCACTTTGTCGAGGAAATTGTACTTATGCCCGATGAAGTTGAGGAGCTGTTTGATATCGCAAGGGCCATTTATAATCGCGATCTCAGACAGGCGAAGATGCGCTATGCCACCTTGCCGCAAGACCATAAGCGCAGATTTGAGAAGCATATGCAGAATCTGATGGCAAAACCTTTCGAGGATCCGTTAGAGACGATGCAGGGGATGATCGCGACCGCCAGGGAACTGGTGGACAATGGGGAAGGGTATCCCAGCAGCGATGAGATCGATCAGCTCTTTTTAGGACTCTCTCAGGTCGACGCTGAGGAAAGGGCGGAAGGCAAGATCTTTTCGTTTCGGCCCAGGGAGGCGTGAACCCCCATGGCGGCTTTTGCATCAGCCATGATGTAAAAACTACCACAAATAACGAGAATCTCTCCTTTTGCGATCGCTTCGTCGAAAGCAGCCGCCACCCCCTCTTGAATGGAGGAGTGGCAGGTAGAAAGGCTGGGGTCCTCGTTTTCTAAAGCCAATTTCAATTCTTGAGTCGTCGCTGCGCGAGAAGATGGTGCTTGGACGAGATGAATATGGGTCGCCACAGTGGCGATCAGGTCCAGGCAGCGGTCGTATTCCTTGTCTTTGGAAAAACCGACGAGGAAGCGGAAATTCCTGCTGGGGAAAAAAGTATGCAGCGCCTGCAGCAGGGAAAAGACGGCTTCGGGATTGTGGGCGACGTCGAGGATGGCATCCCCTATTTTCTCAAAACGGCACGGAGGGCGGACCGACAGGCCGTCTTGGATTGCTTCAGGCATTAGATTAAAATGGGGAGCGAGATGCTCTAGCGCAAGCTCGGCAATTGCGCTGTTTTCCTCATCGAAAAAATAACTGATTTTTTTGGATGCGAAAACAGGGCTGTTGATCAGAGCTGCTTTGTCATAGATCGACTTGCAGCGGGCCTTTGGTCCGAGGACAACGGGAACATTTTCTTTGATGATCCCGGCTTTTTCCGCGGCAATCTGCTCAATCTCATCGCCTAGGATCTGAGCGTGTTCGCGGCTGATCGAGGTGATGATCGAAAGAATGGGGGAAATTACATTGGTTGCATCCAACCTTCCTCCCAGGCCCGTTTCAATTACTGCCACGTCGATATTCTTTTTACGAAAATAGTCAAAAGCGAGAAAAGTGGTCCTCTCAAAAAAGGTCGCGTTTAGCCTTTCATCGATTGCAAAAATGCGCTCCATCCCGGCAGCGACATCCTCTTCGGAAATAAGCTCGCCGTTGATTGCGATCCTCTCGCGAAAGGAAAAGAGATGGGGAGAAGTGTAGATGCCGACGCGATATCCGCAGAGTTCGAGGGTCTTTGCAATTTTTGTCGCGACAGATCCTTTGCCATTGCTTCCGGCGATGTGGATTGTAGGATAGGACGATGTTGGGTGGTCTAGCTCATGGTCAAAAGCAAGGGCCGTTTCAAGACCGTTATTGACGCCCTGTGTGTAGCTTGTCCGCAGCAAGCGGTCGATGATCTGATCGTAGTGTTTCATTGTCTCTGAAAGATCTTATGGAAGCATTCCTCATCGACCCAGGAGCAGCCGAGCTGGATATAGTCTTTAGCCGACCCGTGAAAATCTGATCCGCCGCTCATCAGCCAGCCTTTCTCTTTGGCGATTTTGATCCAGCGTTTTTCCTTTTCAGGGGGAAACTTCGCATAATGGCATTCTAAACCATCAAAGGGTAATTTGAGTAGTTCTTTGATCTTATTGGCATGTTCCAATAGATGGGGATGGGCGACAAAGGCCTTGCCTCCTCCCTGATGAATAACGGAGATTGTCTCTTCGGAGCTGATCATCTCACCCGGATCATAGCAGGGCCTGCCGTCGCCGATGTAGAGATTGAAGGCTTCTTTGACCGTGGCGACATAGCCTTTTTTTATCATCAGCTGGGCGATATGGGGCCTCCCGACGCTGCGCTCTGAGATAGCGAGCAATTCTTCTTCGAAAATCGGCATACCGAGACGGCTTAATTTATCTAAAATCGTTTTGTTGCGCTTTGTGCGGCGCAGCTGGTGGCGCTCGCAGAGTTTTTGAATGCTGGGGCTTGTTAGATCGAAATCATAGCCTAAGATGTGGACGCTTAAACCCTGGAAAATGGAAGAAAACTCAACGCCGTTGCCCAAGCTTAAGCCGAGTTCTTTGGCAATGAGCGGCGCCGCAGTATACGCTTCGATGGTATCGTGGTCGGTGATCGAGATGCCGGAAAGTCCAATCTCTTTGGCATGGCGCAAAAGTTCCTCGGGAGTCATCGATCCATCGCTGAATGTCGAATGGCAATGCAGATCAGCGCGGAACATCATCCCCCACCGTATTAACCTGAGTATTGGGTTCAATCTCATCGGAAATCTTTCCTGGTTTTGAGGAAATGAGTCCAACACTCAGGTTATAAGGAATACAGCGGATCTCCATTTCCAGATCAACGCCGGTCTTCTCTTTGACGGCCTTTTTGACAAAGGCGGCGAGCTCGAGAATGTCCTTGGAAGTTGCGCCCCCCCTGTTAATGATGAAATTGGCGTGCATGGTAGAGACCTCGGCCCCTCCGATCCGTTTGCCTTTAAGCCCGCTCTGCTGAATGAGCGCGCCGGCAGAGTGAGATTCGGGGTTGCGGAAGACACAGCCTGCCGATTTTTCGCCATAGGGTTGTGTGCGGGTGCGGTAATCGATGATGCCGAGTTGTTTTTTGCGGGCCTCTTCGGAGGGCATCAGTAGAAATTTGGCGCTGGCAATCGCGCCTTTGCGCTTCTGAAAAGAAGAGTGTCTGTAGGAAAATTCAATCTGGTCCCGTTTCAAGACTTCAATCTCCCCTTTCTCATTGATAAAAGTCGCCTCGATCAGAGTTTCGCAGGTCTCTATGCCGCTTGCGCCTGCATTCATGTAGACAGCTCCGCCGACAGATCCGGGTATACCCGATGCAAATTCGAGGCCCGCCCATCCTTTTCTAGCCGTTTGCGTTCCCAACAGAGAAAAGCTATAGCCTGCGCCGACGTGGACGATGGGCCAGTCGAATTTGCAAAAAGCAATTTTGTTGAGAATGACCAGGCCATTGAACCCGCAGTCGTCGAAAAGGCTGTTGGAGCCTTTGCCCAAAATGAAAAAAGGAAGTTTTTGCGCGTGGCAATAGCTCATCAGAGCTTGCAGCTCTTCGATCTTTTGCACTTCGACAAAAAAGCGTGCAGGGCCCCCGATGCCAAAGGTAGACAATTGGCTGAGCGGCTTATCGACTTCAAACTGAGAGGCCCGAAAGGGTTGGGACATGGGTAGTATCAGTCACAATCTGTTTAAATACGGAGTCTAAAATGGCGTTGACAAATGTCGCCGCTTCCGGAGTCGCAAATTTTCGGCTTAAGCGAATCGCTTCAGCGATCGAAACCTTGGGTGGGACGTCTTTCGCATAAATCAGCTCATAAACTCCCAAGCGGATCACGTTGCGCTCAATGCGGGGAATCCGTTCGAACTCATACGATACGCAATGGATGCGGATGACCGCGTCGATCTCATTTTTCTTAGCGATGATTTTATCTTTAAGAGCGCATGCCTCTCGCACAACCCGCTTTGTCACGGCAAGCTGGGCCATCAGCATCTCGACGATATCGGCATCTCCGCCAAAGTCGTCGCTGTAGATCAGCTGGAAGACAATCTCTCTGAATTTTTGCGGTGACAGGGGCATATCGTTATCCATTCTTCAAAAAGGTGCTAAATATAGCACACCGACCCCTTTGAAACTACCTAGAAATGACTTCTTAACATCCAGGCCATTTTTTCATGCGCTCCCAGCTGCCGGCCGATCATATCGACGGTGGCGAAATCCCCTTCTCTATCAGCGACTTCGGCAAGTTTTCGAGCTTCTCGAATGAGAATCTCATGCCCTTCCGCCAGGCTGACTAGCATATCATTGCAAATTAAAACTTTTTTTTCCTCTTTAACAGAAGACATGCTGCTAAAAGCCGAGAAAGAGGCATCCACGTAGAATCCAAGGGCGCGGATCCTTTCGGCGATCTCATCCACCGCATCGGCCAGCTCCTCGTATTGCTTTTCAAAGAGCAGGTGCAGCGAATAGAATTCCGGCCCCCTGACATTCCAATGAAAATTCTGCGTTTTGAGATAAAGGGCATAGGTATTTGCGAGCATTCTCGAGAGTCCATCGCTGATTGCCACCCTATTTTGTTCTGAGATCCCCGTGTTGACTTCCATACTTTTCATCCCCTCAATGATAATTTTAACCAAATCAAGATATAGCAAACTGGAAATATTTATTGAAATCACAACAAACTTCTTGTTACGCTCATGATTTACGGATCAAATTTTTTAGAGGTCAAAATCGTGTTGGGAATATTCCTGGACACGGAGACGAATGGTCTCCACTTCCAGAAGCATCGAGTGATTGAGATTGCCTTTCAGATCGTAGACATCTTAAGCGGCCGTATCGTGGATTCTTTCGAGTCCCTTGTTCTGACGACTGCCGAAGAATGGAAGAAAAGCGATCCAGACAGCCTGCACGTCAATGGATTCACATGGGAAGAAGTGTCTAAAGGCGTCCCGCCTTCCGAAGTGGGATCGAAAATCCAAGAGTCCTTTGCCAGAAACGGGATTAAGCGCGGAGAGGCTGTTTTCATCTGCCAGAATCCCTCTTTTGATCGCGTCTTCTTTTCCCAGCTCGTCGATCCCGACTTGCAAGAAAAACTGCTCTGGCCCTATCACTGGCTCGACTTAGCTTCGATGTATTGGGTTGAAGCGTTGAAGAGAGGGGCGTCAGGCCAAGGCAACTACCCTTGGGAAACAGGGTTTTCTAAAGACAAGATCGCCATTGCGCACAGCCTCCCCCGTGAAGAGCAGCCGCATCGCGCGATGAACGGCGTCAAACACCTTTTGCTCTGCTACAAAGCTGTCGTGGGATTCCCCAAACCATCCTTGCAACTTTAAAATACATTCAGTACATTGGCGAACTTTTTCAACCCAAGGAAGCCTATGTCATTCCTATCCAAACTGCCCTTATTCATTTTAGGTTCTGCGCTCTTGTTAAACCCTCTTTCAGCGCAGGACGCATCCTGGCTTAACGATTACATTCTGACCACGCCCGACTTTCCAAAAAAGGGAATTCAATTCAAATCGTATGGGCCGCTCTTGAAAGACCCGGCGGCTTTCAAACGGATGATCACTGAATTTGCTAAGCGTTATCGCGGCATGGAAATCGATGCGATTGCAGGCTTGGACGCAAGGGGCTTTATTTTTGGGACTGCCCTTGCTTATGAACTCAATATCCCCTTCGTCATGATCAGAAAAGCGGGAAAACTCCCCGGCGACGTCGAGCAAATCAGCTACGCATTGGAATATGGCAATAACACTCTGGAGATTGATCGAAGCATTTTGAGTCCCGGGGAAAAGGTGCTGGTGGTGGACGATCTGCTTGCGACCGGCGGCACCGCCAAGGCCGCATGCGACCTCATCGAAAGACTGGGAGCTACAGTCGTGGAGGTCGCCTGCATGATCGAACTTTCGCCTCTTGGCGGAAGAGAGAAAGTGGGACATCCAGTCTTTTCTATGATCACCATCCACGTCGATGAATAGAGATCTATTCAATAGCTGGTGCGATCGATCTTGACCCTGCCTCGGAAGATGCGGTAAATGACCGTCCCATACGCGAGCACAAGAGGTACGCCGATCGCGACGATGATCAACAGGACCTTCAATGTCAGCACGGAAGACGCTGAATTGAAGAAAGTCAGACTGTTGGTATCCGTGTTGATCGTCGAGCGGACCAGATAGGGAAATGTTCCGATCCCAAAGACACAGAACAACAGAGCGATGCAAAAGCACGAGGATAAAAACGCCCAGCCGTCGCTGTTGCGCGTGAACATCCGCGGAACGTTGAGGATGGCAAGCAAAGCTAGCAAGGGAACAATCATGTACAACGGTTCCTCTCTAAAGCGGGCCACCACATGTGGCGCCAGCATCCAGATGACCCCTGTCGTCAGAACATAAAAACCGATAAAAACGACAATGCAGCGTTTGGCCCAGACGCGCAGACGTTTATGCAGAGCGCCTTCCGTCTTCATCGCAAGGTAAATCGAACCGTGCATCATCAATAAGCTGATCGTGAACAAACCGATCAGGATGGGAAACGGCCGGAAGAACATGCCAAAGCTACCGACAAAATCCTGATTTTCGTTCAAGGGGATCCCTTCCATTAGATTTCCAAGCGTGACGCCGAGCCCAAAGCTGATCACAAGACTCGATACAGAAAAGACGGCATCCCATGTGAAGCGCCATTTCATTGACTTTCTCTTGCTGCGGAATTCGATCGCGACAGCGCGAAAGATCAGAGCCGCAAGAAGGAGCATGCAGAGATTATAAAAACCGGAGAAAAGCGTCGCATAGACGTCGGGGAAACCGGCGAAAAGGGCCCCTCCGACAATCACGAGCCACACCTCGTTCCCGTCCCAGACAGGGCCGATCGCATTGAGGAAAACGCGCCGCTCGGCATCTTGTTTGGTAAAGAAGTTCATGATCCCCACTCCCAGATCGAACCCGTCCAAAGCGACGTAAAAAATCACACTGGCACCGATGACCAGATACCAAATGAACGAAAGGGTGAATTCACTCATCGCTTGACTCCTTTAGAGGGTTTGAGGGGATTGCGGTACAGAGTTGCTCCTTCCTCGATTGTAAGTTCTTCCTCATCCACAGGCCCGTGTTTGATCTTTCGGTCGAGGAGAAAGATGAAAAGGATGAATAACAGCGTATAGATCACGATAAACATCATAATGGACATCACGACCTGGGAACTGACAATCGTAGGCGAGACTCCTTCATATGTTCGGAGCAGCCCGTAGACGATCCAGGGCTGGCGTCCAATTTCCGCTGTCATCCAGCCTGCCATATTGGCAACCTGCGGAAAAATGACAGAGATGATCAGCGCCCATAAGGCCCATTTTGTCTTGGCCAGTCTTTTCTTTTTCCAAAGATAAAAACCGATGATTGTGACGAGCACCATCAGCCCCCACATCGCCATCATCAAATGATACGTCTGGAAGACAATGCCGATCGGCGGTCTCTCATCGGGAGGAATCTGATCAAACCCTTTGACGGGCGTCTCAAAATTTCGATAGGTCAGAAAACTCAAAAGGCCGGGAATTTGCAGCCCCTTTACTTTTTGCTCCGACTCGTCGACCCAGCCGAAAAGCGTGATCGGAGTCGCTTTTTGCGTCTGATAAACCCCTTCCATCGCCGCAAGTTTGGATGGCTGAGTAAAAGCAACGCCGCGCGCCGTGGAGTCAGCGGAGATGAGCTGCAGCACGAGCACGATCGCTGCCATCCAGAGGCCCACCTTCATCGTCGTTTTAGAAAACTCGAGATGCTGTTTTTTCAGGAAATAGTAAGCGCTCACACTTAAGACCAGAAAAATTCCCGTGAGCCAGCAGCCCAGGACAACATGCGTCAGGCGGTCTACGGAAGAGGGATTGAAGACCATGGCCCAAAAATCGGTAACGACGGCCTTTGCCTGAGCGCCTTCTCCCACGATCTTAAACCCCGCGGGAGTCTGCATCCAAGAGTTTGCCACGACAATCCACACGGCGCTGAAATGGGCGCCTAGAGAAACGCAAATCGTGGAAAAATAATGCATTTTAGCGCTGACCTTCTCCCAACCGAACAGCATCACGCCTAAAAAACCCGCTTCCAGAAAAAAGGCAAAGATCCCTTCCGCCCCAAGGGCGCTCCCGAACACATCGCCGACAAAGCGGGAATAGCGCGCCCAGTTCGTTCCAAACCCAAAAAGCTGGACAAGTCCGGTAGCGACGCCCAAGGCGAACGTGAGCGAGAAAATCTTCACCCAGAATTTGGTGATGTCCTTATAAAGGGGGTTTTTCGTTTTAAGGTACATCCCTTCGAAGATCACCAACATCAGCCCGATCCCGATACTCATCGGCGGGTAAATGTAGTGGTAAGCACTCGTCAGGGCAAACTGGATCCTCGAGAGCATAACGACGTCCATCGGAGTTCCTCTTCATTGAATTGATTTACTCATCCTACACGTTTAAAAAAAAATGTCAACGAAAGCAGATTCTCAAACGAGCAATCAGATTGATGTATGACAGATAATTTTTTATCCAAATTAAAAAAAAATCAATCGTTGTGCATAAAAGATCATTAGATTAAATTACTAAATTCAAACAACCATGCAAAATAGTTTTATCCATGACCAAGGCCATCAATCCCTCAACTGCCGGTATCGAACAAAATTCCCCGCTGCTAAATCAGCCCACCGAAATTAAATTAAATATCCTGTCTTACTTAAGCCCTGCAGAACTTTTGCCATGTTCTTTACATGTCGAGAATTGAAAGTACTCGCCCAATCAGATTTTATTTGGAAGCCTTTGTTTATCCGCGCATTTCCAGGCCATAATCACTCCGATCACTTTCAAGAAGCTTATAAGAATTGCCGTGTTCACTCAAACATGGCAAATGGAGTGTATGCTTCGCAAACATTTACAGCACATCAAGGTTGGATAAAAACTCTTGCCCTTGGTGATGAAAGGGTTTTTTCGGGCGGTGACGACCAAGCGATCATTGTCTGGAATTTTGGCGGCGAGGCGTTAAAAATCCTTACAGGGCATGAAGGGGATATTAACTCCTTAGCCTTTGCTAACGAGATGCTCTTTTCAGGCTCGAGAGACAATACGATCAAAGTCTGGGATTTGAAGACATTCAAATGTGCGAAAACCTTTACTGGGCATACAGACCGGGTTAACGTCCTTATCATTGCCGATGGAAAGGTCATTTCAGGCTCTAATGACAAAACGATCCGAATCTGGGATTTTGAGGGCAAGTGTTTAAGAATCCTTGAAGGACATAAATGGGGCATTTTGTCTCTTGCATTTGCCAATGGGAAGATCTATTCAGGCTCTGAAGACAAAACGATCCGAATCTGGGATCTTGATGGCAATTGTTTACAAACCCTTAAAGATCATTTTTGCGGGGTGACTACTCTTGCCATTGAGAATGGGGTGCTTTTGTCAGGCTCATTCGACCAAACGATCAGGGTATGGGATTTAGAGATGGGCGAGTACAAAAAGGCCTTTAGAGGGCATACATGCTCGATTTATTCCCTCGTCATTGCAAATGGAATGGTTATTTCAGGCTCTAACGACAATACGATCAAGATCTGGGATTTTGAAGGCAATTGTTTAAGCACCCTTACAGGGCATGCAAGGGCAGTGACCTCCCTCGCCTTTAAAAATGGAACGCTTTTTTCAACCTCTAACGATATGACGGTCAGAACTTGGGATTTTACGGCGTCAAACGATGCAATTTTTCGAGAAATTGCCGGCTTGTTTAGGCGCGATGAGCTTAGCGTTATTGATGCGATGGAGCGATTCTCCAGAATGCCCGAAAATGCACGCAAGACAGTCTATGCAGAGCTTTATGGCATTTTGAAACCTTCCCGTACAAACTTCAACCGGGAATGCGCACAACTTGCTTTTCACGATCAAGATGGGCAAAGCTCAACCCCAAATCAAAAAGCTTTCGCAATTGAAAAAGCTCGGTCCCGGGCCAAAAAGTTTATGTGATCTTAGGTTCCGCATGTGCAGAGTGAAAAAAATCCCTGCAATGTGCTACCATGTCTGCTCTTATGCGAAGACCTCAACTCATGGGCGTGCTTAACGCCACACCTGATTCTCTATTCGAAAAAGGTACTTATTTCTCGCTGGAAAAAGGGATTGAGCGCGGACTACAACTGGCCCATGATGGCGCCGACATCATCGATATCGGCGGAGCCTCTTCCCGCCCGGGCGCAGCGCAAATTCCCTTGAAAGAGGAATTAAATCGCGTTTTGCCGCTCATCGAAGCGCTCTCCTCCCAAGTGACTGTCCCGATTTCCATCGATACAACAAAAGTGGAAGTGGCCAGACAGGCTTTGGGCAAAGGGGCAACAATGATCAACGACATCACGGGATTCCAGGATCCGGCAATGCGCTGCCTCGCGAGCGCATGCGATGCCGACCTCTGTGTGATGCACATGCAGGGAACCCCGGGGGTCGTGCCATCCAACCCCTCCTACCCCGATGGGGTCGTTGAAGAGATCCTCCGTTTCTTTGAAAGGCAGATCGGGCTTCTCACCAAAGAGGGAGTCAAAGAATCGCGGATCATCCTCGATCCCGGCATCGGCTTTGGCAAGTCGATCGAACACTACCGAGCGGTCTTCAAAGCGATCGACCGCTTCAAAGCGTTTGGTCTGCGGGTCTTGATCGGGGCCTCGCGAAAAGGGTTCATGACCAAGATCCTCGGCAACCCCCCGCAGGAACTTCTCGCTCCCACTTTGGCCGTCCACACAATCGCCTCTCTTCGAGGCGCCGATATCCTCCGCACACATGATGTGAAAGAACACTTTGACGCTCTAAAAGTGGCGGCGCACTTTTTCTAGACACACTCCCTCAATGGCTGCAACTAAAAGTTGTATTCAACGCAAAGCCGCAAAGACGCATAGAAATTATTTACAAAAATCTTTGCGTCTCTGCGGCTTTGCGTTTCGTTCACTAACTGATCTTCAACTTACTTCAGCCTAAGTACAACTTTTAGTTGCGACCCTCTCCAATTTTAAAATTGTGATTCATCGCCAATTTTGCTATAATCAAAACCATGCAGCGGGTTGGGAAATGAGTCCTTTGTTCCATGGCGTCACTCCATTTATTGAGATTGTCATCATTGCGATGATGCTCAATTACCTATTGTCTTTTTTTTGGAACACGCGTTCGATGGACCTCGTCTTAGGACTGCTCGCCTTCCTGCTCATTTTTGCAATCTCTTCCTGGCTCAACCTTCCCATTCTGCATAAGATCATGTTCCTGATCGGAAACGTCGCCGTCATCGGGATCCTTATTATCTTCCAGCCGGAACTCAGGGTCGCCCTGTCCAAACTCAGCCTGAAGGGCCGCCGCTTCAAAGAGATCACAGAGTTCGACAAATTTTTGGACCAGCTGGCCAACTCGACATACCGCCTTGCGGAAAAGAGGATCGGCGCGCTGATCGTATTGCAGCATGAGGACTCGCTTGACGAGTTCGCTAACAAAGCGGTCATCCTCAACGCTATTTTCTCTTCTGAGCTGCTCGAATCGGTTTTTGCGACGACAACACCTCTGCACGACGGAGCCGTTATCATTCGCGACTTGACCATTGTCGCCGCGGCCGTGATCCTTCCTCTTGCAGAAGATAGCTCGCAGCTCACCCGCTCCATGGGCACGCGCCACCGCGCCGGCCTTGGGGCCAGCCAGCTTACGGACGCCCTCATTGTCGTGATCTCTGAAGAGACGGGCAAGGTCTCCATTGCAAGAGACGGTGTAATGACCCCAGGGGTAAAAATCGACCGCTTTAAAGGGATCATCCGCAGCATCTTCACACCTCCGCAAAAAGCGGACTTCAAAAGCCAATTTAACTTGCGAGAGTGGCTGAAAAAATGAAAACCTTGCTATACAAGATCTTCGTCGAGCATTGGTCGAGAAAACTTGTCTCGATCGTTCTGGCCGTGATTATCTGGCTCGTCGTCAACCACACTCTGACAAGCACCCGCAACATCAGCAACGTTCCCGTGCGCATCATCCACCTCCCCCAGGGAAAAACTGTCGAAGGGATGCAGCCGAATGGACGTTTAGCCAAGAAGCTGACTCTGACCGTCGTTGGCAATAAGTCGCTGATCGATGAGCTGACGCCATCCGATTTGGAAGTCGTCATCGACGCCTCCGACAAACCGGACGAGTGGATCGTCACCGTTACCAAGAAAAACCTCGTCTCCCTCAACCCTGAGATCGACATCAGCAGCGGGATTTCCCGCGTCTATAACCCCAACTTCGTCATCCGGATGACCAAACTCGTCACCGAACAGATTCCCGTCGTGATCACTCAGCCGATTGGAGAAGCGCCCCGCGGCTACCAGTTCCTCGACGTTTGGCCCTATCACCTCTCCCTCACCATCAGCGGTCCCGAAGAGGTGGTCAAACGCCTGAAACTCAAAGAGCAGAGGATCACCTTCAATTTAAGCGATATTTCCAAGTCCCAAATCGACGAGCTGGCCCTAAAATCCGAGGGCACCTCCGAGGTCGTCAGCTACTTCGTCCCTGAACAGTGGAAGCAGATCAACATTCCGATCCTCTCCGATTCCCCGATTGAGATCGACGATCCGCAGGCCAAGGCATTGCGCATCGACTTTATCCGCTGCAACCTTCTTCCGGTCAACGCACCGATACAGCTTTCCCTTTTCTTCCCACCCGAAAACCTGGAGCTTCTCAATCCGGAAAACACCACCCTTGGGGCGGGCAAGCTCGTCCAGTTCACTAAAGGAACACCTCTGATATCCTATTCCCTGTATGCCAACGGGGTCGATAACCTGTTTCTTGAAACCGTCCGCGACATGCTCGAAATCGTCATTATCGCCGCTCCCAAGTCGGAGCGAAAACTCCTCGACTGGAGTGTCCAGTTCGTCAATCCCAGGCTTCTTGAAGACAAATATGTGGCCACTTTGATGTCCGATGTCTCCGACCGGGATATCCGTCTGCTCCAACCGATATTGCGCGAAGAGTACCTGCGCAACCGCTTCCGAAGCTACATGAACCGCTTCCAGCTGTTCCGCTCCGACGATAGCAAGTTCGATCTGACGGTCTTTCTCAAAGACAACCAGATCCAGATTGAGGAAGCAGGAGCCATTCCTAGTGGTTCGTAACAAAGATGAAGAAAAAAGTTGAAGTCACTCTGATTAAAAGCGAGCTCTATAAGCAGGGCGGCCTCGAAAAGTACACCTGGCAGATTGCCCGGGATTTTTGCGCCTTAAAGCTCCCCGTCACAGTCCTCACGACGGGAACTGAACAAGCACCCTTTAGCGATCCTCATCTCCACATTGTCTCTTTTCCGATCAGACATCCCTTCAGTTTTCTGAACGTGATGCATTTTGACAAGGCTTGCAGCGAATTTTTGGACAAGCACCCCACGCCCATCGTCTTTGGTCTGGACCGCACCCGTTTTCAAACCCATCACCGCGCGGGCAACGGCGTCCATGCCGCCTACCTGGAACACCGCTGCAAAGAAGAAGGGGCTATTAAAAAAGCGAGTTTTGTCTTAAATCCCCTGCACCATACCCTCCTCTCCCTGGAAAAAAGAGCTTTCGAACATCCCGAGTTAAAAGTCCTCTTCGCCAACTCGGAGATGGTCAAACGTGAAGTCCTCAGATTCTACAACACGGACCCCAAGAAAATTCACGTCATCCACAATGGGGTCGAGTGGACTGCGATGCAAAACGCCTTCGATGCCTGGGAAGAGCAAAAAGAATTAAAAGCTCCGACACTCAACCTCGATCTTGCCGCATTCCAGTTTCTTTTCATCGGCCATAACTACCGGCGCAAGGGCCTGGAAAAGCTATTGCGCGCTCTTGGAAAAATAAGACAGGAAAACTTTCAGCTCAGCGTCATCGGCAAAGAAAAAAGGCCTAACTCTTTTCACCGCCTGGTTGAAAGTTTAGGGCTTAAGGAAAAAGTCTTTTTCTTCGGACCCCAAAAAGAGTCTTCCCCCTTTTATCAGATCGCCGACTGCATAGTGATCCCCTCTCTCTACGATCCTTTTGCCAATGTCACTGTCGAGTCCCTCGCGATGGGAGTGCCCGCGATCTCCTCAAAACACAACGGCGGCCACGAGGTTCTCAACCCTATTAATGGGTGTGTGATCGACTCGCTGGACGACCCTGAGTCGTTTGCCAAAGTCCTCAGATCGTCGATGGAGCGGCGAAAGACCCCTGAGAGCGCTCGTGCGGTCCGCCACTCGGTCAAACACCTCGATTTCTCCAATCAGCTCAGGCTCCTCACGGAAACCACTGTTAATTCCTTATAAGTCTTTAGACCTAACGCATTGAATACTCAAGAAATTTAAACGCAGAGACGCAAAGGCGCAAAGAATTTAATTTACGCCTCCCTTTGCGCCTTTGCGTCTCTGCGTTTAAATTTCTTTACCTGCTTTTTTTCATTACTTTGCAGGCGTCCTGATCACAGCTGCATGCCCCCATTTAAAAATCGGGGAATCAAGGTACAAGCCCCCTCGAAAACAATGCCCTCCCCTGCTATGATTACACCCTTATGGTGATGCATAGAATTTCTTTCATTTTCATCCTGGTTCTAACGTGGCCCATGCGCTGGCTCCCGTATAGGGCGATCCACCTCTTTGGGGCATTCCTCGGGACGTGCGCCTATTACCTCATTCCCAAGTTCCGCAAACGCTCTTTAAGCAACCTCGCCCTGGCCTCTTCCCTTGTCCTCTCTGAAAAACAGATCCGCCATTTTGCCAAAGCATCCCTGCAAAACCTGATGATCACCTGCCTTGAGTACGCCAAATTCTCCTCCGAAAAACAGATCCATCGCGTAGCGACGTGCGTGAACCCTCAAGAAGCTGACTACTGGATGAAAGAGAATAAACCTGTGATCTTCTTCTGCGGACATCAGTCAAACTGGGAAATCCTGTTTTTAGAAGGGACGAGCAGAATGCCGGGCGTCGCTATCGGCAGACCGATCAAAAATACCTACCTTTACAACTGGGTCTTAAAGGTTCGGCAAAAATTCGGCGGAAAAATGATCACACCGCAAAATGCCATACGCGAGGGCCTAAGAGGGCTAAAAAAAGGCTCTTTCCTCGGCGTCGTCGGAGATCAGGGGATGCCCGACAGCGGCTACTGCAGCCCTTTTTTCGGAAGGAACGCCTGGACATCGCCCATTGCCGCGATCCTCTCTCATCGCACAGGGTCTCCGATCATCGTAGCCACAACAGACAGGAAAGAGGGAAAGTATTTTATCCACTATTCCGATCCGATCTGGCCCAATCCCGACGCTCCGATGGACCAGGAGATCGACCGTTTGATGAAAGCAGCGCTTGCTCAATTGGAAAGCACGATTCAGGCAAGACCGGGCCAATGGCTCTGGTCCCACAACCGCTGGAAGCAGCAGACACCTGAAAAACTAAAGCCCGCATTTCGCCACGAATCGATCCTCGTCATCCTTCCCCGGGAACAAGAACAGCTCAGCGCTTTGCTCCCCTATCTCTCCACCTTTCGGGAGATCTACCCTCACGAGTTCCTCACTATTTACGCTCCGAAAGCAATCGCCCAAGAGATCCAATTGGAAGGCGCCGAAATCCTCCCCTATTCCCACGATGAGGAGCTTCTGAAACGGGATTTACGCTTCAAGCTCGTCTTTAATTTCACCGCATCGAAGAAAATCAAACCCCATTTCAAAAAGCTCGCTGCTTTCACAGTCGCTTCTATGAAAGACCTGCAAAAGCTATCCGGCATCGAAGCTCCCTTGCCCGAAGTCCTAAAAAAAGCACTGCTGAGGACCCATGCCTCATAACCGCTTTTATCTCGATGCCCATTTCGATGAAAATGCCACCCTCTCCCTCTCAGGAGATGAATGGCACCACCTTCGCGTGCTCAGGTCCAGGCAAGGAGAGATCGTCGAGCTCATCAACGGCAGAGGACAGCTTGCAGAAGCAGAAATCGTCGCATTGAAAAAAAATGACGCCGAGCTTTCCATCTGTCGCATCACCCAAGAAAAGGCAGCTCCTCCCCCGCTCATTTTGGCCCAGGCGATCCCGCGTATGAGTCATCTCGAGTGGATCATCGAAAAAGGAACCGAACTGAACGCGACTGCATTCTGGTTATTCCCTGGAATGTTAAGTGAAAAGGAAACGCTTAGCGATTCCCAGCAGGCCCGTCTAAAAGGTCTGTGCATCTCCGCCGTTAAGCAATGCGGCCGCCTGGACATGCCTGAGATTATCCTGAAACCGCCCCTCGTTCAGTGGGCTCCCCTGGAAGGCACGCTTCTTTTTGGGGACACTGCCGAGGATGCCCCCTATCTGTGGGATACTCCCATCACTAAACCGCCTAACGACCCCTATTGTCGTCTTTATCGGCCCGGAGAAGGGTTTTGACCCAGAGAGTGCAGCTTCTTGCTGAATACGCTCAAAGCAAGGGGCGTACGGCTACACCGGAACATTTTACGCGCAGAGACGGCGCCTCTGGTTGCTTTGGCCCAAATATCGTGTCTTATCTAAGGGTTTGTCTATAACAAACACAAAAAAAATTATCCGCAATCTTGGTGTAGATTGTCTTTGGACAGGGCACAGTCGATGAATATCTTGAAAAAATTATCTTAGAGTCTGTCTACCCAATTTATACATTCTTTGTAACAATTTATCCTCTGGGTTGAGTGGTCCAATAGAATAATTAATGTTGTCAATTTCCATTTCATCTCGAGGTGAATAATAAGGAAAACCCCTACAAAAAAACGTAAAACCCAAGAATTGTAATATTTTTCTAGTTGCCTCAATGGATTGTCTGAAAAATTCTGAAGAACGGGTTATACAATTAGATTGATCTATCATTACATCTGTTTTTTTGTAAAATTCTCTCATTTTTTTAATGCATTGTATACCAGCTGCGCAGTCTCGCATATTTAATTCACCACTTTTCTTGGCAAAAGCTGTGATGCGCTCTGCTATATCAGAGAGCTGAAGAGAGTCACTGGATTCGTTTTCAGTTATCTGAATTGATCGTGTCCCCCAAAAGTTAGTAGAAGGGGTCGCATGACTTAAAAGCCAATTGATCTTAGGCAATGTTAAATCTTGGGAGATTAATAGACTTTTTAAGGAAGTAAATTTCTTTAAGTAAGGTGTGTCTCTTTCTTCTTGCCGTAGGAGATTGTCCACATGATCAAATACTGATCTAGGCGTATTTACTACCTCAAAAGGATTAACACTGAGATCTTGAGGTTCGTAAGGAACTCCCAAACTTCCAAATGGAGTAATGGAAGGAGCTTCCTGACTTCCCCATGGATAAATGTCTGGATAAATGGTTCGTTGGGATCGTCTTGTAACAGGCGTATCCCAAATAATTGTCCCAACGGGGCCCGGTCTGCCAATAGTACTCATAACAGCCTATTTTTGAATAATTCCCACCACTTATCAGCCAAAAACCTAATATGTTGCAATGCTAAAAATGCTTTTGCTTGCATAGATAAATAGGTGTTGCCCAGAAAGCTTGAAAAGCGATTAAATGCAGTTTTCTTTTTTTCGCCAATTTTATTGAGGTAACTACAGATGAGAAAGGCTCTTCTAGCAATAGCGCTTCTTCTTTCCAGCATAGGTTTTGCTGAAATCTTAAACGGTGAGGATGATAGCTCCGGAGAAGAGGAAATTTCAGATGACCCTATAAATGACAAGATCACAGCATTGTATATGATAAGCTCTTATGGCGATTACATTGGTGGTGGAAAAAATGTCGTCTATTTCCAGGGACAAGATGGTAAATTCACCATTTCTAATACCAATCCTTATAATGTTACCGTTAATTTTAACAGTCCACTTGATTATTGGATCATAGATTTCTCGACTCCAACAGGTGAAAATCTTAAACGAGGGATTTATAAAAATGCACAGCGGTTTCCAGACGATCATACCGATGCGCCAGGTCTTAGCGTGCACGGCTGCGGACGCGGCTGCAATACTTCAGCAGGAGAATTCGAGATCCTTGAAATCTCATTTGCTGAAAATGGACAAGTTGAAAGCTTTGCTGCTAATTTCATCCAAAAATGCGAAGTGAAATTTCCTGCACTTATTGGAAGCATTCGTTTTAATTCTTCGATCCCTCTTGAAGTTCGTTTCAATGATGCCTTCGAAAACACATCAGAAACTGTACTCTTTCTCTTCAAATATTCCCCTAAATCAGAAAACAAAACCTTTCTGGCAAAGGCTTGGCAAGCAATAGAAGAACCAAAACTAATTGATATACCCTTTCTAAGTGAATTTAAGAGAAATTCTGAAATGAAATCAGCTTTTTTGACTGATGATGAGTGCAATTTTCAAATTAAATCGCTGCCTTATGGCGGAGAAGGGATTGAAATTTCTATCACTGATAATTTTCAAGAACAATGGGTATTAGATTTTGCTGCTCCATTGGGAGAGAATTTTCAAACCGACTTCTACGGCACTGCTAGCCGATATCCTTTTCACAGCTCTGTGTATCCAGGTATTGACATTTTGACACCTGAAGGGACTTTTACTTTGAAAGAAGGTGAATTTGAAATCTTAAAACTTGCAAGGAGTGAAGATGGTAAAATTGAAAAACTAGCTCTTAATTTTATAGTCCAAAACGAAGATAAAGAAATAATCAGTGGAGCTATTCGAATCCACTCAAAATTCCCATTAAAGCTTTCTTGCCTCGATTGGTGACAGTTTCGCGAGTGGCTCTGTGTTTTTAATACTTTAGTGGTCTTTGTATCAAAACCTTCATATGCAAAGGGCAAGGAGTAAAGGTTTTTCAATGAAAAAAACCCGCTCTCCCTCAGCATCCTTGGTATAAAGCTCTAATTATTAGACTATTACGCCTAATCTCAATTTGCACTAATACCCAGCTTCCTCAACTATCATTAAATTACTAATATTAACTTAATTACGTGATCA
>CAWESW010000068.1:0-9030 GCA_963811735.1 uncultured Verrucomicrobiae bacterium | reverse complement strand
TCTCTCTCTCTCTCTCTCTCTCTCTCTCTCTCTCTCTCTCTCTCTCTCTCTCTCTCTCTCTCTCTCTTCTCTCTCTTGTTCCATCCCATGCCCTCCTCTCCTCCGCTCTCTCTCTCCTTTCTTTTTCGTGTCGTAGGTGACCACGACTTGAGGACGGTAGTGCTCGATGAGCTTCGAGAGGCGCCCGGCCGCCGTCGCGGCGCAACTGGCGTCGTCCAAAATGAGCCTTCAGCGTCATTCTGTGGCCAGCCCATCATCCCCGAGTCCCGATAGCCGAGCATCTCGAGGTATGTGACACCGAGGATTTCGCCACCTGCGGAACACCGCATTGATCATAGTTTCGCACTTCCAAGTCGGAAAATCAAGAACAATCCTGGAGGCCCAGCCGTAAGGTGCCCGCGCGCGCTCGAGTCCCCAGTCCCCAGCCCCCATCCCTCCGACCTCGGACGCGGGACCCCGGACTTCTGACTTTGTCTACGGCTGCAGCTAGCGCAAGTCACACGGAAGACGAGCTGCTCGTTTTGGGCAGATATGGCTTCAGCCTTGCTAATAACCGCTTGCTCAGAGCGTGGGAAACTTCTTTAGCCGGGATGTCAGAGCCCCGTCCCAACGACTACGTCCGAGGTAATGTCAATAGCGCAGTCATGGCCGTGTTGAAACCTGTTTTTGACAACCAGGAAAAAAGAATAACGCACTATCAGAAAACTCTGATCGAAGAAGTGAAAACAGTTTTCCAGAAAACGCTGAACGACTCCTTCCGTCTAGTCTACAATGGAGATATCCCGCTTGCGCAAGTCTCAAGCGATGGAAGCTCGTCTTCGGGTGGGTTTGAGCTCTATCAGCGCGATGTTGCGGATTTGACGAAGATGGGAGTGCGCATCGCAACCCCTGACCAGTTCAAAGCGTTTATTCTCGGCGTCATCGATCAGACCAAGGATGCGGAATATGCCAAAGCGACAACGAAGAAAGACAGAGCTGTTGTTGATTCGGTGATCCAGGCTATGCATTTCTGCGCTGTAGGCAAGGACTTCATGAAGAATGTTCTCTATGCCTATGACGATGCAAATAAGGAAGATCCCGATCCGGTCGCCAATTATCAGAAACTTGCGCGTACGCCGATGACCTCGCTGGATGGAGATAATCCTTGGGAAGTAATGGCGATCGACACAGGCAAGGATTTTACTCCTGATGTCAGGACGATCCGTCCCAAAGATCCCGGTGCTTTGCTCAAATGGCTGCTCGGACTTGCCACATGGAAAGAGTCGACGGAGCATTACTTGAGCGACGCCGTCACTAATGAGGAAGACACTGCGACAAGTCCAGAGCATGCATTTAATATCGAAATCGAAGGACCGGAATTCAAGGACTTTCTCGGTAGCAAACTTTCTGCTGATGAGTGGATCAAGAAAACCCTCGTCGATCCGGGAATGAAAGTGTCAAAAGCGGAGATGGACAAAGGCGCAAGATTGCTCTTCAAGCAAAATGTGAATGCGTGGCTATCGAATCAATTTCAAGGCGGGATCCCGGACCATCTTATGCAAGAAATGGAAGTCCTCTTTAAATCTTTGAGTTCCAAAGAAACGATCTCTGTTCAGCAGTTCGCCCAGCGGTCGCAGGATGGCTTGGTCAGCCTTTTCAAACTGAATGCAGATCAATCGCAGCAATTGTCCCTAGCATTGGATGCGTTGCTTTTGCAATCGCTCCCTAAAGCGCAATCGGAAGCCATTCAGAAGGCAGCCGTGCGTTTTGCTAAAACAAACTGGGACGAGGGTCCAAAGAACCTTTTCTTCTGCTGCTTTTTCAATCCAAGGACGCAAAAGACCGACTTTGGCAGGATAGCTGAAGACAAAACGGGATTGGAGCCGATGGATCAGTATGAATGGGTCGACAATCAACAATGGGAAGTCGATCCCGTGCTGATTAAATGATCGAGAGTGATGACGCTCGTCGAACGGCGGGCGTCTTCTGAAGTTTTCTAAGCGCTTCCTCTAAAGAAATATTCTGAAGGGGAAGCGCTTTTTCATTTCCAGGACTAACTTTTCGATGAGCATCTCTCTGTCAGGAAAGAATTCAGAAATGCGGCAAAGAAATTCGTCGTGAGATCTGCCCGCGCGATAGGGCGGCGTTTTTTTTGGGTGCAGGAGGTATTTCATGTTTTCTGTTTTGTAGTCCCATAAAAAGGAGGTGTGGTGCAGCCACCTGTCTTTTTTAATGTATTGCGCATTTCCGCCAAATTTGCGGTCGCCGATGACATAGTCGTTTTCCCTTAAGCGAAACTCGGGATGCAAAAAGACTTCTTTGTAGATGCCTTCGGTCCATCTCATGATCGGTTCGGGATAGGCAGGAAAGTCATGGAGCTCTTTTTGACAGATGAATGTGATAAAGAGCGTGTTTTCGTCGACGATGACAGTTCCTCCCCCGCTGAATCTCTTAATCAAAGGGATGCCATCTTGTAAAGCTGTTTGACAATCGACAAGCTCCTCTTTTTTCCCTGAGATCCCCATGACAATGGCAGGATCGGACCCTTCATTGATGATGCACCAATTGCCACTGTCTTTGCGCAGCAGCGCCTCTTCGAGGAGAAGCTGCTCGTAAATGGGATAGGATTTTAAGCGGAGAAGTTGGAATTGCATTTCAATAGCCGATGTTCAGGATATCTTCCACTTTGACGACCTGAAAGCGGATCCCCTGCGACGAATTGAAGCGGAAGAGGATAAGGGTGGAATTGGGCATCAACGTCATATCGATGACATTGGAAATCATCGAGCCGTCTGTCAGCTGGAAATAGACCTTTCCCGTGGATTTCTCTTTGCGCAAGCTCTCGAAAGCCGTTAGATAGTCCATTGCCCTCGAAGCCGGGGGGATCATCATATAGCTGTGAGTTGCGGAACCTTGCATGTGCTCCGGAGGAGCCATCAGCTGGACATTGTCAGCCGTGTCTTTAGGCGAGACGGTCTGGAGAGCGGCGTGCCCGGCGGTTGCGATGGCGAGAAGAGCGATTGTAAACTTCAACATAATGTTACTCCGAGACTATTTTATTCCCTTTCTGTTTTGCCTTTAGCAAGGCTTTGTCGACCTTGCCAAGAAGAGAGTCGAATTGATCATAGGCGCTTTTTGCAAGTGCAGAGTGTTTGTCCAGCGATACCAGCCCAATGGAAAGTGAGAGGGTATATTCACGGCCTTTGAAAAGAAATGGCGTTTCCTGGATATCCTTGCGAATCGTCTCTGCAATCATCATTGCCGCTCGATGGGAGGTATTGGGCAGCATCATGAGGAAGCGGCCGTTGCCCTGGGGAAGGAGAGCATCGAGGTTGCGTAATTGAGATTTCAGATACTGATGGAGATGGGAAATCAGGCTTTCTTCCGCACCAGGGATATCGGATACCGTTTTCTGAAAATTGTCCGATTCCAGCAGGAGCAAGCACAATGACTGATGTTTCTTTTGGACGGTGGACACTTGTTTGATGGCGTCTTCGGTGATCACGAAACGCTGGGGCAGCGAGAGCTTTCTGGGAGGGGCCGAAGGAGCTTTTTTAAATTTTTTGGTCATTAAAGACACTTTTTTCGCCACCGGATGGGACTCGGTAGCGACTAAAATGCGCTGGAAGATCTCATCGGCTTCAAAGGGTTCGTTGATGAAGTCGCTAATCCCCATGTTTAAAGCCTGAACGAGAAAATTTTTCTTGAGGTTATTGGTGATCAAAAGAAGAGGTGTTTCCCTGTAGTCCGGCAGCTTTCTGATGTAGTCCACGAGGATCGGCCAAGTGGTGGCAAGGGATTTTTCATCGATGATGATCAACGACGCCTGGATGCTTTTTAGCCAATCGACGGCGGTAAAGCTGTCCGCGGCATCCAGAACGTAAAACAATCCTTTCAGCGTGCGCTTAAAAAATGCGCTTTTATAGCTGTCCCCTGAAACGACCAATACCACTGGAATGGAGCTGGAAGCTTGCATGGATATCCTACGCCTAATTTCAGATACTTGTACCAAATAGGTACAATTTTAATCCTACATTATCGTCTACCTTTTATAGCAACCATCAGTACGGAGATGTCAGCGGGGGAGACGCCGGAAATGCGAGAGGCCTGCCCGAGGTTTGCGGGCTGGACGCGGTGGAGTTTTTCACGGGCTTCGTTGCTAAGCCCCGTGACTTCTAAAAAATTGAACCCTTTCGGGACTAGGAAATGCTCGATGTTCTCAAGCTTTGCAGCCTCGCCGGCCTGCCGCTCGATATAGCCTGCGTATTTCAAGTTGAGTTCGATCTGAAAATTAATTTCAGTTCCGCAATCTACGATGTGGTCGGGAAATTCTTCGAGGATTCTTTGATAGGTGAACTCAGGGCGGCAGAGAAGTTGGGCAAGCGACGTCGATTTGCCGTTTACCTGCCGAAACGTTTTTGAAAGGTGTGCGATCTGGGTTTCCATCGCTTTTTTCTTCTCGACAAGGCGCTGATAGCGGGCCGCATCGATCAATCCTAGATTGTAGCCATGCTCCCTTAAGCGCAAGTCGGCATTGTCCTGACGCAAAAGCAGGCGGTGCTCTGCTCTACTTGTGAACATCCGATAGGGCTCCTCCAACTCTTTGGAGATCAGCTCATCGATCATGACGCCGATATAAGCTTCCGAGCGTTTTAAAATAAACGGAGGTCGCCCGGCGATTTTGAGAGCAGCGTTGATCCCTGCGATGAGTCCTTGTCCTGCAGCTTCTTCATATCCCGTCGTTCCATTGATCTGCCCTGCGAAAAACAGCCCTTCGATGAGTTTGGTCTCCAAAGTCGAAAAGAGCTGGCCGCTTTTGACATAGTCGTACTCAATGGCGTAAGCCGGACGCATCACTTCTGCTCTTTCAAGGCCGGTGATCGTATGCAGCATTTTCAGTTGGACATCGAAAGGAAGCGATGAGGAGATGCCGTTGACGTAGATCTCTTCCGTGTCCAGTCCTTCCGGCTCTAAGAAGAGCTGATGGCGCTCCTTATCTGCGAAGCGGACCATCTTGTCTTCAATCGATGGGCAGTAACGGGGCCCGACGCCTCTGATTTGGCCCGAATACATCGGAGAGAGGTGCAGGTTGTCTCGAACAACTTTTTTTGTCTCTTCATTGGTGTATGTGATGTGGCAGGGGACTTGCCGCATGCCGGGGCCTTCAGGCTCATCGTAAGAAAATTTGATTCCGGGGTCGCCCGGCTGCTCTTCCATCTTGGAAAAATCGACGCTGCGCCGGTTGATGCGCGGAGGAGTCCCCGTCTTCAGGCGTCCCAGTTTAAAACCAAGCTCCTCGAGGTGCGCGGACAGGCCAACGGAGGGTTTGTCCCCTGCCCTTCCCCCGGCAAATTGCGTCGGCCCGATATGGATCAGGCCCCGCATGAATGTGCCGGATGAGACGATGACGGTCTTTCCTCTGTAGGCGATCCCTTCCAGAGTGGCGACCCCCGAAATCCTGTTCCCCTCGATGACAAGGGACTCGATTGTTCCCTGCTTGATGTAAAGGTTGGGGATTTTTTCCAAGCGGTGCTTCATGGCAGCGGCATAGGCGAACTTGTCGGCCTGCGCGCGGGGAGACCAGACGGCGGGGCCCTTCGATGCGTTGAGCATCCGGAACTGGATGGCGGTCTGATCGGTGACCTTTCCCATGATCCCACCCAGAGCATCGATCTCGCGGACAATGTGCCCTTTGGCCGTCCCGCCGACGGCGGGATTGCAGCTCATTTTGGCAATCGTATCGAGATTCATCGTCAAAAGGAGGGTCTTTGCACCCATTTTTGCCGAAGCATGCGCTGCCTCGCAGCCGGAGTGGCCGGCGCCGACAACGATCACATCGAATTCTTCAGGATAAGTCCACATGAGAAAAAGAAATGTTAATGAGAAAAGCCCTCGATGAAGCAGATTTCTGCTCTCATCGAAGGCTTTCTTGAGTTTAAAACCTTAATTCTTAAGGCTACTTCTTCTTGTGCCGATCGCGGCGTCTTCTTTTCTTTCTTTTATGCTTCGCGATCTTAGCGCGGCGTTTTTTCTTTACAGATGCCATAGAGAATAATGCTCCTAGGGTCTAAATATCTACTTGAGAGTCGGCAATTAAATTGTAAATCAGCAGTTTATGAGGACGAAGGGAAAAAGTAAAGGATTTAACGGTTAAAAAAAATATTAGGATGGTCGAGGTCCTTCCGAATGTTTAGAAAAGAGATTGGGATCAGTCTCAGTGCATCGTAAAAACTTAATAATCAGGGAGAAAATGCTGCAAATGCCTCGTCGTTGTCAGCTGCAGTTGAAGCCGAAGCATGCATGGGCGAATAATTGGCGAACTGCGCAAGTTCCTTGCGATATGTCATATTGACGCTGCCGACGGCTCCATGGCGGTTTTTGGCGACGATCAACTCCGCTAGGCCCGGCTTGTCATACGGGTCATAATATTCCCGCCGCAAAAGGAACATGACGATGTCTGAGTCCTGCTCGATGCTGCCCGATTCTCTCAAATCGCTCATCATCGGACGGTGTCCTTGTCTCTCTTCTACTTTCCGTGAGAGCTGCGAGAGACAAATGATGGGCAGGTTCAATTCTCGAGCGAGCGTTTTCATCATGCGCGAGATTTCAGAGATCTCGTTCTGGCGATTCTCTCCATTGCGGGAAAGACCTGACCCGGAGATGAGTTGAAGATAGTCGACGACGAGAAGTTGAATGTCATGACTTTCCTTCATGCGGCGGGCTCTGGCGCGCAAATCGGTGATTTTCAATCCCGGCTGGTCATCGATCACGACGACTCCTTTCATCATCGAATTGACTGCTGCGACAATGCGCTGATATTCGATGCCATTCAGTGAGCCCGTACGGATTTTATCCGATTCGACCTCTGACTGGCTGCAAATCATCCGATGCAGGAGCTGCTCTGCCGTCATCTCGAGAGAAAAGATGCCGACGGGAAGGGAGTTTTTAAATGCGACATTTTCAGCGATGTTCAGAGCCAGCGCCGTTTTACCCATCGCAGGGCGCGCGGCGAGGATCATCAGGTTCGAGTGTCCGAGTCCGTTGATCATCTTGTCGAGTTCGATGAAGTGGGTCGGGATACCGGTAATTCCTAATTCATCAGGGCCTTTTTTCTGGAATTGTTCCTGTTTGACCTGGAGTTCTTTGAGGTAGGGCATCTGCGATGCCGCTTTAGTCCCCGCAAGCAAGTCTTTGATCAGGACGCCGGCGCTGGTGTTTGCCGATTGGCTAATGGTGAAGAATTTTGCTTGAGCGTCATCGAGCAGGATGTGGACGTCTTCGGGGTTGTTGAGGGCTTGCCGTTCGACATCTTGCGCTGCATTGATCATGCGGCGCAGGATCGATTTGTCGCGGACGAGTTCGATGTATTCTTCGATGAAAGCGGATGTCCCGGCATATTGGGCAAGAGTTGTCAGATAGCCGACGCCGCCGATTGCCTTGAGCTTGTCCTGTCGCTTAAGTTCCTCGCCGATCAGGTGGACGTCGGCAGGCTTGTCATTGCGGTAAAAGGTTTTGAGCGCCTGGAAGATGATCTTGTGTTCTGTGAAATAGAAATCATTTTCATCAAGTCCATCGGCGCCGATGTTAAGGCTGTTGATGCTGGTGAGCATCGAACCTAAAACGATCATTTCCGATTCTTTAGAATGGGGAGCGACTTTGACTTTTGGGGCTAGATCTTCCGACATCCATCTTCCTTCCGGTTGATGTTTTGCAGTATTACTTGGTTTCTTAATTAAAGCAATCCGCTGGATAAAAAAAGCCCTGAACCGCAAGGGCCCAGAGCTTTAAGGGATTTCGGAAAGAGAGGGATTTGAACCCTCGGTACCTGTTTAGCAGGTACGCGTCCTTAGCAGGGACGTGCCTTCGGCCACTCAGCCATCTTTCCAGATAAATTCGAAAATTTATTTACACCGCGTGCGGCCTGTTTTGGATTCAGCCACGTCAAACCGTTTGCAGCATACCCATTTTAGGGCAAAGACGAGCAGTTTAACTACTTGGGATTTTCAGAGCAAGGATCAAACGACGAGAGGTCGGGGCAGAAAATTGGAAGAGTTTTTTGAAAACTCGCTATCACAAGAGGTTCTGTATCTTACTTATAAAACATCCAGCCGATGACGATACCAATGACGATTGACAAAACGCTTAAGAGCAGTTGCATGTAGTAGATGTGTTTTTTCGATGCGATCAGTATGAATGTTGTTATTCGTTTTTCTTCTTCTTCGACATTATCCCTTCTTTTCTGCGCTGCCGTAAAAAAACCATCGATAATCCTCCATGCTCTTGCAGTAGGATGATAAGAAGGGAGTTGCTGCAAGCTGTCCGTCGGAAGAAGAATGACTTTTTTTATATTTCCTGAAAGCAAAAGAAGTTCACCGATAAAATTAGTGAAGTCCCAATGGGGAAAATCAAGTTTTTCGTCAAACGGGTAATTTTTTTTGATTTTTGCAATATCTTGAAGAGTTTGATCAGATGCGAACCTTCTTCTAAAATTTTGCTTTTCCGAATTAGGCTCTCAAGCTCTTCAAGATTTTGATAAAATTCAATGAGGGTTAGAAAATCCCAACGCTCCCGCATTGTTTTTTTTATTCCAAAATCCAGGTCTTCTTCCAGTTTGACGACCCTTTGCCTCCGCAGATTTCTAAAAAAACCAATGTGTCCCATAGTGATAGGCTCCGACTAAAAAGTCTTTAAGAGGTCTGTTATCGGTAGCCACCGGTAATGAACAGCGATTCGCCTGTAATCCAGGAGGCCTCGTCCGATGCGAGGAAGACGGCCGCATGGGCGATGTCTTGGGGCTGTCCAATTCGGCCAAGCGGAGTGCTCTGTTCGGCTTCCTCACGGAACTTACCTTCGATATAGCCTCCAGCATGCGTGCCTTCGGTCTCTATCAGGCCCGGGTTGATCGTGTTGACGCGGATTTTGCGAGGCCCGAGCTCCTTAGCCAGTGATTTAGTAATCGCGTCGACGGCGCCCTTTGTGCCGCTGTAAATAGATAGTCCAGGCCCTGGGGATGTACTCACCACCGAGCTAATATTCACAATGCTCCCGCCC
>CAWESW010000067.1:0-9609 GCA_963811735.1 uncultured Verrucomicrobiae bacterium | reverse complement strand
GCATTTGTCTATCTACGTTCAACGCTGACTGGCTCTGAAGAGGCGAGGAGCTGTCTAGGCTATTAGGGCGGCGCAGATGCCTTTTGACGCCGAGGATGAGATAGGATTGGGCTGAATTCGCAGACTATTTCCCACCTCAAAAAGAAATGAAGGTCAAAAAAAGTCGTGAAACATAAGGTCAGGAAGAGCAGAGGCGCTGGATGTAGCTCCTCACCTTAAACCTTTCCTTGAAGCGAGTCGCATCCGGACTAGCCTTGATCCTCTGCTCCTCGGTCATGTCCACCCACTCAAAAAAGGACTTCTCGCAAATCAGGACCCGCCTTCCAGCCTTTCGGATGAAGTAGTCCGCCCCGGTCTTGTGGACGTTGAAAAGCTGCCATCGCAGCGATGCAACCGTTGGCCATTCGTGATGTAGGTTCCACTTTGTGAGCGGGATTAATCGGTTCCCCTGGGTCTTTTGATCGGCAGCGGGAGCAGCGGAGGCCTTTGCTTGTTTCTTGGCTTCCTGTTCGAGATAGGCGTCGCAAAGAGTGGCGACCTCTTTGACCTTAGCGCAGAGGGATCTCAAAAAGCTGATGGTGTCGTCTTCCATGGGTGTTTATTCCTCCGTGCCCGAGTGTGCCAAATTTGTGCCCGTGAAGCACCCGGGCTTCTGGCCACATAAACAGATTGCAAAAATTGTGAAAACGGCAGGATCGTTTTAATCCTTTGCGCCGCGAGCAATAAGCCAAGAGACTAACTCAGGCTGATTTTGGCCTTTAGCGATTGTTAATGCTGTATTGCCATTAATGCCCGAGCCCCCAATGAATATTTATTCCCAAAAGGATTCAAGAGGAGGCCTGTCTTTTTTTTCCCGTGCAGCGTCAATACCAGCTTTAACCCTCATATCCAATATTTCGACGCCATCGTAACCGTCCAGATGCATATAAAGCTCTGTTTGATCCTCGTAATCATCAAGTTCCTTCTTAGTATCAATAGAGGAACCGTTAATCATACGGGATTTTACATCTTTGAAGCGATCGAAATAGTAGCTATCCAACTTCGCTTTTTTGCTTAATTGCAAATATCCGATTCCTAAACAAAAACCAATGGAGATAAGCGCTATTATGTAAATCACATCCTTTGAAAGAGAAAATTGGAAATTTTTTTTCATTGGCCGCCTTTACGTTTTTTAGCAGGGCCTAATAATTCCGCTTTAGATTGAGCTACACTATCCCTGATTTTATCAGATATCCACCACAACATACATTTTGCAATGATGAAGTAAGATGGAATGAGGATGATCCACCAGTCAATGTACGAAAAATCCCAACGAAAAAAATGAGCATTGTCATACCACTTGCTGTTTAAGTTACCGCAAGAAAAAACATATTGAGCGCTATAGTATGGAACCAGTTTTAAGATCAAGAGTATAGCTTGCAAAACATACATTGTATTAACCGTTTTCTAACGCTCTCTTGTGCTTCCTTGATATCGACCCCAAGCATCGTAATGTCTAACTTCGCCGCCGTAGGGGCTTTTTTCGGAATATCCTTCAGAGCGACCAACTGAATCATAGTGGTCTGTGCGATTAGAATATGTCCGTTTTTCGGAATGCCCCTGATATCTCCCCGATGAATCGTAATATTCTTTGGATGTGGGCGCTTTATAAGTTGGCTCTTTGCGAGCGGGTTCAGTTTGATATACACTTCCATTTTGATCTATGACAGTTAGCGCGTTGACACTACACAAAAAAAGCCACGATAATGACAAAATTGATATCGATAATTTCTTCATAAAAAATCCTTTTTTTAATTCACAATAAAAAACATGAATTATTTATGTTTCGCGATTTTAAAACAATCATACTAATTATTTTTAGTTATTAAAAAAATACTTAATAATTACTATTAATTTATCATTTTTGTATAATTCCACAAATTAACCGAGGTTGTCATGGATATTTCTAGAATAAAAGCTAATGCATCTGATGAGTTGAATGTTAAGCCAGCTGCGGTCGACGCGGCAAGCATGAAGAGACCGGTGCCTGGGGTAGAGATCGCGGGAGGCTCATTAAAAAGAGTCGCTGGAGCAGGGCAAAGGAGGTTGAGAACGGAGACGCAACCTACCCAACCAAATTTGCAAAAAATGTTAGCTCAAGCTCCTGGCAATGATATCATAAAATCTGAAGAACAAGAACTTGGAGAAGTATTAAGCAAATACTCCCCAAAAGATCCGAATGCTCCTGGCGTTATGAAAACAATCTACAATGCAGCCGTCGCGGGAGATGAAAAGGCCGTCAGATTGTTAATAAAATATAAAGCATACAAAGAGAGTGACAAACCAATAATTCTTGATCTTGCGCTCAAATCAAAGTCGCTTTCTCTGGTGAGATATCTTGTTGAAGAAGAGAAGTATGTTTCAGGGAAAGAATTTTACACGTCCATAATGTACAATTTTTTTGATGGATTCGACTATTTTCGTGAAAGAGGATACCCGTTGCCGAATGATATAATAGCAAGGAGTATATTTGGAATCCCGCATTTAGGATCGAATATGGCAAGAATCAATTTTCTTTTGTCGAGAGAAGCAGATCCGACATGCATCCAAGATTCTCCGTGGATATTAAATGTCCCAATTAATTTAAATGACCTTGAGTTAATGATGTTTCTTTTGCAACACAAAGCCTATCTCAAAGTAAACGAATGCTCGTGGGAACACCATCCGCTTCATTATGCTATTTCTGGTAACGCCCATCCGCTTGCGGTTAATCATGAGATTGATAAGAGAGTACAATATTCGCGGTTACTGGCCGATTCGGGAATGAAAATTGACCCTAAGTTTTCAAGTCAAATTTGGACGGAATATTTAAAACTTACTTATATAAATAATGGCGGCATCACTGCGCAAAAAACAGAATTGCTCAAATCACTGATTAGAGCTGGGCTGTCTCTAAATAGCTACCCTTCTTCTCAAGAAAGCGCACTTCATTATGTTATTCGTGAACATAAAGACTACGACCTCACTGAATTGATGCTCAAAATGGGATCTGACCCAAATCAAAAGGGTTTAAAAGAAACACCACTTCAAACTGCAATTAAGGCTGGGAACCCTAAAATTGTTGCTCTGCTCCTGAAATATGGTGCCAAAATGGACGACGTTTGAGTAACGGGTGAAAAATTGAATGATGTCCCTAGAGCCTCTGAACGGTAAACACAATGTCGTCAAAATTGTCGTCGGGATGACCATCATTGCAGCGGTAGCGCCTGCCGCCGTCGATCTCTTCAATGATCATGATTAAAAGATGAGAAGGAAGCAACCGCCGCAGAAACCTGTTAATAGATTTCATGACGACGGTTGAAAATGTGGAGAGAGATTTGGGAGTTGTTTTTAACCGCGATAAGCATATTGCAAGAGATATTGAACGAGTTCCACTCTTCCATTGGCTAAAGCATGTTTAAGCGGCGAGCGAACTTCATAGCCATAATAGCAAATTGCCTTATTTACATCTGCTCCAGATTCTACAAGAAATTTAACTAAAGAAAGATTACCGGAAAAAACGGCTTGCAACAATGGGGTGTTTATTTCTTTTCCATCATGTATCTGGATCTGGTTTATGTTTGCCCCTTTTTTCAAAAGCAGTTCTAAGAATGATCTGTCACCGCTATGAGCGAGGTGAACTGCTTCCATCAATGGGCTGTCAATGCCATTAGAATTTATATCTGCCCCTTTATTGATCATTAAGATTGCAATCTCTTTCCATTTGGAATTCATTACTTTGTATAGTGCGCTCATATCTTGACATCTCACGTTTAGATCAGCGCCATGTTCTATCAGAAGTTTTGTTGAAATGGGATCGTCCATTTTTATGGCAAGCTCCAATAAAGTCATTTCGTTCCACTTTGCCCCTGGGTTAGGATTGGCTCCGTTTGCAATCAAAACCTGCACCGCACAAAGGGATCTATTCAGAAGAGCTATTGTCAAGGGTGTCATTCCATTTTTATCGGGATAATCGACGTCTACTCCTTGCGCTAGAAGAAACCTGATAACCTCAGGCGAGTTCTCCAATATCGCCTTGTGAATGAGCGTATGGGGATCAATTTCTTTTCGCGCTATCTGCCACTGCAATGCGCCGGTTTCATATTGCTGAGTTAACGTAGTAGCGGATGGCTTGGGACACGCGTTTAAAGAAAAAGCAAATGTTGAAAGAGCTGTAATCAATAATAATTTCATTTTCATAAACACCTCGTAAATTTTCGGTTTCGGTGGAGAAATTATGTAATTGACTGTGTTTTAATTCTGCAAAAATGATTTCTTTGCATACATCGCTTGCAATTTTAGCTACATGAGGTTCTCTTTCAGGTCCTTTATCATTGCCCTCATTGATCGTCTTTCGGCAATTGCTGCGGTGGAATAAAAACCATGCTCGGTGTTTGCCTCTATAATTCTTCGCCTGCCTTCTTTAGTCTTTGCGCCCCGACACATGCCTCCATGCAGCCTGCATCGTCCGTTGGCCATGGCGGGTTGACGACATGGTCGATGAGCGTTTGTTCTGGCTTTTGCGCCGCACTTTTTTGCGAACATGGCTTATCTCCTCTTTTTTTTGGTCAATCCCCTCCCCCCTCCGCATGAAATTGGCCAACTACCGCTTGCCCTTGACCTGATACATTCACCTGCTGATGTTGAATAACGACCCGCTGCTCACCCCCTCTTCTATATCGACTCAGGGCTTCTATGGTTTCGTTATGGACGCGCATTAGCTTGATTCCCATGTTCATCATGGCTTCAATATGACACAGCATATCGGTGTCACCAGACTGTTTTACGCTCTTCATTGCATACGTATGAGCAACCGCCGCCTGTACGACTAACCGGGCTTCTATGGCATCTTTCGGATGAAAGTCATGAAGGGATTGAATGATAACGTTTGTGGCAATTTCCTCTCCGACAATAGGAGCAATCGCCTTTAATGCTGAGGTGATTACGTGGGTCCCCAGCTCTAAATCTTTCACTCCTGTTACTGCTTTGAATGGGTGGCATTGAAGACATCTTTCAGTGTCTAAGACCCACTGTTTTTCTCTATGTTCATCTGTCCAAAGCTTCGCAGGCGCTCCTCCCTCAATTTTTGGAGGGTCTATCTTCTTCGGTGGATCGGCTTGTTTTTGAGGCTCTACTTTTTGGGACCCTGCTGATTGCAGATCCGCGATTCTGACTTTCTGATTCTGTTTCTTCATTTTAGCCATTTTTAACCTATCTTGAAGTTGATCTTCGGGACATCCTATTTGCCCAGCCCTGTAGAATGCCTCGCATTGCCCTATTTACATATTTACCATCCAATATAGCGCCAAGGAATTAAAATCGATCCTGGGTCATTTGCGGTGCCAAATTTGCGATTATCACGAAAATCGATTGCAGAGCTTCGATTTGATAGGGTCGAAGGGGGATTATCATATTGCGTAACCCGTTACCATCTTTTCCAAATTCAAACGAATTATTGGCAGGAGTGCGGGGTCTGAGGGGTCATGGGGGGTCATTTATAAACATCATATTAAACATGTCATACATAACCACTGTGTTTCAATTCTGACAATTCTCTTAGATTAGGTTAAAGTGACCCCGCAGACTCCGCAGACCCCGCATTTTTAATAATTAACTTTTGAAAGCTTCCAAAGCACAACCTTATTTCTATCCTTGCCGGATTCGGTGAGGCGGAACCCGCCGACAATCCGTTCTTTGCATTTACGAAGTTTGTTACCTAATATTTTGGGATCTATCCCACCTCTTCTGTCTGGGGCATAAGAAACGAGGACATCATAGAGATCTTGGATTGCCTCTGTTTCGCCTCTGCGATCTTGGTCCGTTACGATTTTCAAAAGATGGCTCACTGTGATGGCCTCTACCGGCAAATACTTCAAAGCCTCATCCCAAGCAGAGAAAAGGGCGGCAATCTCATCTTTTTCAGGATCCGTTTCTTTGATTTCTTTTGCGCTTTCATAAGGATCTTTTTCCTCAAGCCAAACAAGCGGCCCCCGGACATATTTTGTCCAATTTGAATAAGTTCTGAACCGAGAGAGATCATTCAAACCGGGATAGCCGGCGACAATGTACGCCCGCATTATAGTAAGAATTGCAGCGACCAGCTTTCCTCGGTGTTTTGGTGTATACTCTTCGAGATTCCTATCGAACTTACGCTCTTCTGGATGTTCGCAATCTGGCAAAAGTCTGCATATTAAAATCCTCGTGCAGATGTCGCCTCTAAATACCAAATTGTTGCCTGTAAAAATAACTTGGCAATTTGTTCCTATCGTTGGATTTTTAGATTCGCCGAGGATCCTGGGATTGAATGTTGGAGATGTTGCAATTACGCACATGTCACGGCTTTCAAATGGAAAGTCGACATTGTCGATGCAGAGGATTTGATCCCCTGCCATAAAGGCAGCGCCTATTCTCTTCCCCATTTCCTCTTCATTGGGAACTGGGGGAATCAATGTAGGGTCTTTGCCTGTGCTAATGAAAGAGGCCAGTTGTGCCAGCAGTGTCTTTCCAGAGGCACGCGTAGAAGCATCGTTCGCGAAGAAGGGGGCCAGATCTAAAGTGCGGCGTATAGGCCCTGTCATCAATTCAGCTAAAGCCACGGAGCGACTTACCAGATCGGCAAATGGGAAGTCTTTGATTAAATCCCGAAGCATAGCCAAAGCATCTCGCGCTTGAGCTTGTGTGGGATGTTCTGGGATTTTGGGGAATGTCGTTCCGCATGGGTGAAAAAACAATCCAGATTCTTCATCATATCCAGGTGTGTCAAAAAGTGACCCGTCTTCTCGGAGTGTCGGACAACATACGAAACCCTTCAGGAATGGCAGGCCGGCCCCTTTAATACTGAGAATCATTTTTGCGGCTTTGTCTGGGAAATCTACGGGTTTGTTGCCCTTAGATCTTGTATCAAACTTCAACCATGCGTGTCGTCTACTAAGCGTGCCGATCAAATAAATCTCGTCGCAAGCGTCAATTGTGAGGGCCCCGTCTGGACGTTCAATGTCACCTTTTGTTCTCTTAGGAGCAGTTTGAAATTCCACGACCCGGACTACCCTTCCCTGCTGCTGGAAAACTCCACACTTAGGATCGGAAAGAATTTCAATTCCTTTGTCGGCAGCTAAGTAGGTTTTCCCCGGCTCAATTGAAAACCCATCTACTGGATTTTGCTCGTCATATTCCTCAAGCAGTCTAGCGCTGTTGCGCAACTGGTCGATTTCATTCCTTAGTTCTCTTTGCCTCTCTTTTCTTGTCTCAATCTCCTTTCTTTTTTCAATGACGTATTCATGATCGTCGTCGAGATTTCGCTGAAAAATTTCTTTTTCAATAGCATCTTCATCAACCGTAAGCTTCATATCTTCAGAATGACACTTTGCTTCCAGAAAGTTGATTCTGACCCATTTATTGTCGACTTCTCTTCCGGTATTATTTTTTCTAAAGTAGTCATCGGAAATCGGGATTAAAGTGACCTTTATCTTCGATCTTGCCAATAACTCTTCGACTTCTTTTTTGGCTGGCGCTGGAATAGAATACGATTTGTGTATTTCGTAATAATGTGCACCATAATTACTCTTCAGGCTAGCCTTGATTGTTTTTAGGGAAGCACCTTCAGCCGGCTTAAGCAAAAAAGCATTATTAAAAAGGATTGTTTTAGATATTGAATTTTCAACGGATATATTTTCATTGAAATCTACATCTAGTCCCTTTTGGAGAGGGATTCCACGGCTTGGCATACGCATAGAATAATCGCCAGAAAAGTCGGTTTGAGATTTACTCAAATCTGGCTGTGGCGTAAAATCGACATGTGTTATCTCGTTATTTTCATTCGCCGAAGTCGCTCCTGCCAGAGCGACTTCGCCTTTTTCGGGTTGGATCATTCCCTGACCCCCGCATTCAAATCATGCTGACCTCTACCACTTTTCTCTGCCGCCTGAATGCGCTCTAAACAGGAAAAGAATTCTTGTGGATCGATCAAAACGCGCCTATAAAATCGTTTGATTGCTGTAGAGAACCCTCGTTCATCTGCTTGTTGAACTATTGCTCTAAGAGCTGATTCTGAGGGCCAGGGATACCTCGAAACAAATTGTTTTACAGTCAGATAAACTTTTTGCGGCTGTTCTTTTTCCATATGGACTCCTTGTATGCAGTTACTTCCAAAGAACCCTAATTTTAGCTATTTTATTCCAGTTGAATAGCCGTGATCCAAAAAAAGGCTCAACAGAGAGCCTTTTTCGAGGTGAAAAAAAATCATAAGCAGGGATTATCCAATCTTGGATAGGGGGTTACTCAATGAAAATCTGACTTTAACCGAATAAAATTTCCGCCTTGAAAAATCCTTGGATCGGTTTCTTTAACGACCTTGACAAATAGATTTTTAGAATGGTTTTTTAGAACGATACCCTTCCTGTAAACAGTGCTTTTCAGCAATTGTATGATCTTCGCATGTGTTACAGCTTTGGGACTTTGCTTTTTCTCATAAATTTCCTCGTACCAATGCTCCTGAGCTATAGGCAGCAATGTCTCCAGATCTGCAATGTGCTTCTTAGTTCTCCAATGATCTATATTTATTTTCCCCTTTGCTTCAATGCATTTACGGAAATCTACCGGAAAGAGACGTTCCATTATCTCATTTAATAAAAATTTGATTAATTTTTGATATTCCTCTCTATCGAAGTAGGCTTTGTCGAAATTGAGCTCATCAACACACTTTAGTTTTCCAGCGACCATTTTTATATACGCCTGCCTTCGAATATGGTCGGCTTTAAGCCATAATTCCAATCCGTCTCCTTCAATTCTAGGCCACCATACGTCTGCCGAGGTTACATTATCGCGAAGAGACCAACAATCAGCTAATGTAATTAATTTTTTCCAAAAGCTTAAAATATAGATTTGAGTTGGAAGTTCTACGTCCGATCCCCATCCAATTGTGAATTTATAAGCCGAAGGTGCAAATGTTAATCTATTATTCGACACAGTACACCGATAACAAATTCTAAGATCACTATAAATATAATCCCCCTCATCAATCGAATCCCAAAATACAGGCTCTTCTTTTAAATGAGCGTAATTACCCTCACTTCTTATTTTCTCTAGCAATTCGTCAAGCTTCTTTAAAATCATAGGTTTATTTTGCGAGCGTTTACGAATTTCTTCTACAGCGTCGGATAGCTCTCTACATGCACAGCGTCTTAAAATATGCTCTTCAGACAATTGTCTGTCCCAATTTGTAACAATCTTCTTTGCAATGGGATCATTCCTTAAAAAATTCAACAATCGGTCAGAAATTACATCAAGAAACTCTTTATTTATCTTACATCGTTTAAGATGCATCCATTCCTCATTAAGACGAATAGCAAAGGCTTCAAAAGAATTCTCATTGTCCATTTTAACTTCCTTCGAGAATTTGTTTCTGCGTGCGTTCCATGATATTGGCTATATGTCCCTGACTAAATCTTGCGTAAATCCGGGTCATGTTGGGAGATAGGTGGCCTAAAATCGTCATGAGCTCACTTTGTGTAGCCCCCATCATAGCCATATACGACGCTGCGGTCCTTCTCAAATCATGAAACACAAAACTTTCGATGCCAGCTTCTTTTAAGG
>CAWESW010000066.1:0-8500 GCA_963811735.1 uncultured Verrucomicrobiae bacterium | reverse complement strand
TCAACTCGCCAGGGCGATTATTACCGCTAAAATGCAAGCATAAAAAAACTCCTCAGACAACTTTTGATTGTCTTGAGGAGTTAAATCAAAGATCTTAATCACTTAGATCTTGATGAAACGCTCGCCGGGCTTGCCGCCGGGAGTTGGCATTCCCATGCCGGTTCCAGTTTCTTTCGCACCCGTGTCGCGTCCTTCACAAATATCTTTAGCGCGTGCTCTCCAACGCTCAACAGCTTCAACGAAAAGAGGAGCAAAACGTCTTAGAGAAGACGGATCTGCGCCTACACCCATTTCAAGAACTGCGTGCATAAGAATGAGTTCCTCAGGCACAGCAACGCCAATTCCTCCGCCAGCCATTTGTCCACCGAGCATTGCTCCTTCGAGCAGAGCTTCGTACAAGCGTAGACGAATTACGGAGTCTTTTGGAAGACCGTCTAAAATCGGGGAATAAAGGTAGAGGCGATCTGAATTGGGTTCATAGGTCAAATGCAGGGAAAAGGTATTATCAATACCCAATATACAGGTGTGATTTTCGTCAAATGCCAATTCGAGATTGAGCTCTTTACCGAATTCCTTAAGATTTTGCTTGGCATTTTCCAATGACATGGATTAGTCCTCCTTTCTTAAACTCTAAATTTATAAATCTAAAATATCTTCCTTCACCTGGACTTTAGCCATTGCTCGGACCGGCTGTTAGAGACTGTCCACAAACTAAGCTTCTGTCGATTTTCGGGTTCTTTTGAGCCGCTTTTCGATTCTTCTGCCCCTTAGGGGGTCATATCAACTTACGTATATGACCCTAGGGCAGAAGAATCGAAAAGCGGCTCAAAATAATCCCAAAAATCGACGAAGCCTTAGTTTGTGGACAGTCTCCCACGTCTATTGGCCTCTAATAGCTAAACCCAGTTCACATTCCTTGAATGAGCACGTCTCAGATCAGCTTTCGCTTGAATATGTCGCGATTTGCTCATTAAAAAAATGTGCACAATTGGGGGAAGTTTCCAATTTGCGTACAAAAATAGCAACAAAAATGTTTTTCCATTTTGCTTTGTGCGCACCGTGCAAAGCCTTTGCCTTTGCACAAAGCTCGTTTCACCTGAATATAGGAAATTAGCTTACTACATCTTGTCTATACATTATATTTTAACTAAAATGACTACTATAATCAATTTAAATCGTAATTTTAATTTACTTTTTGTTGCAGGCAAAACCGTATTTGAGCTAATGTCCAAGAATAGGAAGAAGAGTTACACATTTAAATACTTCATTATAAATTAGTTATGCCAAAACCTTCCGACGCTAAGTTTAAAAAGGAAAGAGGTTTCCCTACTCCCAGAGGCATGAGCCGGCAGGGAAAAGGGGTCAATTTCGCCCTTTTTTCAGAGAATGCCACTGAGGTCAGCCTTTGCCTTTTTTTACCGGGTTCCAAGCAGCCTTTCGCGGAAATCTCCCTCGATCCTAACATCAACAAGACGGGCTGGATCTGGCATATCCTCCTCATAGATCTTCCAACAGAGCAACTCGAATACGGATTTCGGGTCAAAGGATCGAATCAACAGATCGGAAATCTATTTAATCCCCAAAACATCCTTTCCGATCCGTACGCCCCAGGATTGAACACGGGGCAACAATGGGGGCAAAAAGACTTGGGCAAAGAAGAACAGCCCCCTTTTGGGAAATTGACGCTGGACGCGCCTTTTGATTGGGAAGGGACCAGTCCTCCTAAAATTCCCGTCGAAGAGCTGATTATCTACGAAATGCACGTACGTTCATTCACCCAGCATTCTTCAAGCAAGGCAAAATCTCCGGGGACATTTTTAGCAATCATCGAAAAAATCCCCTATTTAAAAAGTCTAGGAATCAACGCCATCGAATTAATGCCCATCTTTGAGTTCAACGAATGCGAAAACCCGCATTTAAACCCCAAAACAGGGCAAAAATTAACGAATTTCTGGGGTTACTCGACCATCAATTTCTTCACTCCGATGAACCGTTATTCCTCTTCTCAGGGATGGGTGGCAGCCATGGACGACTTTCGCACTCTCGTGAAAGAAATGCATAAAAATGGGATCGAGGTATACCTGGACGTCGTCTATAATCACACTGCAGAAAATGATGAATTGGGGCCCTGGTTCTCCTTCAAAGGGATCGACAATAAGGTGTATTACATGATCGATCCGGAAGGACACTATCGCAATTTTTCAGGGACGGGCAACACGTTCAATGCCAACCATCCGGTCGTCGCCCAATTTATCGTCGACTCTCTGCGTTATTGGGCGGGCAAAATGCATGTCGATGGATTCCGTTTTGACCTCGCCTCTTGCCTTACGCGAAACCAAAATGGGATTCCCCTCCCCAACCCCCCATTGATTGAAGCGATGACCACCGATCCGATCCTGGCTGATGTGAAATTCATCGCCGAGGCCTGGGATGCGGGCGGCCTGTACCAGGTGGGAAGTTTCCCTTGCGAAGGACGCTGGTTTGAGTGGAATGGAAAATACCGCGACGTTGTGCGCAGGTTCATCAAAGGGACAGATGGACTGTCGGGAGAGTTCGCAACTGTTCTATCAGGCTCGGAAGATCTCTACGCCCGCGACCGAGGTCCTTACCACAGCATTAACTTCGTCACGGCCCATGATGGATTTACTTTGCTCGACCTCGTCAGTTACCAGAGTAAACATAATTTAGAGAACGGCGAGGACAACCGCGACGGGAGCGACCAGAACGAATCTTGGAATTGCGGAGAAGAGGGTCCGACGACCAATAGTAAAATCCTCCTTTTGAGAGAAAAGCAGATGCGGAATTTCCATGCCGCCCTGATGATCTCGCTCGGCACTCCGATGATCTTAATGGGAGATGAGTACGGCCATACGAGAAACGGGAACAACAATGCGTATTGCCAAGATAATGAGTTGAATTGGTTCCTATGGGATCAGCTTGAAAAAAATAAAGACTTTGCCCGTTTCCATAGGCTGATGATCCAATTTCGCGTCAAGAATCCCCTGCTCAAACGCACAGAGTTCTTGAGAGAAGAGGATGTTGCATGGCACGGGCACGCGCCGAACACTCCGAACTGGGAGAGAGAAAGCCGATTCGTAGCCTATACTCTGAATGATGTCGTCCTTGCGGAGCCCTTATATATCGCATTCAACGCCAATTTTCTCCCGGCAAACATCCAGTTGCCTCCGCCTCCCAAGGGGAAAAAATGGTACCGCATCGTCGATACATCGCTTGCTTCTCCGGATGATTTTTGCGAAGATCCCAAACGCAAACCCCCGATTGAAGGCACATATCACCTCCCTGAATATTCCTCCTTCATCGCCAAAGCCCTTTGAGGGGCACAGGAAATTGGATGGGGATTTTTGAAAAACCAACGAATGGTGCCTCTATTTCACATGTCGGGGACATGGACACGCAGTGCTATGTCCCCGACATGTGTAATGGAGGCAGTGATACAATCCTCCACACAACCTTCTTTCAAAAACCTGTTCCAATATTCTCATCTCTGCCCGCGTATGAACAAGGCTCTTTGATGAAACTCGGAGATTTGCTATGGTGGGCTCAATATTTGTGATCCGGAGGTAAGCCCATGTCTCGTTTTATTCTCAGCCTATCCGTCCTGGCGCTTATTGCCGGAGGATGCGACGACAACGATTATAACAATACCCAGGCCTATAATCAGGCGCCCGTCCAGGGAAAACCGATCGTCTCGATCGTGCCTGTCATTGATAATACCAAGTACAACTGCGAGTGGAACCTCTCCGATGAATTATCCTCTTCAATCTACTATCGCCTTGCCCAGCAGAACCATGTTTCCCTTGTCGACTCTTCCCAAGTGCGAGCAAAAACAAAGAGATTGGGAGAGAAGCAAAATCCTTTCAGCCCGGATATTGCCTGGGTAAAAAATGCATTTCAGGGAGATGAGTTCGTCGTTTTTCTCGAGCTTGTCGAGCATGAAGAAGTCCTTCATCAAAACCGCAAGAAGCCCACCGACCCCAAAAACTGCAGCGCCGAGCTCAATATGAGCATGCGCGTCCGGGTCTTCGACTTGCGTGGAAGCGAGCCGAAGGTCATTCTGCAAGAGCTGGTTCACGATTCCCATTTCATTCCCCGGCAGTTCACGCAGGAAAACTTTTATCAGGTTCCCTGGGGAGATGCAAGCTACAGCATATCTCCTATAGGCTTTGCGCACTCTAAATTTACCAAGGAACTCGCCGAGCGCATTGAAGATTATGTTATGATGATGTCAAATAAGTAATCACAACAATAAGGGCGGGGTGCAGGTGTACATCGATTACCTCCAGTTCATCTTGCTCTTTGGGCTCATTGGGGCCATCTTTGTATGGGCTGCAAAATCCTACGGTTTTTTCCACCTTCCGCACGCTAAGGAAAAGAGGTTAAACCCGGTCAATTTCAAAACTCTCGTCGTCGTCTTCGCCATCTATTTAGGGATGACGATGGTTGTCGCTCCGCTCGTCGCCTGGCTCATTAAATCGCTGCTGCCTTCCACTTCGGGTGAAAATACCCTCACCACCGCCTTGAGCTGGATGCAGCTTCTTATCCTCCTCGCGATTTTTACTCTCTTCTATTTGTATTGCAATGCGCAGGACAGAACCCTGTTCAAAAAAATATGGAAAGACAGGTCTATTGCCCATCCCAAACCTATAGCCATTGATTTTTTGATGGGGATCTTGACCTGGATCATCGGTTTTCCACTGGTGATCGCCTTGGGACAGCTGGCAGATATGATCCTTTACTATTTTTTTGGATTGGAAAATTTCGAACAAGTCGCCGTCCGTTACCTGAAAACGACCTTCGGATCTCCTTCGATGCTCGCCGTAGCCCTGTTTACAATCCTGATCGCAGCTCCTGTCATCGAAGAGTTTTTATTCCGCGGTTGTCTGCAGACTTTCTTTAAACGCCACATGGCCCCAAAATATGCAATCCTTCTTTCCGCGCTTTGCTTCTCCTTATTTCATTTTTCCTCAAGCCAGGGAATCGGCAATATTTCACTTGTCGCCTCGCTCTTTCTGTTGGCTCTTTTCCTAGGCTTCATCTATGAAAGGCAGGCTTCCCTCTTTGCATCGATTGGACTGCATATGACCTTCAATGCCGTGAGCACATTCCGAATTCTGTTCTTTCCTGAATAAAATTTGAAAAACCCCTGCTTTTTTTATTGAAAGAAATTTCTTTCCCTTTCAGAATCGCCTCTTTGAATTGGGGCATTCTAATGAAACTCTTCATTCTCGCACTCATTTGCGCCACGACCACTCTCTTTGGACAGATCGCAGTCACTGAAAACGAACCAAGCGCCCTCGTCGAAGGAATCGTCAACGCCATCACCGGCGATCTCTACGCACTTGAAGACGATATCATCATCCAAGGCACAGAACCCCTACGATTGAAAAGGAGCTATATCAGTGCAAAGGGTGAAGGCCGCTGGTACTTCTTTGAAAATCTTAGGGCCACACTCATGCCGCCGCATAGAGCACTCGAAGTCAATGAGCCCAATGGAACCCTTTTAATTTATCGCTACGACCTACCGGAAAATGAGGATAAAAAGAAACATAAACACAAAGACAAAGAAAAAGAACGTAAATTTCTCTTCCGTCCCCTCAATTTAAACGAAGACGCTCGAGGACTGACCAATACTGCACGAGGAAAAATCTCAGCACATACCAACCTGAAAAACCAATATGTCAGTATGGAAAGAGACAGAGAGCAGTTCACTATCTTCTGCCCCAATGGGGCCAAGAGAACCTATAAGGCCGTTCCCGATCAAAAGCCCGAGTCGATCGGCGGCGGCAACAAAATATACGACAGTTATTACTACACTCTGCTGTCAGAGGAGCTCCCGAGCGGCAATAAAATCATCTACGATTGGCACAAAGGAAAGTTAAAATCGATACGCACAACCGACCCCAACGGCAAAAAAACCTATGCCCAGGCCAACTTTCGTTACCATGGAAAAAAGAAGGAAAAACACGGACACCCTTATTTCGACACAGCTGATTTTGACATTGAGACCAGCGATGGCAGAATTCTTCAATACCGTTATTTTTGCGAAGGAAAACCGGAAAAGCAGGGAACCTGGCATCTGCAACAAATCACATCTTCCGATTCTCCCTTTGAATTCATTCATTATCATGACAAAGAAAACGATCGGAAACGCATTCTCGCCGCCGTCTCTCTTCCCAACTCTAGAGATTTACACGTCGGCTATTATCCCCCCGATGATAACCCCCTTTGCAGCCGCGTTAGAATCCTCTCAGCTCCTGTGGGAACGGATGCCTTCCCACACGTCACCCATCAATTCTTCTACGACCCGCAGAAACGAAAGGCCTCGGTCCTCGACATCGCAGGAATTTCCACCCACTATGATTGGGATGAAAACTTGCGCCCGATCTCGATCGATCGATTCACGGAGTCCCAAGCCCTCTACAGCAGCACCCTATTCTCATGGGGCGCCAACAATAGCGCAAACGCCACCAATCTTCTCTGTAAAGCCCTCTGCGACGAAAATCGCAAACCCATCCATGCGACGACCTGCTTCTACGATGAGCGCGGCAATGTCCTTTTGGAAAAGTTCTACGGGAATTTGACAGGCCGGGGGATCGCCCTTTCTCTAGATTCCAGTGGTCTGCCCATCGAAAATGGAGTCGAAGCCTATCCCAAAAAGTTCGACTATTCCCAAGATGGACGCAACATGCTCCTTCGGAAAGAAGAGGGCAATGGTCTTGTCGTCACCTACGACTATCTGCCCGGCAGCGATCTGCCCCTCGCAGAACTCTCCTACGATTTTGGACAGATCAAACGCCGCAAATTCTATGAATATAACGCAGAACGTATCCTCATACGAGAGATTACCGACGATGGAGCCACTCCCGACAAAAACAACCTCAGCGGCGTCAAAACACGTCTTATCCAATACATCCACCCCAAGCAGGATGCACCCTACCTCGGCATGCACCAAGTCATCGAAGAGAAATACTGGGACGGCCATAACGAACAACTGCTCAAAAAAACTGTCCTCCATTACACCACGGGAGGTCGCATCGCCAGAAAAGAGATCCACGACGCCCAAGGCGTTTTTCGCTACTGCCTTACTTACGAGTACGACGACAAAGGGCGCTTGCGTGAAGAGACGAATGCTCTAGGGCAAAAGGCCATTAGCAATTACGACGAGCTCGGCAACAAAAAATTTTTTCAGGATTTTGGCGGTAGAACACAGACCACCATGCATTACGATTTCTCCAACCGCTTGATTGAATCTCAAGAAGTCGGAGACGACGGCTGTACGCGCATCACACGCCATGGATACGACAAAAAACACAATAAAATCTCCACCATCGACCCACATGGCTATGAAACCCGCTACGACTATGACTCACAAAATCAACTGAAAATCACTCACCTCCCGGCGATCGGAGACTTGCACCCCACTCTCTCATCTACATACGATGCCGCCGGAAGGGAAATCACACACACCAACGCAAAAGGCTTTACCACCCGCACAGCCTATAATGCCTACGGCAAACCCATCCTGGTCCAACATCCCGACGACATCGAAGAGAGCTTTATTTATCATCTCGATGGCACCTTGCGCACTCACATCGATCAAAATGGCATGGAGACAACTTATCTCTACGACGTCTTCAACCGCGTGACTTCCAAATCAAAAAGCTTTCAGGGCGAAATCCTCTCCCAAGAGACCTTTGTCTATGATGGTTTCCATCTCATCTCCAAAATCGACGCCGAAGGCAATGTCACCACTTACGCCTACGACGGCGCAGGAAGAAAAATCGCTGAAGAGCTGAATAAGGAGCGCATCGAATATGCATACGACCCACTTGGACGCCTTCATCATGTCAAAAAAGGGGAACTGCTCTCGATCACTGAATACGATCTTCTGGACCGTGTGATCGAGGAGCGCAAAGAAGACATTTCAGGCAATCTTCTCTCCAAAATCGTGTATACCTATGACAACTCCGGCAATAAAAAGACCGTGACCCGATTCATCGACAGACATGAAGCTATCGAGCGGTATGAATACGACGCATTTAACCGTCTCATCCAAAGAGAAGACCCCCTTGGCAACATCACAACAACGATTCACGACGATGAACGCCACATCCAGACAACAATTGATCCTCTCGGCCTGCAAACCATCACATGTTTCAATGCGCATGATCTTACCGCATCGATGGAAAAGCGCTCTAGCCAGGGTGAGACCCTCCTCTACGAGGAAAATTTCTATGACATCAATGACAATCTCATCACCAAAAAGACCACCCTCTTTAACCCAAACCGCACTGTGTACACCCTTTGGGACTATGATCCCCTCGATCGTCTTCGCCTATTGACAGAAGCTGCCTGGACGCCCGAGGAAAAAGTCACCCACTATACCTACACACCGACAGGAAAGCCCTTCCAAACCATCAAGCCGGGCGGCGTCATCCTCACGGCAACCTATGATCCTCTCGACCACCTGGCTTCCCAA
>CAWESW010000065.1:0-38904 GCA_963811735.1 uncultured Verrucomicrobiae bacterium | reverse complement strand
GGGGAACAAAAGGAGGTCACGATCTTTTTCTCAGACATCGCCGGGTTTACTTCGATTGCCGAGACTCATTCTATCGAGGTCATTATCCCTTTATTGACCGAATATTTCGACGCGATGTCAAAAATCATCCTGGAATCCCATGGGACGATTGATAAATTCCTGGGAGATGGGATCATGGCTTTCTGGGGAGCGCCGATTCTGTTTCCCGATCATGCGTCCAGGGCCTGCACATCGGCGCTCCGCTGCAACGCCATGCTTTTGAAACTGAACGGAAAGCGGCGAGAAGCGGGGTTGCCTGAATTCAAAACTCGTTTCGGGATAAGCACAGGAACAGTGATCGTCGGCAATATTGGAACAGAGGATCGGATGAATTACACAGTGATCGGCGACGCTGTCAATACAACCTCCCGTCTTCAAGAAGTCGACAAGGTGTATCACACATCGATCATCATCAGCGAAAATACCCATAAAGAGCTTGGGGAGGAATTTATTTCCCGTCCTCTGGATGTCGTCGCTGTCAAGGGAAAGAAGGAAAAGACCAAAATCTATGAACTCATCGGAAACAGAGAGGGGGAAGAGGACATCCGAGCTCTTCCCGATCAAATTGCCCTGTGCAAGGAATTCACTGATGCTTTTGAGGCAATGCAGCGCCGCGACATGAAGGAGGCCCTCGCTCGTTTCACCGCGATTGCTGAAAAATTTCCAGAAGACTATCCTACCCAGATCTATCTAAAAAGGATTCAGGATCACCGCTTCCCGGAACAGTAAGAAGTTGAAAGTGAATTTTATGACAAAAGAGCTCTGGTCTCAGGAATACTTGCGCAAAGGGATCCCCTCTTCCTTCAGGGACGACCCCACCAAAGTGGTCACACACTTCGTTTCATTCCTTCGGGAAAGGGATTTAACTCAGGGAAATGCCTTGGACATCGGCTGCGGGAAAGGGCGCAATGCCTTTTATCTGGCAGAAAGCGGCTTTAATGTCACTGCCTTGGAATGGGTGCCTGAAAATGTCAGGGAGATCAACAGGCAGGCAGCCGAAGCTCTTCTGCCGATCAAAGCGCTCTGTCAGAGCGTCGTTGAACCTTGGCCTATCGTTGAGGGCGAGATGGATATCGCCATCGACATTTTCTGTTACAAGCACATTGTCGATAAAAATTTGCAGTCTCAATACCGGCAGCACTTGGCGTCCGCACTGAAGAGGGGAGGATATTATCTCATTTCCCTTGCCGCCGATGACGACGGTTTCTATGGCCCCCTCCTCGAGCAATCGACAGATCCCAAGCACAAGCTGATCATCGATCCCTACTCCAACATCGGTTCCTTTCTATACAACCTCGATGAGATCACCTCTGAGTTCTCCGAAGGATTCTCTTTGGTGAAGGCAGAGAATACCCGAAGTAAAAGCCCGATGTATGGCAGGGAATATGCGCGCAGCGTGTTGAACCTTATCTTTCAAAAGATCTGAAAATATTTTTTGCTAGAAATCCTCAAAACGGAATATACACCACCTTCGGTGTACAATTTTCCAGTCATTCTTTTTTGAGGTGTTCATGAGCCAGGACAAGCAGCCGCGCGGTTTATATCTTCTGTTCTTTACCGAGCTGTGGGAACGTTTTGGTTTCTACACCTTGCAGACGATCATCATTCTCTACATGACAAAAGCCCTGTTGCTCACCGACGATAAGGCCTATCTGCTCTATGGCGCTTTCAGTTCGATGCTTTACCTGACCCCGGTGATCGGCGGATATGTCGCTGATAAGTATCTGGGGTTCCAGCGCTCGATCATGACCGGAGGCGTTCTACTGACCATCGGCTACCTGATCACGGCGGTGCCGGGCAATTCGTTTTTCTTTTTAGGCTTAAGCGTGATTATTGTCGCCAATGGCCTTTTCAAACCGAATGTCTCGAGCATCCTCGGCGATCTGTACCGCCCCGGCGACCCGCGCCGCGATGGGGGATTCACCCTGTTCTATATGGGGATCAATATCGGCTCTCTGCTTCCTCCGCTGTTCACAGGCTATCTCGTCAACCACTACGGTTGGCATAGCGGTTTTTTAGTCGCCGCCTTCGGCATGGCGATCGGCCTTGTGACCTTTATCTTTGGCAGGTCCCGTTTGCGTTCCTGCGGAGCCCTTCCGCCCATGAGCCCGCTTCACGACAGCAAGGAAGCCTTCTCTTTCTATGCACTGTTCTATTTGATCGTCATTGGGGCCGTTGGCGCGATGATGTTCCTGTTTCATTTTCCCGGCGAGACAGACCTTCTTCTTGCGGTTGCATCGCTTGCCATTCTCCTCGTCGTCATCTACTTTCTGCTCAAGGAAAAGCCCTCCCAGCGCAATAAGATGATCGCTTGTCTGATCCTGATCCTTATTTCTGTCGGTTTTTGGGCCGTTTACAATCAGACCTTCACCTCGTTGATGCTTTATGCCGACCGCAACATGGATAAGGAGTTCTTAGGCTTTACTATCGATGCCGAGTTCACCCAGTTTTTCAATCCCTTTTTCATCGTTCTTTTCAGCCCGATCTTGAGCCGTCTCTGGATTTCTCTGAATAGAAAGAAGAGCAATCCCTCAACGCCGACCAAATTTTCCTTTGGCGTGTTGTTTATGGCGCTCGGCTTCTTTTTCCTTGGATTTGGCGGGGTCTATTTTGGACAGAACGGAGAGACATCTTCTTACTGGCTGGTCGGGAGCTATCTGCTTCAGACAATCGGGGAACTGCTTTTGTCGCCGATCGGGCTTTCGATGATCACCACCTTAAGTCCCAAGCATCTTGTCGGCATGATGATGGGAGTCTGGTTCTTGACTCAGTCGGCAGCTTTTGCGATTGGAGGAGGCTTGGCGACATTGGCATCGGTTCCGGCAAAGACGACGGCGGAGAATGCGCTTGCCATCTATGACAAGGCATTTTTCATCTACGGCTCGCTTGCACTTGCACTAGCGATCATTAGTTTTATCCTGATTCCCTATCTCAAGAAGTTGATCCACGGAACCAAAGTGGTGGCAACACCCAAGTAAGCTCTGCTTATGATCCTGTAGGGCTTTCTTCGATTTCTTCAGGAATTGTGTTAAAGAACCCCTTGAAAGGAGCCAGGTATTGCTGAACCGGGCTTGGGGTGTTCATTAAATCCTGCATCATGTTCTTGAGGTTTTCTTTGAGGAAGACCTGTTTGAGCATTTCCCCAAGCACAGAGTCGAGGATCTGATCGGTCGGGAGTCCACCTTCACTGCTGATCTCGGTGAGTTCGATGCGGGGAATGCGGGGAGCCGCTTGACCTTTCCACCCTCTTTTCGATAGACGACATCGACGTCGATATTCGTGAGAACGATGCGATGGATCAGGACGGAACGACTGGATCCTTCAGGCGCCGGTTTTTTCTTGCCTTTACCCTGAGATCCCGATGTGTTTTTACCCATCGAGTTTTCCAGGTTGCTCATGATCCTTGTCCAGTTGCCAGTAGTTCCGCTGGACGAGTCGAACTCCAGTCCCAGATAGACATTTTGCAGATCGATCTCATCAATGATCACACGGTTTTTGAGGTAATTGGTAAAAGGGGCGAGAACATCGATCTCATCGCAAGTAAAGGCTTTGGCGAGAATCGAGCCCTGAGGGTTTCCAATCTGGATTTTCTTCGCATCGATCTTCCCCCAGCCCAATCCAAAACTGTCGATTTGTACGGCGACCTTCATTTTTTTGGAGAGGTTGTTAGCAACGATGTCAGGGACCCGGGACCAAAAAATGAAACCAACGATGACGGCTGCCACAAGAACGATGACAATGAGCCCTGCAAGAGTCGAGAAGAATATTCTCATAAAAGACCTTTATACTTATTAAATCTCAAAATATTCAAAATAATACTTTGCATCAAGAGGAAATATACTGCGTCCACCCAGGTTGTGTGAATTCTGAAAGTCTTAGAAGCTGTCCAAAACTCAGTTTCTGTCGATTTTCGGGTTCTTTTGGCCGCTTTTCGATTCTTTTGTCGGGGGTAATATCAACTGCGTATATGACCCCCGACAAAAGAATCGAAAAGCGGCCAAAATAATCCCGAAAATCGACGAAACCTGGGTTTTGGACAGCTTCTTAGAGTGGTCTGGATGTTAATTGTCCCGACGAACAATGTATTGAATGATCCTTTGGAGGAGCGACAGTTGGCAGACAGGCCACTATACCGAACGTGTTTCAAAAATTGGTCCTGGGGTGCGTCAAAGCCCCGGGGTTCGATCGATCGCAAGTCGGTTCATATTTCTAATATTGACCGACTTGCGATCGTCGAACCGCGGGAGCTTTCACGCAGCCCAGGGCCGATTTTTGAATCACGTTCGGTATATAATGGCCTTCAGAATTCACACAACCTGGGTGGGCGCAGTATAAAAAAAGGCGCCCAAAATGAGCGCCTTTTGAAACCACTGCTTCCTTTGAAGAAGTTTAGTATTCAGAGCCTGACATCGCCGGGCTTGCCGCTTTATCATCCACCTCTTCGGTGATGATGGCTTCCGTGGTGAGCAGCAGGGCAGCAATGGATGCGGACAGCTCGATGCAAAGCCGGGTGACCTTCGTTGGGTCGACGATGCCCATTTCGAGCATGTTGCCAAACTGGTCATTGAGGGCGTCCCAACCTTCGTAAACATCCATTGAAGCGACTTTTTGAACGATGATCGAGCCTTCTTTGCCTGCATTCTCGGAAATCTGGCGGATCGGCCAGCTGATCGCCTTGATGATGATCTCGACGCCGACTTTTTCATCTCCGGAAAGAGAGGCGGCCAGTGTTTCCAGCGCTGGGATACAGCGGATGAAAGCGACCCCTCCGCCGGGAAGAATTCCCTCTTCGACGGCAGCTTTTGTGGCGTGGACGGCATCGTCGACGCGGTCTTTTTTCTCTTTCATTTCCACTTCAGTCGCAGCTCCGACGCGGATGATTCCAACGCCGCCGGCGAGTTTCGCCAGGCGCTCCTGGAGTTTTTCGCGGTCGTAGTCGGAAGTAGACTCTTCGATCTGGCGGTTGATCAGTGCGATCCGATCTGCGATCTCTTTTTTGTCTCCGGCGCCTTCGACAAGCGTTGTATCTTCTTTTCCGATGACAGCCTTCTTGACTCTGCCGAGCATATCGACAGTGACGTTCTCAAGCTTGATGCCGAGCTCTTCGCTGACGAGATTGTCCACCGGTGAGGATGGCGATGTCTTGCAGAATGGCTTTGCGGCGGTCGCCAAAGCCTGGAGCTTTGACGGCGCAGACTTTTAGCCCGGCGCGGAGGCGGTTGACAACGAGAGTTGCCAAAGCTTCGCCTTCGACGTCTTCTGCGATGATGAGGAGCGGTCTTCCCGTCTCTGCGACAGCTTGGAGGATCGGGAGGAACTCTTTCACGGAGGCGATCTTCTTCTCGTAGAGAAGAACGAAAACGTCTTCGAGGACACACTCTTGCGTTTCGGCATTGGTCATGAAGTAAGCAGAGACGTAGCCGCGGTCGAAATTCATCCCTTCGACGACGTCGAGTGTCGTCTCGAAGCCTTTGGCTTCTTCAACGGTAATGGTGCCGTCTTTGCCGACTTTTTCCATCGCTTTTGCGATGATCTCGCCGATTTCCGTATCTCCGTTTGCTGAGATGGTCGCCACTTGCGCGATCTCTTTGCGGTCCTGGATCGGCTTGCTGAGTTTCTTCAGTTCGCTTGTGATCTCTTTGACGGCTTTTTCGATGCCGCGCTTGATTCCCATAGGATTGGCGCCGGCGGTCGACATTGCGGAGTCCTTCGCTATAAATCGCTTCAGCGAGCACAGTCGCTGTCGTCGTGCCATCGCCCGCTTTGTCTGCGGTCTTGCTGGCGACTTCTTTGACCATCTGGGCGCCCATATTTTCATGCTTGTCTTCCAGCTCGATCTCTTTAGCGACGGTCACGCCGTCTTTGGTGATTTGCGGAGCGCCGTAGGACTTGTCGATGACGACATTGCGGCCTTTAGGGCCCAGTGTGACTTTAACGGCGGAAGCCAAGGTGCGCACCCCTTTGAGGATCTTTTGGCGCGCTTCTTCCTTAAATTTAATATTTTTTGCTGCCATATCGATATACTCCTTTAGCCTTAGGTTATGATTGCAATGATGTCGTCGGCGCGAAGGATGACGAACTCTTCGTCGTCAATTGTCACTTCCTGGCCGGAATATTTATCCATGAGAATGGTGTCGCCCACTTGGACGGGGATGGGGATCTGTTTGCCTTCGGCAGTCGTTGAGCCGGAGCCAATCGCGATCACTTTCGCAGTTTCCTGCTTTTTCTTTGCGGAGTCGGGGAGGATGATGCCGCCTTTCAAGGTCTCTTCCTGTTCGACGCGTTGGACGAGGACGCGATTGCCAAGAGGCTTGAGTGTCAGTTTTTTAGTGGTTTGCTGTGCCATTGGTGTTCCTTCCTTGTTTGTATCTTAGTTCCTTCTTTGCCTCCTTTCGCAGCCAAAGAAGGATTTGGAGGTATTCTACACTTTTTCGAAATCGTTTTAAATACAAATGTTTTTTTGTTTTTGGCTATACAAATGTGTTTTTTTTTGATAACGAAGCGCCCAATACAAGTAAAAATATTTTTATTCGTCAGCGCCCAAAGAGATCAACGCAAAGACGCCAAGACGCAGAGAAATTTTATAAAAATCTTTGCGCCTTTGCGTCTTTGCGTTTCGTTCAGTTGCACCCTTAACACCCTCTCACATTGACTCTTGAATGGCAAAACCGCATAATCCACTTTTTAATGAGGTAAAATATGATGATGACAGCGCAAGCTTCAATGCCCGCAGATAAAACGCAGGAACGCAATCAGATCGAAAAGCAGTATCACTGGAATGTCGAAGCTTTATACCCTTCCTGGGAAGCCTGGCAGCAGGATTTGAACAAGTGGGGAAGGGAAGAGAGCGATCCCCATTGGCCCGAGCTTGCCCCTTTTCGCAATACGTGGAAGCAAAGCCCTGAAAACCTCAAGGCTTTGATCGAGCTTTGCTGCGAAATCGACAGGAATCTTTCCAAACTCTACACCTATGCGCACCTACGCCATGATGAAGATGTCGCAGAAGAGACAGCCAAGAAAGCGCATTCCCGCATCGTGACGCTGCTTTACGCCTTCCGCCAGGAGACCGCATGGATCGAGCCCGAGATGCTTCAGCTTCCTGAAGAAGAATTGAATGCCATCTTGAGATCGCCCGTCTTGAAAGAGTATGAGTTCTATCTGGAAAAGATCGTGCGCATGAAAAAGCACACTCTGGCAGCTCCGGAAGAAGAGCTGCTCGCAATGGCAGGCAAGGCTCTTGAAACCGCTTCTCAAGCGTTTGGTGCGTTTAATAACGCCGACCTGAAGTTCCCGCCTGTTATTGACGTCAAAGGCAACACACGCGAACTGACGCATGGTAAATATCTGCTCTATTTACGCGAAAAAGACCGTACGCTCCGCGAAGGCGCTTTTAAGAATCTGCACCGCACTTTTTTTTCTTATGAAAATACCCTTTGCGAGCTTTTAAGCGGGCAGATTCAGCGCCATCTGCTTGAAATGCGCGCGCGCAAGTACAACTCCTGTGTCGATGCGGCTTTATTCCCCAATCAAATCGACGTCAAGGTCTACACATCGCTCATTGAAGCTGTCCGCTCCCACCTGCCCGCATTGCACAGGTACATGCATCTTCGCAAAGAAGCGATGGGCCTCGACAAGCTACACCTCTATGATTTGCACGTGCCCTTGGTCAGACAGGTGGACATGGGGATGACCTATGAAGAGGCGACAAAAGTAGTCGTCGAATCTGTCGCCATCTTAGGAGAGGACTATCAACGCGCTTTAAATCAGGGACTCAGCCAGGACCGCTGGGTCGACCGTTATGAAAATGCCCGCAAGCGCTCGGGCGCCTATTCCAGCGGCTGCTATGACAGCATGCCCTACATTCTGATGAACTACCACGGAACATTTAACGACGTGATGACGCTGACTCATGAGGCGGGCCATAGCATGCACTCTTTCCTCAGCCGGCGCAATCAGCCCTATCACTATTCCCAATACTCGATCTTTGTGGCCGAGGTTGCTTCGACCTTCCACGAAGAACTTCTTCTGCGCCACTTGCTAGCTCAAGTGAAGAGCAAGGAACAAAAAGCGTTCCTCATCAACCAAAAGCTCGACGATATGCGCGCGACTCTGCTCCGTCAGACGATGTTCGCTGAATTCGAATTGAAGCTGCATGCTTGGGCAGAGCAGGGGATTCCGATGACTCCCGCCCTTGTCAAAACAGAATACCGCAAATTGAACGAGGAGTACTTTGGTCCCGACGTCCATGTCGATGAAGAGGCGGATATTGAGTGGGCCCGCATTCCCCATTTTTACTACAATTTCTATGTGTATCAATACGCGACAGGAATTAGCGCCGCTCATGCTCTTGTCGATAAAGTCCTTAATGGCGGGGAAAAGGGACGAGAGGACTATCTCGCGTTCCTCTCTTCGGGCTCCAGCAAATACCCCATCGATGTCCTTAAACTTGCAGGAGTGGATATGCGCACTCCCGAGCCCGTCGAAGCAGCGATGCGACATTTCAACGAACTGGTAACGGAGCTGGGCGAGCTGCTGCGGTAGTTTGGAAATTGCAGAATTCCATAGCGGTTTCAGCAATTTCCTCTTTTTTTTAAGAATTCTTAAAAAAAGAGTTGCTGAAAAATTGGAAAGAGAATTATCTCCTCTTGAAGATAATTTTTAGGAGGGAATCGCAAAACTCGCCTTGCGGTCAAGTTTGATGAGTTTGGCCACAAAGGGGGTGTATACCGAATGTGTTTCAAAAATTGGCCCGGGGCTTTCATGCAGCCCAGGACCGATTTTTGAATCACGTTCGGTATATGCAATTCTCTCGATGATCCTTTCCCCCGTTGGACAATGAGCAAGAAATACAAAGATTCATTCATCGTAGTTAATGAGAAGGGACTGCATACACGCCCCTCGACGGAACTGGTCAAATGCGCGGCAAAGTTCAAGGCGCAGGTGATGCTCGTCTATCAGGACTACACCGTCAATGCAAAGTCCCTACTCGGCATCTTGATGCTCGCGGCCTCGCGCGGAGCAAAGATCCATGTCGTCGCTGAGGGAGAGGACGCGGAGCTCGCTGTCAAGTCGATCCTCACTCTCGCTCGTAACAAGTTCAATATTAGATACTAACATATTCTTTCTCCATTCTTGTAAATAATTTACAATAATTAATAAAAAATATTTCTTTTAATAGTAAATGAATTAAATGTTTTATTTTAATTTATTTTCGTTTATAATTAATATTACAAAAATAAACAGGGATTAGAAAATGGCTAATAAAGTAATGGCTCAACAAACACCTTTGCAGTCTGGAGTTTACCCCCAAGATGAGGACCGCCAGAGTCCATTTGTCAATGTACCAGTAGAGATGTGTTTGCTCATTCTTTCAAAATTAGGTTCAGTGAGAGACCTCGTATCCTTTGGTTTGGCATGTCGAACATTTAATCAAATTTCTAACGACGAATCCCTTTGGAGATTTTTTTATCAAAATCATTTTCCTTGCAGCAGTGCAGGCAAGCCTCCTCAAGCAACCGATAGATGTCAAAGGCTTTACAAAGACTGCTATATCTTTGAGCGCAATATCAGGAATGTTGGCGTCAGCAATAGGATGATGAAAGTTCACGCTGCTCCAAATGGAGTCGTTGAGCATATTGAAGACTTTGAAAATATCCTTTGCGTGTTTTCAACAAATCCCACTGAAAAGATGGAGTTTAGGATCTTTGATAAGGCCAATGGAAAATGCGTTTTCGCGTGTGCATATAGTGCTGATAATCCACATAAGTTGAAAGTGTTTGAAAATTGCCTTTATCTGATTTTCATAAGTAAAGTGATTAGCTTCGATATGAAATCGGGTGAATGCATTAAAACGCTTGAACTTGAACACCATGGCATTGATGATTCTCCTTACATGGAAGTTACTGAAAATCGCCTTTGCAGGCTCTCAGAAGATGGAACGTTTAAGATCTGGGATATAACAACAGGGGGTTGCCTTCAGACGTTTAAACGACATAAAAATTGGATTACCCAAAGTCCATTTCATATCCAAGGGAATTACCTTCATATGTCCCATATTCCACATGCGCATAATCGCATTGATATTAAGACTCTGAATTTAGTAACAGGCAAATCTAGAGAGATTAAACAAAAGATTGGACTTGGTCAGCATCCTTTTTATCAAATTCATGAAAACCAACTGATATTGTGTGATGGTTTATCTATTCACTTCTGGGATTTAACATCGGGTAAATGCATTAAGCAAATGCGTGGACTTGTAACGGATAATCAATTTTCATTTACTTTCACTTCCATGACGCTCGTTGAAAAATGTCTTTATTGTTCAAACGGCAAAGAATTTAATTTATGGGATATTACAAATCCTCTGGATATAAAACCCATCCAAACTCTTGATGATTATAAAGATAATGTTACATATAATAGCGTAGTTGGAAATTGCCTCTATGCTTTTCTAAAAGGCAATACGGTTAAAATCCTGAATCTAACAACACGAGAATGTCAAACGCTTAATTTTTCTGAAGAAGGAATCGGAACTATTCAATATTTCACAGTCCAAGGAAATCGTTTTTTTGTCTGTTCAGGCAATAGCGACTGTTCTGTACGCACGATTAGTATCTGGTGTATTGAGAGTGGTAAATGCCTTCACAAGTTTAATGTTACATCCGTCTCTTTTCACGGTGTACGGCCCATAAGGTTTATCTCTCTTAAAGACAGATTCCTTGTTTTGCAAACAGGCGTTTCTGCTGCTCAGTCCAAGATCGATATCGTTGATGTGACAACAGGGGATTGTTTTTCGTTATTTAACATTGTTGACCCTCTGTCGCAGACCTTTGTGAAGGGGAATGGAGATCGCCTTGTTTTGGCCTCAATGAAAAGTCCTGTGGCTTTTATCTCGAATTTTGGTAGTGCCTTAGAGTGGAATTTGTCGATTCTTAGACAAATGGCCGCCATTGAGGATTTAGAGACTGCCGTCAAAGGATTGGATGACCATGGCAGGGTTAAGAAGCTTCCTGAGGAAATAGGCGATAGGCGCAAAGCGATCATATTTAGGCAGTTAAATAAGATCCTTAATCCGGATATTAGAGGACGCTTAGTTGCGGATCCACGTTATTTGTCCGAGCCTTTATCTGTGATCATGCGCTTACAGGCAGAAGTTTGTGTCGATGTATTGCTGGGTGCTGTCCAGGATGAAAATTGGGGAAAAGTCCGTCAGATGCTAGACGAGCTCAAAACCATAGATCCTCGATATACAGATGCGCTGTATCGTTTGCTATGGGTGCAATGCGGCAGACCTCAAATCCCTCAGAAGCTTGCCATTTTATCGCTAGAAGAAATTCGGGAAGCAGAAACAGAAGTTCTTGCAAGTCAAAGGATGGACGAAATGAAAACGGATGAGTTAACAAATAATCAGCTTTCCAATTCGCTTTTTTCCATGGATGTTGATTCCAGCGAGACCCACTTTCAAGAAGATGTGGTTGGTTCTATCTGGGGAGAGAAGGCTTTTCATAATGTCGAGGGATTCGACGCTCTCAAGGAAGCCAAGCTCGCAGCATTGTGGAAATTGATGGTGGCCATAAGAAGATCGTGACAGTTTCCTAGGGCCTGTCGTCAATTAAGGTTTCGTCGATTTTCGGGATTATTTTGGCCGCTTTTTGATTCTTTTGTCGGGGGTCATATACGCAGTTGATATGACCCCCGACAAAAGAATCGAAAATCGGCTCAAAAGAACCCGAAAATCGACTGAAACCTTAATTGACGACAGGCCCTAATATTCCTCGACGGGAACGGCCTTTTCGAGGATGTCCCTACGGCAAAAGACGGGGATATTGTTGAGAAGGGCTAGCGTGATGCAGTCGCTGGGCCTAGCGTCGATCTCCAAGATGGTCTTCTGATCGCCAATCTGCTGTTCGAGGTAAATTCTAGCGAAGTAGATGGTGTCTTCAATATCTGTAATTACGATCTGAAGGGGCTTGATGTCAAACCCGCGAAAAATCGCATTGATCAGATCGTGGGTATAGGGACGCGGCTTATGCTCTTCGGTCATGTAGGTCTGGATATTTCTGCCGACAGAGGGATCCGTGTAGATGGCGAATTTTTTTTGCTCTGTGCCCAGGATGATGACTGTGTAAGAGCGGGACTGCATGATTTTGTTAAAGGTGATCGGGACCAGTTCCTCTGTCATCTCTATCCTCTTAAGGTTTTACGACCACTTGGCCATCTGCAAATCCAACGACCACCCTTCCGGCGAGGTTAAAGAAAAAACCCGTGTCGACGACGCCTGGAATGTGGATCAGCGTCTCATGGTCCTCTTCCGGTTTATTTCTCACCTTGTCGAAACGGATATCAAAGATCAGGTTGCCGTTATCCGTGATATATAAACCACCGTCTGATTTTTTGCGAAATGCTCCCTGGTAGCCGGCCTTTGCAATGTGGTGGGAGGTGGCATTTTTCGCGAAAGGCACGATCTCGACGGGAAGTTTGCACGTCCCAAGGGATGGGACGAGTTTTGTCTCATCGACGATCACAATCATTTCTTTGCTCATGGCAGCGACAATTTTTTCGCGGACAAGGGCTCCGCCGCCACCTTTGATCATCCGTTTCTGCGGGTCGATCTCATCCGCGCCGTCGACTGTCAGGTCTAAAGAGGTCGCCTCTTCGATATCGATCATCGGAATGCGTCCCTGCGCGGCTTGATGGTGGGAGCGATCAGAGCTAGCGACGGCATGGATTTTTAATCCTTCCTGACATCGCTGGATCAATCGCTCGATGAAAAAAAAGGCGGTCGTGCCTGTCCCTAAGCCGACACGCATCCCGTTTTGCACGAATTCTGCCGCTTTGTATCCGACAGCTTTTTTTATCGCATCAGTGGACATAAGATTTGAAAGTAGGTATATTACTCATTTTTGGATCTTTGAAAAAACGATGATTACATTACAAGATCTTTTTCTATATCTCCAGAACCTTCTCCTCCCCGGGGAATTTGCCGACTTTTGTCCCAATGGAATTCAAGTCGAGGGAAAACAGGAGGTGAAGCGCGCCTGTTTTGCCGTCTCCGCCAGTTTGGCAGTGATTGAGGAAGCCGTTAAAAGGGGAGCAGACTCACTCATCGTCCATCACGGCATTTTCTGGAACAAAGACCCCCATGTCGTTGTCGGCACGAGGCATGAGAAATTAAAGCTACTGCTTAAAAATGAGATGTCCCTTCTTGCCTACCACCTTCCGCTCGATGCTCACCCTCGTGTTGGCAACAACTGGAAAGCGGCATTTGATCTTGGGTTTGACGACCTTGAACCTTTTTCTCCTTTGGGAAGGACATCGATCGGTGTTAAAGGCAAGATGGAGCCTATCAGTGTGGATGGATTTCGCAAAAAGCTCGAGGCCTACTATGGCCATCCGGCCCACGTTGCTCTCGGTGGTAAGAAAAAGGTGTCCAGCGCTGCAATTATTTCGGGAGGAGCTCACCGCAACATCGATCAGGCTGCAGATGCCGGCGTCGATTGCTACATCACGGGAAGTTTTGATGAACCGATCTGGGACATCGCCCATGAGCGCAAGATCAATTTCTTTGCCCTTGGGCACTATTCCACAGAAAGAGTGGGGGTGCTGGCCCTGATGGCCGAGATACAAAAGCAGTTTAAAATCTCCTGCGATTTCATCGACCTCTTCAATCCTTTTTAAGGGGAGAGGATATCCCCCTAAACCTCTTTCGATTGAATTTAAATCTTTACGCCGATAGGATTCGCGATTGGGATTTGATAATTTTTAGGGGAGCTTTGCATGGCCTTATCTGATAGAGAGAAAAAGAAACACATCGCGGAAGAAAGTTCGAAGACGCGCAAGGCAAGAGAAAAACTCAAACGCCAACTCGATGCTTTCGATAAAAAGGTAACGCCCCAGGCTTTGGAGAAAAAGGCCATTGAGATCCAGAGATGGATTGATCGCCATGCCTCCAACCGCGTCGCACTAAAGAGCAAGAGCATTTCCTTATTCGACGAGAACCAGAATGCTGCAGGCCTTAGCATCCGAGTCAGCCAGCTGGCGGACCAAATCAAAAAAGAATTTCAGGTAACCTCCGAAGATGAAGATCAACGGAAGATGTCCAAACTCAGAAAGCTCGTCTCAAAAGAATAGTCCTCCGAACCGGGGCAACTAAAAGTTACTTATACTGAAGTATACTCCACTCGGTTGAAAATGACACATTTGGGGTGCGTCAAAGCCCCGGGGTTCGATCGATCGCAAGTCGGTTCATATTCCTAATATTGACCGACTTGCGATCGTCGAACCGCGGGAGCTTTCACGCAGCCCAAATGTATCATTTTCAACCGAGTGGAGTATAAGTTTAAAAATCAGCAACTGGAAGAAACGCCAAGAGGCAAACATTTTTATAAATAATTTCTCTGCGTCTTTGCGTTGATATCTTTCTTTGCAACTGCTTTTCACGGCAAAATCTACCCCACAAAATGCGAATATGTTAAATTCTTCGATCAGCAGGTTACAGCATCTCATTTTTAAGGATTATTTATGCATAATGTCATCGAATGTCTCAAAGAGCGCGGGCTGGTAGACGCAATCACGAGCGAAGAATTGATCAAACGCGTGGAGCAGCCCATCAAGCTTTATTGCGGCTTCGATCCAACGGCTGATAGCCTGCATATTGGCAACCTTGTCGGCATCGTCGTCCTGAGGTGGTTCCAGAAATTCGGTCATACCCCTGTTGTCATTTTAGGAGGTGCGACGGCTAGGATTGGGGACCCTTCCGGCAAAAGCATCGAGCGCCCCTTGTTGGACACTTCAACAGTTGTGTACAACACGACGCGGATCCGCCGCCATTTCGAAGCGATCCTCGATTTCTTTCATGCAAAAGCTCGCCCGTTGGTTTTTAATAACGACGATTGGTACTCCAATTTTCGCCTGATCGATTTCCTTAGGGATGTCGGCAAGCATTTCCGTCTAGGGACAATGCTCGCCAAGGAAAGCGTGAAGAGCCGTTTAAACTCTGAGGAGGGGATCAGCTTTACTGAGTTCACCTACCAGTTGCTCCAGTCCTACGATTTCTACCATCTCCATGCCGAACACGGAGTTATCCTTCAAATTGGAGGCAGCGATCAGTGGGGCAATATTACTGAGGGCGTCGAACTGACCCGCAGGCTGGGAAAAGGACCGGTCTATGGACTGACCTTCCCGCTTCTCACTCGCAGCGATGGGAAGAAGTTTGGCAAATCGGAGTCGGGTGCCATCTGGCTGGCTGCCGACAGGTGTTCTCCTTATGAGTTTTATCAGTACTTCTTCCGCATGCCCGATGCTGATGTGATCAAGATGATGCGCGTCCTTACCTTCTTGGACCTCAAAGAGATCCGCGAGTATGAGAGCCGGATGCAAGATAAAGACTATGTCCCGAATACTGCCCAGAAGCGTCTTGCAGAAGAAATGACACGCCTGGTCCATGGCGATGAAGGCCTGGCAAAAGCCCTGAAGGTCACGGAAGGTGCAGCCCCCGGGACGGATGCGGAACTCGATCCGGACACTCTGCGCGAGATCGCCAAAGACATGCCCAGCGCGGAGCTTGCGCTCTCCGATATTCTGGAGCAGAAATTCGTCGACGTCGCCGTCAAAATTGGATTTCTGTCGAGTAAAGGCGAGGCTGTCCGTTTGATTCAGGGAGGGGGCGCTTACCTCAATAATCAACGGATCGATGACGTCAATTTTCGGCTCTCGGAGAAGTCCTTGATCGGAGGAGAGTTTCTGCTCTTTGGTTCAGGAAAGAAGAAAAAAATGCTCGTTAGAATTAGGGACCATTCCTAAAAATTAGACATATCGCCTCAAAATAGGGGTTGTTAATTTTTTTGTAAAAACAACTTGCCTGAAAATCAACGTGATACAACAATGTGCAGTAAAAGGACAGAGGTCCCTTTCCTGCCTTGCGAGGGTCAAACCGATGGCTATGGATGTGCTCTGCCAGATTTTTTCCATGGCGCCGGTGATGCTTAGACCCTCTGTTGTTTATTAACGAGGAAAGGACACAGGAAGAGTTTTAACAAGGAGTTAAAAAATATGGCGACAATCACTAAAAAGAAATTGATACAGGTGATTTCCCAGAATCGAGGGGTCCATCCCAATGATGTACGCAATGTTATCCAATCTTTTTTAGATGCGATGACAGAGTACCTTTCCAAAGGAGATCGCTTGGAGTTTCGTGATTTTGGGGTCTTCGAGGTCGTTGAGAGAAAGCAAAAGATCGGCCGAAATCCAAAAAATGCAGCGGTTCCTATCGTGATTCCTGCTCGTCTCGCCGTCAAATTCACCCCGGGCAAAAAAATGCGCAAAGTCATCGAAAAAGAGCGTAAGGGTCCTTCCGGACGGTAGTTGACTCGCATTTATTTTTTGACTCAATTAATTCTTCCTATCTGATTGAGGAGGCCAAAAGCCTCCTCTTATTCTTTTCTTATTCTATCTAAATAGTGCATGTCTTTGTTTTTAATTCTTGATTTTATTTCCATAGTGTAGATAATTATTGTTTATTTTTTGAAATCAGAACAGTAGTTGAAGTTATATGTTGGGACTTTCTTCCTTTGAGAGACCGAACCCCCTTCCTAAAAAGGGCGGCGGTACATATAATTTGGAGAAAACTATAAAACTCCCTATCAACTCGTTTCTGTGACAAAGGAGCTTCGAATTGTCAGCGCCTAAATGGATTTTGATTGGTACAGTGACCCTTTTTTCGATCATTGGCATTGCTGCTGTCGTTAAAAGAAGCAGCAAGCAGCCGACCCTTGCCTCAGTGCCAGTAAAAGCAGCCGTTGAAACATCTGTCATCTCTGTTCCTGTCTCGCAGAAACCTCTGATGATCGACTCGAAGGCAGCTCCCAAGAAAGACAACCCCAAAGATTTGCAAGTAAAGAACCGCAAAGATAAAAAGAGATTGAAGGGGCAAGAAGGCGCAGCGGTCCCTATCTCGACAGGATCCGCGGAGCCCATTCCCCGTCCTGTGAGCACCTCTAAAGATGATTTTCCCAACATCGACAGGGTCTTCCAGCTATTCTCGACGAGCTCCTCTAAACTGCCTATTGTCGAAACGGTCAGTTACTCCAGCTCCGTGCCTTGGCTCAAAGGCCGGCCAGCCTGGATCGCAGACTATGCCTCTTACTACAATACTTCTCGCCACTTCATAGCCCGCAGTTTGAACGGCAAGCCTGATTACTTTTCGCAAAAAGTGTCGGAAAGGAGCAAGTTCAACGTCTTCCGCAAAGACAAAAAAATCAATTTTTACCTCCTCGTCGACGTCTCCCGTTGTAAAATGGGCTTTTACTATGTCGATCTGGATACGAACGAACGCGTTCTGTTAAAGACTTACCGCGTCGGTCTGGGACGCATCGATGCCTCCAAGCCCTCCGGCACGCTGACTCCGCTGGGGCGCTATTCATTGGGGAGCCGCGTTGCCATCTACAAACCCGGCATGACGGGTTTCTACCAGGATCAAAAAGTTGAGATGATGCGCGTTTTCGGCACTCGCTGGATCCCGCTGGACCAGGAAGTGGAGCGAGCGACTCTGCCCGCCAAGGGCTATGGGCTGCAGGGAGCGCCATGGGTTGCCGATGGCTCTTCTGGAGGGCTTGTCGAAAACACGAATGCGATCGGCGCCTATGATAGCGATGGATGTATCCGACTGAGCTCCGAGGATATTGAAGAGCTTTTTGCCATTGTACTGACTAAACCGACATTCATTGAAATAGTTAAAGATTTTCACGAAGCTAAACTCCCGGGTGTGGAAGTTGCCGCACCCTCTCGATAGATGGAATAAAGATGAAAAATATGAGTACGCTCGCTCATGAGAAGCAGATTTTTGAATACGAGAAGACGATAGCCCAGTTGAAGGAGCAGAACAAAGGCAATGCCCTTTGGTCGGAGGATGAGATCGTAAAGCTCGAGTCCAAGCTCGAGCAGCTTAAGAGCAAGGTCTACTCAGAACTCTCTCCTTGGGACAGGGTCGCCATCTGCCGCCATCCCCAGCGTCCTAAATCCATCGATTACATCTGCAATATTTGTGAAGAATTTACTGAACTCTACGGCGACCGTCTTTTCCGCGATGACCGTGCGGTCATCTGCGGGCTTGCAAAGATCGGCGGTCAGAAATTCATGGTCATCGCCCAGGAAAAGGGATGCGACACGAAAAGCCGCCTGGAGCGCAACTTTGGCATGATGCACCCGGAAGGCTACCGCAAAGCGTTGCGCTGCATGCAGCTCGCCGCCAAGTTCAAGCTCCCCGTCCTCTCCCTGATCGATACGCCCGGCGCACACCCCGGCCTCTCTTCCGAAGAGCGCGGACAGGGATGGGCGATCGCTAAAAACCTCTCGGAAATGGCCCGCCTGCCTACCCCGGTCATCGTCGTCCTTATTGGAGAAGGGTGTTCCGGTGGAGCCCTAGGGATTGGCATCGGCGACGTTGTCGCTATGCTGGAGCATTCCTACTATTCTGTCATTTCCCCGGAAGGATGCGCCTCGATCCTATGGCGCGACAACAATAAAAAAGAACTCGCCGCCCAAACGCTTAAGATGCATCCCGAAGACCTCATGAAGTTCGACATCGTCGATGCGATGATCGACGAGCCGATGGGGGGAGCTCATCATGATCCCGCCCTTGTCTATCGCAATGTTAAAAAATATGTTCTCGATCAATGGAATATTTTAAAAACCATCGATCCTGAATTCCTGATCGAACAGCGCTACCAAAAATATCGCCGAATCGGTAAATTTTCCATAGAAGAGAACCCGTCGATCCCATAGACTAACTCTGAGTCTGTTAACAGACTCTTATGACCCCTTCAGCTCCGGGCTTCTACAAGGACAACATGAAACTACTCCTCCAGGCCGCGCTGCGCAGCCGCCATCATCTTTCTCTTTTGATCGTCACTTTCGTCACGCTTCTATGCCTCACCGTGGCAAGCCAGCTGGAGATGTTTGCGCTCGGCGTTCTATCTAATAACGGCGCCGATTTTTTCACGCTTTTTTCAACGGAACAAGCACAAAACACCCCGCATGATTCAGTCTCCTTGCAAACGGTCGAGGCCAAATGGCCCGAGATTAATAAAGACGGGACAGGGGTGATCACCAAGCAACAAGCTTCCGCCTATATGGCCTCCAAAGAGACCAACCCGCTTAATTGGCTCATCAAAGAATTTAGAGAGCATTTCAAATTCACCAATAACATCAAAGCCCTCGTCATCATCCTGATGTGTGTTGCCGTCTTCAAAGCGATCTGGCTATTCGCCAGCCGCTACACGACACAGCTCCTTTCGATCCGGGTCAGCCGCGATTTGCGCCAGCAGTATTTTGAACATATCCAAGCACTTCCGATGAGCTTTTACCAGAAACACAACATCGGAAGCCTCTCTTCCCGCGTGGTCGGAGATGCAGGCCAGATTGCGATCTCAATCAACTCCTGGCTCACCAACTATCTGCAAACCCCGTTCACGATCATCACATGCCTGTCCATGTGCGTCTATCTTTCCTGGCGGCTTTCGCTTGTGATTTTCATAGGTGTTCCTTTGATTGTCCTCCCGATCATTTTCCTTGCAAGGCGAGTGAAACGCGTATCCCGCCAGCTCCAGACAAACCAGGAGCGTTTTGCCAACGTCCTCATCGATTTCCTCGCGGGGATTCAAACCGTGAAGATCTTTTCGATGGAGGCCTTTTCTTTAAAAAAATACAAAGAGCAGAATGACAGGATGGCAGTCCTGGAAGGCAAGACGGCTAAATATGGCTTGCTCACCCGCCCCATCCTCCATGCGATCACAACCCTCTGTTTGGCCTGCGTTGTCCTATTCGGCCTCTACACAATCGGCATGAGCCTCTCCCAACTGATCGTTTTCTGCGGCCTGCTTCAGCTCGTTTATGAGCCCGTGAAGAAGTTTGCCGACGAGAATGCCAACATCCAGCGCGGCGTCGTAGCCGCTGAGCGTATGTTTGAAGTCCTTCACCTCAAACCTGAGATCGAAGATCGCAAGGGAGCGATCGAACTGACTGGCTTCAACGACAAGATCGAATTTGAAAATGTCTGGTTCCGCTATCAAGACGAATGGATTCTTAAAGATGTCAGCTTTACCGTGAAAAAAGGGGAGACGGTGGCGATTGTTGGTCCCACCGGCGCCGGAAAATCGACGATTGTTCAATTGATCCCCCGTCTTTTCGAAGTTCAGAAAGGGGAGATCCGCATCGATGGCCGGCCCCTCAACGCCTATACTCAAAAATCGATCCGCGATCAGGTGGCCTTCGTTTCGCAGAAACCGTTCCTCTTTTTCGATACAGTCGCTGCCAATATCGCCTTCGGTAAGAATTTTTCTCGCGAGAGAATTGAGAACGCCGCAAAGCGCGCCCATGCGGATGAATTCATCAGCCGTTTGCCCCAAAAATACGATTCCATGCTCGCAGAAGCAGGACAGAACCTCTCCGGCGGACAGCAGCAGCGCCTGGCCATTGCCCGCGCTCTCGTCAAAAAATCCCCCGTCCTCATTCTCGATGAAGCGACCTCTGCGCTCGACTCGATTAGCGAACTGCACATCAAGCATGCGATCTCTAGCCTCCATGGCGAAGTGACGCAGATCTTAATTGCCCACCGCCTTTCAACAATTGAGCATGCGGACAAGATCATTTATCTTGAGCGAGGAGTCAAGATTGCAGAGGGCAATAGAGATGAATTGCTTAAGGCTTGCGATCCGTTCCGCCGCATGTGGGAAGCGCTTTACCATCACGACACCTATGTCCACGATGTCGAAAAGCCGGTCCCTGTCCTTTAGGTTTCCTACTTTAAAATCGCATGATAGATTTTATTGGATTCCGTATGTTGCCCCAGTTTATCCAAAGCGTCAGCTTTTATAAATGAAGCTTCAGCATCGTCGGGGTTTAACATTAAAGCGTCTTCGGAAGCATTTAGAGAAAGAGCAAATTCACCTAGATTCAATAAGGCGGTAGCTCTGTATTTTAAAGCTTCGACATTGGAGTTGTTATCATTTAAAAGCTTGTCAGCAGTCTTTAGCAGTTTTTTCCATTTGCCTAGAAGATGCAGATTTTTAGCTTTTAAATCTAAAATTTCTATGTCGAAGGGGTATATAACTAAAGCGTCTTTGGCCGTTTTTAGCGATTCCTCCCACCTGCCTAAAGATTGCAGAGCTTCCATTTTGCACTTTAAAGCAAAAAAATGTGTGGAATCAATACTCAAAACCTCATTGGCACAGTTCAGCGATTCTTCGAAATCGCCTAGAAGGAAGAGCGCCTTAGATTTTAGAGTTAATGTATCCACATCTTTGGGGTTAAGAAGTAAAGGGAAAGTTGTATTGTACAACAGTGTTTTTGCTTTTTCTACCGATTCCTTCCATCGACCTAGATGCCGAAGGGCAAGGGAACTGTACATTAAGGGAATGAGAGAGGAGAGAGAATGTTCCGAAAATTTTTCTGCGGCGCTTAAAATTTTTTCGTAGTGTTTATGTCGCATCAAGAAATTGCAACTGAAAACAAAAGCGCTGATATTGTTGGGATAATTTCTTATAATCTCATCGATAGTTTCCAGCGCTTTCGGCCAATTCTGCGCATGAGAGAATTCTTTGACTATCCTATTTAAATCCTCGAGGCTTTTCGCAGTTGAAGACGATGCAGGTTTGTCTTGAAAAGATAGCGTAACCTTACGCTGGGGCGGCTGAAACTCCTTGTCCAGCATTTCGGTAATAGAGCGTAAATGGGGCGTAATGCATGAATTTTGAGTAGAATGATTGACGTCCTCCGTCACATTCGTGTCAAGGCGAGGCGGCTGAGGAAATACGGGAGAGAATTGTGCCGAGAAAGGAGCATCGGTTTTTTCAAATTTTCTGACTTTGCTAAATTGACTGCCTTGGTTATCTTGCGAACTGGTTATTTTACTATGCAGCGCATGGAGACGATCTTCCACCTTGCTCTGTTCTGGATGCAATGGGGGCATGTGACAAGTATACTCATTTCGAATGCATTGTTTCTTCCGGTGTGAAGGTGCATTAACTATTGGATTTTGATCATTGGAAGGATATTGTGCGGATTTGGTTTTTGGAAAATAAGTCATAGTTATCTTTTTAATAAGTTGCATGTGTTTTTGCGTTTTTTGTAATTATTATTATTTATTAATACATGATATTACAGTTTAAATCATAAAATTAAAATGACCTCAGAATTCCTTTTTTGCATAGCTTGGTTTTTGCAGTTTAATGCAAAAGGGTTGTCAGGATCAATGGACAAAATACGATTTGCAGCATCGATTGCATGATCGCAATCACCTTGTGCTAGATATGCTTGAGCTTCGATTGCCAGTTCGGCTTCGTCGATTTTCGGGATTATTTTGGCCGATTTTCGATTCAAATTTGGGGGGTAATATACGAAATGTTGATATTACCCCCCAAATTTGAATCGAAAATCGGCCAAAAGAACCCGAAAATCGACAGAAGCTGAATCCGTTAACAGTCTTTTAGGTTAGGCTGTAATTTGCCAGAGATTTCGAGGCGTGAAATTTACAGTTTACACCATTAACATCATCGGGAACAAAAAACAAAATCCGATTGGCAAATTTTAGAGATTTAGCAAATTTTTCTAAACATCTAAGTGCTTCGGCTTTACATTTTAAAGCTAAAAGGAAGTTAGGGTCAATCTTCAGCGCCTGATTTGCAAATTTCAAGGATTCAGTGATTTTGTGCTGACATAGCAGTGTTTTAGCAGTTAAAGCCTTTTTAGCAACTTCTAAAGCGGTATCTATCCTTTTTTGACGTTGCAAAATTTCGGCTTCGCTTCTTGGTGGAATATATGAGGGAAATAGAGTGACCGGCATGGTTGATCTGTTTTGAGCTTCCAGTGCTTCAGCTTTGCGTTTGCCTGCCCTGTTCCTTGCAGTAGAAGTGACAAGTTGACCGCTTTCCTCATCGAGATCGTTATAATTCTGCAGAAACTCCGGATCATCGTAAGGATATTGTCGATCTCTCTCCATACCGGGATGAAAATTGAACGCTTGTGTCCTAGATAACCGATACGATGAGACGCCCTGAATAGCCGAAGGAGATGGGTGGCTTGATTCATTGGTATTTATTACTGAGTAGGGTGGTGAGCTAGGTGCATAAGAACGCTCTGATGCATAGGGTGAGGGGCTAGGTGTGTCGGTACGCCCTTCTAAGTAGTGCTGGGGGCTAGGATTCCAGCTACGCCTCTCTAAGTAATGCTGGGGGCTAGGTGTGTCGGTACGCCCTTCTAAGTAATGCTGGGGGCTAGGATTCCAGTACGCCTCTCTAAGTAGTGCTGGGGGCTAGGTGTGTCGGTACGCCCTTCTAAGTAGTGCTGGGGGCTAGGATTCCAGCTATGCCTTTCTAGGTGATGATGGGGGCTAGGTGTGTCGGTGCGCTCTACTAACTGCTGCTGAGGGCAGGGTTTAAATATACGTTCTACGAAGCACTGCTGGGGACTAGGTATAAATGCATGCTCTACTAACTGCTGCTGGGGGCTAGGTATAAATTTACGCTTTGCTAACTGCTGCTTTGGGCTAGGAGCACTAGTACGATCTACTAAGTGCTGAATGAGGCTAGGTTTAAATGTACGCTCTACTAAGTGCGGCTGAGGGCTGGGAGTATTAGTGCGTCCTACAAAGCCCGACTGATAGCTAGGTGTATAGGGTTGCGTTGTCGAAGGGTTATATTCCATTGATGCAATAATGGGGGTATTTGGAAAGAGCGTTGCTGGCATTAAAATGTCTTTATGGGCCAACAGATGGAAAACCTTATTTTCCAGATCGTTAATTTTTTTTTTCAACTGGTCATTTGTATCAGAAAGTGATTTGACTCGAGCTTCCAAGGTTTCTAACTTTGGGGAAGGGCTTGTCTGCTGATCGTAATGATTGAGCTGGTAAGATTGCCATTGAGAATTAGTGGAGACCTCAGTGAAAGCAGAATTTTCTGTGCGGAATCTTTTTATAGGCGGCTCATTGCTTTGCATGCCAAACTGAGGCTGCTCACGTTGATTATCACAGGGGAATCCTGGCGAATGGGACATTTCGACCTCCTTAAGAAGGTGTCCTCGTTAAGAATTTGTATATGCGCCGCAGTCTCTAACAAGAAATTTATTTCGAGAAAATTGCATCATCAAACCGGTTGCGTTGCGACTATTATATGTGATTTTAGGGTTTTTTGGTAAATTATTTATTTTATTTCTTTGAGCGGCTTGTTAAAAGACTGTCTCTTCAGAGCTGAATCCATCAACAGTTTCTAAAATCGGATGGTCAGGAGAGCTTTCCGCCGATGACAGAATTGTCATTCTCCGGTTGGATCAGAATGATGTTGCCCTCTTTGTCGGGGACGCCAAGCGTCAATACTTCAGAAATAAAGGGACCGATCTGGCGCGGAGGGAAGTTGACGACGGCCAACACTTTTTTTCCGACCAGATCTGAAGTTTTGTAGTATTTTGTGATCTGAGCGCTCGAACGTTTTGTTCCAATCTCAGGGCCGAAGTCGATCGTTATCTTATAAGCGGGTTTTCTGGCCTCTGGAAAGTCTTCCACGCTTACAACAATGCCGACGCGGATGTCCAATTTTAGAAAATCATCAATGGTCGCCATAGATCTATACCAATAGTCCGAGTTTTTCGAAGTTTTCTTTCAGTTCCTGGTTTTCCGCTTTGTCAAATGCTCCGGAAGATGCGAGCCATGCGACGTAGTCTTTGGGCACGTCGGAGAGCATTTTGCCCTGGTGCTTTCCAAATGGCATCTTTGAGAGGACTTGCGGCCGTGAAAGCAGCTCTATCACTTTTTCTATCGAAAGGTCATCGATCATCGCTGAAAAGACCTGATGCAGGACAATCACGTCGTCGAGGGCGCGGTGGGCCTGGTTAGAGGGAAACCCGTAGACCTCGCGTAGCGATTGGAGCGTATGACGGGGCAAATCAGAGCGGTATTTGCGAGACCATTTCAACGTATCGAGGAAGCGGTAGGGGGGAAGTTCTACTCCGGAGCGTTTAAACTCCTGCTCGAGGAACAATTTATCGAAAGCATCGTTATTATGCGCGATCAAGACTGTTTCCTCAGGACAGAACGCCGTAAATTCCTCGGCAATCGTTTTAAAAGAAGGGGCATCAGCAACCATTTCATTCGTGATTTTATGAATGGCCGTCGCCTCAGGAGGGATTGGAAATCCGGGATTGATCAATCGGCAAAAGGTGCGATTTTCAACGGGATCAAAGGCGGCGAGCTCGATGATCCTATCCTTGTCATTGCGCACGCCAGTGGTTTCAGTATCGTAATAGATTGGCCGCAAAGATTTTGACATAACACTTCCTCGTGAATCTTTATACCGAACGTGGTTCAAAAATTGGCCCGGGGCTTTGACACAGCCCCGGGCCAATTTTTGAACCATGTTCGGTATGAGTATACCGCAAAACAAGAAATAATTGCATGGATCTATTCAATGATGATATCAATTTTTAAAAAATTCTGAGGGAGACCATGAAGCGAATCATCTTTGCAGTGCTGACTTTAGTTTTTGCGCATACGGCAGTTCCTCTCTTTTCTGCTGAAGACCAGCCAATTGCCAATTATCAGGTCCACTTTTCTCCGGACGATCAGATCGCAGAGAAACTGATTTCTTTGATCGCAACGGAGAAGAAGAGCATCAAAGCGGCCGTCTACTGCCTGATGCATCGGGGAATTGCCAAGGCACTCATGGATGCGCATGAAAGAGGTGTCCAAGTCGAGGTGATTGTCGACCCTTATTCCATTAAATCCAATTGCCCTGTAAAAAAAATGGGGGCCGCGCATCTTCCTGTTCTCGTTTGGAATCCTCCACTGCCGCACCGAGAAGGCAAAGGCGGCAAGAAGGCCAAACAGCGAAAACCTCTCATGCACGATAAATTTTGCGTCTTTGGGGACAGCCAGGTCTGGACCGGATCTTTTAATTTCACATTCGAAGCTGCAAATTCAAATCGGGAAAATGTCGTTGTTCTCGATAGCCCACAGATAGCCTCGCTCTATCTTGAGGAGTTCGAGAGGTTGAAAAAAGCAGGGTGCGTCCCATTGAGCGAGTACCTCGCTCCCAAAATGACAGGTTTGTAAACCCCACTTTTTACTTCTCATTTTTCCTGCGGCTGGTTATCCTTTTTTCAACATTCTTGAATTGGAGTTTTTAATGTCGAAAGTCTCTCTTGTTGTTTTACTTGCGCTCTCAGCTGTTTGCCTTTCAGGCTGCTATCAAGTGCATTCCGATGACGATTTAAGGACGATCCCTGTGACGAATAACCCCAATATCGTTCCGAGCCAGGGACAAAGGCTCCCCTCTGCGCCGATGTAGAAGAAGCTTAATCCAGAGACTGTCTCTAAGAAATTGATTTAATTCAAATCCTTGGGTTAACTTTAAGTAGAATTCGATAAATTTTTTAGCTGTGGGAACATGAAAAGGCAAAGCCCCGTGAAATACAATTTTTATCCAAGCGACTCTTACAAGGTGATCGCAGAGCTCGGTAAGGATGTTCTCCTCGAGCAGCTTAAAAAAATGCTTTTGATCCGCAATTTTGAGATCCGCTCTGAAGCGGCTTATCTCCAGGGTAAGATCGGCGGATTTTTCCACTCGTACATGGGACAAGAGGCCGTTCAGACGGCCGCCGTATGCGCGATGGGGGTTGATCAGTGGTGGGCGACTTCCTACCGCTGCCATGCCCTAGCGCTTCTTCTCGGGGCTACTCCCAATGAACTCCTCGCTGAGCTTTTAGGAAGGGCGACAGGCAATGCCAAGGGGCGGGGCGGGTCGATGCACTTTTTCACCGATCGCCTTCTGGGAGGTTTTGGAATCGTCGGCGGACAAATTCCGATAGGAACTGGAGCAGCTTTCACGATCAACTATCTCAAATCTGTCCCCGAGCTTAAAGGCCGCAAGAATTGCGATGTGGCCATCTGCTTTCTCGGGGATGGAGCGGTTGCGCAAGGTTCCTTTCATGAGTCGCTAAATCTGGCCTCCCTTTGGAACCTGCCATGCATTTATGTGATTGAAAATAACGAATGGGGCATGGGAACCCATGTCGATCGCGCCATCTGCGTTGAACCTATCGCCGAGAAGAAAGGTCCGAGCTTCGGAATGCAGGCCTATACCTTCGATGGCATGGACTTTTTCAATTGCTACGCGGGCTTCAAGCATGTCTTTGAAGAGATGAAAAAGAATTCCCGTCCTGTTCTCATCGAAGTTATCACAGAGCGTTTCCGCGGGCACTCGATCTCCGATCCGGGTCTTTACCGTTCGAAGGACCAGCTGAATGCTTGTATGCAGAGAGATCCTCTTATCATCCTATTTAAAAATCTCGAGAATGCAGGTTTTATTACCGAAGAACAGTACCATGCGATGGACAAAGAGCAGAAAGAGCGCGTCCTGGCAGCCCTGAAGTATGCCGATGAAAGTCCATGGCCCGACCCTATCACTCTTGAAGAAGACGTTTTTGCCCCTGAGGGGGCGTAAGGGAATAACTTGCGCATTTAAACTGCGTGAAAGCTCCCGCGGTTGACCTCTCGCAAGTGGGTCAATATTAAGTCAATATGGACCCACTTGCGAGAGATCAACCCCGGGGCTTTGACGCAGTTTAAATGAACAAGTTATTTCCTTACGACCCCTTAAATTTGGAGAGACCATGCCGATGCAGTTAGTGGAGATGCGCGAAGCGATACGACAAGCGATGGACGAAGAGATGCAGCGCGATCCCACCGTTTTTATCATGGGGGAAGAGGTCGCCGAATATAATGGCGCCTACAAAGTAACCAAAGGGATGCTCGACAAATGGGGCCCTCAGCGCGTCATCGACACACCGATCGCAGAACTTGGATTTGCGGGACTCTGCGTGGGTGCCGCGATGACCGGACTGAGGCCCGTTGTCGAATTCATGAGCTTTAACTTCTCGTTTGTCGCCATCGATCAGATCGTTTCCAATGCAATCAAAATGTACTATATGTCCGGCGACAGATTCAGAGTGCCGATTGTCTTCCGCGGCCCCAATGGCGCAGCTGCACAGGTCTCTTCCCAGCATTCTCATTGCGTCGAGGCGATTTACGGAAATCTTCCCGGTTTGATCATCCTTGCCCCCAGCAACCCGTACGACGCTAAGGGACTTCTCAAATCAGCGATTCGCAACAACAATCCCGTCCTATTCCTCGAATGCGAACTCTCCTATAACGACAAGATGGAGATCCCGACCGAGGAGTATCTTGTCCCCATCGGCAAGGCCAAGGTCGTCCGCGAAGGGAAGAACATTACGCTTGTTTCCCACAGCCGGATGGTCCTATTGTGCAAACAGGCAGCCGATGAGCTCGCGAAAAAAGGGATCAGCGTCGAATTGATCGACCTCCGGACAATCAAACCTCTGGACATCGCAACAGTGGCAGAATCGGTGAAAAAAACACATGCCTGCGTTCTTGTCGAAGAAGGGCATATTTTCGCCGGAATCTGCGCTGAGGTTGGTTTTCAAATTATTGAACATTGCTTTGATTATCTCGATGCTCCGCTGATGCGCGTCTGCCAAAGAGAAACGCCGATGCCCTATTCCAAAACGCTGGAAAAAGAGACGATGCCGACAAAAGAGCGGATCATCGCTGCCATTGAACAAGTTTTAGCTTAAAGGACCTCTTATGCCGTTTACCTTGACGATGCCGAAACTTTCCCCGACCATGGAAGAGGGAACCATTGCAAAATGGCGCAAAAATGAGGGCGATTATGTCAAAGCGGGCGATGTCCTCTTTGAGGTGGCCACGGATAAAGCAACCGTTGAGCACAGTGCACTCGACGAGGGTTTTCTCCGTAAGATCCTGATCCAGGAAGGACAGTCGGCGATCGTCAATCAACCGATTGCGGTTTTTACAGAAAAGAAAGAAGAAAGTATTGAGGGCTACAAGCCCGAAGGAGAACTCCCCAAAGCTGCGCCTGCAAAACCCACTGAAGCAGCCGTTTCTCCCAAAGAAGCTGCACCGGCACCAATGAAACCCGCCGCAGCCGGCGCCATGGCACAGCCTGCCTTCGTTCCTGAACCCCCTCTGGCAAAATATGCCTTCTCAGGGACCGAGGGTGAAATCGAAGGGCGCATCGTCGCCTCGCCGCTCGCAAAAAAAATCGCCAAGGAAAAGGGGATCGATCTGACAACAGTCAAAGGGACGGGCCCGCACGGCAGGATCATGAGCCGGGACCTCGATCTCGCCCAACCGGCAGGCTCAGTCACATTTGGTCGGCGCGAAGCCCCTACCATCCTACCTGGGACCTTTGAGGAAATCCCTCTTTCGCACATCCGTAAAATCATCGGACAGCGCTTGCAGGAGTCCAAGACGTTTATTCCCCATTTCTATACGACGCAAGAAATCCTCGCCGATAAAATGTTCAGTTTGCGCGCCGAGCTGGCAACGGTCGGCCTCAAAATTTCTTATAACGATTTTGTCCTGCGCGCCTCTGCTCTCGCCTTAAGAGAGCATCCGAATGTGAATTCCGGTTTTAACTCGGTCAATCAGTCGATCATCCGCTTCAAGACGATCGATATTTCGGTCGCGGTCAGCGTTTCTACCGGGTTGATCACTCCCATCATCCGCCATGCCGACTTCAAAAACTTAGGACAGCTCTCCTCGGAGATGAGGGTGCTCGCCTCCAAAGCCAAAGCCGGCAAGCTGATGCGCGAAGAATACACCGGCGGTTCCTTCACCGTTTCCAATATGGGGATGTTCGGGATCTCCGAGTTCGTCGCCATCATCAATCCTCCCCAAGCAGCTATCCTTGCGGTTGGGGGCATCGAAGACCGCGCTGTCGTCAAAGAAGGACAGATTGTCCCGGGCAAAACGATGAGGGTCACTCTCTCTGCCGATCACCGCGTCCTCGACGGCGCCGATGCGGCAAAGTTCCTCAAGACACTCCAGAAGTATCTCGAGAATCCTTCGCTGTTGTTATTATAACCATCGCTTGCGTCTGAAGACAATCAAGGCGAAAGCCGATAGGATGGTGATCATCGAAAGGATGAAAACAAATGCGTGGGTGTGTTTCATCAGAGGAAGTTCGATATTCATTCCATAGACGCTGGCGATCATCGTTGGAATATTGAAGATGATCGTCAGCGATGTCAGCAGCTTGATCGTCTTGTGCATATTGTTCGTGAAGAGAATATTGTAGGAATCGCGCAAGGCCCGAATTGTCTTCACAGCGATAGAACAGAGAGTCTCCGATTGCTTGACAGCATTAAGCAAGTCTTCAAGTTGCTCGTGTTCTTTTTCGTAGAGATTAGTGTACTTTCCCGTTGTGATTCTCTCTAACACCTCTCTTGTCGGCTCCAGCGTGGAGAGATACTGATTGAGGATTTCCTCATTCCGGGTCAATGTGGCGATATCGTCGCTCTCTACGTTGGCCATCTCTTTTCCCTGATTCAAGACATTGTGCCTGACCTTTCGAATATGGGATGTGAAGTCTTGCGTGATAATGAAGAGGAGGTTGATCATCAGCTTAGAGCGCTGCAGCGTGGATAACTTTCCCTTTTTAGCCACAAAACTATGGATGAGGTGGTTCTTCTGCGGCGAAATGGTGATGAAGTAATGGGTCGTGAGGATCATTGTGAACGTAGAAGTATACAACCCGACCGCGATGTCGTGCTCGACAGGATGGCGAGTGAAAATGAGCGTATGGTTGTGGATCTTTTCGATACGGGGCACTTCATAGCGGTCAAGGCTATCCTGGACATCGGCAAATTCAAGGCCTGTAAGCTGGCAGATCTCGTCTAAATCTCCACTTGTCGCTTCATCTATGTGGATCCAGCACCCTTCCTTTGGAGCGGGCAGAGAGAGAAAATTTTCCTCCTTGGCTGTTTTGAAATAGTACTCGATCATCGCCATCTCCACTTAAGGAATGTCCCTTTTTAGGCTATGACAGATGCTGGATTTTTTGTATAGCTAACGCGACTCGAAAAATTAATAATAGTAATTTCTTTAATATGTTAAAACATTTATTAATATAAGAGTTAAATTAATTTAAATAGTTTAAATTCAAAGGCTTGTAATTTGATTACTTAACAATTTTTTTTGTTTGATTTTATAAATATAAAATAGTAACATTTGTTATATATTTAATATTAAAGGTAAAAAATATGTCAATTGATGGGACACAGTTTTCCAGCTTACCCCCCGAGTTACAAACGTTAATTTTCGGCCGTACCTTCTCTGCGCCAAACGACCTCTCTTTACGGCTTGTCTGCTCCGAGTGGAATCATTTGATCTGTGAAGAAAATCTCAGGATGCTTTGGCTAGGGTTGAAGAGGAATCCCCCTGTCGGCCCCGTCGATTTAGTGGGAAGGATGAATGCCATTGAGAACTCTGGAGATCAAAGAAATTTCATTCGTTATTTTAAAGACCTATCTCGGCAAATAATTAGTGATTATAGATCTGCCTCTCCAGAGTTGCCCCCTTTGCTAACAGCCCCATTTTTGTTGAGCGATTATCATTTATTACAAACACAGATTCAAGACGAATCTCTTGAGGCCATTTGGTCAAGAATTCAAATTGGTTTAAATTTACAGAATGCTCCTCAAACAGCAAATGAGATCCGCATCTGGCTCAATCATCCTGACAACGCTGCAGCTCTAAGAACAATTACGAACCTTGATCTCTCCGGACTCTTGTTGCATTACCTTCCTCCGGAAATTGGAAAGTTGACTGCGCTGCAAAGGCTTGATCTTAGAAATAACGGTCTAAAAGAGCTTCCGGAATCCATTGGAGAATTGACTGCGCTGCAAACACTACATCTTGAAGAAAATCAACTAAAAAAGCTCCCGGAATCCATTGGAAAGTTGACCGCGCTGCGAAAGCTTAATTTCGAAGAGAACATGCTAGAAGAGCTCCCTGAGTCTATTGGAGAGTTGATTGCGCTGCAAAAGCTTCACGGATATGACAATCAGCTTAAAGCGCTCCCGAAATCCTTTGAAAAGTTGACCGCGCTGCGTAAGCTTAAACTCGAGAATAACCAATTAAAGGAGGTTCCGGAATTCATTGGAAAACTAACTGCGCTGCAAATCCTGCACCTCGGCCACAACCAGATCGAAAAGGTTCCTGATTCCATCAAAGCATTAACCTCTTTGGAAGTGCTTTACCTTAACCACAACCGGATCGAAGAGCTCCCGGATTCCATCGGAATGCTAAACGCACTCAGAGATTTTCATCTGGATAGCAACTTGCTCAAAAAGCTCCCGGAATCTATTGGAAATTTACGTGCGCTGCAATGGCTTCTTCTGTCAAGCAACCAGTTAGTCTCTCTCCCGGATTCTTTTGTCAATTTAACGATGCTGGAAGAGGTTCATCTGAATAGCAACCTACTCAAAGAGCTCCCGGAATTCTTTGGGGAATTACGCAGCCTTCGTACCCTTTTCCTCTCAAACAACCAGCTGATCTCGCTGCCCCATTCATTGGCAAATTTGGAGTTGCTGAGAAAGCTTTATCTCGACAGCAACCAACTGCAAGAGCTCCCGGACTTCTTAGGAGAATTAGGTTCGCTTCAAATCCTTAACCTCTCCAAAAACCAGCTCGTATCGGTGCCCCATTCATTGACAAATTTGCGGTTGCTGGAGGTACTTTATCTTGAAGATAACCTGCTCACCTCGCTTCCTGAATCTCTTGAATTGTTAACCGCGCTAAAGCTATTGCGCCTTTCGGGAAATCAACTGACCACGCTTCCTGAGTCCATTGGAAAATTGACCGCGCTAAAGAGCCTTTTTCTTCAGAGCAATAGGCTCACCGCCCTCCCTGAATCCATTGGATGTTTAACAGCGCTGAATGAACTTGCCCTTGGGGGAAATCAGCTCATTTCGCTTCCTAAATCCTTTGGACAGCTAATCTCGCTGGGTTTTCTCTCTCTGGTAAAAAACCACCTAATCTCACTCCCTGAATCCTTTGGAGACTTATCCTCGCTGCAATATCTAGACGTTGCGGATAACGAGCTCGTTTCTCTCCCTGAATCCTTCGGGCAGTTGAAATCGTTGAAATCTCTTTCCCTCGTCAATAACAAATTAATTTCACTCCCTGAATCTTTTGAAAATTTAGGCGAGCTGGATACGCTCCAGCTCGAAGGGAATCCCTTCCTTTATATTCCTAAAGCTCTGCTGCACTCACAGAATCCCATTTTCTCCTCAAATCCGACCCTCGTCCGTTTTCAGCAAGAGCTGCAGCTTGCCAATCGTCACTTCTTTGATGAGGACCGGTGGCAAACCAATCCTGGACCCCATTCAGATGAAGAAGATACATCGAAGATGGATCTCGATACACTGGAAGGAAAAAGAAAAAGGGAAGAAGAAAAGGAAAAATTGACTTCTCACAAAAAGCGAAAAGGGGAAGAGGGGCAACCGCTTGATCCCGCGCAACGCTCAGAGTTCAAGAAGTCCAACGACCCCGAAAAACTGGGATAATATACCGAACGTGTTTCAAAAATCGGTCCTGGGCAACGTGAAAGCCCCCCAGGCCAATTTTTGAAACGCGTTCGGTATAATCAGGTGTTCGGCCGATCAGCCCACGGGTAGTGGCGGCATTCGACTTTCCAAAAGGGCGCATCGACTGTGCCGACATACAGGGATCCCCATTTCCAATTGAGCAAAGAGGCCCCAATCAAAGGCGCTCCACCGGGGTTGTGCGCTTTTTGTTTGGCAGCGTTTGGAGAGAGGATGGCGAGCAGGCTTAAGCTCAGGCCTTGCGTTTGCGCTTTGAGGACCTCCAAATGGCGGTCGCTTTCCTTGGGCTCCACGATAGGTAAAAAGGTATACTTGGGGTCCAGGATAAGTGAAAAGACATAGGAGGCAGCCTCTGCTGCCGTGCGGACAAGCCCTTCACAGGAGGCGATCACTGCCCAAGCATGGGCTTTGACAAGGTCTACGGGCTTATCGAGCGGGGTTTCAAAACCATGGTCGAAGAACCAGCGCTCAAAAGGCACTTCCTGGCGCAAGCCATAGCTAGTGGCTCTAAAAGCATTGCCGATGGAATTAAGAGCGCTGCGGACTCGATCGAAAACGTTTTGGAATCGGGATCCGGCATTGTTGACCAGTTGATTAGCCTGACTGCCAAAATACTGAAGAGATGGAACGGATCGGGTTGAGTGAGCCATTTTGAAGTCTCCCTTTAATTAATAGAAACTAATTTTTCTTCCAATTCTTTTAAGCGCCTCTCCAATTCATCGATCTGTTTCACGTAGTCCGCAATTTTGCGCAGGTGGACTTGCTGTCTGTTATATTCGGAGAGGCTCATGACGGGGCCTCCTGCGTATTTGCCGGGCTGATTGATCGATTTGCTGACGCCGCCGCGTGTTGCGACCATGACAAAGTCGGCGATCTCGAGATGGCCCACGACGCCTGCCTGTCCACCGAAGACCACGTTCTTGCCGGTTTTGACAGAGCCAGCAATCCCGGTTTGGGAGACGATGATGTTGTCGTGCCCGATCGTGACGTTGTGTCCGATCTGAACGAGGTTATCGATTTTAGTGCCGCGTCCGATGCAGGTGGTCTTGAAGCGCGCGCGATCGATCGTCGTATTGGCACCCACCTCGACATCGTCTTCGATGATGACATTGCCTATTTGTTCGAGCTTGGTGTGATGGCCTTTAGCGTCGGTGGTGAAGCCGAATCCGCAAGATCCAATGACAGCGCCGGGCTGAAGGATGACGCGGTTGCCGATGGTGCATTTCTCGCGGACTGTCGCGTGGGGATGGAGATGGCAATGCTCTCCGATGACGGATCCCGATCCAATCGAGACGAAGGGGCCGAGCACCGTGTGGTCGCCAATGACTGCGCCCTGGTCGATGACTGCATAAGGACCGATCTGGACGCCTTTGCCGATTTTAGCTGTCGGATGCACGACGGCAGTCGGGTGGACACCGAGGAAGCCGGATGAGTTGTAAGGGGAACTGAGGAGCGTTTCAATGATGATTTGGAAAGCGCGGGAAGGGTCATCCGAGACGAGGAAGTTTTTACTTTCTTCGGGCAAGGTTTGCCGATCGATGCAGATGACCCCGGCTTTCGTTTCTTTCAGGAGCGTACGGTAACGAGTGTTAGCAAAGAAAGACGCGTCTTCCGGGCCGGCGGAATCCAGAGCGTCGACGCCTGTGATGCACGTGTCGGGAGCGCCAATCAAAGTGGAATTTGTGAGCTCAGCGAGCTCGGCAAGAGTGAATTTCTTAGTTTCCATACGTTACTTTTTAATTTCCATAGTTTGTTCGGCAGCAGGAGCTTCAGCGGCATTCGCCTGGGCGCCAGCTTGTTTTTTTGAATCCGGAGAGAAATTCTTATCCATCTCAGAGATGACAAATGTAGTCACATCTAGAGCGGGTGTGTAGTAGAAGCAGGCATCTTTATTGACGACCATGGTGAGCTTCTTATCCTTGGCGACCTTTTCAGCTGCGGAATTGATGCTTGTGGAAAGAGTCTGGATGATACGCATGTTAGCCTGGTTCATCACCTGGTAATATTGGTTCTGATAGCGGCTAAGCTCTTCGTTGAGTGTGCGGAATTTGTTCTTGAGGTCTTCTTCAGCCTCAGGAGATAGGCCATCGAGATATTCAGGATCGTTAAACTTGGCTGAAAGGTCACCCAGTTGTTTTTCTGTGTCTTCAAGGAGATTGGCCATCTGTTTTTTGAGAGTTTCAAAGGAAGCTTGCTCTTGTTTTCCAAGCTTGGAGTCGCTCACGCAAGTGCCGAAATTGACGATGCCAAAGCTGGGTGCTGCTTCAGCGCTAAAAGCGGCCGTCGACAGGCAAATTGCGGCGAGAAGGACAGGAATAAAGCGACGTTTCATTTTGTTTTCTCCTTGTTGTTCTGTTCCCGGCTTTCAAAGCGGGGAAGATTGTTTGTAATTCATTCTAGAATTGTCCTCCCATTGAGAAGAAGAACTTGCGCACTTCGCCGTTGCCCTTCTCGTGGTTAAGAGGGAATCCCAATCCAAGGATGACAGGAACGCGGTTGATCAGCTCCAGACGGATGCCGAACCCTGCGGTGCATCTAAAGGTTGCGAAATGGAACCGTTTTAAAGAAATACTACCCGCGTCAGCGAAGACAAAGCCGTCCAGGAAGGGGAAGATCTCTTGCAGGAATTCAATAGAGAGAACTGTGGCGGAAATACCGCCTGTCGGATCATCTGGTCGGCCAGGGAAATGGGGGCCAAGGTCAAAGTCGCGGTAGCCTCGGACACTGTTGAGTCCTCCGATAAAGAAGCGTTCGCTCAGTGGAATTTTTTCTGGATTGTGCGTTTTTATCATCGGCTCGATGAAGCGCAGATCCCAACGGTATTTCATGATCCCGTGCTTCCACAACTGGGTGTAATAGCTGTTGATGTAGGCCAGGCGTATGAAGTTATAATCGCCCCAGATCCCGACAGCCTCTGCTTCCAGAGAGGAGCGAAAGCCGTTGTGCGGCTTGACAGCGCTATCGGTCGAGTCGAAAGAGATCGATGCGCCAATTCCTGAAATGATCCCTTCATGGCTGCCTTGCTCGCGCTCTTGTTTTGAAGATTTTTTGGGAACTTCGATTTGGGAACTGCGGAAGCGGTATTTTGTGCCGAATGTCCAGTAGTAGTTCAATGGATAGGATGCGTAGATGGAAAAACCGATTGTGTCGATGTCGTAATCTTTTGAGATGAGGGTGCTATGCGATTCAGAGACATCGAATCCCACTCTCCAAAGGGAATCGCGGAAATAGGGAGTCAGCCATGAGACTGTGTAGGATCTTTGCTTGGCTCCTAGACTTGCTCTGGCGTGGGCATATTCGCCGCCGCCGCGCAGGGATGAAAGACCGTCTTTAAAGACGCGGGGGATCCCTTTGTAATTGAAATTGCTCTCCGACAGATCGAGACCGCCGAAGAGATCGTCTGCGCTGCTGAATCCGAAGAAGAGGCTGATGTTGCCTGTTGTCGTCTCTTCCACTTCGATGTAGACGTCGCGGTAATTTTCGCCAAGGGCCTGATCGTCCTGCGTGCGCACGGCATAGACGTTGACGCTTTTGAAGTAGCCCATATTCTCAAGGCGCATTTGCGTCGCTTTTAGCTTGGCGCTATTAAATGTTTCTCCGGGAACGAGCAGGGATTCGCGCAAGATGACATGCGCCTGCGTCTGGACGTTGCCAAAGACGCGCACCATTCCGATTTTATACTCCTGCCCTTCTTCAATGTGAAAGTAGACATTGTAGACAGGTTCATTGGAGATGAGCTGTGTTTCGTACTGAACGCTGGCGTCGATATACCCTTTGCGGCCATAGAGGTCCTTGATCGCTTGCATCGACTGACGCAATTTTTCCGGCGAGTAGACATCCCCCGGGCGAGCGAGAAACACATTGTCGATTTCTTTGTCGGTAAAGAGCGAGTTGCCTTTAAATGTGATTCTGCCGAAGTGGAATACAGCACCGCGTTCGGCATTGATCTCCAGAATGATTTTTCCTTCTGTCTTTGCTTCTTTCACCCGGATGTCAACCTTTGCGTCGGCGTATCCTTGATTTTGAAGGTAGTTGACGATGGTGAGTTTATCCTGCTCTAAAGCTTCTTCGTGGTAGGTGCCCACGCCTGTCAGCCAGCTGGTGAATAGGTTGTATTTCTTCGTGTAGATCATCCCCAGGATTTCGCTGCGCTCACGTTTTGTGAACCCTTTGAAAACAATGTTGTCGATTTTTCCCGACCTGCCTTCCCTAACTTCGATGAGGATGTCAACCTCGTTCGTCTTCGAATCGGGAATGATCGCATATTGAAGCTGGGATTCAAAATACCCTTTTTTGACGTAAAGTTCTTTGACCTTGTTGAACGCTTTGTTGAAGGCCTGGCGGTTAAAGACAGCCTTGGGTTTTGTACGGGTGCTCGAGATTGCCCAGTTCTTCGCCGGGCCGATGGTCGGCCGCATGATGGCGGACCTTGGCGCCGAAGTAATCAAATTGGAACGCGCTCCACTGGGCGACCTGGTCAGACAGGGGCAGGGAGATGCCGGATTCATCTGGTGGAATCGCGGCAAGCAGAGTATCTGCGTTGATATTCAGTCCCCGAGGGCTCGGCCCTGGTCCAGGATCTGGTGCGCCACGTGGACGTGGTGATCGAGAATTTCAGCCCCGGCGTCCTGCCCAAGTATGGGCTCGGCTACGAGACGTTGCGAACATTCAATCCGAGCCTGATAATGTGCTCGATTTCCGGTTTCGGACAGACCGGCCCTTACTCAAAAAGGCCCGGCAACGACACCGTATCGCAGGCGATGAGCGGGTTGACCTACCTGACTGGATATCCGGACCGGCCCCCGTGCTACACCGGCATCTATATTGCCGATCAAAGCGGCGGCGTGAACGGATTGGCCGCGGTTCTGGCGGCGCTTTATTACCGGGAGAAGACCGGCGTCGGACAGTATATCGACCTTTCCCTGGTCGAATGCCTGTTCCATCTCCACGACACTCCGCTCAAGGGCTATATTTTCAGCCACGGCGAATTCAATCCGGAGCGCTGCGGGTCGCATCGGAACGAGATCGTGCCATGCGGGATTTTCAAGGCGAATGGCGGCTATATAGTGATGACGGTAATGCCGCATCAGTGGGAACGCTTTGTCGGCGTGCTGGACATTCCTGACCTGCTTTACGATCCGCGCTTCGCCGACTATGACATCCGCACGGAAAACCGATTCGCGCTTATCGAACTTATCGAGCATTGGCTGCAAAAGTTTCCGTCCCTGGCGGAACCGCTGAAGCTTTTCGAGGAAAACCATATTCTGGCCGCGCCGGTGCAGAGCCTGGACGAGGTTGTCAACGACCCGCATATGCGGGCGCGTGGCGTGATGCAGGAGTGCAACTTTCCGGAGTTTGGCAGTGTGCTCCTGCCTAAACTACCTTTCCATTTCT
>CAWESW010000064.1:0-13116 GCA_963811735.1 uncultured Verrucomicrobiae bacterium | reverse complement strand
ATGGGAGATTGGGAACATGGAAATGCTATAAAAATTGGAACTATAGAATAATCCTGGATGGTTTTTAAAGGTAAGTTTATCTGAGACAAAGCTTATTGATAAAAAATTTCAAACGATTGACATTAATCGATCTGAAAATGATTGGATATATTGTTCGATCAAGGATGAAATGTTTGAAGGATTTGGTGGCCCCTTCAATTTACCTGAAATACTTCAAGTTTTTCGCAACTGGGCCGAAAAATGAGCGATCAAAATTTCATACTGGAATTCCATCCAACGTTCAAATGCAGCTTTGTTCGATTTTACGAGAGTTAAATATAGTGCGATAAAAAAATGCAAGGCTATGCCGAACTATGACTTGGAAGAACTTTTGCCTGGGAGCTGAATACGCCTCTAAAAAATAACACACAAGGAGTTACAAAAAGTGGTTTTATGGATAAAGTGGACGGATTAGTCGAAGTTTTGTTAGATGTCAATGCGCGTGTTGATGAAACAGATGATGCGGCTATGTATCTTGGAAAATATGATGATGATAGAGCTTTAAATGCTCTACTATCTATTGTATTAGATCCGAGAGAAGAGCCATTTATTATGGATGCATGCGGAGAATCCATTGCACAAATATGGACAAAACGAAATTATTTTAATATTGATTTATATAAGAAAATGGCCCCTGCAGCACAGCAGGAGGTCATCGATACATAAAATATAATAAGCCAGGATGGATCAAAGAGTATAATATACCTATAAGATGAAAGACCGAGTTAAACTGCTAATTGAGGTCTTGTTAGACAAGACAGCCAGAGAGGATGAACGATCGGATGCAGCTATGGATCTTGGAAAGTACAAAGATTCTCGAGCTGTAGAAGCTCTTGCAAAAACTGCTTCAGATCCAAATGAAGATGATACAATTATTGATGACTGTGCCGTGTCAATGGCCGAAATTTCCATTGCTTTAAACGAATTTTACGAGAACTTATTCAAGAAAATGGTGCCTTTCGCTCAAAGAATAGTTTCTGGAATTATCATGGCTCGTAATCCAGAAATCATAAAACAGGCATTCAGAAATGTATTAGTTAATGAGTTTAACCTTAAAAGTGATACTTAAAAATACTGTAATGGACAAATTGGAATTCCATCCAACATTTAAACGCAGCCTATCCCTCTGTTTCTGCATGCCTCTCTCCTTTCAAAACGCATTGTCAGTGCATTTTTCGCTTCAAGCGCGTTAGCGCTAACGAAAAAAATGCGCTGGCAATGCGGAACGGGGGCGCAGGGGGTGATAAACCCCCGACCAGACGCGTTCACGTTAACCCATTTGTCGAATGGCTAAAGCCCAGTCGTGCTCGTAAACCTCTAAACACCTTTACATTTCTTTCAACCCTAGTATAATCTCGGTTTAGTGTCCAAGGAGGTGCCCATGCTGCTACATAGACTCATCCGCCCCGCACTCTCAATCCTGCTCGCCGCAGCGGCGCCGCTGATCGCCGGTCCCAGCGAAGACTTAAACCAACTCACGCAAGATCACACCCAATTTGCTTTTTCTCTGTATCCCACGATCGATTCTGCGCAGGCAAATCTGGTCTTTTCTCCCTATAGCATTGCGAGCTGCCTCTCTATGGTCTATTTGGGCGCAAGGGCAGACACAGAATCCCAGATGCAAAAAGCCCTTCACTTGGAAGTGGACCGCAAGAACGTCGCTAAAACGTACGCTGCGCTTCAATCTTCCCTGATGCCCGCAAAAAAAGACGATAGAAGCTATCAATTGAATATCGCAAACGCCGTCTGGGTCGATCAAGGGGCGTTTTTGCTGGCCGACTTCCGCTATGCGATCGAGCAGCAGTTCAAAGCAAAACTGGGAAAGATCAACTTTACGATGGCAGGGAACGCTGTGTCGACGATCAATGGCTGGGTCTCTGAGCAAACCCAGGGAAAAATTGCCAATCTCCTCACGGCAGACGACATCAATGCACAGACCCGCCTCGTCTTGACGAACGCCGTCTATTTTCAAGGTCAATGGATATCTCCTTTCAACCCTAATGCCACCCAGGACTGGCCGTTCCATCCGACCCCCGATACGAGCTCCACCGTCAAGATGATGCATCAAACTTTTCTGATCCCCTACTACGAAAATGAGCTGATGCAGGCAGCAGCGGTCCCCTTCGTGGGAACCTCGAACGCGGGTGGAAATCTGGCTTGCGTCTTTCTGCTTCCGAAATCAGCGGATAATTTTGACACCATGGTCAATGAGCTCGAGGGCGCCTTTGCCAATTGGATCTCTTCGCTCTCTTCGCAGCGCGTGGCCCTGCAACTCCCCAAATTCACCCTCGATACACGCCTTAATTTGGGAGATCCTCTTGAGAAGCTGGGAATGGAAGATGCATTTGACACCAACGCGAACTTCGTCGGCATCGACGGGATGCGCGACCTTTTCTTGAACAAAGTGATCCATCAGGCCTATTTTACTTTGGATGAAAATGGCGTCACTGCCGCAGCGGCAACCGCTGCGGGTATGAGCGGCAATGCGATGCCTGAAAATAAACCCCCTGTCCGACTGACACTCGACCATCCGTTCCTCTTTTTCATTGTCGATTTAAAGTCCCAGGAAATGTTATTCATGGGAAAAGTCGTTCAACCCGATGAAGTACGCAACGGCACAGAAAAATGATCCTAAAAACGGCAGTTAGAGATGGCAAAGTGATGCAAGATCTTGAGCCCGAATCGGTTCCAGTGGGGGGTGACATTCCTCATGTGGTGAAGATTCCCCCCACTGGAACCGATTCGGGCTCAAAAGATTGCGTTAATTTGCCGTCTCCAACTGCTGTTTTTAGGATGAAAGTAATGCCTATCAAATTAGAGAGTTTTGGCATCACCGACGTCGGACTGATCCGCAGCAACAACGAAGATGTCTGGGGGATCCAACCCGAAAAGCAGTTCTACATCCTGGCTGATGGAATGGGAGGACACAAGGCCGGAGAAGTCGCCTCGTCTTTTGCCATGCAATGCATGTGCGAATCGATCCTGGCTCTTCCTGATCAGGCAAGCATTGAAGATACCTGCCAGCTCCTGCGCGAAGCTGTTGCCAAAGCCAACATGAAAGTTTTTGAAGAATCTCATCGCCACCCGGAATATACCGGGATGGGCACCACACTTTCCTGCTTTGTGATCGTCGGTGATTATTTGATTTATGCCCACATCGGCGATAGCCGTCTCTATCGCTACCGAGGCAAGCTCGAGCAGCTCACTGAAGATCACTCCTTGCGGCAAACATTATGCCCCCAAGAAGAGGAGAGCTCCCCGGCTCTCATCAAGCGCAATGTCATCACCCGCGCCATCGGCAACCAGCCGACAATTCTCCCGGACATTGGAGTCATCCCGCTTTATCAAAATGATATTTTTATGCTTTGCAGCGATGGGCTTTCCGACTATGTCGACGAAAAGAAAATGGGCCGCGTTCTCGCCTCTTCGCTCTCCCTTGAAGAAATGGGGGGAAAACTCGTTGAAGCTGCCCTGGAAAAAGGGGGAAATGATAATATCACCCTTCTTCTTGTTAAAGTAGCTGAAAAATGAACAGAATTTATTTGGATAATAACGCCACCACGGGGATCGATCCTAGAGTGCTGGAAGCCATGCTCCCCGAGCTCTCTTCGATGCCGAGCAATCCCTCCTCCATCCATTTTTTCGGCCAGGAAGCAAAGAACCGTCTTCAGACAGCGCGCGACGCCATCGCCTCTTTTCTCAAAGTTAAGCCTCAAGAGATCATTTTCACCTCAAGCGGTACGGAAGCGATGAACCTGCTTTTACGGGGACTGTTCCCCCGCGAGGTCAGCGGCCATGCCATCTCTTCCAATGTCGAGCACTCTTGCCTCTACAACACTCTTCTCGACCTGCAAAAAAAGGGGCTCGAGCCCACCTTCTTACCCGCAGGGCTCTTCGGAGCGATCACGCCTGCCCAAATTAAAGAGGCCATCCGTCCGGATACCCGCTTCATCGTCCTCTCTGCCGTCAATAGCGAAACGGGAGTTAAGAGCGACATCGATGCCATTGGTCAGATCGCCCTAGAGGCAGGGGTTCCGTTTTTTGTCGACGGCGTCGCCTGGCTTGGAAAGGAGCTGTTTACCATTCATCCGGGCGTTTCAGGCATGGCATTTTCCGGCCATAAAATCCACGCTCCCAAAGGAATTGGATTTGCCTTTGTCCGTTCGGGTTTGAAATTAACTCCTCATTTGACAGGAGCCGGACAGGAATACTCTTTGCGCGCAGGAACTGAAAATCTTCCCGGCATCGTCGGACTTGCCAAGGCCGTTGAACTGTTACAAATAGAACTTCCCGCCGCAACCGAGCGGATGGCGCTCTTGCGCGACCGCCTCGAAGCGGGACTCCTCGTCAAAGCCGATCCCGTCGTCGTCAACGGCATGGGTCCAAGGATCTGCAATACCACCAACCTCTCTTTTCCAAAAGACTCAGGCGAAGATCTTTTGATTGCGCTAGACATGGCGGGCGTCGCCGTCAGCCATGGTTCTGCCTGCTCCTCAGGAGCGCTCGAACCCTCCCGCATCCTCACCAATATGGGCGTCCCCCTCCAAATCGCCAAATCGGCCATCCGCTTCTCCTTAAGTCGCAACACGACGATGGAAGAGATCGATAGGGCCATAGCTATCATCTCTGAGATTGTGAGTAGGCTTAGAGTCAGTTAACTGACTCTAAGTGCGTGTATTCTTGGTTATTTTATACCGAACGTGTTTCAAAAATTGGCCCTGGGGTGCGTCAACCCCGGGGCTTTGACGCACCCCAGGGCCAATTTTTGAAACACGTTCGGTATAATGATTTTTTAAATTTAAATCATTACAACCGTTGATAATATATTCATAACTATTGTAAAATCACACTACAATTTCATTTGGAGATCCTTACCCATGAACTGTTTATTTGAGACGGTTAAAGCCTCCGCAGCGTTTCTAACAAGCTGTGTTGCCGGACAACTTTGCACCGGCTCTAACATTTATCTTGCGATAGGGCCAATCGAGGGCGATTTCAAGATAGAGAAGATCATTAGAGAGCGTTTAGAAATGTTGGAACCGCAACAAAAAGAACAAGTTTACGGGAAAGTTTGGGAACTTGCCAAAATGCAAGACCCCCGCATTGATGGTCCGCACTGGGGTCAAGAACATGCATTCGACAATTTGGAGAGACTTGCCAAAGCCTTGCATCGTTTGGGCTTGCTTGGAGAGGACAATCTACATCGATTGGCTTGCCTGTCTTTTGAGTTTGGAGAAGGAGGGATCGGCTCGCAATATTTCTCTTTAGGTGAAAAACTGGATCGCGACCCTGCAGCAGGTCATATCGGATATGTGAATGGCATGGGAATCCCAAGTCTTCAGCACGCAGGGAGAGACGCTGCATTATTCTCTGACAAATTTGCCGATGGAAATAACATCCACTGTGTGTATCACTCTACGCATCAACAGACTCCAAGCGGCGATACTTATGGTTATTTGGCCGATGTGCTGAGGATGCAAGCTGTCAATGGGGGATGCATTACGAAGACCTCTTATCTCATCGCACAGCAGTGGATCGATTTTTTAGATGCCAACGAAGAGAGCAATTACCTTCAAATTGGAGTTTCTGAAGGGGCCGCACATGTCAATTCTGCTCTGAGAATCATTCAAGAGGTCCGTCCTGAACTGCTTTGCCGCATCCGCGTCCTCAATCTTTGCCCAGCCTATTTCATATTGCCTGAGCAATACTCGAACCAGATTCAAGTCATTAATCTGGTCAAACAGGAAGATGGGGTCATCAACCCTTGGGGGACAAACACCGATAAGATCGGCTATTCTGAATATATCAATGTAGTCCCTCACAATGCAACAAACGACCATCCCCATTACCAATTAAGCGATGATTTTAGAGATGTCGCTAAACCTTACATCGATGAATTCATGCGCAGCGGCAATCTTTACTAAAAAACCGCCCGAAAGTGGATGATTGATAAGAGATCGATTGGGAAAAATCTATTCCAAACTGCTTAAAATCAACACAGTAATGCAACTCTGCTATCATAAAGCTAAAGACTTGGCTTCGTTTGTTTCAGCCATGCTTGGATTAAAATGATTTCATGTCCAATAAAATTAGGTCTGGGTTCATTTAAAACACCGTGCGGACCTGGATCATTTTCGCACCGAGGATTGATGCCTCTTCGACCGTGATCTCGAACTGGTCGATGCGGACCGATTCTCCCTTGGAGGGAGGGTGGCCGAGGGCCTGGGTCATCAGCTCTTCAAGAGTTTCTGCGTCTTGATAACTCAAGTGAACATTGAACTGTTTGTTGAATTCGTCGAGGCGCATGTCGTTTGGGAACGAGCGGTCGACAACGACATGATAGGCCCGGGGGACCATCTCCTCATAGGACATCCACTCATCAGATCTTCCAAAAATCTCATCGATGACCTCATCTAACGTCAACACTCCCGTTGCAAGTCCCTTCTCATTGAGGACAATAGCCAGGCTCTGGTTGTTGCGCCGAAATTGCTTCAGGATCTGCAGGATCGAGCTGTTTTCAGTGATGAACCAGGGCTGGCGGGCATAGTCCTTGACCTTTTTATTCTCGGAGAGGCGCAACAGATCGCGAGGGTAGGCAATGGCCACGATATTCTGGGAAGTGCGGTGATAGATAGGGAGGAATGCAGAGTGCTTGTCCCTGACGACGTCCCGCATTTCTTTCACTGTGCAAAAGGAGGGAATGAGCGGAACATGGGTCAGTGGCAGCATCAGGTCTTTTGCCGTCTTATTTTTTAAAGTGAAAATGTTGGCGACGACGGTGTTGAATTCTTTTTTTGAGGGTTCGGTCGAAATCGTCTCATCCCTTTCCTCAATGACGTTCTGCAATTCTTCACGTGAAAGGTAGGCGCCTGGGGCGACGGGCTTGCCTATCAGACGGCTGATCCAGCGGCACAGCACATCGAGCATCCAAATGATAGGCCGCAAAATGATCGAGAAAAAAAACAGGATGGGAATTCCTATCATGGCAACGTGTTCGGCATAACGCCGCCCTGCAATCATCGGAGAGATCTCAGCGAAGATCAGGACAAGGATGATTTGAGAGAGGGGCGCGAGGTCAGGGCTATAGCCCAGTGAATCGTAAAATCTACGGGCGCATTCGGAGCCTACGATCAGCGCGGTATTGACGCCGATGAGGGTCGTTCCAAACAAAAGCGCCGGATGGTGCAGAAGGTAGCTGAGCCAAATGGCGCGTTTGTTCTGTTTGCTCACGTAATACTGGAGACGCACCTTATTAAAAGAGACGCAGGCCATTTCCACCATGGCAAAAAAGCCCTGAATGGCAAGGCACGCCAGAATCATCAGAAGGAAGAATTTCCACGATTCGCTCATGGAGATCCCCCCTTTCGAGGCTGCGCCGATTTAAGACGGCGGATATAGACTCTTCGCACGCGTTTGGGATCGGCAGCCAGGACATGGAATAAAAAACCGTGGGCCGTATATTTCACCCCGGTCTTAGGGATATCGCCCATCTGCTCGGTGAGCCACCCTCCGATGGTCACCATACTGTTCTCACTGGGAAGCGACTCCCCAAACATCTCCTCAAATTCAGAGAGTTCCATTTTACCGCTGGCGATGATGATGTCCTCTCCGGATCTCGTGTAGCGGCTTTTTTCATCTCTTGCATCCGCAATTTCGCCGACGACTTTTTCAACGAGATCCTCGAGTGCAATCAGCCCTGAGATCGACCCATACTCATCGACGACAAGGGAAAGCGATTCCTCCTTGTCGTACATCTGCCGAAGCAGACTCTCGGCGGACATCCCTTCCGGAACAAACATGGGCTTTTTCAAAAGGGGGATCAGATCGGCTATTTTTTGCAGTTTTTCGCGATTTAAGAAATAAATCTGGCTCGTGACAATCCCGACGACATTGTCGAGGCTTTCCCGGCAGACGGGGATCCTCGAACACTCCTGATCGACAAAAAGATGGATCAGTTTTGAAAGCGGCTCTTCCAGATCGTAAAAAAGGACCTCTTCCCTCGGCCGCATCAATTCTTTGACTTGGGATTCCTGCAAAATCAGAAATCCGCGTACGAGCTCAGCTTCGTCCTCATTCAAAATCCCGTAACGGCGGGACGTCTTTAAGGCATGCTGCAGTTCATCAAAGGAGATCTCCTCTTCCGATTTCAAGAAAAAGAAGATCAGGCGAGAAAGGACGCTCGTAATGGAGATCAGTACTTTGCGTATCGGAAGAAAGAAACGCTGGGCAGAGTTTAAAAAAGGGGCCACGCGATAAGAGATAGCCGCATTATTGGCCATGCCGATTGTTTTTGGGATCACTTCTCCAAAGACCAAGGTCAATGCCAAGGGAACGCCGACATTGAGCGACCACCCTGAGAAAACCCCAAAGATGCTCGAGGTGACGTTCTGGATCATGATATTGATGATGACGTTCAGCATGATGACCGTCACAAGCAAATCGCGCGGGGATGCCAGTAGTTTGGCAACGAGCTCTTTGCGCTTGTCGGGATCATTCTTGAAGGATTTGACTTTCATCGAGGAGAGGGAGAACAGTGCAACTTCTGACGAGGAAAAGAATCCCGAGCAAAAGAGGAAAATGAGCAAGAGAAGTATCTGGAGAGCGATCAAGCCAGCCTCTTTATCCCTGGATGCAAGAAAACCCAGTCCTTTAAGTCTGGGATGAATTGCGTCCCTTGTTCTAAATTCTTCCATTTTGCTAAACTACTCTTGCTGTAGGAAGATACAGCCTGAGTACTTGTTACTCTAGAAGCCCTCGTTACACAATTGGGTGTAACTATTAGCATTGGGTCCCTTGTTGTGGTGAAAGCTGCTCTTGGGAGAAGCCCTCTGCTTTAGCTGAGGGAGTCTTCACTTCAGTCATCATCACTGAGAAAATAAACTTTTAGCTGCCCTTCCGGAACCAGTCCTAACCCTTTCATCAAGGTGAGCTGGATCCAGGCGGGGTCGCTTTGGCTATTGATTTGCAAAAGCAGGTCTTCTTTTTCCTGAAGAAGCGAGGTCTTTTCCTCCTTCAAGGCACCCAAATGCCGATCTAAAGAGGCAATGACTTCATTTTTTTTGCCAACGGAATTGAAATAAACAAGGCTGCAAGCGGCAGAAAAAAGCAGTACCCACCAGCTCTGGTGGATAAAACCTTTTCGTCCTCTTTGCGCGCACAGCTTGGAGCGCCCAGAGTGTTCATCTCTTGTTTTTGTGTATGCCATACGGTATGGGGTCGCTTGCAATTGCCCTACTTTTGATACTTAAGGGTTTTTCCCTTTTTTGTAAATGATCGGAGACAGATACTTACTTAGCTCTCAAACAGCCGGAAAAAATACGGCTGTGAAAGGGATGCTATCCACGGTTTACTATTAGCGTCTTAAGAGATTCAGTCTATTCGAGAAATCACTCACTGACCAAGCAAAAATTAAGCGACAGGGAGAGTGATCTTCGTCTGGTTCATGTATTTGCCTTTGCGATCGGCATAGGAGGTCTCGCATACCTCGGCGCCTTTGTAAAACAGCACCTGGGCCAAACCCTCATTGGCATAGACCTTAGCAGGCAACGGGGTCGTATTGGAGATCTCCAAAGTGACAAACCCTTCCCATTCGGGCTCGAATGGCGTGACATTGACAATGATGCCGCAACGGGCATAGGTCGATTTGCCGATGCACACAGTGAGCACACTGCGCGGGATGCGGAAGTACTCGACGCTGCGGGCTAGGGCGAAGGAGTTGGGGGGGATAATGCACTCGTCCGCCTCAAAATGGACAAAAGCACTTTCATTGAAATTTTTAGGGTCGACAAGGGAGTTATAAAGGTTGGTGAACACTTTAAACTCGCCGGCGACGCGCAAGTCGTATCCATAGCTGGACAGACCATAGCTGATCACTTTTTTGCCTTCGACATAACGCACTTGCGTATCTACAAACGGCTCAATCATTCCATGATTTAAGGCCATTTCGCGGATCCATCGATCAGATTGCAGGCTCATAGGGGGTACCTTATAGTAGTGGTATTCCTACAGGAATGCGAACGCTCCTGTAGACGGTTGTTCTTGAATCTTGCTAATAGGTATAGCGCGTGAAATCGATTTCTTGCTAGAGTTTTTAACGATGGCCCAAAAATCGCAAATGGTGCCGGTAGAAAAGTTATGACAGATCCCTTCATTGAATCCTCATGGACCCGGCCGGACGAACCCTTTGAGGTTCCGCTCCGCCCGCAATCTCTCATGGACTTCGTCGGCCAGGACTCTATCCGGCAGCGCCTCGAAGTTTTCATGCAGGCTGCAAAACAACGTAAAGAAGCCCTTGGGCATTGCCTTCTGAATGGCCCTCCGGGGCTGGGGAAGACGACGCTGGCCGGCATCATCGCCAAAACAATGGGGACAAATCTGGTCGTCACTTCCGGGCCTGTGATCGAAAAACCCGGCGACCTCGCGGGCATCCTGACCAATTTAAATGAAGGCGATGTCCTTTTCATCGACGAGATCCACCGCATGAACCGCTCTGTCGAGGAATACCTTTATCCGGCTATGGAAGACTTCACTTTGGACCTTTTGATCGATTCGGGACCCTCCGCCCGCAGCGTCCAGGTCAAGTTGAAACGCTTTACTCTAGTCGGGGCAACGACGCGGGCCGGACTTTTAAGCAGTCCCATGCGTTCCCGTTTTGGGCTCAATTTGCGGCTCGATTACTATCCTCCGGAATATTTGGAAAAAATTCTATTTCGGTCCGGACAGATCCTCGGAGTCAGTCTTGTCAAAGAGGGAGCGCTCGCCATCGCTCAGCGCTCAAGAGGAACTCCTCGCATCGCCAATAACCTCCTGCGCTGGGTGCGGGATTTTGCCCAAATCAAAGGCCATCCTCACATCGACCGCGAAACCGCGCACAAGGCGCTCGACATGCTGGAAATTGACCACCGCGGCCTCGACGAAATGGACAAAAAAATCCTCAAAGTCATTATCGAACATTATGAAGGCGGTCCCGTTGGGATCAATACGCTTGCGGTTGCCCTCTCCGAAGAGGCCCATACCTTGGAAGAGGTCTACGAACCTTATCTGATCATGCAAGGTTTCATCAAGCGAACCCCCCGTGGCCGTGAAGTCACGTCACTATCTTATGAACACTTAGGGCGCCCTCCTGCCCGAAAAATCAAAGTTTGGAGAAACACCATGAAAAAAATCAACGTCTTGCTGGCAGCCTCACTCGCTTTCTGCGCGATGGGTACCGTTCCCCTGCTTTCGGGTGGGATCGAAATTCCCACAGATATCTCGCAAAAGGACAAGCCGACCACAATTAAAGTCCTGCTCAGCAAAGAACAGGGAAAAATCCTGCTAGAGGCCAAAGGCCGCTATCAGGTGTTCAATCCTCTCACTGCGCTGCCGGTTACAGACGGGGCTTCGACGAAAAGACAGTGGCTGTCGAGCTCTGAAAACGGACTGGTCTGGGTGGCCGTGACCTCCATACCGTACTTCTCGATGGCCCCCTTGAGGGCAGCGTAGACCCTGTCCGAGAAGTCATCGGTTCCGGCTTGGCACGTCGGAACACCAAAATCATGAACACGCTTGAGGGCTGCGTCCGGATCTTTGGCTACACCAATGATGATTCCCAATCGGAAGGGCTTGCCGGGCGGTATGGCGGGTGCTGCCGGAAGACTCGACATCAGTCCCGCCGCGCCCGCTGCGGAAACTTGCAGAAAACGACGACGATTAAGATTCTCCATTCTCTCTCCCCTTTTCTAAGGGTGCCGTAGGGCTTTTCGCGGCACGTCCTTTATTATGCCTGATACCAACGCAGCTTGCTGTAGCAGAGCGGCAAAGGGCGTAACCGGAATTCCGCACCTCGGGTTTGGAAGGGCCGGGCTCGATCCCCCCGCCCTTGCGACACGCCCCGAAGAGTGTCCAAGCGTGGTGAGAAATATGGCCAAAATGCCTTACCGCTGCACGACCCAACTCATTGACAATCTTTTACGGTAAAGCATAGTATCCAACTTCCGGCAGAATTTCCTGTCGAGAATTGGGGAGGGAGTGGAGAGCGCGATCGAAGCGGTGCGGCGGAGCCTGCGGAGCGGCCGAATTGTGGCTTTCACAGGAGCCGGTATTTCGGCAGAGAGTCATGTTCCGACCTTTCGCGGGGCAGATGGGCTGTGGAGAAACAATTCTCCGGAAAGGCTGGCCACGCCCGAGGCCTTCGCGAGCGATCCACGCTTCGTTTGGGAATGGTACGACTGGCGGCGCCAAATCATCCACCAGGCGGAGCCGAACTCCGGGCATCGGGCCCTGGCGGAGATCGAACGGCGAGCGACTGGACGCTTCACCCTGGTGACTCAGAACGTGGACGGGCTTCACGACCGGGCGGGGAGCCGCAACGTCGTGAAGCTGCACGGGGACATCTGGCGGGTGCGCTGCACGGGTTGTGCGGCAGAAGAACAAAACCAGCAGGTGCCGCTGGAGCCGCTCCCTCCGCATTGCCGGTGCGGAGCGCTGTTGCGTCCGGCCGTGGTGTGGTTTGGTGAGGCTCTTCCAGAAAGCGCCTGGGAACGAGCCCTCGAGACAGCCGCGCGGGCAGAGGTTTTTTTGGTCATCGGGACCTCGGCAATGGTTTATCCTGCTGCCGGACTGGTGCAGGTTGCCCGTCAATCCGGCGCCCGCGTGGCGATTGTAGATCCTGACCCCACCTCCCGCCGATGAACTCGCCGAATGGATACTGCGCGGTCCAGCGGGGGAAATTCTACCGAGGTTACTATGAAACAAGCTTACCTGGATTGCTCGTCCGGCATCAGCGGCGACATGTTTTTGTCGGTGCTCATCGACGCGGGAGTTCCGGTGGACCGGCTGTTTGGCGAATTGAAAAAGCTCCCGCTGGGTTTCTATGAGTTTAAACACACACGCGCCTTTCGCCGGGGTTTGGTGGGAACACGCGTGGACATTCGCGTTCCCGGCGAACAACCTCACCGCAAGCTGGCGGATATCCAAGCCTTGCTGGAGAAAGCGTCGCTGCCGGAAAAGGCTGCGGGGCAGGCACTGAGGATTTTCGGGCATCTCGCCGAGGTGGAAGGGAAACTTCACAATATTCCTCCAAGGGGAAGTTCGTTG
>CAWESW010000063.1:0-11753 GCA_963811735.1 uncultured Verrucomicrobiae bacterium | reverse complement strand
TGTGGCTGCTTGACTCATCGTATTGCTGGAGGTCACGATCGCAAGGTCGGAAAGCGCCTCAGCCACGGCTCCCATTTTGGGACGTTTGGCAGAGTCGCGGTTTCCCCCGCACCCAAAAACAGTGATCAAGCGCCCCTTCTTGAACTCCTGCAGTGTCTTTAAAACATTAGAGAGAGCGTCGTCTGTGTGGGCGTAGTCGACAAAGATATTCAGCCCTTTGTCGTTGGCAACGCGCTCAAGTCTGCCCGGAATCCTCCCGAAGTCTTTAAGCGACGCTGCGATCTCCTCGAGAGCAAATCCGCGGGCAAGTCCCACGCCTGTAGCTGCGAGAAGATTATAGACGTTATAGCGGCCGATGAGCGGAGAGGTAAAATGCGCAAAAGCGCCCCGGTAAGAGACGTCAAACTCCATGCCGTGCGGGGTTAAGCGGACCGAGGAGGCCACCAGATCGCAGGGCTGCTGGATACCGTAGCGGATCAGATCGGCTTTGCATCCGGCGATCATTTGCGCGCAATAAGGAGAATCGGCGTTGACGACAGCGGTCTTGGGACTTTTTTTATGCCCCTTTTCTAAAGAAGTGAAGAGTTTTGCTTTGGCGCCTGCGTACTCTTCCATCGTCTTATGGTAATCCAGGTGGTCCTGAGTCAGGTTGGTGAAGACGGCCACGTCGAACTCGATGGAATGGACTCGTCCCTGGTCTAAAGCATGAGAGGAGACTTCCATGGCACAGCCTTTGCAGCCCGTCTCTACCATATCGTGGAAGAGCTTGTAGTTCTGGAGGACGTCGGGAGTGGTTTGACCGGAGGGGAAAACGTGCTGGCCGACGATCCACTCAATGGTGCCGATCAGTCCAAAACGTTCTTTTTTTTGCTCCATGAGATGGCGGACGAGGTAAGACGTTGTCGTCTTGCCGTTGGTGCCGGTAATGCCGACGAGAAAGAGGCGGTCGGTGGGATGGCCGTAAAATTCTTTGGCGATGACCGCTTCAACGGCGGCGACATCGGGATGGATGATCTGGGTGATGTTGGGAAAAAAGGGATCGTAGAGGTCGGTCAAAATGGCCGTGGCGCCTGCGGCAATGGCGTCGGGAATAAAACGCGCGCCGTTGACTTGGAGCCCCTTTTTAGCGATGAACAGATTCCCGGGGGCGACTAGTTTGGAATTCGAAGTAAGACCTGTGATCTCGATCTCTTTTGAACCTTTGACAGCAAGCACGTCAATGTTCTTAAGGAGTTTCTTTAATTTCACTCGTTCCATTGTTGATAGAGCTCCCGCAGCGCTTTCGTTTCTTTCACCCAGTCCGCTTTGGTCTCATCGCGTCTGGGATCGCCGATGGGATAGCCGTAAGGGTCATCCGGCTCCACACCGAGGTATTGGAGCGTGCGCAGTCCGATCTCTCGGAACGCAGGAGCACAGCAATTCCCTCCCATCTGGTTCCTTCCGAACCCGGGAATGTACTTGAACTCGGGATCGTCGATGGCGACCAATAGGACAAATCGAGGCTCTTTAGCAGGGGCAAAACCGACGAAGGTCGAAATGTGGTCCTTCTTCGAGTAGGTCCCATTGATGATCTTCTCCGATGTCGCCGTCTTTCCCGGCTTCCGTGTACCCTTGGATGTCCCCTTTGCTGGCGCTTCCGCCGGGCTTGGTCACATATTTCATCGCCTTAATGACTTCTTCGACAATTTCAGGCTCGAGCAACCGACGGAAACTTTTTACTCTTTCTTGGGACGTATTGTCAAGGAGGACCTCCTGAGAGCCGTCCCTTTTCTGTCTGACCACTTTGCGGACAAGGGTCGGCCGGACATCATAACCGCCGTTGGCGAGGACGCCGTAGCTTTTAAGCATTTGCAAGCTGCTCACAAGGATATTATGCCCAAACGCAATCGAAAAAGGGGTCGGCGTCGACCATTCCATCTTCCCGTTGGGATGCAGCTTCCCGGGCGTCGGAAGCAGGGCAGGGCTCTCGGAGGGAAGTTCGATGCCTGTTTTGGAGCCAAATCCAAAAATTTCCTGCAGAGCATCCCGATACCATTTCTCGCCTAGCGTTTCGATGATGCGCTGCACCATGCGGGCCATGTAGATATTGGAGGATTTATGCATCGCCATGTACATGTTGAGGTATCCGTGGTATTTCGTATCGCGGATCGGCTTTGATCCTGCCGGGAAACGATCCATTCCCGGTCGCGCACTTTTTCCAACGGGGAAAAGATCGGCTTTTTTCCCTGCTTTTTCAGTTCGGCGTTGGCCTTGAGGGCAATCGCGATCGTGAGCGGTTTCATCGTCGAGCCCGGTTCATAGGGGTCGGTGATCGCCTTGACTTTTGTATTTTCCCGGAGTTTGGGATCATTGAAATAAGCGCGGTAGTCTTCGGGCTCAAAGCTAAGGGTATTGCGCAAGCGCCCAGATTTCTCCTGTCCTGGGTTCCATGAAGACCGCCCAGCCTCCTTTGGCGTTGGAACTTCTTGACGGCCTTGCAGATCTCCTCTTCGGCAATCGCCTGCAGATAATGGTTGATCGTCAAATAAACATCGGCGCCATCTTCGGGATAGCGAAAGAATCTTGCCCCCTCTCCAGAGGATGGCGCGGTGAGCGCAAAATCTGCCGCTTGCCCTCTTTTCCCTGCAAGATCTTGTCGAAGATGAGTTCAAGGCCGCCCGGTGGGGATCGACTGCTTGGTCTTGGCGTCCTTATCTTCTCGCACAGTATGCAGCACTTGTCCAAGAAGTTTGCCGAAGGGATAGGAGCGCTTGTAGTCCTGCACGAAGAACAGGGCGTTGCGGACGATTTTTTTTCGACCTGGCATATTGGAACCACCATTTGTTGAGGGCATCGCACTGCTCCTTGTCGAGCCATGCTGCCAATTTGCGGGATCTGCTCTTGCGGTCGAGCTGCTGGCTCAACTTTTGGGCTTCGTCTCCTGGATGTTTAATAGCGAGCAGATTTTTGCAGCGACATCTCTCGCCGGCACTCGGCGGGAATGCTGCTCGGATCGGAATAGAGATGGAACTTGGGGACGTCGATGACAAACGCTTGCGGCGTCTCGGGATGGCCGAGCTTGATCGAGGTATTGGAATAGAACAGGCCCCTTTAAAGGCTCGGTCACCACGAGCTGATGCTGGGCTTTGGCCTGCCTTGTCCATTTCTCCCCTTCGATGATCTGAATTTTGAAGAACTGGACGATGAGAAGGCAAAATAGCACAAAAACGAAAAAGGAAACCCAGACAAGACGCTTGCGGGCCGCTAATCTGAGGAGCGCCCCGGCACCTGGTCGTTTACTCAATCTAATTTTTTAGCTCCGATAGCAAACTTCAGTTTGGGTCTTACAACAACCTTTTCTTCTTTGTCTTCGGAAGAAACTTCCAGGGCCATTCCCTCTTGCATGGTGAGGATCTCTTTGAGCATCGGCTGTTTCAGATGGCTGAACTCGCTGTGGCGGGCCAATTCCATCAGATGCTCTGGGCTCTCGAAAAGATCGATCTCATACTGAAATCGGGTATTGGCTTCTTTCAGGTCTTTGATTTCTTTGGCAAGGACGGGAATTTCCAGGCGGCGTTTAGTCACGCCATTTTGCGTGTCGATATAGGAATAGAGGAATACCCCGAAGACAGCCGATGCAAATCAGAATGCGTATTAAAGGTCCTTTATCCCACATCGCTTAACCATCAAATTTTCTCGGCAAAGCGCAGTTTGGCGCTGCGCGATCGAGGATTTTTCTTAATTTCTTGCAAAGATCGGAGCCAGCGGCTTCTTGGTCAATAGACGCAAGATGGCCAAGGGAGCATTTTTAGTCGCCTTTTTCGGCCCTGTCGACGCTTCTTTGAAAATGTTCTTCACGATTCTGTCTTCGAGGCTGTGAAAACTCATCACGCCAATTCGTCCTCCCTTCGAGAGAAAGTGGATCGCTTTGGAGACCCCTTCTGCAATTGCATCGAGTTCTTTGTTGACACACATGCGCAGCGCTTGAAAAATCAAAGTCGCCGGATGCCATTTCCCTTTGAGCGGTGTCTTTAACGCTGTCACGATCACCTCAGCGAGCTGGGTCGTCGTTAGGATCGGTTTTTTGCGGCGGGCTTCGACGATCGCCTTGGCGGCTCTCTTATACCTCGGCTCTTCGCCTAAGTCGCGAAACAGGTTGGCCAGTTCTTGTTCCGGCCAGCGGTTGACGATCTCTTTGGCAGTCAGATCGGAGCTCGGGTCCATCCGCATATCGAGTGGACCTTCTTTCGAAAAAGAAAAGCCTTTATAATCGCGGTCTAGTTGCATAGAGGACACTCCGAGGTCAAAAAAAAACCATCGACGGATCGAATCTTCAATCTCTTTTAAATACTCATCGAGTCGGCTAAAATCTCCGTGGACAAACTCGATCTTGTCCATCCATGGCGCTAAATCTTTCTTCGGCAATCTCAAGAGCTTCGGGATCCTTGTCGCAGCCGATATAGCGTTTGATCTCAGGATGCGCCTCGTAGAATGCGCCTTTGCATGGCCGCCAGCTCCTAACGTTCCATCGAAAAAAACGTCGAGATGAGCATCTTTCAAGCAGTTCAGCACTTCGTCGACCATGATCGGGATGTGGGGAGCTCGCACTACATGCGAGCCTGCGTCATCGTCTCGAAATCCGACCTGCCTTATCGCATTCGCAGCCACAGGGCAAATGCCTCTTCGGTCAATTTCGTCAAATTCATATCTGGATCTTTTCCGCTTAAAACCGCATCGAGCTGGGAATCATAGCGCTCTTTCGGCCAAATCTCGATCTTGCTCAGCACACCGGCAATCATAATTTCCGTCTTGATCCCCACCGCTTTCTTCAACGTCGGCGGGATGATCACACGGCCGATCTTATCGCAGGTCGTCTGGTGCAACGTCGAGAAGAACAGCGTGAAGAACTTCTGGTATTTCCCCAAATGCTGCTTCGCCTGAAACTTTTCGACGATCTTCTGGATGTCGCTCTGTCTATAGACAGCAAGGCATCCGCCAAGGCCCAGTGCAAGGCTGAATTCCAATACGCCCTCTTCCACGAGGCCAAAGCGCATCTGCTGAGGAAGAACGAATCTCCCCTTTTCATCGAGCTTGGCAGAAGTAGAACCACTGAAGAAGAACTTGCCCATAACGTGCGGATGCAGCTTTCCCACTTTTTCCCACAATTTAGCACCGAAACTACAATTCGGCAATCATTTTGGCGAGAAGCCTCTTTCAGACACTTCTCTAAAGACACCCTAAAAGCTTTAAAATCAGTGAGATTACTGAAAAGAATAAAAAGTGGGAATTTGTGGGAATAGTCGCATTAAGGGACGCAAGAATGCCCTGTTTTCGGTTCGAAATGGATATTTCCACCAGGGCCGACTCACGAGATCATTAAATATTTTATTATCAAATAATCGCCGCATTAAAATGATTATAAATAATTTTAAACTGAACAAATACAGACAATACATTTAACAAAAAAACATTAATAATATATAATTATTAAGGTTAAACTTAAAACAGGAGCAATTATGTCATTAACTATTTTTAATCGTCCTGAGCAGCCCATCAGCGCAGGAAATGGGGAATATGTTGTCTATCACAAGCAAAGCACCGGTCAAATGGTTGCGCCTTCCAGACAAACCTTTGAGAGAGCATACGCAGTGTTGAATCACTTCAACTCCCCTAACATCGATGACCGTTATGCGGTGATTAGAGGTAAAATCAAGGAGATCGACCCTACTCTCGAAATCACTTTCATCCCGCGCACCTACTATGAGTTGCATTTTCTAAAAAAAGGAATCAAAGAAGACCTCGCCAGAAATGATTTCTGTCCCAATGAGGGAACTCGACCCGATCCCTATGCGCATTCTCATGCAGATAACTGCTGGCATCTTGCCTATTTTGATCGTGAAGAGGACAACAATGCCCCTGCAGTCAAAACGATGGCATTTATGATGAACCAAAGTTTATTTAAAAAATTGAGCAAACGTCCTCTTGAACAAGACCAGTTACGCTATCAAACCATCTGCGAATTGACAAATAAGCAAACCCAATTTTTCCAACGGTTCCACCAAACATTCGATCTTTCTGCTCAAAACAGGAATGGAAAATTCTTATCCGGGTTCTTCAGCAGAGAAGGCACTCCTATTCATAAATTCAGCTATGGCAGCTTGCAAATAAGAAATGAAAAAGATGCTGAAATTGTTCGAAATGCTGTTGCATTGGAGTGCCACTCTATTGCTGAAAAAGCGCATCTTCTTTATCGCGGCACCGATTTTCCCACTGACCTGCCCTATTCTCCTGATAATCCAAACAAGCCCTACAGCTTTTCTTTTGGCTCGGGTCTATTTGCTGGAACCCTGTTTGCGCAGGGTACAACCCCTTATAATTACATCAGGGACTCCAAAGACGGATATGTGATGGCAGTTCCCGCAAAGGAAATGCCGCATGCTCCGTTCGCTATCCCCGATAAGCATCCCATTTGCCACCTTTCTGCAAACGATGGCGTCGTATTCCACCCAAGAAGCAAAGTTTGGGCCACAAATGAAACGGTCTATGGGTTTGGTTGGCTTTGCGACGATAGAAGCACTGTTTCTCCCTATTTCAGTCATTTGGATCGAGAGACCCTTGTCGATCAAGTCCTTGATTTCAAAAATCGAAATGTCGTTTTCCTTAAGTCTACCGATCAACCGGTACTCGCCCTCCCTCCTGCCTTTCAACCCACTATCCACATTTTCTCCTCTGTCCCCTCAGGAAAAACCCTCTACATTCGAGGAGAGGAAGGAGGCCTGAATTGGCAAAAGGGACAACCTCTAGTGCAGGTCGGAGAGGATCATTGGATCTATCGAATTTCTAAAAACTTTGAGCATTTGCAATACAAAATTCTCATCGACGACGTGACCTGGGAAGTTGGAGAAAACCATCGGTTAAACTCTGTTTCGAATGTCGAAGAAACACCCTATTTTGACGTCCCTGCAACGCCTTCTTCAGGAAAGAGCACCCGCCTCAGCGTCAGATGCAACGCCGGTTCGGGTTTCCTGACAATTAGAGGCAGCGGCCCGGATTTGAGCTGGGATAGGAGCGCTCCACTTAAAAAAGTCGGAGACGACCTGTGGGTTTGGGAATCTTCAAAGCCGTTCGGTAAAATGGAATACAAATTGCTCCTCAATGACACTCAATGGGAAAAGGGAACTAACCATAGCGTTGAGAAAGGGAAAAAAATCGAGGTCACCCCCCGCTTTTAAGTCGAAAGCAACTAATAAGTTGATAAATTAACACACGGCATGGCAAATGAACCTATAAGGACCTTCTCATATAGGAGTTGCCATGCCTCCACGCACGATAGATAACCTCGGCGTTGAAGTCTCTACACGCTACGCCGAAGATAAAAAGATCCTCGACGAAAGCCTGATCAAGGAAGCGCGTACGATCCCCATGCAGGCGGGGATCGAAGTGACATCCGCATTCGTCTCTGCAGAACTCGAAGAGTTCCTGCATTTACAGCCGACAAACATCACGTGGGCCTCCTTCATCCCCCCCTCTCTCTTTTTTGAGCAGAGGCGGCGTCTTTTCACTTTTCAGCTCGTTCCCGCTATGGGCTCTGAGGACAAGAAAGAGTCCCAGGCTCTTAAAATCCTCGCCAAGATCAAATCGATGACGGAACAAGCGGTACAGAGGGAAAAGGAAGAAAAAGACAAAAGGCAGCAGTACGAAGAAGAGCGCGCCCTCGAAGAGGAGGAAAAGGAAAAAAAAATTTTAACATCCCTCTTGGACACCATCGCCCTCTTCGATAAGCTGATCATTGAAATTAATTCGAGAAGAACCCAGTATCAAAAGGGCTAAATCTCTACGTAATAAGGAAAGGACATGAGTCAGGTCGATTGGCTATCAATTCTTGGTTGGAATAAGGACGAACTGGAAGATCTTCGCTTCGTGGGTTATTCCTATATCAAACAGGGAAAGTACGACGTCGCGACCACCTTCTTTGAAGCCCTTGTCATCCTTGCCCCCGAATCGATTTACGACCTGCAAACTTTGGGCGCCCTTTATCTGCAGAAAGGGAACAACCTGATGGCGCTCAATTACATTGAAAAGGCGATTAAGCTAGACCCCTCTCACCTCCCCACTCTCCTTAATAGGACAAAGGCCCTCTTCGCCTTAGGCTATAAACGGCAAGCCCTCACTCAGGCCCGCGCGTTAGAAAAATGCGACCAGGAACAGATCGCAGGACAGGCCCAGGCGCTCATCATGGCATATAGTTAAAGGAGACGGGAGACCGTTGCATACGGTCTCCCTAAGAAGCTGTCCTAAAACTGAGTTTTAGGACAGCTTCTAAGACGGTTTTCCTATTTCTTTTTGCCGCCCTTGTGCAGTGCTTTCAATACTTTCGACTGCAGAACAATGAGGGTGATCAATCCTGCAATGACGAGGATTCCAAATGCAAGTCCGGCGATGCAGCGGTAGCTTCCCTGCCCAGCCATTCCCTCGCAGCACTTCCCCCCTTTGTCCACCATCGCGCACTGTTGTGATTCATGACATGACATAATGAACTTCCCTGGTTAGTTTGACCTTCAAGTGCACAATATAAACAGGCCGCCTTTTTTTACAATCTGGAATTAGACTGGACTTTAGAGACTGTTAACGGATTCAGCTTCTGTCGATTTTCGGTTTCTTTTGAGCCGATTTTCGATTCAAATTTGGGGGGTAATATCAACATTTCGTATATTACCCCCCAAATTTGAATCGAAAATCGGCCAAAATAATCCCGAAAATCGACGAAGCCTGAATCCGTTAACAGTCTCTTAGCCATTGGTCGGGTCGGCTTTCACGTCTATTCGCCTCCAGGTTTATTCATTTCCTAATGGGGGGATATTCAAGCCGACCATTAGGAAATGAATAAACCCTGAAGGCGAATAGACGTGAAAGCCTAACCCTCCAATGACTAAAGTTTAGTCAGATTTCCTTGTCGATAACTTCCTCTTTCCAACTCAACAAGTTAGGAAATTCAAACCGTTTGCCGCCAATTTTTTTACGTTGATGCCGCTTGGATTTTTTTTTGCGTCCGCTCGTTTTGACATTCAACGATTTAACGCCGGCGACCGAAATTTAGGACAGAAACTTGTTGCGGGCTTTGAGTCGCGATGCTAATTTGACGGCGTTAAAGAACGCACAAAAAGATTGTGGAAAGTTTGTTCATACAGTTGAGAGAATTATGCTGACAAAGACGCCCCAGGAGACTTGGTCTGAGTTTTTAGAATTCATCGGAGAGCGCTGCTCATCGACGGAGTTTGAGAACTGGTTCGCGCCCATCCGCGTCGTTGAAGGAGACCGGAGAAGGGATCTGCCTGGAAGTGCCGAACATCTTCGTACAGGAATACCTTCTCGACAATTACAAAAAAGATCTCTGCGCCTTCCTGCCTCTTGAAATCATCCGGCGAACCTCTGATTACCTTTATCATCACCGAAGTGAAGAAAAAAACGGCTCCCGCTGCAGTCATTGCAGTTCAGGAACCTGTCAGCGCTCCTTCTTCTGAGTCAACGCACGGCGTTCCCGAGGTTAAGCTCAATCCCAATATACTTTCGAAAACTTTATCGAAGGCCCGGCCAACCAGTTTGTCAAATCGGCGGCGATGGGCGTCGCCAGCCGCCCCTCCAAATCCTACAATCCCCTCTTCATCCACGGCGGAGTGGGACTTGGCAAAACCCATTTGTTGCATGCGATCGGACACCATATCCGCCAGCACAACAAAAAGCTTCGCGTCCATTGCATCACAACGGAAGGGTTCATCAACGACCTCGTCGACAACCTGCGCAATAAGTCGATGGATCAGATGAAGCGGTTTTACCGCTCTCTCGATGTCCTTCTCGTCGACGATATCCAATTCTTGCAAAGCCGTCTGAATTTCGAAGAAGAGTTCTGCAATACTTTTGAAAGCCTTATCAATCAAAGCAAACAGATCGTCATCACCTCCGACAAACCTCCGGGCCAGCTCAAACTCTCCGAGCGGATGATCGCCCGCATGGAATGGGGGCTTGTGGCGAACATCGGCATTCCCGATCTGGAGACGCGCGTCGCCATTTTGCAGCACAAGGCCGAGCAAAAAGGATTGCGCATCCCGCAAAAGGTCGCCTTCTTCATCGCCGAGCACATCTTCAACAACGTCAGGCAGCTCGAAGGGGCGATCAACCGCCTCGGCGCTTACTGCCGTCTGATGGGCCTTGACATCACGGAAGAAGCCGTGGAAAAAACATTGAGCGAACTATTTCAGTACGCTCCCCACAAAAAGATCAACGTCGAGAGCATTCTCAAAAGCGTCGCGACCATCTTCGGCGTGCGCGTCAGCGATTTAAAAAGCGGCTCCCGCACAAAAGATGTCGCCTTCCCAAGACAAGTCGCCATGTATTTGGCCAAAGAGATGATCAACGACTCTCTGATGCGCCTCGCTTCCTCCTTTGGTGGCAAAACTCACTCGACCCTGCTCCACGCCTGGAAGAAGATCGCCGGCCAAGTGGAAAAGGATGAAACCCTCCGCCGCCAGATCGACATGGCCCGCCGCAATCTCGAAGCGTGAGAGAAAGTGCTGCTATTTCCTCGGAGTTGATCGGATTCCCCCCTACTGCTATAACTCGATGTTCCACTTTTTTCGGCCTCGAGTTCAATAAGATCTTGGTTCTATTTGGGTTGCAGCTTTCGAGACAGGCTTGCGAAGCGCCGGCTCGAAAGCTGCAACCCAAAGAGGATCAAGATCTTGAAGAAATCGAGGCCAAAAAAGTGGAACATCGAGTATAAGGAGGATAACACTTTAGGAACCCCGAGGCCTCCCATGTTCAAGAAGATCGGTAAAAACCTGTTTGACAAAGAGACGGAACACCCCTCACACTCTTTCCCCGATTTGGCCGACCGCCCCCCCATTCCCTTTACATCAGGCCTAATGAACGCCATTGATCCCCACGCATTCGAAGTGATCGAGGAAGAAGCTAAAGAGGATGAAGAGCCGGAGACCACCATCGCGGAAGGGGTCTCCATCAAAGGGACGATGTCCTTTCAAAAGCTCGTCCGCATCGACGGCACTTTCGAGGGGGAGCTCCTCTCAACCGGCAAAGTAATCGTCGGGCCCACCGGCTGCGTCAAGGCCAACATTGATCTCGAAGAGGCCTTCATTTCCGGCAAAGTCACAGGAGACATCACCGTGAAAAAGCGCCTGGTCCTGCGCGGCAGGGCGGAAGTGCGCGGCGATGTCACGGCGCCGCTGCTCAGCGTCGATGAGGGTGTGTCCATCATTGGCAGCCTAAAGATCGCTCAGACAGAGCCCTCCGCTGCTGAAGATCCGTATGAAGACGACCCCTACTCCAGCGATAATTGATAATACCGAACGTGGTTCAAAAATTGGCCGCGGGAGCTTTGACGCACCCCAGGGCCAATTTTTGAACCACGTTCGGTATATGTTCTGAAAATCCAGACCTTTTTCATTTACGCAAAATAAAGCTTCCTGTTAGATTGAGCATCAATTGCTCTATCTTAAAATAGGCAAGGGAAAGAGTTAAAATTATAATGATGCACGCAACGACCGCCAAATCTTTTAGATTTAACGCCTGCCTTGGTAATAATACCAATGGCAATGGTGGCGCGGGGTCGTACCCAACCATCATTTGTTAACTGCTCTCTTCCTCGCCTAAAGACTTTTTTTAAATCTCACGAAACATAAGAAGACCCGGCGAGGCGAAGCACTCAACGGAGATACTTATGGACTCGATTTCAGTCTCAAAAAAGCCCCCCATGAATGTCA
>CAWESW010000062.1:0-9157 GCA_963811735.1 uncultured Verrucomicrobiae bacterium | reverse complement strand
GCCAAACCGGATCTGTTCTTCTGTCCTCCACGTCTTTTCATTCTCCATCACGATCTGAGCAACCGTCATTTTATTTTGTCGGCAATGCTCCATGAGCTCTTCGCAAGTTTGGAAGGGAAAGGGAATGGACTCCTCTAAAGAACTCGTGAATGCAGGCTCAAGGGCTTGCTCTTGGGGTACGACAAAACCGCCTCCGACTGAATAATAAATGTCCGAGAGGAGAACGTTGCCGTTTGCATCAAAAGCTTTGAATCGCATCGCATTGGAGTGGAAAGTGAAGCGCTTGCCTTTATGAAAGAGGAGGTGTTCTTCAATCACAAAGGGAATTCGATGGCGGCCGAGAAGCAGTAATGAGCGTTCCTTTTCGATCCTGGAAATGCGGCCAGCGACGGAATTCGGGTCAACCCCCTCCGGTGACTCCCCTTCCATGCCGAGCAGAACCGCGATGTCGGTTGCGTGTCCTTTGCCGGTCATCGCAAGAGATCCGAAGAGTTCGATCGTCAATTTTGTGGTATGGACCAATAGTCCGTCCGATTCCAGCTCTTGAACGAAAAGGCGCGCGGCGCGCATGGGCCCAACGGTGTGGGAACTGGAAGGACCAATCCCGATTGAAAATAGTTGGAAAACGCTGACGGGAACAAATCTTCTCTTGGTCGCTTCTAAAACGGACATATAAAAATCCTTATAATAATTATTTCCTTCGTTATTACTATTATTTTTTAAGGAACTTCGATTAAGAAAGCAAGAAAAAAAGCCGTTCTGCTGGTACTCCTTTTGAAAGTTGAAAATTAACTTTGGGACACTTACAATCCCCTTTTTGCTCAAGATGAAGCGGTAACCTATGCATCAAACGAAATATATTTTTATTAGCGGAGGCGTGGTCTCCTCTCTCGGAAAAGGCCTAACGTCCGCATCGATCGCCATGCTCTTGGAGTGCAGAGGCTTAAAAATCGCTATGCTCAAGCTAGACCCCTACCTTAACGTCGATCCCGGCACAATGAATCCCTTTCAACACGGCGAGGTCTACGTGACGGATGATGGCGCCGAGACTGACCTCGATCTGGGACATTACTATCGCTATACAAACGCTCCCATTTCACGCTTGTCCAATGCCACATCCGGCCAGATCTACGATGCCGTGATCAAAAGAGAGAGGCGCGGGGATTATCTCGGGAAAACGGTGCAGGTGATCCCACATGTCACTGATGAGATTAAGCAGCGGATCCTCGCCTGCTCCAAACAGCACTCCGATCCCGATGTGGTCCTCGTCGAAATTGGAGGGACTGTCGGAGACATCGAATCGCTCCCTTTTTTCGAAGCTATCCGCCAATTCCGCTATGAGCGTCCAAAAGACTGTTTAAATATCCACCTCACCTACGTCCCTTTCTTAAAGGCTGCAGGCGAGGTCAAAACCAAACCGACCCAGCACTCAGTGCAAATTTTGCGCGAAATCGGCATCATGCCCGATCTCATCTTGTGCCGCTGCGAACAGAGCCTCGACGAAGACATCAAAGACAAGATCAGCCTGTTCTGCAGCGTCCCCAAAGAGGGCGTCGTCGATGTCGCCGATGTCTCTACGTCGATTTATGAAGTGCCGATCAATTTAAATAAGCAAGGTCTCGACCAGAAAATCTGCCAGATGCTCAATCTGCCTTCTAAAAGCGCTGATCTTTCAAAATGGGAAAAAATGCTGCACAACCTGCACAATCCTAAAGGCAAAGTCGTTGTCGGCATCGTCGGTAAATACCTTCAGCATCAGGACGCTTACAAATCTGTCTTCGAGGCACTGCATCATGCCGCCTTAGCCAATCAAGTGGAAATCGAGATCAGAAGATTTGAATCGGACAAAGTGTTGGAGCACGGCGACGTTGAAAAAATCATCGGAGGCTGCGACGGTTATCTGGTCCCCGGAGGCTTTGGCGAGCGAGGCTGGATGGGCAAGATCATGACGGCTAAATATTGTCGCGAAAAGAACATCCCCTACTTCGGGCTATGTCTTGGAATGCAGGTGATGTGCGTTGAATTTGCAAGGCATGTCCTCGGCCTTACCGATGCCAACACGACAGAAGTCGATCAACATACGTCCCATCCGATCATCTCCCTGCTTAGCGAACAAAAAGGGATTGAGAACCTCGGCGGAACTATGCGGCTTGGAGCCTTTGCCTGCCAGGTTAAACCCGGAACAAAAGCGGCGGAAGCCTACGGTGCAACCCGCATTTCAGAAAGGCACCGCCACCGCTACGAGTTCAACAATCTGTACAAGGACAGCTGTGAACAAAAAGGGCTGATCCTCTCGGGAATCCTTGAAGACGGCCACCTCTGCGAAATCGCAGAAGTCAAGGATCATCCTTGGATGCTCGGCGTGCAGTTCCATCCGGAATTTAAATCTAAGCCAACCGATCCTCATCCCCTCTTTAGGGAGTTTATCGCAACGATGATCCAGCAACAAAAAAATCGAGGGTAACCATTGGGACGCATCGCAGCGATTGATTTTGGAAAAGTTCGGATTGGTCTTGCGATCACGGATGACAGGCGGATCATCGCCCAACCGCTGGAAACGATCAAAGCGGCAAAGGACAATGCCCAGACGGCAAAGCTGATCGGCCAGACTCTCTCACGCTATAAAGACATCGACACCATCGTGATCGGGCTCCCTCTTCTATTGAATGGGAAGGAGGGTGAGATGGCCCTGCTCGTGAAAGCCTTTGCAAAGACTTTGGAACAAGCGCTCCCCTATCCCATCGTCTTTTGGGACGAACGGCTGACTTCATCGGGAGTGGAAAGGATGTTGCTCGACATGGATGTTTCTCGTAAAAAAAGGGCTGAGCTCAGCGATGCCCTATCCGCAGTCTCCATTTTACAAAACTATATCGATTCCCTGAAGCTATCCCAGTAAAATTTTTCATCGCAGTGGTCCGTTTCATAAGTTTTTAACGTTTGGGCTGCGTCAAAGCCCAAATGTCTAATACTTATGAAACGGACCACTAGAAAATTGGCTTAAAAAAACCTGAAAATCGACCAAGACTTTTTACTGGGATTAGTTCTTACGTCATCAAATTGATACTGGGCTCCGAAACCGACGCCAACACCGTAGAAGACGTAGTTAGTGACCCTAAACCCATCCGTTCCAAAGTCGCCGGCAAATAATTCGCAACAATCAATCTCCTCTAAGCAACTCGTAAGGGTCGGCGGGTTATCGCCAAATAAGCGGGTTGGAGGATTTTCTTCAGAACTCATATGCGTTAGAACGGCAAGCGAAAGCACGTTTATTACACTAGGCATTGTGCAGCCTATTTTTTTGACAGACTTCCTTAGATCATCTGTATCGCCCCCTAAACTGTTTTTAAGGATAGAGTTTGTAATAATTACTGTAGACATTTTTTTGATGGGAACATCTCCTAGTTGCTCTAATAAACGCTCCAAAATATCTTTAAACTTTACTTCGTTTCCCTTTTTTGGAGTTTGCCCAATCTGCATGACCTTATTAATGGTGAGCCCTTCAGGGATCGTCATCACTGTTAACCCCGCATCCCCTTCGACCTCTAAAGATTCCACGAGGGAAAGGATTTTTGGGACCACTTTGAACGCTTCATGTGCAAGAATTTTGCATTCGTCAATAGCGCGGAGGGGAGCAGCTTCGAACTGCAGTCCTAAACCGGCACAATCAGCGTACTCTTCCCAAAATTCTCGATCCATTATTTTTAATGATGGGTATACCTCTTTAAAATCAGAGATTTTAGGCAGCTTTTGATTAATCGCTTTCCAAAGAGAGTCATCGGTTGCTAAAATCTTCCAGTCTTTGCAAACACCGGATGTTTTACATAAATCTTTGATCGATAAAAAACTAAAAACATGTAAGAAGATTTCTACCGGCAAATATTCGATTGACGGCACCGCTATTTGAGCTGGAGTATTGGATCCTTGACCATCTGTGTGACTTATTATATTCATAATTATATAAACCTATTAATTGTTTTTACTTACTTACATTATAATAAAATTAATAATTTAAGTAAATTAGAACTTTATTTATAATTAATTAAGAAATTGCAACTTCTTAATATTTTGTCATTAAAATAGATATTTGCAAATCAATGACTTATGAGGGGAAGGGCGTTTCATAAAATAACCCGGTCCTTGGAGAACCGGGTTTAAAAATAGAAAGGGTGATTTATAGGAGAGGGATTCAGACTACGACTCAAGCTTATCGCAAAGCTGACGCAAAGCCTTTACAAGGCCGTAGGCAGCTTGCCGATCTTTGATTAAGCCATTGATATCGGAATCAAGTCCACCGCGCGAGATAACGACATTTTGCAATCGGATCAACACTGCTCTGCAGTGCGCAGGGTCAAGCGTTCCATTTCCAAGCTTGACGAACATCCTTTGATAAAAACTGAACAAATCCTCTTTAGAAACGGGATATGCCCGATTGTTCAAATCAAAGCTCAGCTGTTTCACTTCATCATGATCGAGATTGACATCGACAGAGCCTAAGGTAAAGGATTGACGCACTTTGACCCAAGCACCGTAATACCCGCTGGATCTTTCTTGAAAGTTCACGCGGATGACCTCATTCTTACCCATTGGCGCCGGCGGAGGAAGAGGGGTTCCAAAGAGACAATTGTAGACCCTCTTGGTCGTATTGACAATCGTCGTTCCATTATGCCAGGCATAGGCTGCGGTGATTCCAAGAGCAATTGCTGAGAATGTTCCCAGAGAAGTCAACGCAACGCCGGTGCCCACGCCTACGACGACATCGGAAGGATCGAGTTTTTTAGCGGCTTCGGCCTTTGCTTTTTTAACGTCCTCAGACATCTCATCGAGGAGCCTCATCACATCATCGCTGCGCTCTTTGATCTCCTGTAATTCTTTTTGAGTGGATTCGATCCTGTGCTGACACTCCTTGGTGTATTGCGCTTTTTCGACTCCGGCTTTCAGCGTGTCCTCAGCACTTTGCACAGTTTGGGTGATTAGTACAATGGCCTCATCCTTTAATCCTTGAGCATTACGAAGAGCTTGCATCGCCTCGCTGAATTTCTGATCAGCGTCATCGAGGACTTTTTTCCCTTCTGCGCACTCCGCATTTGCGGCATCAGCAACTTCAACTAGCGCATTCAATTTCTCCAGAATGGGAGTCTTATCGTCTTCATCCTTCGCAAGTTTCTGGATCGTCAAGAAATGCTGTGCACACCTTTCATAAATCTCTTTGGATGCTCCAAAGGATTCTTTAGCTTCTGAAAATAACCTAAGGGCATCGCGATAGGCCTCCTTTGCCTCAAGTCCTTTTGCATGGGCTTGCTGCTTCGCACCTTCGAGCGAGCGAATGCCTTCCGTGTTCAAATCCTTGACCTGATCGAGCTTGTCGTAAAGAGTATTGACATCGCCGCTAATCAGAGTAAGGTTCTCCTCGATCGCCTTGTAGGATTTCTGCTGGCCTTCCTCAAGCGATCGGACCATGCCGACATCGGCATTGATGTCGCTTAAAAACCTTTGCAGAGTCGAGTTATCGCCGCTGCTGCATTGATTATACAACTCTTTGGCGCCCAGAGTTCCTGCGATTCCTGCAGAAGCTAAATCACCGTTCCATAAGAAATAAGCCCCAGTCATCAACGCAACCATCGAACAGCCGAACCTTGTTGGGTTATTTCGAACATTCCCGGCAAGAATGTAAAGCGCTTTTGTCTGCTTAAAAACTGTTTCAGACCGGTCGAGCAGGGTCCCGCCGAGCTGTCTAACTTCACTCGCATCCACTTGACTAATTTTGCTTGCGAGTCCGAATTCCCAAGTAAGGCTGCGTCTTAAAAGGTCAACTTTAGAATTAAAAGGCTCCCTGCCGAATTGGCATTGACCTAACTGTAAACTGGAATGAGGATCCGGTTTAGTATCTGTTGATGTTGTGAGTGTTTTTGTAGCCATACCCACCTCCTGATTAATAATTTCTTAATATTTTTCTCCCGACTGCGATTTATTGTCAAAACATCTGAGAAATAATTTTGCGCTTGGCAGCAAAAATGGCAGTGGTGTTTGATAGGGGATTAAAACGAATAAGGTAACACTCTATGACTGACACGTCTGCCCACCCTCTGGAAGAGCCCGGGGTTTCCAGCCGCTTTATTGAGCCCTGCATTCTCGTCATCTTTGGCGCGACAGGCGATCTCACTGCGCGCAAGCTCATCCCCGCCATCTATAATTTGGCAAGAGAGGGACAGCTCCCCGCCCAATTTGCCTGCGTCGGTTTTGCCAGAAGGGAAAAGACAAATGAACAATTCCGCGAAGAGATGAAGCAAGCCGTCAGCAGCTTTTCCCGCGTCAAACCCATCGACGAGGCCCTCTGGAAAAATTTTCAAGAAAACCTTTTCTATCACCGTTCTGAATTCCATGAAGCGGAAGGATATAAACAACTCCAGGACCTTTTAAAAGATCTCGACGCCAAGCTGGGCACAAAAGGCAATCGCGTCTTTTACCTGTCTACGCAGCCGAGCTTTTTCCCGCTGATTTGTGAAAAGCTGCATGAGACGGGTTTGATTTACGATGCAGCTAAAACGCAAGACAAATGGTCGAGAATCATTATCGAAAAGCCGTTCGGACACGATCTAGACTCTGCCAAAGCGCTGCAAAAAGAACTGCTCCGCTTTTTAAGCGAGGAGCAGATCTACAGGATCGATCATTACCTCGGTAAAGAGACCGTGCAGAACATCCTGATCTTCCGATTTGCAAATTCCCTGTTCGAATCGGTCTGGAATAATCGCTATATCGACCACGTTCAGATCACTGTGGCGGAAGACATCGGCATCGGCTCCCGCGGGGCATTCTGGGAAGAGGCCGGGATGCTCAGAGACATTGTGCAGAACCATATGATGCAGCTTTTGTCGCTTGTGGCTATGGAACCCCCTGTAAGCCTCGCCGCCGATTCCATCCACGATGAAAAAGTCAAAGTCCTACGAGCCATCCGCCCCTTCCAGCAGGAAGACTTTGAAAAGTCCTGCGTCCGTGGCCAATATGGAACGGGCTATATCAACGGCGAATCCGTCGTCGGCTACCGCCAGGAGAAGAACGTCTCTCCTACTTCCAATGTAGAAACTTATGTCGCGCTGCGCCTCTTCATCGACAACTGGCGCTGGGCAGGAGTCCCCTTTTATCTACGCGGAGGAAAACGCCTCCCCAAACGCGCTACTGAGATCGCCATCGTTTTCAAGGACCCTCCCGGCGTCCTTTTCCAGCAGCACAACAAACGCAACGAGCCCAATACCCTATCGCTCCGCATTCAGCCCGACGAAGGAACAGGACTAAAAATCAATTGCAAAGTCCCGGGGCCCTCAAGCCCCATCCAGCCGGTCAAGATGGATTTTCGCTATGGCTCTTACTTCGGCATGAGTCCTCCAGAGGCTTATGAGAGGCTGATCCAGGACTGCATCCTCGGCGACAACACGCTTTTCGCAAGGCAAGACGAAGTATTCAACTCATGGGAGCTCCTCACTCCTTTGATTAATTATTGGCTGGCCAATAAACAGGCAGACTTCCCCAATTATCAATCGGGAACGTGGGGACCCAAGGCCGCCGATGAAATGATGGCGAGAGATAAACGCAAATGGAGGCTCATCTAATGACTAGCACCTCCCGCCCGGTTTCCCCCGCAGACATCCAGAGCGAACTTAACCGCATCTGGGAATCTTTGGAAACAACCAATGTCGCCAGAGCCTGCCTGTTCAACTTGATTTTCTACACGCAAAAGAACCATCGGGCTCCGTACATTCAACGCATCGCACAGAAAGTCGTTGAGAAATTCCCATCTCGGGTCATTTTTGTCACTGTGGACAAAGCAGCCAAAGAGGACTTTCTCAAGACGGAGGTGTCCATCCTTTCTTCGAGCAAAGGAGAATTCGACGTCGCGTGCGATTACATTCAGATCGATGCTGCTGGGACTTCGCATGAACGGGTTCCCTTTGTCGTGCTTCCCCACATCCTCCCCGATCTTCCCGTCTACCTCGTCTGGGGGGAAGATCTCAGCAAAGGCGATCCCCTCTGCTATCAGTTGGAACAATTTGCCAACCGACTGATTTTTGATTCAGAGGCAACAGAAAACTTGCCCCGCTTTGCCTCCAGCATCCTGGAACACTACGAAAGGGCCAATAGCGACATTGCTGATCTCAATTGGGCCAGGACGGAAAGCTGGCGGGAAATGTTTTCCATGGCTTTCTACTCCAAGGACAACCTGGCCCAGATCGAGCGCTCAAAAAAAATCACAATCATCTATAACGCCCAAGAAACCCCCTTCTTTTGCCATACCAATATTCAGGCTGTCTATATGCAGGCCTGGCTTGCCTGCCAGCTGGGATGGACATTCCGGGCGCTTAGCAAAGAAAAAGGCACGTTGGTATTCTCCTATAACGGGGCGAGCGGCCCCATCGAGATCACCCTCTCCACAGCGCAGCATGCAAACCTCCCTCCCGGACTCATCCTCTCCGTCGACGTTTCTACAGCCGACGAGCAGCACTTTTCCTTTAAACGCCATCTAGAAATATTGCATCAGATCACCTATCAGTACTCAACGAAAGACAAATGCGACCTTCCTTCGCATTACATCTTTACCAAAGCGGAGTCGGGGCATTCCCTTGTGAAAGAAATTTGCCACCGCGGCACCTCGGAGCATTTTTTAAAAGTCCTTAACCTTGTCAAAAAAATGGATGGGCTAACCTGTGCTAGTTGAAAAGCTTCAATCCAGGTCCTGGGATGACCGAAGAGATATCATTGTACCCGGCGACTACCAAACGACTCTCATCTACTGCGTCGAGCATTTCATCGCGCTCTCAAAACAGGCAATGAAAGACCACGGCGCTTTTTATGCCGCCCTTTCGGGCGGTTCCACTCCGAAAGCCATCTTCGAACATCTGACCTCGGCTCCCTACGACCAAATGGTCGAGTGGAACAAAGTCCACCTATTCTGGAGCGATGAGCGCGCGGTCCCCCCTGACAGCCCTGAAAGCAACTATCACATGGCGATGCAGGCAGGACTTGCAAAAATGCCCATCCCCAAAAATCAGATCCATCGCATGCACGCCGAAGATAAAATCGAAGAAAATGCACTAGGTTATGAACAACAGATCGCAGCTGTTTTGAAGGGGCGCTCTTTCGACCTTGTCATGCTCGGCATGGGGGA
>CAWESW010000061.1:0-42243 GCA_963811735.1 uncultured Verrucomicrobiae bacterium | reverse complement strand
TGTCTATGAATTAAGCCTCTGTCGATTTTTGGGTTCTCTTGAGCCAATTTTCGATTCAAATATTGGGGGCAATATCAACATTTCGTATATTGCCCCCAATATTTGAATCGAAAACCGGCTCAAAAGAACCCGAAAATCGACAGAAGTTCATAGACAGCCTCTTATTCTGGACAGTACCTAAAGAGGATATTTATTAAAAATAATTTTTACAGTTCAGTGTAAAGGCTTTCGCATTTCCCCTTCCCCAACTCCAAGATTTCCATAGCGGTGGTAGTCGATGCTGAAGCTGATCTCCCTTAAGTAGTGGAGCAGCTCAAATCGGCCGTTGGAAAGGACGGGGGCGAAATCGAGGAACGTCGCAGAATCGCTGGATGCGTACTTCAGCGCGTCGGAGGGTTACTGATCAGGCGCACTCTGCGGAAGTCGCCATATTTTGACCCTTTGATTAAATTTGTCATCGCTCTCTTCGACGATGTGAAAATTCTTAAGAAGAGGTCTTAAATGATCGCGGACTTGAATGTGCGAGTGGCCTTGAGACCAGCTGAGCTCGAAATGAGAGCCGCAGCTCAGCGCTGCAGCCAGCACGCGCAGAATATCAAGAGGCGTATCGGAGTCCTGGATCCTGAAGCAGATTTTTTTATGGGGACGGTAGCGCAGAATATTGTCCTGGCCGATAATTCTGGAAGGATCGTGATCTTCCGCAAACCGCTTTGCCCAAAAAGCGTAATTTGACGTGCTGGCGTACCAGATGCCAAGTTCTTCATTCGTCAGATTGTATTTTTGAAGGATCGCTGTGAGGGCGTTGACCTCGTCGCTGACCGGAGCTTTTTCGTGGGGAAGAGCGACTTCATGAGGTTTGGCGAATTGCATCACGTAGTTGGGGCCCCCCGCTTTGGCTGCGTTGCCGAAGCTGCTGGCCTTGGTGCCGCCGAAAGGCTGAGCTCTCACGACCGCACCGGTCGTTCCCCGGTTGATGTAGCAGTTTCCGGCCTCGATTTTTTCATCCAGATTTCTTTCTCCCTTTCGTCCAAGCTTTGCAATCCTGAGGTGAGGCCGTATGGGGTCCCATTGGCAATTTCGATCGCCTCTTCGAAATTTTTTGCTCGAATCACAGAAAGAACAGGGCCAAATAGCTCTGTCTGGTGCATGAAGCTCCCCGGTGTGACGCCGATTTTAACGCCTGGGGACCATAGGTTCGTTGGGGATCCTGCTTGGGTTCGACAAGCCATTTTTCCCCCGCTGTCTAAACTCGAAAATCCCTTGACGAGGGCGCCATGAGCCTCTCTAATCAGCGGTGTCAATTTGGAAGAGCATTCCCAGCAGGCGCCGACTTCGAACTTCTGACGGCGTCCTTGAGCTGTTTGAGGAAGTGGGGATCGTCGTAAACTTCAGCCTCGAGGATGAGCAGACTGCACGCGCTGCATTTTTGGCCGCTATGTCCGAACGCAGAGGTGACAGCGTCTTTGATCGCAAGGTCCCTGTCGGCCAGGGCAGTGACGATCATCGCGTTTTTCGCAAGCTGTTCGGCGGAGAGGTCGATGCCGGGGCGCAGAGCGCGTGAAAGCTTGGCAGTCGCTGTTGCTCCAGTGTCAATGATGCAGTTGACTCTTGTGTCGGCGATCAGCTTGGATCCGACCGGTTCATCTTCGCAGTTGATGAATTGCAGCACTTCTTTGGGAATGCCGGCGTCCCATAACGTCTTCACAAGTTCCCAGCCGGTTAAAATGGCTTCGGGGGCCGGTTTGAAGAGAACGCAGTTGCCCGCTGCAAGGGCCGCCAAAATGCCCCCAGCGGGAATCGGAACAGGGAAGTTCCACGGCGTGAGTGACGAGCACTGTTCCTTTGGGACTCCATTGGATATCTTTACAGGAGTCCATTTTTTTTAGACTGCGTAAGTAATATTCAGCAAAGTCGATCGCCTCTGAAACTTCCGGATCTGCCTCGAAGATCGTTTTGCCGCCGTCTGCCATCATGACGCCGATCAGGTTGCCGCGGTTCTCTCGCATCTTTTGAGCGGCTCGCGACAAAAGCTTGCAACGCTCCTCTGCGCTGACCATGCCCCAACTCGCTTCCTGTTGTTTGGCGCACGCAAGCGCCTTGTCCATTTGTGCCCAATCGGCTAGTGCATAGCGGTAAAGGACCTGTTTGGGGTTGGCGGGGTCGACTCCTTCGCCCTGACGTTCCGTCTGATGGATTTCCTTTCCTGCAATCACAAGAGGAATGGGATCTGCTTTAAAATTCTTCCATTTGGTCAGGATTTTTTCAGCCCAGACTCGGTTTTGAGGCAGAGCAAAGTCGGTGTCGGCCTCATTTTCAAACGGAGAAGAAGGAGAAAGCGATCTCGGAGGGTCGTTCCTGTCTTGAGTGCGGCGCGGCTCGTTGTAAACAGTGTTCATTTCACTGCAGGCTTTCACAAAGAGAAGAACCTGTTCTTCCCATTCGGCAGTTCCCGGCTTCAGGCCGAAGGTGACGCGCAAAAAGTTGTCCGGCCCGGTATTTTCGTCGAGTCTGCGGATCAAATAGGCGATTGCGCTTTGAAAGTCCTCTTTTGTCGCCACAGGGCAATACAAAAGAATGTCCGTGGATAGTTTCTGGACCACCCTGCGAATATGGTCTGCCATCCCCTCGAGCATCTCGAAGTTGACCTCGTTTTTGACCTGATTCTCTGAGCGCATTAGCATCGCATAGGCGATGTCGAAAAGGTTATGGCTGGCAATGCCTAAATGGACGGCTTTGGCGTGGGCGGCCTCACATCCGTAGGTCACCATTTTCTTGTAGTTGGCGTCGACGTCCGATTTTTTGGTGTAGGGGGCCTGCTCCCAATCGCGCACGGAGGCTTCAAACTGCTCCATCGCCAGATTGGCCCCTTTGACAATGCGGATCTTGATGGGCGCTCCTCCGTTTTTCATCCGCTGGATGGCCCACTGCGTCAGCTCTTTTTGAATCTCATGAGAATCCGGCAGGTAGGCTTGCAGCACAATCCCCGCCGAAAAATTGTGGAACTCCGGCTCGCTGAGTACCTTTATGAACAGGTCTTTGGTCAGGATCAGATCGCGGTACTCTTCCATATCGAGGTTGATAAATTTAGGGACTTTGACGCCGTCCGCACGGGTAAAGGTGTGTTTCATCGCCACGCGATAAAGCTGGCGCAATCGGTCGGATAGAGCTTCTAGCGTTGCCTCCCACCCCAAAAGATGAATCTGGCTGTAAATGGTGGAGATTTTAACCGAAACGTATTCAATTTCATCTTCTGCCAGGTCTTTCAAATAGACGTTCAGACGGTGTTTAGCTTCCTCTTCTCCAAGGATAGCCTCGCCCAGATGGTTCAAATTCAGCCGCACGCCTTCCAATCGCCTGTGCGCCATGTGCTTATGCAATGCTCCCTTTTCACCGGGAAGGATGACTCGCGCTGTTGCTTTTCGAAGAGTGTAGGTCGCAAGCGGGACGAACAGCCAGGAGAAGGTTTTTCCCAGCATTTGGAACATCTTCAAGGCCATCCTCTTCGTCCAACCCAGGTATTGAGGGATTCCAAATTGATCGAGGAGATAGACGAGTTGATTGGCCACTCGTGCGCTTTTATGGCTGCGAAAGCATTGGTCCGTCATGCTTGTGGTGAACACTTTGCCATTCGGATCGCGCATCATCCGCGAAAGCTCTGCCTGGATCTGTTTTTCCGACCAGGTCATGGTGCGGTTGGCCTCATTGAGCATGTTCGCTGCTAGTTCGATCGCCAGTTTTTCCCGCTGCTCAAGAGTAAGCGGTTTTCCCTGGGAAGAAGATAAGATTTGCATCGCTTGCTGGAGATACTTAGACCCAGGTTCTTTGACAGGCATGAGCTGCTCCTTAGATACGCATCCTTAGAGACTGCTAACGGATGCAGCTTCTGTCGATTTTCTGGTTCTTTTGAACCGTTTTTTGATTCTTTTGCCCTAGGGTAATATCAACTTGCGTATATTGCCCTAGGGCAAGAAGAATCAAAAAACAGCCAAAATAATCCCGAAAATGGACGAAGCCTGAACCCATTAACAGTCTCTTATTTTCTATTTATAGCATGAAAATTGCGATTTGACAACTATTTTATTTAATTTTGATTATTTCATTTCAAAATGATAAGTCTATTGATTAGACTACGAAATAACAGAATCGACGAAGTGAAAAGAAATGGGTTTAGATCGGATTGTATCGAGATGCATTCAGCTGCCCAAGGGTATTTTTGCAGCATTCCTTGTCATTTGCCTGCATTTCTGCGCTTATTCAGCCAATATTGAGCTGGGCGTCGATGTCTTTTTTAAAGAGGGGCTAGTCGATGAGCTCAAAGGCAAGCGGGTTGGCCTGATCACCAACCACACGGGGGTCGATAGCACGATGCGCTCCACGATCGACCTTTTTCTGGGGTATGCTCCAGATATTAAACTCGTTGCCCTGTTCGCCCCGGAACATGGACTGACAGGGCATGCCTATGCTTTCGAGGAGGTCGCCGATATCCAAGGTCCTTCGGGGGTCCCCGTTTTTAGCCTGCATGGCAAAACGCGCAGGCCCACCCCTCAGATGCTCCAGGGGATCGACGTGCTCGTTTATGATATACAGGACATTGGCTGCAGGCCGTATACGTATACCACCACCCTATTCTATGTGATGGAAGAAGCGGCCAAGAAAGGGATTCCCGTGATCGTTTTGGACAGGCCAAACCCGATCAATGGGGTTATCGTCGACGGGCCGATGCTCCAGAACAAATGGCGCTCTTTCATCGGTTACGCCAATGTGCCCTATTGCCACGGAATGACGGTCGGGGAACTGGCCCAATTTTTCAATGACAAGTACCAGATCGGCTGCAAGCTCAGAGTGATCGGCATGAAAGGGTGGAAGCGGTCGATGAGTTTTGCCGATACCGGCTTGATCTGGATCCCCACCAGCCCTTATATCCCCGAGGCAGACACCCCCCAGTTCTTTGCAACGACCGGGCTGCTCGGAGAGCTATCGCTTGTCAATATCGGTATCGGCTATACCCTGCCCTTTAAAGTGATCGGAGCTCCCTGGATCAAAGCGCGAGCGCTAGCCGACATGCTTAATGAGCAAAAGCTCCCCGGCGTTTATTTCATGCCTTTCCACTACCGGCCATTTTATGGAGTGTATAAAGGCAAGGACTGCCAGGGCGTGATGATTGTCGTCACCGATTCCAAAACGTACCGCCCGGTCAGCTCTCAGTACATGATCCTGGGGGTGTTAAAAAATCTTTACCCCAAGCAGGTGCTTGCGAAGCTCGGCGCCCTCGACCCCTCTAGAAAAGAGCTTTTCTGTAAAGCCAGCGGCAACGATGAAATGCTCACACTCTTGCGCCAGGAGCAGTATGTGGCCTGGAAACTGATCCTCTTTCAAAAAGACGAAAGGGAGCAGTTCCTCAAAGATAGAAAAAAATATCTTCTTTACCAATAGTTAAAGACTATCCACAAACTGGACAGTCTTTTAGCAGTCTAAGCATTTCTTTGCTAAAAACCGCCTGACTCTTCTTGACAAAAATCAATTTCCAACATACTCTCTTTTCATCTATGATATTCGATTAAAAGGAGTTTTTACCATGTCAGCAAAGCAACACATCAAGCCGCTTGGGGCCCGCGTCCTCGTTAAACGTTCCGAGATCAAGCTGAGCAAGGGGGGAATCCTCCTTCCCGAAGCTGCTCAGGAAAAACCGCGCCAAGGTGAAGTCGTCGCCGTAGGCCCGGGAAAAACCGATGACAAAGGGAATGTGAAACCCATGGAACTCAGCGTGGGCGACGTCGTGCTTTTTTCTTCCTATGCAGGCACAGAAGTCAAAACGTTAGACGATCAGGGAGATTTCCTGATCATGTCGGAAGAAGATATCCTCGGCGTCCTGGTTTAAACAATATACACAATCATTCTGGAGAATAGAGACTATGGCAAAAATGCTGCAATTCAACGAAGAAGCCCTCAAGTCGATTCTGAAGGGAGTCAAGACGCTGGCGAAGGCAGTCATTGTCACCTTGGGGCCCAAAGGGCGCAATGTCGTGATCAATAAAGGTTTTGGGGCTCCGCTATCGACAAAAGACGGAGTGACAGTCGCCAAAGAGATCGCCCTTAAAGATAAATTTGAGAACATGGGCGCTCAGCTCGTCAAAGAAGCCTCCTCCAAAACTTCCGATGTAGCAGGAGACGGCACGACAACGGCCATCGTGCTAGCCGAGTCCATCTATAGCTCAGGGGTCAAAAATGTGATCGCCGGAGCAGATCCAATGAGCATCAAGCGCGGCATCGACAAAGCCGTTGAGAAGATGAACGACGCCTTGGATAAGATCGCGACGAAAATCAGCAGCCCTGAAGAAGTCAAACAGATCGCCACCATTTCCGCCAACAACGACCCTGAAATCGGCGGGATCATCGCCGAGGCGATGGAGAAAGTCGGCAAAGACGGTACGATCACTATTGCCGAAGCGAAGGGCATCGACACAACCCTTGATGTTGTGGAAGGAATGCAGTTTGATAAAGGGTATCTCTCCCCCTATTTCATCACCAATGCGGAGAAGATGGCCATCGAATACGACAACGCGCTGATTCTCATCACCGACAAAAAGCTCTCCAACGCACGCGACCTCGTCCCCATCCTCGAAAAAGCGATGGAGAAAACTCAGAGACCCTTGCTCGTTATCGCCGACGATGTCGATGGAGAAGCTCTTGCGACGCTCGTCGTCAACAAGCTCAAAGGCGGCCTTCCCCTCTGCGCCGTCAAAGCACCCGCTTTTGGCGATCGGCGCAAAGCGATGCTCGAAGATATCGCGATCCTCACCGGAGCAACTGTCGTCACCGAAGATGTGGGCTTGCTCCTGGAAGACGTGGGGCTTGAAGTCCTCGGTAGAGCCAAGAAGATCAAAATCTCTAAAGAAGAGACGACCATTGTCGATGGAGCCGGAGATCCAAAGAAAATCCAGCAGCGCATCGCTCAGGTCCGCGCAGAAATCGCCAATTGCACCTCCGATTACGACCGCGAGAAGCTCGAAGAGCGACTCGCTAAGCTTGCCGGCGGCGTCGCCGTCATCAATGTCGGTGCTGCAACAGAAGCGGAACTTAAAGAAAAGAAAGCGCGCGTCGAAGATGCACTGCACGCAACAAGAGCTGCTGTCGCAGAAGGGATCGTCCCCGGCGGCGGTGTTGCTTTGCTCCGCGCAGTCAAATGTCTCGATAAGCTCAAACTCGAAGGAGACGAGCAGATCGGCGTTGAGATCATCCGTGAAGCAGCTTACGCTCCTGCAACCGCGATTGCCAATAACTGCGGCAAGCAGGGCAACCTCATCGCTGAAAAGATCTTTGAGAAAGACGGCGCATGGGGCTATAACGGCCTGACCGACACTTTTGGAGATCTCCTCAAAGAGGGAGTGATCGATCCTGTTCTCGTGACCAAGAGCGCTCTCATCAACGCCTCTTCAGTATCGGGACTGCTCATCACGATTGCCGCCATGATCACCGAAAAGCCTAAGCCAAAATCCAAAGCCGCAATGCCGATGGACGGTATGGGTGGAATGGGAGGCATGGGCGGTATGGGTGGCATGGGCGGAATGGGAATGGATATGATGTAAGGAGGCTATCGATGCCCACTTATCCTTATCAGTGTGAAGCCTGCCGGCATGAGCTGGACGCCTTTCAAAAGATCAGCGATGCTCCGTTGACCCAATGCCCCAAATGCGGCAAGGAGTCTCTCAAGCGGGGCATCGGCGGTGGAAACGCCATCTTCCAGTTCAAGGGAAGCGGTTTCTACGAAACGGATTACAAGAAAGTCAATGCATCTTCCTCCTGCTGCCCCTGCGGCAAGGACAAGGGAAGCTGTAAGAGCTGATCTGACTCTGAGTACTTCATTTTAAAAGAAAAACCCTCTCCAGTGTTTGCTGGAGAGGGTTTTGTTTTTTATACCAAGTGGGAAAAGCTAATTAACTCCAGAACACCATCTTGTTTGTTAGATGTTTGCGTGAGGAGGCCGGTCGCTCCCTTGCCTAGGTAGGAGACTGCAGAGCTAAGCCCTTGTGAGGCTGTTTCTGCTACGGCGCCCGCTAACTTTCCACCTTGTTCATAGGCAATACCGCCAAGCTCCGCCGGTTACTTTAGAGCCGCGCCCAGTAACTCACCGCTTTTTTCATAGGCAACACCGCCAAGCTCGCCGGTTACTTTAGCAGCCGCGCCCAGTAACTCACCGCCTTTTTCATAGGCGACACCGCCAGGCTCGCCGGTCACTTTAGCAGCCACTCCCACCAACTCGCCGCCTTTTTCATAGGCAACACCGCCAAGATTTCCAGTCACCTCAACAGCCTTTTCCATGAATTCTCCGCTCGTTTCACGGACCCTACCCACAAGCGCTGCATCACCAAGACCTTCCGATCGCATTGGCTGCCATATCAATAATTCCTTTGCCTACTTCGTAAGCTTTATTAGCAACATCTTCAGTGACTTGAGCAGCTTTTTCAGTTAAATCTCCACCCATTTCGACGGCTGTCTCCATGATCTTTGTTGCAGCTTGGACAGCCTGTTCTTTGAGTTCTTCAACCTGAGTAGATTCAACGACAGGTGCAGGCGGTTCGACAGGTTCCGGAACTTGAATCACAGGTCGAGGAACCAATTGCTGAAAAGTTGTGGGTTCTACATACTTTACCGGAGTGTCGTTTCTCAATAAAACGAACTCGCCAAGAATTCTTTTATTTTCCAATTCTTGAAGAGTCCCATTAAACAGAGGGTTGTCCTTGTATGTACGAGCAGGTCTTTCTGCACTCTCTTTAGCTTCTTGAGGGTTGCGAATGGCGCGAGACAGCAGATTGATGTGTTCATGCTCGAACGTGATTGTTCCTTCCTTAAGCATTTTATTGAGCTCAGCCTGGTTTTCTTTGTAGGCTGGGAATAAAAGAGCAAGCACACCCTTAGAGTCTTTGAAATAAGTGCTAATCTCAGAAAGTCTGTCCTTATTGAAGTTTGCCGTTCTTTGTTTTCTGGTTTTCGCAATTTTAAAGAGTTGTGCGGGATTTTGCTCGGCGGCTTCTGGATTTTGCAAATAGACTTTTCTAAGGTTATCGATTCCCAAATAGGAGCAATCCTCAGGCAGAACTGTTAAATTGCGTCTTTCCAATTTGAATGAATCATTACTCTGTACTTCCTGTTTGAATGCGTCATTAGCCCCTTGCGATTGAACGAATTGCTTAAATTTTTCTTCCAGGACTCTTTTTTCCTCTAGAGACTTTCGATGTTCCCGAGCATATTCTTCCGTTTCCTTTTTTCTGTGAGCGGCTCTCAATGTTTTAAGCGGCACACTTAAAAACCTCTCGACATCCTCTTTTTTGAGCGGGTTGGCAGCGAATTTCGATTTCAAAGCTTCCAGGTTTATGATCCCCTGCTCGACTTGAACAATATCAATCGAATCAAAAAAATCATAACTTAATTCTTGGAAAACGTGATCAATATTCTGTGCGATTTGAATCGAATCGAATTGGCCACTATCCGTTTTCATAAGCAACTGAGTAAGCCAGAGCAAGAACGATTGCCAAACCGTGTTAGGGGTTGCATCGAGCGATTTGGTATACAGCTGCGCTTCGAGATCAATGGGCTTTTCCAGCACCACAGTCTTAAAACGATCAATTGAAATTCCCATAATATCACCTATTGATTAACTTTAATTCTCTTGTCTAAAGGGACTTAAAAAATTTAGGTCCTATCAACCGTGTCTGCGAAATAACTTCTTGCAGACACGGTGTTTAAACTTTTAATTACTTTTCAGTGTAGCCGATGCCCATCTGTTTCATTTGATCACGCAATCGAGCGCCAATGTCATTGCTTCCGCTTTCTTTGATTACTTTGACTTGTTCTTCGACTTCCTTTGCTCGGACTAGCATTTGTTTGCAGATCCGGAAACCATTTTTATTTGTTACTTTGAGTGCATTAAAGTAACATTTGCCGTCATGAGGATAGTAGATAAAATGGCGCGTGAAGTTGTTTAGCCTGCGGTCAGTATCAGTAATGTTTTGTTCAATTTCATCAATACGCTGCATATTGGGGACAATTTGCACAGATTCGACCTTGGTCGTCTCAGTATGCTTGTTAAACCGGCTGATCGCTTGAACTAATGCATCATTCGCGCCATTCCTGTCCTGTGCTTTAGCAATTTGAACTGCTTTAGGTGCTGCAGGAGGAACTGGTTGGGTTACAGTTTTTACGACAGTTTGAGCTTTTCGATCGGTCTTAGGAGCTGCAGATCCAACAGAAGCCTGTATAGGTTGCTCTGTTGCTTGAGAAAGATCACGTCTTTGTGCTTCAGGTGAAAACTGAAAACCCATTCTAAGACGACGTTTTTTTGAGCTAGCTGGAGTTATCGTTGCGGGGACTGCTACAGCAATATCATTCTTCGGCTGAACCGGCTTAAAATTAATTTTTGCTATGATGATGTCGATCTTGTCTTTGCAGAATTTTGCTTTTTCAAAATCGGTCGATCTCCCAAAACTTTCCTTCATAGCGTTCAAATTTTTAGTTGCGATGTCTGATTCCCATCTGCCAAGGGGGTTATTTGTTCTGTTCAATTCATCTATTGTCGCTTCAATGTTATTGCAAATGTTTTTACTGTTGAATTTTTCTCTATTGAAAAAGATTGCTATAACAGAAAAAATATTCCAAGTTGAATAAAAGTCTAAAGAATCAGTAATAGCGGTGTATTTAAGATTAAATTCTGTGGTTATGAAGCTTTTGAAATTTGCTTCCGGTATTTTTTTAGGTATTGTTGACATTTTGTTTTACCTTTATTGTATCGTTTAAATTAAAGCCAATTATCGCCTCATTTAGTAGTTTGCCATAAACTAGAATCGATAGCAAGAGAAGACATTATTTAAGTGTCTTTGTTAATCAATGAGTTGTAATTAAAAATTAGCCTGATTTTATTAAGAGATAGAAGCGAAGAACAACAAATTTTAATCTGTATGTTGAGAAAAAATAAATCCTATCCAGCCTTCTTCCTCACTTTCTTCTAGCAAGCGCCAACCCCAGCTTTTGGCAAGCTGAAGGTAATGTTCGCGTTGGGAAGAGAGTAGGCCGGATGTGATGATGATGGCTTTTTTGGAATGAAGAGCGGGGATCGATTGCCAGGCAGCTGTTTGCTCCGATTCGATCATGTTCATGACGATGACGAGGGGCTCATCGGAAACCCATTCGGGGGCGATCGTTGAGGAGAAATTGGTCTTGGCTTCAACCTTGTTGACGGTGGCGTTTTCTTGGGAATGCGCGACGGCGTCTTCATCGATGTCAATGCCGTAGGCCTGTTTGGCTCCCAGGAGGATCGCTGCGATCGAGAGGATCCCGCTTCCGCAGCCGATGTCGAAAACGATTTTGTCTTTGACATGGGGCGCCATGAGAGCAAGGACGAGGCGCGTTGTCGGATGGGAGAGGTCGCCAAATCCGGGCCCGGGTTTGAGCAGAAGGACGGGCCCTCCCAGGGTGTTTAGATCGATATGGGCAAGCCCATCGTGGAAGCGGGGGGCAAAATCGGCCCATTGTTTTTGCCAGTCGATCTCTTCGGCGGCGGTTTGTTTCTCCAGGACGACATGGGTCCATATTTCCGGGATCTTTTGATCGGAGTATCCGCCGATCTGAACTGCGCCTGTCTCAGGATCGTCCATTTCATAAATGTCGGAAAGAAAGGCGCATAATTCCCAGATGGCCTGCTGGGCTGTTGAGCCTTGTTTGACGAGAAAGAGATAGTGATATTTCATTTATTTTTCCAGAATGCGGGGACGAGAAGGACGAGCAGGATGAAAAATTCAAGTCGGCCTAAAGCCATCCATAAAATGGAGATGATTTTGGAGAAGGGCGAGAGAAAGGCGCACGACTCGGTGGGGCTGGCTGCGCCAAACGACATCCCGCCGTTGTTGATCATCGCAGCGACGAGTCCCATCGATGTATTGGGATCGACACCGTCTGCGACCATGAGAAACGTGCCGATCACAGAAAACGCGATCAGAATGCAGAAGAAGACAAAGACCGTGATCGCCGTCTTGTCGGTGATCTCGCGCGCTCCGATTTTTAAACAGCGCACTGCATCGGGGCGGAAGACCGATTCGACTTTATGTTTGATGAAGCGAAACAGGATCAGATGGCGGATGATTTTGATCCCGCCGGCAGTCGATCCCGACATGCCCCCGAAAAACATCAATATCAGCAGGAGGACCTGCGAGGCAAACGGCCAAAGATCGTAATTGGAGATGGCAAATCCCGTCGATGTTTGCGCGGAGACGGCGTGAAAGATTCCGTACCGCAGGGACTCTGCAAAACTGAAAATCCCCTCTTTGGCGGCGAAGAGTACTTTCGGGGCGCCGTAGAGCAAAAAACTCATGAGCAGGGATCCGAAAAGGAGCGTCAGCAGAAACGTGAAGAATTCCGGCTCATAGATGCGGTAGACTTTGCCGCGGATGCAATGGAAGTAAAATGTGAAATTGATGCTGCCGAGGATCATAAAGAGGACGACGATCCATTCTGTGCTTAGGGAATGATAGGCGGCAAGCCCCTCGTTGCGGATGCTAAAACCTCCTGTTGAAATGGTCGAAAAGGTGACATTGAGGGCGTCGAAGAAAGGGATCGAGGGATTAAAGGCCATGAGCAAGATCACTTGAAGCGCTGTCAGCGCGAAATAGATTCTCCAAAGCAGGCTCGCCGTCTCTTTAATGCGGGGCGTCATCCCTTCTTTGGTGGGTCCTGCGACCTCTGCCTCGAATAAAAATCGTCCACCCATCGACAAAGCGGGAAGAATGGTGATGAATAGAACGACGATCCCCATCCCGCCAATCCATTGCATGAAACTCCGCCAGAAAAGCAGGGCTTTTGCAACGGCTTCGACGCCGGTTTGTGCGATTTGACCATTGTGCTGATTGCGTATGGGCTGGATGGTGCCATAAAAAGTATAAGTGATGTTGGGATCGGTCGGGCTTGAGACTTGAAGAGGAATTTCCTCGCCTGTGGTGGAATTGAACTCTTTCGCATGAAAAATCGTAGAACCGGTTGTGGTGAGGCCGGACATCGCCTCAAAGTAGGCATCAACCGGTTTTTCTAGGGTATGAGAAAACAAAAAGGGAAGTGCGCCAATGGCCGGAGTCAAGAACCAGACGAGGGCGACGATCAAAATGCTTTCGCGGCGATGAAAATTTCCTGTGGCGCGCTTGCCGAAGAAGAGGAATACTGCAGCAAGCAGCAGGGTGACTCCCATGGTCAGCGCGAATCCAAGAGAAGCGTGCGGCTGGGGGTGGAGTTCGGGGGGGAGGAAGAATTCATAGAGAATGGCGATCGCAAAGGGGATGCAAAGGATGAGAGTGAAGTAGAGCAGATAAGCGCCCTAGAAAGCGGCCGATTTCTCGAAATAACATCTATGACTCAAATAACTCTCAAAAGATTTTCTGCAGCTCGGCGATATGTTTGGGGTGGCAGATCACGATCACTGTGTCGCCGGGCGCCAAAATATTCGATCCTTTAGCGATCATGATCCTGCCGCGGTTTTCAATCAAGGCGATCAGAAAATCCTCAGGCAGGTATCTTCCTAGGTCGGCGATCGGGATTCCGACGATCTGAGAGTCCGAGGAGACTTTGACTTCCATGATTTTCGCCTGGTTATGGTAGAGAGAGGCGACCGATATCACCGCTTCTTCCTGCATGATCGCGTGGATTCTGTTGGCGACGCTCACCTTTTCCGAAACGTTAAAAAAAATGCCGAGGCGCCGCAAGAGAGCGGCGTAGCTTTCGTCGGAGACCTGCGCGATGACTTCACTGCATCCCGCCTGTTTCGCGAGGGCTGCGGCCAGGATGTTTTTTTCATTGGAGGACGTGCAAGCGACAAAAGCATCGGACAGTTGGACTTTTTCTGCCAGGAGGAAATTGAGATCCGTTGGATCCTGGTTAAGGACGGTAACGCCGGGAAGAAGTTCGGCGAGAAAGCGGCAGCGCTCTTCCTCTTGCTCGATGAGCCGCACCTGGGTCCCCTCTTCTTCGAGAATTTTACAGACCTGCACAGCGACGGGGGTCCCTCCGACGATGACCGCCGAGCGGACTTGTTTGGAGGGCGTCCCGAAAAAAGACCCGATTTGAGACATCACCTTTGTCTCGCCGATCAAGGTGACCTCATCCCCGGGGAGCAGAAAATCCTGCCCTCTTGGAAAAATGATGCGCTCTGTGGTCATTTCCTCGCCGAATGCAGGCTTTCGCCGAATGAGTCCGACAAGCAAACTTTCAGGGAGCTTGAGCTGGGCGATGCTTTTGTTGCTAACTCCGCTGTTTTCAGGGATGATGATCGTGCGCATTTGCACAGCACCGTGTGCGAAATTTTCCACGGCAATGTTTCCCGGATTGATGATGTACTTGAAGATGTCATTGGCCAAAATCATTTCCGTGCCGATAAAGTGGTCGACGAAGAACATACGGGCGAAATCAAGGCGCGAGCGATGCAGGAATGAGGTTTGATGGACGCGTGCCACAGTCTTGGGGTAACCTAAGTTTTTTGCAATCGAACAGGCGACCAGGTTTGTCTCGTCGCTACTGCTCAAGGCTAAGAAAAGATGGGGGGATTGTTCGAGCAATTCTTCGAGGATATGCCAATCTGTCCCTGACCCGACGCGGGTTGCCACATCAGCGCTGCGGGCGAGTTTTTCCAAAGGTTTTGGATCGTGGTCGATCACGATCACATTGTGTTCCTCTTTGGATAGGGTCTGGGCTAGGTAGGTGCCGATGTCTCCGGCGCCTAAAATAACAATATTCAACTATACCCCGCTCTAAGCGGGCGCAATATAGTATAAAAAATTGATTCTCGTCAAAAGAATTTTTCCAATGGGCTTATTTTTAAATGACTTGCTGAAAATGTGGGGAATGTAGATGATAATTGCCCTATGCACTGGTAGCTCAGCTGGATAGAGCACGCGGCTACGAACCGCGAGGTCGGAGGTTCGAATCCTCTCCGGTGCAATCTTTTTTCTGGTATACCTTACGGAGCGCGGTATAACCTGATGATTCTAGAATTCTTCCCCTCAGGCCCTGCGGAAACCAATGCCTACCTTATCGGCTGTCCTGAGACAAAGCGCGCTGTTGTCATCGATGTTCCCTTTGAAAGCACTTCCCTGATTTTGCAGCGGTCTCAGGCTCTTTCTCTCTCGATCGAGATGATTTTGCTGACCCATTCTCATTGGGACCATACAGCGGAAGTGGCCTTATTAAAAGAGAGACTGAATATTCCTGTTTATGTGCACAAAGAGGATGCAGGGAATCTAGAGGATCCGGGTTCGGATGGGCTGCCCCTTTTCTTTCCTATTTCTGGAGTTAAGCCTGATGGTTTCCTCTCCGATGGGCAGGAGCTGGAAATTGGTCATCTTTGTATCCAGGTCATCCATACCCCGGGACATACTCCGGGCGGTGTTTGCTTTTACTTGCCGAAAGAAAGGGTTTTGATTTCCGGCGATACATTGTTTCGCGGAACGATAGGGAACTTAAGCTTCCCTACAGCTCGACCGGCCCTGATGTGGAATTCATTAAAAAAATTGGCGGCGCTTCCCGAGGAAACGAAGGTCTATCCCGGTCATGGTGAGCCAACCACAATCGGCAGGGAAAAGTGGATTGCCCAGGCAGGATTTTAGCAGACCTCTTGCATATACCAAACGTGGTTCAAAAATTGGCCCTGGGGTGCGTCAAAGCCCCGGGGTTGACGTCTCGCAGGAGAGGGTAGTATGTAGAGGTCATAAGAACGTTTTAACCAAGGAGATATCATGAGCGGTGTGCTAGTAGGAAAAATTGCTCCCCATTTTAGAGCGAAAGCTGTTATCAAAGGCCAGATCGTCGATGAGTTTTCTCTGCGCGATTTTCTGGGTAAATACGTTCTTTTTTTCTTTTACCCGTTGGATTTCACTTTTGTCTGCCCGACTGAGCTCCATGCTTTTCAAGAAATGCTTCCCGAGTTTGAAAAGCGAAATACTCAAGTTGTCGGCTGCTCGATTGATAGCTGGTTTTCTCATCTCGCCTGGTTGAATATGCCCAAGAACAAAGGCGGCATTGAAGGTGTGGAATATCCAATTGTCTCAGACATCAACAAAGACATCTCGCGCCATTTCCAGGTCTTGAAAGAAGAGGATGGGATTGCCTACCGAGGGCTTTTTCTGATTGACAGGCAAGGAATCGTGCGGCATCAGCTCGTCAATGATCTTCCCCTTGGCCGTTCCGTAGAAGAGGCGCTGCGTATGCTAGACTCTTTGATTTTCTACGAGAAAAATGGAGAGGTCTGTCCTGCTAACTGGAAATCTGGAGCCAAAGGGATGAAGCCCACCGCCGAAGGACTCTTTACCTACTTTAATTAATTGGGCGTAAGGGACTGCAGATCAAAAATTTTTGGCGTGCGTGAGATAGTCGTAGAGATCTTTTTCCGAGGTAATCAATAAGCTGCGGTATAGGCAACAAATGGGGCTTGTCGCATCGATGATCTCCGCATCGCCCACCCCCGGCATGCAGATTGCCGTCAATTCCCGAAAGACTTCCTTATTCTCCAGCAGGCGGATACCGCGCATGTAGTCGGAGATGCTAAAACCCTCTTCTTTGACTCTGAAATAGATCAGCTCCCTGTCAAACATCAGAGCTTGGACAGCGTAGATGAGTCCCAGACTCTCTTCAGGGGGATTGCCAAATGTCTCTGCAAGCTGGGGTAGCGACTTGCATAATAGAGGGGTGCAAAAGTCTCCTTTTTCCGCTTCTCCAAAAAGAAAGATGGTGTGGCGCATCGTATGCCTTTAATGAAGATCTCCTTATCTGCATCATATCATAAAGAATTTTTTTTAATCATAGAGGTTTAGCGAAAAGGATATGTTTGTTTTTTTTAATAATTTTACAAGTAACTTATGTTTAGTTAGTTGCGTATATATTGCTGGGTATGGAAAAAGAAAGGAGTTGAATAGAATAAAAGTTTTTTACTATATCAACCTGCTTTATTTCAAAACCGATATACTTAAGGAGCGTTGAAATTTTGCTTTTTGAGCACACCAATGCTTAGAGACTGTCTACGGATTCAGGTTTCGTCGATTTTCGATCGAAAATCGGCTCAAAAGAACCCGAAAATCGACGAAACTGAATCCGTAGACAGTCTCTTAGTGGTTCAAAAAGCAAAATTTCAACGCTCCTCTGTATACCTTGAATCTCGAGGAGGAGAGGATGATGATCCCTTTTCTATTCATTATGGGCCTATGCGCTCTGACGCATTCCGCAAATACGCAAGAATTGCGGATGGACGATGTGATCCCACAAGCAGGAAGCGTGCATGTGCTCCGCCTTTCCAATGGAGTTAAAACATACATCCAGGAAAATGAAGTTCCCCCCCAATGTGGCTCTTTCAGGGTTCTGGTGCGCAAGCCATCAAGGGAAGAAGCTCATTATTCCTTCGATGGAGAATTGGACTCCATCGATACGATCGACCAGTTTTTCGCCTATTGCAAAGAAAAAGTCCTGAATGAAGACGCATTGGCAGAGAATCCTCTTGATCGCTGCAATTTTTCTGCCTCCAATCTCCCTTCAATGGCAATGGACTGCCCGGATGAAATCGCTGTTATCGCCGTCGGCGATTTCATGACTCAAGATATCAAAGACCTTATTGAAAAGCATTTCGGCGACATTGTTTTGGGCGTAGAAAGTAATTTTTCCGATGAAGCTTCAGCAATTCAGATTGGATATGATGAGGCACTTTCTAAAGTGGCTTTGCGCATTTCCTATCCAAACGTCCGCAAATCGATTCATACTTACAAAGACTTGAAAGAGTCTTTGAAATTGCTGCTTTTGCAGGATCTTTTTCAACAGCGAATGGAGATCTGCTCTCGTGGACTGGATGAAACGTGGATACATCCCCATCCCCGATTCATTTACCCCGTCAATGGATATTCGTTTGCATCGGAAGAGTCTTCTGAGAATCTACTTTCCTTTCTGCTTTGGCAAATAGAGGCGATACTCAATGATGGGTTCTTTGAGGATGAGTTCAACGTTGTCAAACGCAAATTGATCAACCAGCTGCAGTTTCTCGCCTTTAACGCTGGCCAGCCCGATGACGCTTGTTTAGCTTCCTATTACGCCGATCAATTTTTAATTGGCGATAACTGTCTTTGCTTTCAGAGCTTTCTTGATGCATCGGCAAATCTAATCCGAGAGATTCAGTCTAAAGACTTGCTTCCGTACCTCGCCTCCTTTTTCCTCGAAAAAAACAGGCTGATTCAAGTTGTTTATCCCTTTCCGCTTCATGCCAAAACTTTGACTAAGGAACAGATTGAGGAGCTGATCGATCGCGTTGCTTCTTTGGCTTCATTCTATCGCAATAGCGAGGGTACTGAAGAGGACGACTGGACCTTGGAGACCGATGCAAATTCCTTCTTGCCAGCGGCCAGAGCGAACGCTTCTAAAAAAGCCATCGACTTCATTAACCTTGTGAATGATGAGAACACCCCTCCTTTCCGCCTTTCCAGCAATGCCGCTTTTATGCCCGTGGATAATGTCGTTGAATCCTCCGAGCCTTTTTATCAATTGCCTCTGACTGACAAAGATAAGAGGTTTATTAGAAGCATCATCTCGACAATGGCCGAAAAGAACATCTTCCAGCTAGCCTTTGAACGTCACACATTGGAGAGGAAAGGAAAGAAGATTAATCAGGTCCATCCTTTGCGGTTTGCCGGCTTCATTCTTTCAAGTCCCGATTTGAGAAGTCATTTAAAAGTCATCAAAAAAAGCTCATTTAAATGGGATGCGTTTATCGATGGCTTTGTCAAAAGGATGAAAGAGGAGTTGTCCCATGGCAACGTCTATCAGTACCTCTCTGGTTTTGCCGAGCAAACCGGCTCAACGGAAGATCATGTCAGACACTACATCAACAAGAAAGACTATGAAGGTTTAATCAAATCTCTGCTGTAATTAGAAATTCCACGCAAAGACGCTAAGAGTTAACATTAAATTCTTTGCGCCTTTGTGTCTTTGCGTTAACACTTACTGGCTTCCAGTTCCCTATTGAAAAGATTTCCGAGCTACCTCATAACACAATTTTTGTAAGAGGCTGTCTGCGAATTAAGGCTTCGTCGATTTTCGGGATTAGAGACTGTAGAAGCTTAATTCGCAGACAGCCTCTAGTGGTCCGTAACAGAAAGTTTTTGGTGTTTGGGCTGCGTCAAAGCCCCGGGGTTCGAAGATCGTAAAAGGGGGTTGTATTGCATTAATACTACCCCCTTTTACGATCTTCGAACCGCGGGAGCTTTCACGCTAACCGAAACAGTAGAAACTTTCTTTACAGAGTACTAGTTCCCTCAAAAACATGAGTGTTATTTGAATGAAAAGGAAAGAGGAAATTCCTGAAGCTCCGAGTGCTCCAATTAATTATCTTTTTTTTGGCCTGTACTTTGCTGTTATCGCCGCCATTCACGTCTTTCATGTTTTTTTGATCGAGCCTACCGTTTCTCTGTCCTGCTATTTTTTTGCCGCATATGCTTTCGCCCAATGTGCTTTAGAGACGCTTATCTTGGTTCTATTCGCAGGGATGATCAGCACTTATCTTCCCAGGTTCATGAATTTCTATGTGGTTGTCGTCTTTTTCTTGTTCCTAAGCCACCTCATCGATTTTCCATTGGTGCGTCTTATGGATATGTCGTTCTGGTATGCCTTGCATTTCGTTTCGCAGGAAAGCTATGGGAATTTTGTCGAGCTTCTTCTAGCGAGCAATGTGTCGATTATGATCTGGGTTTTAGCAGGTCTTGCCGGAACATGCCTGCTCCTTTCGGGAATTTTTCTCTATCGGCTGACAGAAAAATGGGCAATGAGAACCAAGTTCACAGTGTCATTCGCTATGCTCGGGGCCGCTCTGTGCACAGTTTGCCTATTTTTGCTGAGCTGGGACTATGGGATAAAAACCCATGTCTCAACCATGTATTTCGATCGCTATGAAAAAACTCTTCCTTGGAAAAGCACATTCTTTCCTCCTCGTGTCGATTATTTATCACTGAAGAACTCCATTCAAGAACCTGAAGGAGAAGAGGAGTCGATGCGGAAATTAGACTCGAGAGTCTTCTCACTCACGCACAAGCCAGATATCTATTTGTTTATTGTTGAATCATTGCGAGAGGACTATATTACTGCGGAAAACGCTCCCCACCTGCAGAAATTCAAAGAACAAAATGTCTCTTTCGATATGGCTCTTTCTAACGCAAACGCGACCCACATTTCCTGGTTTTCCCTCTTCCATTCCAAATTTCCATTCTATTGGGGAAAAATTGATCCCGAAGTTTGGAAAGGAGGGAGTATTCCCTTGAGGCTCTTGAAAAAGATGGGGTATAAGATCCACGTCTCCTCTTCCTCCCGCCTGACGTATTATCAAATGAACCGCTTAATCTTCGGGGAAGGAGAGCATCTTGCCGATGCGATCTTTTTTCCCGATGAGGAACAGTGCGATGAACCTTATTTGCGCGATCTCAGCGCGATGGAGAACCTGGCCGAGCAAATGAGCAAGGCAGGATCGGGCAGGCTTTTTATCGTTTTTCTGGACGCAACCCATCTGGATTATAGCTGGCCTAAAGAGATGACCCAATTTACTCCATACGAGGAAAAGATCAATTATTTTAAAATCGCTTTAAGCAAAGGGGGACTTGAGGGGATCATCAACCGCTATCGCAACGCTCTTTATTTTGTAGACGCGCAATTCGGGAAATTTATGGACGTCTTGCAAAAAACTCCTGGAGGCAAGGAGGCTGTAGTGATCTTGACAGGGGATCATGGCGAAGAGTTCTATGAGCACGGCAATCTTTTCCACGCTTCGAGCTTGAGCCATCCTCAGATCAATCCACCTCTTTATTACAAGTTTGGAGAGGACGAATCGATTAAGCAAAAGGCAAAATGCACAATGACATGCCATATGGATATTTTCCCAACGATTTTCCACTATTTGACGGGAGAGGACTTGATGGGGGAAGTGTTGCAGGGCCAATCGATATTTAAGGCGGACCGATGGCCTTATACCGTGATCGCGCGCTTTAACGCCAGCCGTACCCCCTACGAATACTGCATCCATAATGGCACAGACAAGTTGATTACCGAATTTAGCGATGAGAGGAATATTTTCAGCTCTCGAGGATTAAGGATCCTCTCGACAAAAAATTGCCGCGATGAAAGCCTTGTCAAGGAACTGAGCTGCATCCATGAAGAGTTTGGGCCGGCTCTGGATCGAATTTTTCCTGCGAAGACGCGATGAATGCATTTTTTAAAGCCTATCTCTTTCTCTTTTGCTCTATAGTCTTACCCTTTACGGGTTTTGCCGATTGCGATGGCACATGTCCTCCCCCCATTGGAGAGCAATCGCCCACCTGGAAGAACAAAATGCGCCTCTCGGCGCTAATGAACCTCGATCAGTTCCTAAGTTGGAGCGTGAGCGAAAAGTTAAAGGTCTTTCCCTTAGTTCATCCTCTTCAAGAACAGTGGATTGAAAAGGACATTCCCGAGATGAAGGAGTTTGTGGAAAAATACGGTTATTTTTCTGCAACCCGGCCGATCATTTCAAAAGTCACAGCGGATGAAATCGATCTAGATCTCGTCTGCTGCCTTTTAAAGACGCTGTATGAGAAAGGGGCCAGAGGAGAATATTTAGAGATCGCTTCCGTCGAGGTCCTGACAAAAGCACTCGCTTACCGCGATATGAAGGTCGGACAAAAAATCCATATTCCCATCGACAATGCAGGCAAAATCTCTTACGAGCCTTTTATTGTGGACCGGGTTTTTGATATTTGGAATGGAATGCCGGCATTCGGCCTCATTCCGCAGAGAAAGGGAATAGCATCGATCCTGCTCTTCCGCGGGACCGATTTCTCCTTGGCCTCGCAGCGGGGATGGGCTTCGTTAATGAGCGATCTGGACATGGCAGGGCCGGGACTTTCCGCCTTTAGAAATGCTCAGGATAAAATATCTGAATGGCTTCAAAAAGCAGCGAGGCTGGGTAAAAAAGCCAGGACAATAGGATTCAGCCTGGGCGGCTCGCTGGCAGCCTATGCCTATATCTACGAAAACGCGTGGATTGCCGATCGCGGCTCGATCGCAGTTTGCGCGCCCGGATTTGCCGATAGCGTACTCGAAGGATGGAACCTTTTGCCGCCCGAGAGGCAACAGGGTTTTACCACGTATGTGAACGCCGGCGACATTATCTCAAAAGTAGGAAAGCTCTTTGGCACCGTCTATTGCTTGTCTACCGGCACCGCCCTCAAACCTCTCACTGCCCATACATTTCTCATGTCCAGCGAGCCAAAGGTTTTAAAAGCGCTGGTGGATGTTAGATACCCAAATCCCAATCAAGTTGAGTGACGAAGAAATTACTTGAAAATGGGTCTTTAAAAACAGTATTCTATTTTCTGCGAGCAGATTTATGATCGTACTTAAGGAGAATAATTGGATATTTTGCAATTTCAAAATCTTGTGAAACAGCTTGCTTCTTTGTCCAAAGAATCGGAGTGGTTAGAATTAAAACATAATAATGAGGATCCTCACGAGACAGGCGAGTATATTTGTGCTCTATCTAACGCTGCTGCGCTCCTTGAAAAACATAGCGCTTATATTTTATGGGGCATAGATGATTTAACTCATGAGATTTTAGGTACAACATTTCGTCCTAGAGCAGTGAAGATAAAAGGTCAAGAGCTTGAGAGCTGGCTCATTTTTCACCTCGACCCGCAAATCGACCTTCGAATTCATGAAGGTGAAGTTGATGGCAAATATATAGTTCTTTTTGAATTCGCACCTGCAGCTCATCGACCAATTCGGTTTAAAGGCATCGAATACATCAGAGTTGGTAGTTATAAAAAGAAACTACAGGATTGCCCAGAAAAAGAAAGAGAGCTCTGGCGCATACTGGGGCAAACATCTTTTGAAAAAGGATTAGCGATGAAAAGCTTGCCTGCGGAGCAAGTTCTTTCTTTTATCGATGGTCTGGCTTACTTTCAACTCATGAAACTGCCCTATCCAGAAAATCGATCTGCGATCCTTCAAAGGTTGCTTTCAGAAAAGATGATCGTGCAATCAGATGATGGTGGTTATGACATCACAAATCTCGGAGCTATCCTTTTCGCAAAAAACTTAGAGGATTTTGATCGACTAGCTAGAAAAACTCTCCGAATCATTTTCTACCGCGGCGAAAGCCGAATAGATACGATTAAGGAATATGAAATGAAAAAAGGTTATGCACTGGGATTCGAGGAAGTTGTCACTTACATCAATGATCAGCTCCCTCAAAACGAGCATATTGGAGTGGCCTTTCGTCAAGAAGTGCGCATGTACCCAAAAATCGCGATTAGAGAATTGATCGCCAATGCATTGATCCATCAAGATTTCACGGTCATCGGAGCTGGTCCCATGATAGAAATTTTTGCAACCCGGATTGAAATATCAAATCCTGGTTTGCCACTCATTGATACTCTTCGTTTTATTGATGAAACTCCTCGATCTCGCAATGAAATATTAGCTAAATTGATGCGCAGGCTTAACTTGTGCGAGGAACGTGGGACAGGGGTCGACAAGGTGATTTTTCAGATCGAACTTTTTCAGCTTCCCGCTCCTGACTTTCGTAAAACCTCTCAAAGCACGCTTGCGGTTCTTTATGGACCGCGAGGATTAAAGGACATGGATTCGAAGGAGCGAACTCGAGCTGCCTATCAACATGCCTGCCTTCAGCACGTTGTTGGCAAAAAGATGACAAATGAATCTCTCCGTCAACGTTTAGGGATCAAATCGTCCAGTTACCCACTGGCCTCGCGCATTATTCGCGATGCTATTAAGGCCGAATTAGTCAAACCTCAAGGTGATGAGATTGGCGCTGGCAAGAGTGCATGCTATCTTCCTTTCTGGGCATAAGTTAATTGTACGCGGCTTACTTTTTCCCGATCAAGTCTTGTTCCAATGCGTTGATTATCAAGGCGTTTGAATTGTACACGGATTGTACAACGAATCCTATCATTTATAAAATAGCATGGCGCAAGTTGCTTAAAATAAGCATTTTGTGATTGCTAAGCACTTGCTAAAAACTCACGCTTGATACTGTGCCTTGGCGCCAAGCTCATCCTCAATTTCAAGAAGGCGGTTGTATTTAGCGACGCGGTCAGAACGCGATAGCGAGCCCGTCTTGATCTGGCCTGCGGAGGTAGCGACGCAAAGGTCGGCGATCGTCGTGTCTTCCGTTTCGCCTGAGCGATGGGAGAAGACCGTGGCGTAGCCGTTCTTTTTGGCAAGCTCGATTGTCTGCAAAGTTTCGGTCAGGGTGCCAATCTGGTTGACCTTGATCAAAATGGCATTAGCGGCCTTCTGATCGATCCCTTTTTGCAGAAATTTGGCATTGGTGACGAAGAGGTCATCGCCGACGATTTGGAGTTTCGATGTCATTTGGGCGGTGAATTTCTGCCAGCCCTCCCAGTCGTTTTGATCCAGCCCGTCTTCGATTGAATCTATGGGATATTCGGAGCTGAGATTTTTGAGATAGGCAATCTGTTCATCAGAGGTGCGTGTCGCAAACGATTCTTTCGCCTCTTTCTTTTTCTTCTCGATGTAGGTCTTTGCAGTAGATTCGTAAAATTCAGAAGCTGCGGGATCTAATGCAATCGTTAGATCAGAGCCGGGTTTGAAGCCCGCTTTTTCAATGGCGTGGACAATGAGGTCCAGCGCAGCTTCATTGGACTCTAATCTGGGGGCAAAACCCCCTTCGTCTCCAACAGATGAGGAATAACCATCTGCCTTCAGTAGCTTTTTCAATGTGTGGAAAACTTCAGCTCCCCAGCGAATGGCCTCGCGGAACGTCGGCGCCCCGATGGGGCGGATCATGAATTCCTGGAAATCGAGCAGGTTGTCTGCATGGGCGCCCCCATTGAGGATATTCATCATGGGTGTGGGAAGAAGCGTTGCTGCATTTCCGCCCAAGTAAAGGTATAGGGGTTGTTTTTTTGATGCGGCAGCGGCTTTCACAGCGGCAAGAGAGACGCCGAGGATCGCGTTGGCGCCAAAGCGGGCTTTATTGGGAGTCCCGTCTGCCTGGATCATCAACTCGTCGATGGCCTTTTGATCGAAGAGATCTTTGCCAATCAGAAGTTGGGAAAGGGGCCCGTTGACGTTGGCGACAGCTTTTTGGACCCCTTTTCCAGAGTAGCGTTTGGGATCTGCGTCGCGCAATTCGACAGCTTCATGTTCTCCCGTAGAAGCCCCTGAAGGCACAGCCGCTTTTCCCACCGATCCGTCGTCTGCGCGGAGGATGACCTCTAGTGTGGGATTGCCTCTCGAGTCGAGGATTTCAATGGCGTGAATGGATTGTATTTTAGGCATTAACTACCTCTGTCTGTGTTCTTCGGAAACGGAAGACATTAAAGCGCAATAAGAGGCAAAGCGCAAGGGGGAAATCCTGTTTTCAACGGCCGCTTGTTTGACGGCGCATCCAGGCTCATTGAGGTGCGCGCAGTCGGGATATTTGCACTCGGGGCTTAAGGCAAAGATTTCAGAGAAGTAGGCTGCAACTTCATTGGCCTGCAAGTCCCAAAGACCAAAACTCTTGATTCCCGGCGTATCGATGCAGAATCCCCCTTCTTCCAGAGGGATAAGATGTGTCGTCGTGGTCGTGTGGGATCCTTTGCGGGTCCGCTCGACGACAGAGCCTGTCGCCAACGAGGTGCCCGTGACTAAATTGATCAGGGAGGATTTGCCGACGCCGGACTGCCCGGAGAATACAGAGGTTTTTCCGTGCATGACAGCTTTGAGCTCCTCGACCCCTTCTCCCGTTTCAACGCTGATGGGGATCACTTTGAAATCAAGCGCGCGGTACACTCTTAGAAATTCTTCATAAACCGCTTGCTCTAAAGCAGGATCATTCTGTGCAGACGCAGAGCGGAGAAGATCGATTTTGTTGATGATAATCACCGGTTCCATGTTTCCCTTCTGCGCAGCGATGATATAGCGGTCGATAAGAAAGGGTTTTAAGGGAGGGAGTACAACGGACGCTGTGATCAGCACCTGGTCGATATTTACTGCAATGAGTTGCTCTTTGTTTCGGGAGAGGTTGTCGGCCCTGGACAAAATCGAATGCCGCTCTTCGACCTTGGCAATGCAGCCTTGCTCGCCTCCCTTTTCTTCAATGCGAACGAAATCTCCGACGGCAACGAGGTTTTTGATCCGGTTTTTATCCTGTTTGAGAGAGCCTTTTAGACTGCAGATGTATTCCACTTGATCGCAGGAGACCAAAATCCCTTCCGGCAGGATGGCAAGCACGCGCCCTCGTTTCAGATGGTCGAACTCATCTGTTTTATTCTGATCGCTCAACTTTTTAAGCTGGTCCTGATCGCTCTTTTTGAATTTTGAGCGGTCCTTGCTGGAGGCGCGTTTTCTCTCTTTGCGCGAGGCTTTGGGATCGTTGGAGTGAAACTGCTCTTCCATGTGCCAGAACTTGTCTTCTTTGCTCATGACTTGCCCTTTAGCTCATACATAAAAATTGCGCCGGCCGTAGCGACGTTTAAGGACTCCATCCGCCCTCTCATGGGAATAGCGATCAGTTTGGCCTTCTCTTTGAGTTGCGGCGCCAGTCCGTGAGCTTCATTGCCAAGCGCTAACGCCAGTGGAGTAGCGGCCTTGCAAGCGGCTAGATCCTCTCCTGAAACATCAGCTGCAAGGAGGGTCATTTTTCTAGTCTGCAATAGCGCTGTCAATTCTTCCCAGGTTCCACTCCTCCAAGGAAGAGTGAACGTCGCCCCTTTAGCTGCCCGGACCGCCTTTTCGTTAAAAGGATCTGTACTGCCGGGTGTCAGGAATGCTCCATCCCAGCCCAGCGCCTTTGCCGTCCTGAGCAGTGTTCCCAAATTGCCCGGATCGCTGACGCCATCGAGGATGAGGAGGAAATGTGCAGTGGAGAGATCTTGGGGCATTGGCATATCGATTTCAGCGGCGATGGGCTCGGGATTTTCCAGTCCCGTGACTTTTTTGAGGATTTGCGGAGTGGTATAGAAAAGCTGGTCGGCATTCGCTGAAAATGCAGTGCCTTCCTGGACAAAAAGAGTGCGGAAATGAAATTGAGTGGAAAGCTCTTTGATGAGCTTGGTCCCGCTTAAGAGGACGCGACGGCATTCGTAGCGATAGTCGCGATCTTGCCGTAATTTGACGAGGTGCTTGACGAGCGGATGCTGCAGGCTTGAAATTTCTCTAAAAGTCATTCAAATTATTTTTGCCGCTTTATTTTGGCTTCGAGGTTGAGCTAGATGGGCTAAATGCCCTCAATCATGGCAGATTTTCGATTCTGCAGCAAGGAAGCACAGTGGAAGGTTAGAATAAATGAAATCGGGTCATTAGTGAAAATCACTTGAACGCCTAAGGATAAGGAGTTTTAGAGCATAAAAATGAATATTTATTTTCATTTTCATCCCTCATCCATTCTGAACAAAACACTTTAATCATCAGAAGTATATATTTTTATATTAAATTTAGTAAATTTAATTGAAAGCAACAGTGATTTTAATTATACTTATACTAAACATTTAAGATGTCATTTCAGCAAAGTAGATAAAACATAAAATGGAGTTAAAGTATGTCAGATTCACTATTTATAACCGGCAAACGTCCTCGTCCGCCTGAACAACCAGGTGCAGTGGTTCAGCCAGCGGAAGAGAAAAGCCGTAGGAGCATTGCACCATTACCCCAAGAAGTTCTCCTTCATATTTTTGGATTTTTGCCTGCGAGAGATTTAGGTCGAGCTTCTTGTGTTTGCCATGAATGGCAGCAACTGGCAGGCGACCATCTTCTTTGGAAGAGATTATTTTCCTCCGCTTTTAATCCTCGCAGAAATCTTTTAGGAATTACAGATTTTAAAAATGCCTATAAACAAGCTTATTTAAAACCCCAGATCATTCGTTCAAATCTTCAAGATGGCGTTTGTGTTAAATATTCTTTGTATGGAGGTGAACCGTTTAAAAGCGTCCCGTTTATCGATGAAAGGATTGTTGTGTTTTTGGACGACCTGAAGAGTGATAACTATGGAGTATTCAAGTGCTGTGATGCTGATACTGGTGAACTTTTATCCCAATGCCAAGTAGAAGGTGCCTGGAGTCTATTAGTTCACATGAGCGCCTTTGCCGGTAGCAAGATCATTGTAACGAATAGTAAAGACCAAACAAAGATCGACATCGTTGATATGTGCACAGGAAATTGCATAGGGGCTCCCCTGGCCGGTCATACTGACATTGTTGATTGCCTTGAATATGCAGGGGATGGGAAGCTCATTTCAGCCTCCACATGGCAATATGACAAACAAGTAAACAATGATAATTCGATCAGGATCTGGGATGTAGATTCAGGCGTGTGCTTATTTGTTTTTTTAGGGGATACCAATGATGAGGGAGAGCTTGATGGTCTTTATTCCTTTCGTTACACGGATGAAAAGCTCATATCCTGCTATTATGGCGATGAGGGCATGAAGATCAAGATCTGGGATATAGATACAGGTAAATGCTTAAGGACTTTTGAAAATTTTTTATCTGAAGATGATATTAATGAAGAGTGTGACAATGTTAACTATTATAGCGGGAGCCTTTTTACGACTTGTGATTCATCCACTACGATCAAGATCTGGAGTCTGGAAACTGGTGAATGCACACGTGTCATTACAGCCAATAATGATAGTGATGTAGAGATCACGAGTAGTGATACTGAGAGTGATATAGAGATCACGAGCCTCGAATGCATTGGAGGAAAGCTCTTTGCCTTTATCGGAGAGAACGAGAATCAAATTAAGATCTTTGATACATCTACAGGCGATTGTTTATTTACCCTTCAAGGGGGTGAAGAGGAAAAGTTCTCCATTCTTCATGCAGATGAGAGGCATCTCATTTCTTGTCACTATGGCCTAATGAAAGAACGCGCTGCAATCAAAATTCGGGATATAAATACAGGCAATTGCTTACACGAAATTCCAATTGTAGGTGAATATATTTTTAGTGCTGCTAGATATTGCGACGGGAAAATCTTTTTTGAAGGTCATCGGCATCAGAGTGGTTTGCTTGAAGTCCTCGATTTTGGTAGAACGGCTCAAAAATAGATCCCGAAAATCGACGAATCCCTAGTCTCCAACATCCTGAAAATGCGGCGTTGCAAAAACGCCATTTTCAGAATGTCACACTGACATCAGCATATCGGCTTTAAAAATAAGCTTGATCTCCATTCCCAAATCCTGATAATTTTCTGCGGATCCTAGTGGTTTTTCCTATCACTAAGGATGAAATCCCCGAAGCTGTCTCCAATAAACCAGCATGAAAAAAAACAAATATAGTATTTTATTTTTAATTCTCTTGGCCACTTTTCCGCTGTTGCTCATGGGAGGAGGGCTGTTTTTCTGCTGCCGTTCCTCGGGCTTCAGCATTGATAAAATCACATCCAGGCTTACCTATAACGCTGTATGGGAGATCGAGGCGATCACAGAGAGGCAGCGAGAACTGCTCGTTCAAAAGGTTTTTCCCCAGACCTATTACTATTTGGCCGCTGGCAACCAATGCTATGCCTTCATCAGCGAAGATAGGCAATACGTGCTTAAATTCTTCAAGATGCAAAGCCTCTTTCCCAAGGGATGGCTGAACAGCTTTCCCCTTTCTCTGTTGCAGCATCTGGGGTTTAAGCATGAAACGAGCAACCAGCTCTTTTCCGAGAGGATCTTTGCCAGCTACAAAGATGCGTATGAGACCCTTCGCGATGAAACAGGGCTCCTCTATATTCATTTGAACAAGACGAGGGAATTTAAGTCCCGGGTCAATCTTATCGATAGTAAGGGGAGAAAATACCGTGTCGATTTAGACTCCATGGAGTTTGTCGTCCAAAAAAAGGCGACAAAAATTTACGATCACCTGGAAGAATTGCTCGACCAATCTAAATACGAAGATTTGAGAGCATCGATCCGCTCCTTTTTGCAATTGATTGCTCTCAGATGCGAAAAAGGATTTGTCGATCACGATCTGAGCATCCGCAACAATTTTGGATTTGTCGACAATACGGCTATCCAGTTTGATTGTGCAACGCTCACTCGCGACAGTTCCATGAAATTCCCTATGAATTTTCGCAAGGAAGTTTTAGAGGCGGCTGAAAGGCTTGATATCTGGGCCAGAGAGAATTTTCCCGAAATCACCCTTTTCATTCAGGAAGAAGCCCAGCGTCTTATCAATCAGTCGTTTTAGAGGCTGTCTGCGAGTTATACCGAACGTGATTCAAAAATCGGTCCAGGGCTTTGACGCAGCCCAAACAGCAAAAACTTTCTTTACAGAGTACTAGGGTCATATTTAAGAAACTTTGTCGAGGCAATGGTCAAAGTGTTCAGATAGCTCGGGATAATTTTTTTCGAGCCATGTTTTGAAACTATGTGTGATGCTGCCGACTTCCTGTTTGTAGGCTAGGTTCTGCTTTCTAGCAGGGTCGATGCGGAGTTTGCCGATGTCGATTTGAACTGCGACATCGTCGATGAGTCCAAAATTCTTGCGTAGGATTGGGTCGTTGTCGACGACTCCGCTCTTTCCCAGATAATCGATGAGAGAAAAGACCGAGCAGATGATTTTTTTCGCGCCCTCGATATCTCTGTTATGCATCAATTCAGAAATGCGGGAATAGATGAGCTGGGCGCGTTTTTGGACGTAAAAACTTGTTTGATCGACATTGACAATATGCCTCTGGCCACTCTTATCAAAGATCGTAACCTTTTTATTCAAATCGCGCGTGTTGTTGATGTGGACGTAAATCAGGCCTGCCTCTTTCTTTAACTCCATGAATGCAGTTTTGCAGGCAGAGAAAGTCGCCTGGAGTCTTTTCTCTTTGAGAAGGTGCGCCTGATAATAGGGATTGAATGAGAAGGGAGCTAGCTTAAGCCAACTGTTTGAGCGTAATTTTTGCTGCTTAAGGAATTTTAGAATGTATTTTTTGTCCTCGGAAATGAAGACATAGGACTGCGATCCCTTGCTGTAGTAAGTAAACTTCTGACTTAAAATTTGCTCAAGGGCTTTTTGCTCGTCAGCGGGGAGTGGAGGGATGTCCCATTCAGGAGATGGACGGTGCGAATTGGTGATTTTATCCAGGGAAAATCGACTTGATTTATGATGGACGAGTCGGTCCATGCCAAGAAAAATGGAAACAAAAAATAGAAAAAAAGCCGTTCCAATGTAAATTCTTTTTAACATAGAGCTCAAGTATTCCATACCGGGGAATTTTTGAGCAGCTGAATTATCGCCTCGCGGTCCTCGATTCCTTCATTGACGCTGATCCTTTCCGCTTCCTTGAGGAGCAGTCCCATTTTTTTGCCCGGAAGGATCCCTTGCCCGATGAGATGATCGGCGCGGACGATGGGGTTTTGGGATTGGATGCGGGCGATGGACTGTTCCAAGAGTTGTCGTCTGCGCTTGTGGACTTCGAGAAAGCTGCTCCGTTTTTCCCTAGGCAGGTGGGCGGCGGCGATCTCAATGCTGATTTGAGAGTGGGGGTTTGCGTAAAATTGGGCCCATTCGATTTTTTCCAGATTGGCTTGCCATTCTTCGGGCATCTCGAGCATCTGTTTGGCCTGATGTAAAAATCGGACGACATCGCGCTCCAAACGCGAAAGTTTTAAATAATCGCACAGGTCAAACAGCTCTTCCAGGGAATGGTCGGGAAACAGCTCAAGCAGCTCTGCAATCGTCGGTGCCTCTTTGGGGTAGGAAGAGAGGGGGGCGAGGCGCCGCCGGATCTCACCTGCGGAAATTCCTTTCAACAAGGGGAAAATTGTCGGCAGAAGGTTTAACTCATGTAAGGTGACAAGGCCGGTGTCGAAATGGGCAAACAGAGACATTTTCTTAAATTCCTGCCAGACTCTTTCCAGGGCGACTGCAGGCAATAGACTGTCGGAATGGTCTAAAATGGCTTGTAGAGTATTCGCTTCGATGGGGAAATTGAAACGGGTTGAGTACCTCACGGCGCGCATCATTCTGAGACGGTCTTCCAAAAAACGTTCGTGTGGATTTCCAATGGCGCGGACCACTCCTGTTTTTAGATCCTTCTGACCGCCGATGAAATCGTGCAGCTCTTGTTTGAGGGGATCCCAGAACATTCCGTTGATGGTAAAATCGCGCCGCTTAGCGTCCTCTTCCGGAGACGCGGGTTCAATGGCCGTTGGGCGCCGCCCGTCCAGATACCCGCTTTCCTTGCGGAAAGTGGCCACTTCGAAATGGTGTCCTTCCTCCACGACAATGACGATGCCGAAGGCGACTCCAACGGGGATTGTCTTAGGGAATAGCGCCTGAATCTGCTCAACAGAGGCGGACGTTGCGATATCAATATCGTCGGAAGGGTGCTGCATCAGATAATCGCGTACCCATCCGCCGGCAAAATAGGCGATATGGCCGGCTTCAACGAGTCTTTTTACAACGGATGTGGCAAATGGGCTTGCAGGCATAGCGTTTTTCTTGCCCGTAGGGTAACATGAACTTTTGTTTCATCAAAGAGCCTTGTTCGATGAGTCATAAGATCCGCGTTCTCTCCGACCTGACGATCAATCAGATTGCCGCAGGCGAGGTGATTGAAAACCCCGCTTCCGTTGTGAAGGAATTAGTTGAAAATGCGATTGATGCGGGATCGAAGCATTTGAAGATTGAAATTCTCGCAGGCGGCTTTCAACTCATCAAGATTAGCGATGATGGGTCGGGCATGTCCCCCGATGACGCCATTTTGTGTCTTGAAAGACATGCCACTTCCAAGATTGCCCAGGCGGAAGATCTATTCGATTTGAAGACGATGGGATTTCGCGGCGAAGCCCTTGCCTCGATTGCGGCCATCTCCAAAATGCGCTTGCTCACCGCTCTCGACAATGCGCCTGCGGTCGATGTCGAAATAGAAGGGGGCAAGATCATCCACGTCAGTCCCGCGGCGCGCTCACGAGGGACGACCATCGAAGTGCGCTCTTTATTTTACAATGTCCCGGCTCGAAAAAAATTTCAGAAAAGCCCTTCTGCGTGCAGCGCAGAAATTACCAAAATCCTTACCCAGCTTGCACTCGCCCATCCCGAAGTCGGATTTGATCTTCTCTTGCAAAATCGCTCCCATTTTTCTCTTCCTCACTCTGCGGGTGAAGATTTTCTGACGTTGCTAAAAAGGCGGTCGGAGGCCCTGCTTGGCGCCGAGTTCGTTCCTTCCTGCCGCGATTTTGCATTAAAAGAGAGAGACTTCGAAGGCACGGGACTCGTTGCCGACCCGCTATTTTCGCGGCATAACCGCTCAGGGCAATATCTGTTTGTCAACCGCCGCCCTGTCTTCTGTCCTTCGATCTCGTACTCGATCCGCGATGCCTACGGCACGAGATTGAACTCAGATAAGCATCCGGTCTATTTGCTTCACTTATCCATTCCTTCGAGCCTCGTCGATGTCAACGTTCATCCTCAGAAAAAAGAGATCCGGCTGCGAGAGGAAAGCATGCTCAAGTACGCCCTGCATGCTGCGGTCAATGCAGCCCTGGGCGCCACGGAGCCACCGAGTTTTGATACGACAGGATTTTCTTCGTTTTTTACGCGTACTGACTATTCAGGCTTTTCCCAGGATCTGACCTTCAAAGAAGAAGATGAGGCTCCTTTAGTTCAAGAGCTTCCCTTCGAAAAGCCCATTCAGCTGATTGGGCTGCACGGCAGGTATTTACTCATCGAAGCACAGAGTTTGCCCGAATCTCTATACAAATCACCGGGAGTCGTTTGGGTGGACCTTGCCGCAGCCGAGGCGAGAATCGAGTTCGACGCTCTGATGAAACGCGCAAGCGAGTGTCCTGTTTCCCAAGGTCTGCTTTTGCCGGCGTCGTTTCATTTTTCAAAAGCGGAGGCTGAGCTTTTAAAGGTCAACCTGGACAGTTTGCAAAAGCTGGGACTGCAAGTGCGTGAAGCAGCGGAATCTGCTTTTATCATTGATGCCATTCCTCCCTTTGTAAACGAAGGAGAGCTTCAGTCCATTCTGTTGGAGATGATTGGAGAGCTGCAGGGGCTGGAGAGGGAAATGACATATGGGGAGGCTGCCTTGCGCCGTCTTGCCGCTATTTTAAGCCGAAAAGCTCGCTTTCACAGGCGGTTCTATTCCCAGCAAGAAGCGCAGTTGATTGTGCAGAAGCTGATGAAAACGAGCGATCTTCTGCATTGCCCTCAAGGAAAAAAGACGCTATTTCACATCGGGGAGGATGAAATTGAAAATTATTTCACCGCAAAATCAAGATAAAGGCGCGCAGGTTCATCATTTACGGCTTCAGCGGTTGCAGAATGAGTTGAGCAAAGCGGGACTCGATGCCTGTCTGATCGAACATCCGCTCGATCTTTTTTATTTGACCGGACTTAAACTCTCTTTAGGAAAACTGCTCGTCGATACAAATGGGGCGTTATTGCTCGTTGACGGTAGATATCTTCAGGCGGCAAAAGAGAAGTGTCCCTGCTTCTGCTCTCTTGATAGCTCCGATCAATGGCTCTCTTTCTGTGAGCGCGAGAGTGTGAAGCGATTGGGCTTTGATGGAAGGCATACGTCCTATGATCATTTTTCGCAGCTGGAGCATTTGCGAAAAAAGGCAAATTGGGAACTCACTCTGGTCCCCGCCTCCGCATTTTTGAAAAGTATCCGCGTGGTCAAAGACGCTGAGGAAATTTCTAAAATGCAAAAGAGCGCTGCTCTTCTCTGGAAAGGCTTTGAGTTCCTGAAGAGCGCGCTGAAAATCGGAGTGACCGAGAAAGAGCTTGCCCGCCGTTTTGAAATCTTTTGCCTAGAAAACGGGGGTGAGGGGCTCTCTTTCGAACCGATCATCGCTTTTGGGCCGAGTGGCGCCATGCCCCATTATCGCGCACAGGATGCCGTCCTCAAAGAAGGAGATGCCGTCCTGATCGATATCGGCGTTGTCCGCGATAGTTATCATTCCGATATGACCCGGGTCCTGTTTTTCAAAAAAGAGGACCCTTACTTGAGTAAGTTGTACGAGATCGTAAAACACGCACAGCGCAGCGCTCTTGCAATGTGCCGACCGGGTCAAACGTTTGGGCAGCTCGATTTGGCCGCGCGAAAAGTTTTCAAAGAAGAGGGAGTCGAAGAGCTATTCGTCCACAGCTTAGGGCACGGGATCGGCCTTGAGGTCCACGAATTTCCTCGGATCAAATGCGACGGCGATGACAAAGATGTGGTCCTTGAGGCCGGTATGGTATTCACCGTTGAGCCCGGGCTCTATGTTCCCGGCACCGGTGGAGTCCGCTATGAGGACACGATCGTCATCACCGAAGACGGCTATGAGAATTTTTATCCCTCTGGTTCCAAGTACTGAGAGACTGTCTACGAATTCAGGCTCTGAAAAGCTCCGGGGTTCAATCGACTCTGTACTACAGCGTTTCATAAATTTTGGCATAAATTTGACCCATCTTTTACCGCATCTTGCAGTCTCGAAAAACCCGCCTACATTCCCATGTATGTCTGGTTTTTCGGAACCGCAACCTGCGCTAAAATCTGGGCGCAAATTTATGAAACGCTGTAGTACACGACAAAAAATGTAGATGAAACGCAAAGACGCTAAGGCGCAAAGAATTTTATTAAACTTTGCGCCTTAGCGTCTTTGCGTTTCATCTTTGTCTATAATTTTACGCCCTTGAAAATCAGCAGGGTGCTCTGTATGAAGTCAATTTTTGTCGTGAACAGAGTTCAATTGATCGCAAGTCGGTTCATATTTCTAATATTGACCGACTTGCAATCGTCGAACCGCATAAACAGTCTATGAAAAGACAATTAACCTAAGCCGCATTTCTCCATATCTTGAGCAAGTTGGATAAATAGCGGTTTCATTTCATTCCAGTTAATTTTTCCTTTAAATAATTGTTTCTTTTCTTCGTAGGCATCAAGCTGAGATCTTTCCAAATGGGGTTCCAAATGACTGAGACTTCTGCTGAAAACCTCTAAAAGAGATGCTGAAAGCATTTCTCGAACATTGCCCATCTTGTTACCTGTCCCAAAAATTTCAGAAATAACAGATCCAAAATTGGTATCCTCTAACGCTTGTTCCGCCCGCATTTTGGGTCGACCGGTAAGAGTTTCCGCAATAAATTTCTGCAGATTTTTTTTAGGGTCTTCTGACCATTTACGGTGCAAGTCCAATTCTTCATTAGTCAATCTTTGACATTCGCTTAAATTATCAGAGATCTCAATCAGTGAGCGACTATTGAAGACTGTAATGCGGTCTTGATGATTTAAAATGAGATCCTGCAAATACACAGCATGTTCTTCAGCTGGCAAAATCTCATAAACTTTTTCCATGCCTATGCCATAAAACAGATCTCTGCGTTCGTGATCTTCTAGGTAGCTTAAACCTGTCTGATAAATCTTATAGCTTTTCTGTATCTCTAATCTTCTTTGGAATTCCTGCTGCATCTTTTCACGAATGACTGGCGACCGCGCTTTCTCAAGAACCCTTTCAAATAAACGCGTCTGCGTTTTAACCCTTAACGACCCTACTTGATGCAGTCCTTTTTCATAGATGTCAGGCATGGCTTCTGTCACGAATTTGAATTGAATAGAACTCAATATACGGACAATGGTATCTAGTGCTGGGCCAGCTTCATGTAAGCAAGAATGGACTTCATGAGCACTATCTAAATTTCCTTTAAATAGGATCAAATATATCAAATCTAAGCATTTCTTCCGTACGACCTCATCAGTCAAAAGTGACTTGCACCATTCTTTATTGATCACTTTTTCCAATATCAGATCAAGGTTGATCTCCACGAATTCTTCTGAATCGGGAAATCTGTCATTGATTACTTTAATGTCGCTTTTTGCAGCTTGCTCCAAAACATCCAATAAATGAAGAAAAGCTTCTTTTGCCTCTTTGCGCTCTTCGCGTTGCCATTTGCCTTCCTTGTGAAACGGCTTCCAGACCAATTGTTGTCCTTGAAGGGCAAAATAATGTCCTTTTGTTCGCTTACATTGATCACCATCATCCTTAGCGTTTAATTGTAAGCAAAGCTCTTCCAGTTGTTGAACGAGTGCGTCATTCACGGGTCGATGTTCCTCAACGGACACAGGAAGCGCATCCTTGCCTTTATCTGCTTTCACAGAAAGCACATCCTTGTCCTTGCCTTTATCTGCTTTTTCAGAAATGGGTTGCGCATCCGTAGAAGATGACAATTCTGCTAACAGAGGCTGAAGTTCAAAGTTCGGCGCAGACCATGATAATCGTGTAGACGTGTGCCAAAACATTTGAGAAGGATTTTCCGTTTCTCTTTGAAGAGCTTGGGAACTATGGCCTGTTGCCATCCTTTCAAAAACCCCTCTAATATCGCGCACAGTAACTGGGGGAGCTGTCATGAGAGGCTGTCTTGGTAATAGAGGCTGCTGATGAAATACTTCCTTTTTAAAGAAGTCTAATCTCTGTTTGAATTCGATATTTTGCGAGACAGGGAAATGGCTATAGCACTGTCTAGTCAAAGCTGTGATACTTCTCATTGACATATAGAACCTCCTTTGTTCATGAAACATGATTGATGATGTGTCTTAATATTGTCCAGCGTGTTTTTTGATTCTTTTCTTGAATGAGGCCTACAAAGAGCGTATAGCGTAAGTAAGGCCATATCCCGGGATGGATTTATCTTATGAGTTTGCGCTATCGCTTGTTCCTTTGGGTGAGCGGATTATTCGTCGTCATTTCTGCCTGTTCTTATATCATCGAAAATTATGTGACTCGGCGCGAACTGAATAAGGCGCAGCAGAACCTCCGCAAGGAAATTCTGGAGATGAGTGAAAAGCGCAGGATCGATATGCAAGACTTTCTGGCGAGCGTCATTGCCGAGGAAGTCGTCAGGCTCGATGCAATATTGAACAACATTTCGAGCTTTTCGCCGCAGGCGCTGCGCTTTGGTCCCACGTCGAGCAACGCACAAAAGGGAACATGGGGGGATGCCTCAGATCTTCTGCTCGAATACAAATGGGTCGATTTTATCCAGAATTCCAATCAGGGAAAGGCAACCGCGACTCTTATCCCTCAGCAAAACGTCATGGATGCGGTTTATCGCATTGACATCGATGAAGACCTCAGTTGGATTTACATGGGAGGTCTTGAGGAGCCCCCGACTCCCTATTTTGCCGTGCGGGTGCCGTATTCATTGATCGCACATTCGTCAATGGCAATTACTGGAGAGGCGCTCGAGCAGATTCCGGGAGCTGTGCCCATCCCCTATCTGCTTTTCGATGTGAAAAATGTGATGGAGTCCTCCACAAAAGATCCCCAGCCGATTTTTGAGTCCGGTAAGACATGGCCTCCGATTGCCGTCCAGTGGACGCAAGGGTATGAGCTCGATCTCGATCTTTTCGTCAAAGCATTCCAGCGAGGGAAGGATCTTCTTGCGACAAAAAAAATACAGCCGCCTCAATACACTCTCAGCCAGATCAAACAGAAGATCGATGAGGCTGTCTCTCATCAGGATGGAAGGCTGAATCCGATTCCCACGGAGACATTGCTGTCCTCAGTCTCCGAACAGCAAATGATGAGGAAAAAGTTTGAAGAGATCGCTCTGAGCTACACGCAAATCAATATGATCTGGATGCTGATCGCGATGTTTGACAGCGGAGTATTTGGCAACGATCTATTTGCATTCCCTTCTCCTGAAGCGGCCACTGTTTTTTCAAGTAATAATGCAGTCGGCGTGGGGATCGACACAAAGAATGTTTGTTTTTCAAAAAGAATTTTCGATGACAGCGCCTATTATCAAAGCAACGCCCCGAAGGACCCCCATTCCAATCTCGGCACCTCGCTCGCGGTTATTCCATCGCCTAATTCAGAGTATGTTTTCCTAGGAAATACCGCTGAAATCAATGTGAATTCTCTCGATGCAAAGAGGATCGGCTATCTCACGCTGGGGGTCAACTCTGATTTCATTTTGCAACGACTTGTGATGGCGATCCGTCAGGCAGCTGTGCTCGTCCATGGCGGCAATCCCGTCAGTGCGTATAGCGAGAGGGGGCAAAAAATAGAGATCGGTCAAAGCCAGTCCCTTCCCTTTGCGCAAATGCTCCAGCAGAAATCGGGAATCGTCTCTTGGGACAATGAAAACTATTTCTATATGAACGTCCAGCCATTCCCTTCCGTCGACCTGCACTTTTTCCTGTTTAATCCGGAATCCAAGGAATTCGCACTGCTTCGCGATCTCGAATCGGGCAGCCAGCGCGTCGTCGACGCAATACGGCTCAATACGCATATCGCAGGTCTTGTCGCTTTGCTGATCGCCATCCTGCTTTTACACAACATTTCTCGCAGGATCACCAAGCCGATTATCCAGCTCGCCAGAGCAACTGATGATGTTGTCGAAGGACGCCTGGATCAGATCAAACTCTCTTTGCCTCCTCTTAAACACAATGATGAGATCGCTGTCCTCTGCCATTCTTTTGAAGAGATGGTGAAGGGTCTGCAGGAAAAAGAGAAAGTCAAGGGAGTCCTCAACAAAGTCGTTTCCCGAGAAATCGCACAGGAGATCTTAAAAGGGAGCATCCACTTGGGCGGAGAAGAAAAAAAAGTCAGCGTCCTTTTCGCCGACATCCGCGAGTTTACTAAATTGACGCAGAATATGCAGCCGCAGGCAGTCGTCGATCTGTTAAATACCTGCATGACTAAAATTTCCCAGGTGATCGACAAGAACAACGGGGTCATTGACAAGTATGTCGGCGATGAGGCGATGGCGCTTTTCGGAGCCCCCATTTCTCGAAGCAAAGATGCTTTTGATGCGATCAAAAGCGGGCTCGAAATGATCCAGTCTATTGAAGAATGGAATCGACAGCGCAATGCAAGAGGCGAGGTTTCCATTGAACTGGGCATCGGGATCCACACAGGCCAAATGCTCGCCGGTAACATGGGCGCAGAGAATCGTCTTAACTATACCGTGATCGGCAGCAACGTCAATTTGGCATCCCGTCTCTGCGGAGCTGCGAAAAGGATGGAAATTTTGATCACAAAAGATACACTGGATGAGCCATTTGTCAAAGAGCGCTTTCTTTATGAAGCGGTTCCCCCTTTGCAGTTCAAAGGAATTGACAAGCCGGTTGAAGTCTATAAGGTAGTAAGGATCAAAGCATGAGAAAGGGACTTAATTTTCGGCAAAAGATCATCTTAAGCCATATCCTCCTCTTTTTTGTGTTCGCCCTTTTCGCCTTCCCCTTCATCGAAAAAACCGTCAGTCGAATTGTCTTTAACAATCTTCAGCTCAATTCCCTCAATCTGATCGATGTCTTGCAAAAGGCACAAGACGAAAGCCAGATGATCAGGCAGCTCAAGGAAGCCCAAGGGTATATTTTCTTTCGTGTATCTCTATTCAACGATCAGGGAAAAGTGATCTATGATTCGGCCAAGGGGGAGTTGGGCGAGGAAGAAAATGTCCCCGTCTTAACGATGACGCAGTCCGAAGTGAATGAGGCAATCAAAAAAAAGGTCGTCTTTTCCGTCGAGCAATCCGCTGTCCTGGAGTCCAGGCTCGCCTACGTGACGATTTCTTTTGATGTGAATTTTAAGACCTACATCCTGCGCACGGCGATCCCTTTTTCACAGGTCGAAGATTTCACTGCGGAATTTAAAGTCTGGTTCTTCGCCTTTTGCGCGTTGGCGATGCTCTTCTTCGGAGCAGTGACATGGCTGATCTTCCATCGCATTAACTTCCCGATTCAGCAAATTATTAAAGCGATCAAGCCTTACCAGAGCGGACAGGAAGAGGCGATTCCCCATATCGCTCTGAGCAAGTCGATTGATGAGGAAGATGATTTTTACAAATTGGCCCAGACCCTTAACTCTCTTTCAGACAGGCTCCGCCTGCAGATCAAGAATATCACTGACGAGCGCAATGAAAAAGAGGCCATCCTCGAGTCTCTAGGGGAAGGGGTGATCGCCGTTGATGCCGAGATGAATGTCCGCTATATCAATTTCACAGGATCGAAAATGATCGGCATCCCCCGCCGCCAAATTCTCGGAAAGAGATTTCCGGAGCAAAGCGATAGCCTTCACTCTCAGTTACTGGAAAAATGCCGTATTTTGCTCAAGTCGTGTCAGGAAAAGCTCAATGTGCTGACCGATTCGATCTCTGTGGGGGACAGGAAAAAGATCTACCTCGACTTGATCGCAGCACCGAAAGCCCAGCGCAACGGAGCGATCCTGGTGCTCCAGGATAAATCGAGCCATTACAAAGTGCTCGAAATGGGCAAAGATTTTGTCGCCAATGCGTCCCATGAGCTCAGGACGCCGATCACGATCATCAAAGGCTTTGCTGAAACATTGCAGGATTTGCCCGAGCTGCCCCGCGACATGGTGGTCGACATTACTGAAAAAATCGTCCGCAACTGTCAGCGGATGGACAACCTGGTTAAAAATTTGTTGACCTTAGCGGATTTAGAGAATCTGCCCGATTCCCGCTTTCAGGAGTGCGATCTCGTCGCCCTTGCTGAAGCCTGTCGCCAAGTCGTACTAGCCGTGTATGAAAACGCGCAAATTGTCATTGAAAAAAGCCATGAGACGATTGTGGTAGCCGCAGATCCCGATATCTTAGAACTGGCGATCATCAATCTTTTGGACAATGCGGCAAAGTATTCCAATCCGCCGGCCCAAATTACCATTCGGCTTGTGAACGAGGGCGAGGAGGCGAGCATTTCGATCAGCGATCAGGGGATTGGGATCCCGCCAGCTGATCTGGAGCATATCTTTGAAAGATTTTACACAGTTGACAAAGCACGCTCGCGGAGGCTCGGCGGCGCCGGTCTTGGCCTTTCCATCGTTCGGACGATCATCGAAAAGCACCATGGGACGATCTCGGTCACATCCATCGCAGGAAAGGGGACCACTTTTTCGATCCGCCTTCCCATGCAACATCCGTTTCATATGTAAGAAGCTGTCTAAAATTGGATTCATAAGAACCCAAAAATCGACGAAGCCCTTTTAATTCAAAGACTCTCTTCTAGGTAACCTGATAGGTCATGCCAATGGAACTCAGAGTTTCAAGGAACCCATGCTCTATGGTCTCCTTGAATTCCACAAAATTTCCACGGAGATTATGCCCTTTTCCGGTGTTGTGGTCATCGATGATGGAGATGTGGATCTCCTTAAAGGAGTTGGGGAATTCCTCTGTGATCAGCTCCATCATCATTTCGCTGATTTGCTTAGGGGGATTGGCGAAGGCTCCACAGCCTAGGGCAACCAGAACAATCGAATCATGG
>CAWESW010000060.1:0-46669 GCA_963811735.1 uncultured Verrucomicrobiae bacterium | reverse complement strand
CAGGACAAGAGGTCGAAAAGGAGTTGCTCTTCGGCGAACTTCTTCTGGTCGCGAACCTTTTTCTGGAGTGTCCCGGTTGACGTCCAGGGGGACCTTGGGGGTTAGCTCGCCGGGCAGGGCGGCCAGCAACTCATGCGGCGTCGGCAGGTCGTCCGCGACTTTGACCTCCTCGGCCTGCGTCGGTCGGCCGGGAGATGTCAAGGCCGTGATCCCGGCCCCTCCCGCGATCGCTAAAAATGCGGCGAAAATCCAGATGCGGCGCTGGGACATAACACACGCTCCCTGAGAGGGAATCTCACGTCCGGTTGCCAGGCTATTCAAGGCGATCAAGTTAGCAACTCTCCGAGGCGGCTGCAATAAAAAACAGAAACCTGCAAGTCTTTTTCTTAAGCTCTTTCAAGATATCGATTTTGCATTTGATCGAGTGCGATCAATGCGGGGGGCCTCGCCGTCGTTGCCGGTTTCGACCGTGTCCATCTGTGGCTCATCATCCTCCAGCCATCGGGCCAGGATCTTGATCCGTAATGGTCTGGCTATGGGCCAACATTAACCAGCAAGGGCGCGCTGTCGCGAAAACCGGAAACCGGCCCTGACCGCGCGCCAAGAAAGCTCGGGAAAGATGTACCGATGAAAGTCAAGTGCCGTCGATCGTGATGACGGCAAGCCGGCGGGTTCAGCTCGGGGCGCGGAGGGGACGGTCGGGCCACCGTTTGCGAGCATGCTCATGGACGCCCGCTGACACCAGCAACGCTCGCTCGCGGCTGTGTTGGTAACAGTCTTACGATTCTATATATACTACAATATAGATGGCATACTATGCTATAATAATGCTATTACGTTGTTACTTCGCCCCGTCGCTCGCAGTGGCCGCCGCGGGGGCGGACGTTTTGGCCGTCGCCGTTCGGGGAGAACTGGTTCCCTTTACGGGTTCCTCTTCTCTGTTCCGGGGAACCTGGAAGGTCTCGGCCAGGTCCAAGGCGGCCTCGTACAGCGGCAGGCGATCGATCGCAGCCCACAGATCCAGCACATTCCCCTTGACCGCACACTCAGCGTGAAAGCACTGAAAGGCGTTCTTGCCCAGATGGACCGAGAAGGTTCGCTCTGGGGCCGTGGGCTGGCTGTGCACGGGGCAGGGACCACGGCGTTGCCGGCCGCGACCGCGCAGGGACGCGAAGTAGCCCAGATGCTGAAGCACCTGTTCCATGGTCACGTGTTCGCGCACGCATGCGAAGGCGACCTTCGGCCGAGGGGCAGCGCTTTGGGACGCTGGCTTGACGGCAGGAGATGCTGGCTCTAGCGTAGAGTCGGCCGTGGTGACCACTTCTTCCGCGGGCAAGTCCCGTTTGTGGCCCATGGCTTTCTCGTTGGCAGAGGGTGTGTGGTCGTCAATGCCCCCAAAACCGTGGGTTCGCGGTTCTGTCCTGGAGTTGTTGTTATAGGGCTGACACGTTGCATAGTATTTCCTTTGTTTTTAACCGTTAATTATACTCACAATTTTAATTTATAAAGTTTATTATTTCAATATATATTTTTATTAAAATTATACTTCTATACAAGTTATTAACGATAAGTTATTTGCGTTGTGTTTAAAAAACAGTTTAATTATATTAATTTATATAGTAAAATGGTGTTCATAGGCAATTTAAAAATTGAGGTTAATAGAATGAAGTAAAATCGGATAGTTCACAAGTTGTTTATAATAATAGCGATATAATTCATAAAATTCAAGGGCTTAAAGAAGAGGGTCTTAAGATCAATCTTTTCGTTGGAAGGGCGCCCTACGCACACGATGTTCCTCTTCCGGAGTCTCGTGAAGGTGAAGTGTGGGTGTCATTGGATGTCCAGCCCGGAGACCCCGAACTTCTCATCAATTCTCAGCGTTTGCATTTAGTTATTCGATTGCAATGAGTCAGAACAAATGAAATCGGTAAGAAATCTGTTTGATAGAGTAATTGTAGACATTTCAACTGTTAAGTTTTTTAATAACGGTTCTTTTCCTGGTTTCGTTGATTTAGTTAGGAAGGGTGGAAGTTTTATTTTCCCGAGCGAGTTTCAATTCATGGGATTTGGCGAGGAAAATGATTTTGGCCCGTTTAAATTAACTGTAAGCGAACGAAAACAGAATGCTTATGAGGTCTCTACAAATGAGTGTTTTACTGCATTTTACAAGCAATTCGGAGAAGCTAAGGATCAGCGCGATTTGCAGAATTCGATTGTCAATTGCACGGAGTATAAAAATTGGGAAGCGCAGTTAGATCCTCCCATAGAAGAACCTCTACAGAGGAATATCCAATTGATATACGGATATCGGACTTTTTATTTCATTATGCTGAAACTGAAAAGGGGATCACACCCCCTGGTTATGCGGAAGAACAGGCGATTGCACGCGAAAAGACAAAAGGCGCATTGCAGGAACAATTTAATCAAGTTGAGATCCACTATGATGAACCCTATCCTTACCGCGGTGATACGAATAGAACATACTTTGACGCCTCGGATCGGAAATAACATTTAAAACTCAGCATTCCCGGGGAAGCGCGGGAAGGGGATCACATCGCGGATGTTCTCCATGCCGGTTGCAAACAGGACGAGACGCTCAAACCCTGCGCCGAATCCGGCGTGGGGGACAGAGCCGTACTTCCTGAGTTGCAGATACCACCAGTAGTCTTCCGGCTTGAGTCCGAAGTCGACGATCTTTTTTTCAAGGCGGTCGAGGCGCTCTTCACGCTGGCTGCCGCCGATGATCTCTCCAATTTTTGGCACAAGGACGTCCATCGCGGCGACCGTTTTTCCATCATCGTTATCGCGCATGTAGAAAGATTTGATCTTGGCGGGATAATTGGTGAGGATGACCGGTTTTTTGCAATACTCTTCGGCCAGATACCTCTCATGCTCAGATTGTAGGTCGCTGCCCCATTCGACGGGGTACTGGAAGGCCTTTCCCGACTTCTTGAGAATGTCGACAGCTTCCGTATAGGTCAAGTAGGCAAAGGGCGATTCGGCGACGTGTCTGAGTCGCTCGAGGACTCCTTTTTGAATGAAGGCGTCAAAGAATTCCATATCTTCAGCGCAGTTTTTAAGGACATAGCTAAAAACGTATTTAAGATAGGACTCGGCGCATTCCATGTCGTCTTTGAGATCGGCAAAGGCCATTTCCGGCTCGATCATCCAAAATTCGGCGAGGTGGCGCGAAGTGTTGGAGTTTTCTGCGCGGAAGGTAGGTCCGAAGGTGTAGATGTCGGAAAGAGCGCAGGCATAGGCCTCTCCGTTGAGCTGTCCCGAGACGGTGAGATAAGCGGGTTTGGCAAAAAAGTCTTTGGAAAAGTCGACAGATCCGTCGGAATGGCGGGGAGGTTTGTTCATATCCAATGTGGTCACGAGGAACTGCTCGCCGGCACCCTCGCAATCCGAGGCGGTAATGATCGGCGTCTGGACGTAGAGGAAGTCGCGCTCCTGAAAAAACAGGTGGGTGGCGAGGGCCAGCGCATTGCGGACGCGGGTCACAGCGCCTTGCGTGTTGGTGCGCGCTCGAATATGGGCGATCGTGCGCAGAAACTCGAAGGAATGGCGTTTTTTCTGAAGGAGATAGTCTTCAGGGCTTGTGCCGAAGAGGGTGATCTCGGAAGCCTTGAGCTCCCATTTCTGTTTTTGACCGGGAGACTCGACGAGCTGTCCCGTCACGCCGATAGAGGCGCCGGTGGAGAGCTGTTTTATCAGCTCGGCATAATGGGGAACGGTCTCTTCGACGATGATCTGGAGATTAGAGAGGGTCGAGCCGTCATTGAGTTCGATAAAGGAGAATGTCTTTTGTTCTCGGACAGTGCGGATCCAGCCGCAGACTGTTATTGTGTGACCAATGTCGGAAGGTTGGATTTTTTTAATTTTGGTATGTTTCATCTGAACCTATCTCAGTAAAATTTTTCGTCGATTTTTCGGGATTATTTTGGCCGATTTTCGATTCTTTTGCTGGGGGTTATATCAACATTCGTATATTACCCCCAGCAAAAGAATCGAAAATCGGCTCAAAAGAACCCGAAAATCGACTGAAACTTTTTACTGAGATAGGTTCTTTGCAAATTCTCTTAATTGGGCAATTTCATTTTTCCAAAGGGGAGGCCCGTCTGGAGTCTCTAAGTATTTGGGGATCTCTCTTAGCAAAGGATGGGTCATCATCACTTTAAAACACTCCATGCCGATCTCGCCTTGCCCAAGAGGGGCATGGCGGTCTTTGCGCGAGGCAAAGGGCTTCATCGAGTCGTTCACGTGAAACGCATACAAGTGTTTTAAGCCCACAATCCGATCAAATTCGCTGAGAGTCTCATCCCAGGCTTTTTTTGTGCGGATGTCGTAGCCGGCGACGAAGATGTGGCAGGTGTCGATGCAGACGCCGATCCGGATTTTTTTATGCAGGCGCTCGACCAGGTAAGCTAAATGCTCGAAGCGCCAGCCGACGGAAGAACCCTGTCCCGCTGTCGTTTCAATGAGAAGGCGAGTCGGCCCTTTGTCGGCGAGATCTTCCACGTGCTCCAAACTGTCAGCGATCTTGTCGAGGCACTCCTCTTCCGTCCCCTCCAGAGCTGCTCCCGGGTGAAAGTTGAGGAAGGCCAGCTCGAGCTTTTGACAGCGGTCAAGCTCTTCTTTGAAGGCTTTGCGGCTTTTGTGCAAAGATTCGGGGTTGGGCGAGCCTAAATTGATCAGATAGCTGTCGTGGCTCATGATCTGAGTGAGGCCTGTCGATTGCAGCGCTTCTTTGAACCGGAGCGCTTCTTCGTCTGTGATCTGCTTTCCTTCCCAGCGTTTTTGATTGCTTGTGAAAAGCTGGACGGTGGTCGCCCCAATCTCCATCCCTTCGATGATCGCGTTGTGGGCTCCCCCTTGCGCAGAGGTGTGCGCCCCGATCAGGAGTTCGTCAGCGGGTGTCTTTTTCATAATTCTATTTGAAAACTTTGCTATTTTGAGCAATATAGTAGATTCAATGTAATTTAATTGTCTACCAATGGGTGATTTTATGTCAGTGGATGCCCCTGCCGATACCCCGAAAACCGTTTCCCGTTCGACCTTGGGTTTCCTATCAGGAACTTTTTTGAGCCGGCTCTCTGGGCTTGGCCGGGATACTGCCATGGCCATCGCCTTTGGCACAAATCCTGCGATCGCCGCTTTTATGGTGGCCTTCCGCTTTTCAAACTTGATCCGCCGCCTTTTTGGCGAGGGGCCCATGTCTTCCGGGTTCATTCCCCATTTTGAACAGATGCGCTCAACCTCCCCGGAAAATGGCGCGAAGTTTTTTCGCGACCTTTTCTTTTCGTTAAGTCTTTTTTTGATCCTTCTGATCGGGGGGATCGAATTGATTTTATGCAGCATTTTGAAATGGGGTCAGCTGCAACCGGATAATGCGCAGATCCTCTATCTCTCGATTTGGATGCTGCCCGGCATCCTGTTCATCTGCCTCTTTGGCTTAAGCAGCGCTCTTTTGCAATGCGAGCGAAGATTTTTCCTCACGGGATTTGCCCCGGTGGCGTTTAATCTCGTCTGGATCATGGCAACCGTGCTTCTCAAAGGCAATCCTGCTTCTGCTGCGGTACTGCCTCTGTCGATTGCCGTCATCGCCGCCTTCTTTTTGCAATGGGCCATGCTGGCCCCTTCAACGTTTGCCCAGATAAAGCGGTATCTATCCTGGAAAGAGTGCTTCTCTCCCCAGCTTTTCTCACCCCAGCTGCGCCAACTGTTAAAGCCGCTGCTGCTCGGGCTCATCGGCGTGGCCGCTGTTCAGATCAACACCACTCTCGACGCCGTTTTTGCGCGCTATGCCTCTCTGGAAGGTCCCGCCTATCTCTGGTACGCCATCCGCATTGAACAAGTGCCGCTCGCTCTGTTTGGGATCGCTTTGTCGGCAGCCCTTCTCCCTCCGCTCAGCCGAGCTCTTAAAGGGGGTATTTATGACCACTATCTTAAGCTTTTGCGCTTTGCCTTCCGTCGCAGTTTCAGTTTGATCTTTCCCTGCACCTTGGGGATTTTTGCGCTGGGGATCGCAGGCATTAATTTTCTGTACGGCCATGGCGACTTCGGCATGGAGGCGACCTATCATACCGCACTCTGCCTATGGGGCTATGGATTTGGACTGCTCCCGGCTGTTTTTGTCCTGCTGCTCGCGCCGGCGTTTTATGCGGGTAAAGAATTTCGGACGCCGATGCTAGGATCGGTTTTCTCTGTCGTCCTTAATATCCTTTTGTCGTCGCTCTTTGTCTTTGGATTGCAATGGGGGGCATTCAGCATTGCCATTGCGACTAGCGTTTCCGCTTGGTTTAATTATATCTACCTCTCTTTCCGCCTATCAAAAAAGCTGGGCGAGCCTATCTTAGACAAAGCTGTATTGATGTCATTCTTGAAGACAGGCGTTTGCTCTCTGATCGCACTTGTAGCCACAGTTCTCGTCGGAAAATTTTTAGTCGACGATCCCACGTTAACGATTTTTTCCGGGGATCCCATGGTGACATTCAGCCGCGATTTCACAACACAGTTCATGCAGTTTGCAGCGCTTAGCGGCACTTTTGTCCTGATTTTCTTTTCCTATGCGTGGCTGCTCAATGCCGAAGATGCGCTTGACCTGATCGGCATGAAACGGAAATCAGCCGCTGTATCCGTTGATTGAAAAGAAAGAAATATCTTTGATTTGCACTTTTGTGTAATCTATCCATCCAGAAAGGATGGCTATGCATAACACTTTGCGGCTTAGTTTTCATAAAGACCCCATCACTCTCGATCCGCAAAAGAGCGGTGATAAGCTCTCCTCTGCGATTATTTTCTTGCTATTCAAAGGATTGACCCGATTTGAAGCGGATCATTCGATTCAATGCGATTTAGCCGACTCTTTCCAGATCTTAAATAATCATAAAAAGTTTATCTTCCACCTCGGCGAGCATTATTGGTCGGATGGAACTCCTATTACCGCCCATGATTTTGTCAATTCCTGGAAACGCGCACTCTCCCCGGCATTTCCTCTGCGAGCAACCAATCTCTTCTATCATTTGAAAAATGCAGAAAAAGCAAAAAAAGGACATGTATCTCTTGATAAGATCGGTGTCTATGCGAGGGATGACCGCACATTAGAAGTTGAGTTGGAAAACCCTTGCCCTTACTTTCTCGAACTAACTTCATTTTGCCTACTCTTCCCTGTCAGTTCAAAAACGACAGAAGATCCTGCATCGTTTGTCTTCAGCGGTCCCTTTCAATTGCAGGAATGGGTTCATGGCAAAGAAATGCTCCTCAAAAAAAATCTCCTTTGCGCACCTCTTTGGCAGGTTCATCTCGATGCCATTCACATCAAAATCATTCCCAATGAAAAAGAGGCGTTTAACTTATTTGAAAACGACCAGTTGGATTGGATAGGCAATCCCATTTCTCCGCTCCCTGTCAGTTATTTACCGGCTCTTCTAATGAAGAAAAAAATCAAACCCGTTGCAGGGATGACATCCTGCTGGTTCAATACCTTAAAGCATCCTTTTTCCAATGTGAATTTGCGAAGGGCCTTTGCCCATGCAATTCCTCGCGAGAAGTTGTTGGATAAATTGCTCTTGCCTAATGCGTTGTCAGCCAGAAGATTCTCACCTTCTATTTTGCCTCATCCTCAAACTTCTGATTTAATTCAAGATAGCCCTGATTTGGCCAAGAATTTATACAGGACAGCTCTGCGGGAGCTGAAAGCAAAACTGCCAAAGATCGCGCTTTCTTACGAGGCCACGGATGAGTTTTCGCGTATGGCAGCCCTGCTCAAGGCCTATTGGGAAAAGACGTTTCAAATCCGCATTCAACTCGATCCTTTATCGTTTAAAGAATTTTGGCATGGGCTTCCGCAAAAGAAGTTTCAAATGAGCTTGGTATGCTCTGTTGCGCAGTACGCAGATCCAGTCAACTATTTGGAAAAGTTTGAATTTAATCATGTGCCGATCAATTTCTCCGGATGGGAAAATGCTAAATACCAGGCTCTTCTCAAGCAATATCGAAAAACGATGGACTGCGAAAAGCGCCAGACGTTAATAGAAAAAGCGGAATCGACCCTTCTCAGGGAAATGCCGATAGCGCCCATTTGCTATTACCATTATGCCTATTTGCAAAAACCCCATGTCAAAAACCTCACCGTCTCCCCGATTGGAGTGATGCAATTTGATCGCGTCTTCTTAGAGGATTCCCAGCAAATGACAGTCAAAGGAGAATTCGGGACAGCAATCTGGGCGCAAAATTAATTATTATACCGAACGTGGTTCAAAAATTGGCCCTGGGCTTTGACGCAGCCCAAACACCAAAAACTTTTGTTACGGACCACTAGTGCTCTTTTCGGGCGGGCAAAGACTGCTGCTCAGAGAGAGTTTTTCGCCTGCTTTCAAGGATCATTAATAGCCCTGAGCCAACTAAAAGAGCGCCTCCGAGGATTTGCATCATATCTAACGGTTCTTTCCATATCAACCAACCGAGAAGAGCACTAAATAGAATCCCAAAATAGGCGATACCTCCGACAACGTGCGGAGAGATTAACCTATAAGCTTGTATAATACTAAACTGGAACAGAACCCCAAGCACCGAATTGAGAACCAAGGGTAGCCAAAAAGGCAAAGGAATGGATGGGAGGCCTTCCCACGAATAAGCGCACAGACAGAACGCTAAAGCTCCTGCGAAGATATTATAGTAGAAATAGATGGCAATAGAAGATTCGGTCTTGGAAAGTGTCTTAATGCTTACAGTGGAGATTGCCGAGAAAAGGCCTGTGGCTAGGGAAGCAAAGCTAGCGATATGTAGAATGTTCAGCTTTGGTTTTAAAAGGAAAAATACAGAGGAGAAACCGATGAATAGAATAAAAACGGAATAGAGATTAATTTTTTGCCGATGCCATACCCATAAAACTAAAGGAATAAACAGAGGCATCGTGTTTTCAAGTAAAAGAGCATCGACTAGAACTAAGTTTTTTATCCCATATACAGAACAGCATGCCGATAGGACGATAAGGCTTGCTCGGACCATGTGCAAGGGTAACTTTTTTGAAAGCAGTTTTTTTCCGGCTTTTAAGAAGAATGGGCTTAAGATCAAGAAATCAAACAGATAGCGCAAAAAAACGATCTGCTCCACCTTGATGGGTGGAGCAGATTTAATTGCAGCAGATTTTAATGCATACAATAGGGAAGCCAAGAGGGAAAAAGCGATCCCCTTTTGCAGCGAGTCCAATTTTATCTGAGGATTAGTAACCAACTCCATCTCCGCATGAACATGGGCAAAGCCCTTTTGCGTTCGGATTTTTTACATGAAACCACTTTTTTATAAGAATATTAGAGTGCATGGGAGGATGATAATCGATAATGCTTCCTTGAAGCCTTGAGACGCTAGACTTCGGAACGTAAATTTCAATTCCATGTGAATAGAATACTTCTTCGAAAGCCTCGTGAGAGGAAGCAAAATCGATTACGTAGTTGTATCCTTCGCCGCAGATGCTTTGTTCGTCTGCAAACTTAAGACCCCAATGCGATTCTTTCTCTTTAGATCGGAGTTTTTTGAGTTCCCTTGCCGCTGTTTCAGTCAACTGAATGCCTTGGCTGGCGGATGTCTGTGTAGAAACCATAGTTTCACCTTTTTTAATGAGTAAAATAGCTGCTTGATTAGACCTCTTGCATAACTAAGGTTCTGTCGATTTTCGGGTTCTTTTGAGCCGATTTTCGATTCTTTTGCCCTAGGGTTATATACGCAGTTGATATTACCTAGTGGTCCGTAACAAAAGTTTTTGGTGTTTGGGCTGCGTCAAAGCCCCGGGGTTGAGACATCGCAAAAGGGGTTGTATTGCATTAATACTACCCCCTTTTACGATGTCTCAACCGCGGGAGCTTTCACGCTAGCCGAAACACCAAAAACTTTTGTTACAGACCACTAGGACAAAAGAATCAAAAAGCGGCCAAAATAATCCCGAAAATCGACGAACCCTTAGTTATGCAAGAGGTCTATTATTCTTTTTTCTCGATAAAGACCTTATCAAAACAGAAATATCCAAGAGGGGATATGTCAAACCCTTTGACGTGGGGCTGAACGAGCAACGCATAATTCCAATGGAAAATCGGCGCATAGGGCATCTCATCGATCATAATTTTCTCAGCTTGGTCGAGGAGGGCAAAATGCTCTTCTTGAGAGGTGGATTGGGCTGACCGGGTGACGAGGTCAGCGTACGTATCATTCTGCCAGCGGGCGTAATTGCGCGTATTTTGCGCACTCTTAAAACGATCTAATAGCTCAATGGGATCTTGGTACATGGCGAGGTACACAAAATATCCCATGGAAAGGAGCCCATTTTTCCCTTTCTCATGCAGTGTTTTATATTCGAGCGCTTCAAGCTCCACTTCTACCCCTAACACTTCCCGCCACTGCTGCTGCATCGCTTGAGGCAGCATTGGGCAGGCATGGTCATGCGACCAGTACGAAAAGGTCGTTTTGCCATTCAGATCGCTTGGTTGTATCCCAAGTTCCTCGAGACCTTTTTGGAAATAGGCGCGCGCTTTCTCATCATTGCCATCTTCAAAATGGGGTTGAGTCGAAGTGTTTTTTAAATGGGGAGGAACGATGCTGAACGCGGGGCTTTCCTGGAGCTGCGTGATGTTATCGATGAGCAGCTGGCGATTGAGGGCATAGGAAAATGCCCTGCGTATATTGGCATTGTAAAAAGGAAATTTTTTCGTATTAAACATGCAGGCCATTGTTCCGGGGGCCTGGTAGATGTGGAGCTGTTTTTTTTGGATCAGATCGGGATAGGCGTCTAAAGGAAGGGGAGAGATAGGGAGACCGATAATATCCAAATCTCCGGATTCATGCATGTGCAACGTGGCGGATTCATTATCGATGATGCTAATTTGAATTTCATCCAGCCTGACTTGGTCCGCAAGGCGATAACGCTTATTCTTCTCGAGCAGAATTCTGTTGTGATGCTTCCATTGACTTAATTTGAAAGGGCCATTGCAGACAAAATGGTCCCCTGCATCGGCAAACCAATTGGGGAAATGAAGTTCTTGAGTTTGGTTAATAGGATAGAGCGAGCTTGAAGCTGTCATTTGCAGGAAGTGGGGAGTGGGATGCTCCAACTCAACGATTAACGTTTTTGCATCTTTTGCATGGATTCCCACGCGATCTAGAGGAATTTCTCCTTTTTTGGCAGCGATTGCATGTTTGACAGAATAAAGGATGTGGGCATCGAGGGCTGGAAATTGGGGATCTAAAATGGTCTTCCACGTCTTTTCAAAATCATAAGCGGTCACGTGCGTGCCGTCCGACCAGAAGTTATTCCCCAAATGAAAGGTATACGTTTTCTGATCCGGCGAGATTTGGTAAGAGCTCGCTTGAGCGCAATGAAGATCTCCATTGGGTTCAAGCCGCATCAGACCTTCGAAGAGCATCGAGTGAAGGTGGGATGCACCGCTCATATTTCTTCCGCGGCGAGGGTCTAAAGAGGAGGGTTCCTCTTTGAAATTAAGCCGCAAGCAAGATTGCGTTTTGGCTTTTTGGTCTTTGGTATTGCATGACGTAAATAGCATAAAAACTCCTAACGCTCCGAGTATTAATTCTTTCTTCACATTTCTCCATTGATTAGCGATTTCCATATACCGCATCCTTCAGTAATGACTTCGAAAGGTTTCTCACAATTTTCGATGAAGAAAATTCAAATTACAAAATATTAAGAACTTTTGGCGATTTAAGCGCTAGAAGAAATTTCAGGAAGGTCTTTTTATTGAAATGCGGTCAAGACATAAATAACCGAGGGGCGATATGGCAAATCCCTGGACATGTGGCTGGACAAGGAATGCATTGTTCCAATAAAAAAGAGGGGCAATTGGCATCTCATCCATCAGGAGCTTCTCTGCTTGTTCCAGTAGAACGAAGCGTTCTTCCTGCGATGCGGACTGTTCTGCTTGATTGAGAAGATCAACATAGGTGTCGTTCTGCCAGCAGGCATAATTGCGCGATCCGGCGGCAAATTTAAAACGCGACAGCAGGTCGATGGGATCGCACGCCATGGAAACAGGAACAAAGTACCCCATCGAAAGAAGATTGTTTTTCCCTTTATCGTGCAGTGCTTTGAAATCAAGCGCTTCGAGTTGAACATTAACGCCGAGTTTTTCTTCCCATTGTTTCTGTAGGGCCTGTGGAATCATGGGACAGGCGTAATCTTTCTTCCAGAACGAGAACGTTAATTTATCGTCGAGATCTCTTGGAGTGATGCCGAGTTCCTTCATTCCCTTTTGAAGATGTGCGCGCGCATTTTTGATGTCATTGTCCTTAAAAAAGGGTTGAATGGCCTGTTTTTTTAACATTGGCGGGATCGCGCCAAGAGCCAGCTGCTCCTTGAGAACAGTGATTGTGCTCACCAGGAACTTTCGATCAATAGCGTATGAAAACGCTTTGCGAATGTTGACATTATGAAAAGGAAATCGATGGGTATTAAATGTGCAGTTTGCGATTCCGGGCATACTGACAATTTGAAGCAGGTTTTTTTGAGACAATTCTCTTAGCAGATCATGAGGCAAAACAGAGATGGGAGGGCCAATGATGTCAAAGAGCCCTGCAGCATCAATGTGCAGTGGAGCGATCCCTTTATTGATATAGCTTATGTGAATGGAGTCGAGCTTGATCTCTTCAGAGCGGTGGTAATGCTTGTTTTTTTTAAGAAGCATTTCATGATTGTGCTTCCAGTCGGCAAGCTTGAAAGGACCGTTACAGACAAAATGCTCGCCGGCCTCCAAGTACCAATCAGGAAAATCTCGATCTTGATTTTGGTTAACGGGAAAGAATGTGCTCGAAGCTATGATTTGCAAGAAATAGTGGATGGGCTTCTCCAATTCAACATGGAGTGTTTTTGCATCTTTGACTGTGATGCCCACTTGATCTAAAGGAAGCTCTCCATTTTTTACTGCTTCTGCATTCTTTATGAAAAAGAAGGAATGGGTATCCCGAGAAGGAAAGGAAGGGTCCAAAATGTTTTTCCAGGTGTGTGCAAAATCATGCGCTGTGACTGGAGAGCCGTCAGACCAGAAAGTGTCCCTCAAATGGAAGGTATAGCATTTTTGATCCGGTGAGATATCATACGATTTGGCCTGAGCGCAACTTAAGCTCCCATCGGGCTCGAGCCTCATCAACCCTTCGAAAAGCATCGCATGCACTTGCGAGGCGCCGCACATATGTCTGCCTTTTCGCGGATCCAAGCAAGTAGGCTCTTCCTTGAAATTAATGCGTAGGCATTGTTCAGCCTTTTTGGCTCTTTGACGCGGCTCTCTTTGATCGAAAATAAGCATGACAAAATTGATTTAAAATGCACAAGTTGCATGATTGTATTGTTTTTTGGAATAATTGGTGAGGGAAATGCAGCGAAGATGAGAATTTTTTGATTGCGAGACAGTCTCAAAAAAAAGCAGCTCAAGGTGAGCTGCTTATAATTATAAAGATCAAAAGGTCTGCAAAAAAACCAATCTTCTAGCTTGAGTGTGCGAGGAACTCGCAGATCAAGGGCACGTTCAAAGGAATCGGGAAAGGAACTTGGTCGATCGCAGGAGCAATGAGCAGCTGTCCTGAAAACTTTGCATGATCAGCTGCGAGGTATTCGGGGACGCCTTGAGCGACGCTTTCGAGGCTATGCTTAATGATCGGCATTTGCTGCGATTTCGGTTTGATTGAAACAATCATCCCTGGTCTTACAAAGAAAGAGCGGCGATCGACTTTTTTGCCGTTGACGAGCACATGTCCATGAGCGACGAGCTGTTGAGCGGCGAAAATAGAAGGCGCGAGTTTGAGCCTGTACACGATATTGTCCAAACGGCACTCGAGGCGCTCGATGAACATGGAAGGTGTATTGCCTTTGGAGCGCATCGCTTCCTTGTAGTAGCGGACGAGCTGCGTTTGCGTAAGCATCCCGTAGACCGCCTTAAGTTTTTGCTGTTCTTCCAGCTGCAGGCCGAAGTCAGACTTCTTCTTTCTTTTGGCTCCGTGCACTCCTGGAGGATTTGGCTTGTGAAGCAGTGGATTGCGAGCTTTACCGAAGATATTCGCTCCAAATCGACGAGCAATGCGATTTTTGGGGCCAGTGTATCGAACCATTGTATCTCCTAAAAAATATCTCAAAGAATTTATCAATAGAGATGTATGCTAATACACCTTCAAATTTTTGTAAATGGAACATCTTCATTTCCCCATCTTTTCTCAATTTTCCCCCCGCTTGTTGATGGAGGATAATCTGTATTTTGTTAAAATATTTATTTGATTAAGGGGCTGCTTAGGCTCGTGCAAAGGCATTAACTAATTACTTCCATTTTAAAACTGCAAAGTGGGCTGGGCATGCCATGGTGATTTAGTGATAACTAATTGATTTTAAACGCGTTATGTTCTGTTATATTTGTTTGTGATTATATGATAAAAGTGTTTAATTATAATATGTATTATAGTATAATTTTTTTTGTTAGTGATCTTTCTCGATCGTAGAAGTTGATTAACACGCAGCGACGAAATTATATAAAATAATTTGCACAGGGGTAGTGCCTAGCCGATCCCTGAAAATCCTCCGGGCCTTTCCGATCTTTCCTGAAAGGCCTCTTTATTTTGCTTTTCAAACTCCAGTTGTATAGAAAATTCTCGTAGGTTATTCTATTCGCATTTCATAATAAGGAAAGTCTATGTCCGTGAAAACCTCTCCATTCCACGTTCTGGCCTACTATCATTTTACCCGGGTTGATGATCCTCATCTGGAGGTATCCAGGCATCTGGAATTTTTTAAGGATAAGGATGTCCGATGCCGCATTTACATCTCTGAAGAGGGGATCAATGGTCAGATGAGCGCTTCCGAAGAAGCATCGCTCCTCTATCAGGAATGGTTGAGGTCTGATCAGCGGTTTAAAGATACCGTTTTTAAAGTGCATCATCACAACGAACACGTTTTCCCACGGGCCACCGTGAAATACCGCAAACAACTGGTCGCCATTGACCAGCAGGTCGACATGTCTCTCACAGGCGAGCATGTGTCTCCGGAAAAATGGAAGGAGATGCTCCAGCAGCGCGATGACAAGACGATTGTGCTCGATGTCCGTAATGACTATGAGTGGGTGATCGGCCATTTCGACGGAGCTGAACTACCGACATTGGAGACCTTCCGCGAATTCCCCCAATACGCCCGCGAGCTTAAAGAAAAGCGCGATCCCAAAGAAACGAAGGTTATGATGTACTGCACCGGAGGGATCCGTTGCGAGCTTTATTCTGCGCTCCTAAAGAAAGAAGGTTTTGAAAATGTCTATCAGCTCGATGGCGGAGTGATCAATTACGGGCTGAAAGAGGGTCATGATAAATGGCGCGGGAAGCTCTTTGTCTTCGACGATCGCCTAGCTGTTCCCATCGATGAGAAAACAGAAGAGGTCATCAGTCTTTGTCGTCATTGCAGCGTGCCATCCGATGTGTATTATAATTGCGCAAATATGGACTGCAATGAACTCTTTCTGAGTCGTCCTCAATGCGCTGAAAAATTAAAAGGGTGCTGCTGTGAAGCTTGCACACATGCAGAGCGTCTGCGCCCCTATGAACAAAAAGATCGGCCTAAACCGTTTCGCCGCTCTTTTTTTTACGAGGAGGGGAAGAAGGGATCCACAGCGTCTTGATCAGATCGAGGATACGCGCTTGAGTTTCAGGCAATACGACGGTCAGCCCCGGTTTAATGCCCGCTTCCGATAGCTCAAAGGCTTTCATCGTGTTGCAGATCCTTCCATCCAGACGTACGCCAATGCCTCTAGCGCCAACCATATTGCCCCAATCGCCGAACATTTCCAGAGTCATTTCGCAAGCGGTGATCAGAAAAAGAATTTTTTTATCGGGGTTGGCCTCAGTGATCTCAAACATTTTTTCGCCGATGTAATGGATCGTCGGAATGAAGAGAGGGCGAATGTGGTCCTGATGCAGAGGCAGGGCATTGACAGCTTTTCCAATGAAGCACTGGCGGCAGATGGGGTGATCTGGATCGTGGATGCACTCGGAAGAAAATCTGCCGGAAGGACACTCATAAGGTTTATGGCAATAGGAAAAGCCGACCGCCAAAAGGATATCCTGCTCGGCGAGAAGCGCTTGAAATTCATCAACGCTTCCGACGCCGTACAGGAAAAAGTGCCGCTGCGCAAATAAGATTGTTTTTTCCAGGCGGACTTTATCCAGCCCAGCGTATACTTGAAGGGATGTTTAAAGAAATAATGGGGGAAAATGCGTTTTCGATCATGGGTAAGCAGATATTTGATGCTTTTCCATTTCTACCCCTTTGCGCGGTTTCCTCGTCATGCCGGGCATCTTAGGGAGCGTGCCAAGGGTTTTGATCGGCTGGGTTTGCTTTAAGCGAAGACTCTCAGCGTCCCATTTTTTTTCCGCGTCTTCCCAGGAAGTGCCTTGTTGCCAAATTTTTAATTTATCCATCCATTCACATCATCGATTATGTCAGACTTAAGTTACCACTTGGAGAGTGAAAACAGGAACAGCAAAAATTATTTGGCTGTTTGTCTTGTCAGCGCATCCAAACGAAAATTGAGCAAAGAGACTTTGCTTTCCTTTGCAACTGCATCTGGTGAAAGAGAGCGCCTTGGAACTTCTTCTGAAAGAACAGGCGAGGATTACGCCCCAGTCTCCACTAGACCGCATCCTCGTCTCCGCCGATCGGTCATTCGATCTGCTCAAAATGCTTGGAACGACCGGAAGGGTTTTCTATCAGGGAAAAAAAGTGGTCATCGATCCATTTACTTTTTTTGACATTTATTTCGAAGGGGAGGGTCAAGGCTCAGAAAAAGCGCAGTTTTTCGGACGATGGGAATGCGATTGGGTCTTCCCCGCCGATCCATCCTGGATCCTCAAAGAGGGGATCATCCGCGCAGTCAAGGAAGAGGTTTCCGGAAAATGGGTGAGCCGCTGCTTGTGCATGTTTTCTTTGGAAGGTTCATTTCTGATCAAATTTTTAGACGAAGCCGATGCAGAAATCCGGATCGAGTGGAAAACCCCGCAGACAAATACCGTTGTCGATCCTTTCCCCTTTTTAGTGCTTGCCGACAGACACGGCGGATTTGCAGACCTGTGGTTTGACTACGCGACTTTGAAAAATCGGAGCGCACGATCCCGCTCTTCCCTCCTTTAGAAACCGTGAGGCGGAAAAAGGATTGGAAAAGATCTTCTCGAAACCGATCATCAAAAAAATAGTCGATCTGTCTCATTTTTACTGTCCGCTTGGAACAAGCCGCCAAAAGCCTGAACTTCTCCTCCGAGAGATTGGCTGGAGAATCATCGATGCGCGCGGCAAGAAAGTGTTGAGACAGAAGCAAGTCGATTTCGATGCTGTCATTTCCGATCAGAAAATTATTGTTCGCGCTAAGGTGCGCTACGATGAGCATGAGGTGGATTTAAAGGACCTCGTCGGGGCGTTTAACCGAAGAGACATTTTGTCCAGCTCTCTGAGACCCAAGTCGCTTTAAGAACCACCGGGAATTTAATGAGAACTGGGGGATCCTGCCGAGCAGGAGATCACAAGCGAAGGGATCTCGTCAAGAAAAATCAACTTTGGGCTCCTGCAGCCTCTTCTCCATCAAGACAAGTCCCCGTCACAGGAAGAGATCCAAGCAAAAATCGCTCCATCGAATCGATGCCAGCCCGCAGAACCTGCCCAAGCGGCAAACACTTCCGCGGGGCAGCTTCTTCCCATCAAAAGGAAGGCCTTCAATGGCTTAAGTCTGGATTAAAGGGGGTTTGGGGGGCTTTTCTGGCTCGATGAAACGGGACTGGGAAAAACTGTATAAGTCCCTTGGCAAGAGTTCCCAGTTGACCCTGCAAAAACCCTAATCTCTCATCGTGGTGCTGACCCATCCTCCGTTCATTAGCAGCGAAGATCGAGACAATTCCTTCCCTCCTTTACTGTTATCGCTGATGAAGGCGCTCATCGATTGCAGAGTCAAGAAGAGCTTGAGCAAAAGGAGATCATCCTGACCTCTTATGCCCCTCTTGAAATGCATCGAATTATTGCAAAAAGTCTATTATCAATTAGTTATATTAGACGAGGCCCTAGTGGATCAAAAATCCCTATAGTCAAACCTCTCACAACTGCTGCCCACTGAAAAAGCCAAAAGCCGCCTCGCCATTACGGGCACCCCTATCGGAACCGCCTCGATGATCTCTGTCCATTTTTCGCTTTCTGCAGCCCGACTCACCGGGAGAGAGGCGCTATTCTCCAGTTGGAATGTATAAGGCAGTCAGCTCAATGCGCAGCATTACATGCATGAAGAAGATCCGCCCCTTCTAGATCTTGCGGCGTAAGGAGACATGGCAGGTCGCTATCGAGCTGCCCCCCGAACTCGAGCAGACGGCTTCGTTGAAAATGACAGAATCTGAACGACAAGTCTATGACCGGTGGCTTCAAAGCAGCAAAACAGGGACCGACCAAAAAGGTCAGCCTCGACTGCGCCGCCTCTCATCGCATGGAGACTTGGAAGCGATCCTCCGTTGCGGCAGCTCTGCGCCCACCCTTGGCTTGTCGAAGAGAGGCAAGAGACGACCCACAAAACGCCAGTGCAAAATTTGAAGATTGATGTCCGACCTGCAGGAGGTCGTCGAAGAGCAACAGAAGGCATCGGGTCAGAGCCAGCTTCAACGTCGATGTATAATTAATCGAGCACAGCTGTCAAACAACAGGGATGGAAAGACGCTCCGACCCGACGGAAGTACAAAAAACAGGGGAAGAGGTCGTGTGGCGATTCAGGAAGATGCTGGGGTTCAGATCTTCTGGATCAAGTGCCGGTGGCGTTGGGCCAACCTGACTGCAGCGGCGAATCCAGCGTTCTCTGATGACCCTCTGGTGGAATTCAGCTGTGGAGAGGCAGGCCATCGACTGTGTGTACCGTCTCAGGAGAAACCGGCACCGTCATCGACCGCCGTCCTATATCGCAGCGCTCAGCATTGAAGAGAAGATCATGCTGGTGAAGGAGCACAAGACAGCCTCTTCTCAGCATCTACTCGAATCGGAAGAAGGTATCGAACCGGAACTTCCCTCGAAGATCTCCATCTACTTGACTGAATTCAAGTCTTCGAACTCTCCGTCGTCCTGCTCGAGAAGCTCTTTAGCTGCAAATTTTACGTTTCAATCCTGTTCAACCCAATCTCTCCTGAACAGCTCATCGAGATAGCGGATCTCAGCCTGGAGTTGATCATTGATCGATCTCAGTTCGGAGATATCTTTCAGCATTGTTCCCTGGTCATTGTTTTTCCTCAATATTGATCTAAAGGCGAAATAGGAGACATGCGAAAAGCATGCCAACACTTCTTTGGGATTCCTTAAGTCATTCAGCTTAATAGGCAGAAAACGATCCCTCAAGGATCTTGTCAAAGTAATATTCGTTTAGAATAGCCTAAATGGGTGATCTGATGAGGCGTTTTGCCGTTCTTTGTCTCTGATGGCATTATTTGCCTCTTCCGCTCCCAAAAGCAAGAAGAGGAAGAGCCCGACTATGAGAATATGGTCATGGCGGATGAAGAGGATGACTCGGATCTCCGATGAAGAGAGGGACCGCAAAGTGATCGCCAGCGAGCTTCTGACTCCCAAGAGCTCATTATCTTCGGACCTTCAATATCATATACCGAGAACGTACTAGATCAGTATACTATTGAATAATAGTTGTTTCCATGCCTTCTTGGCAATTTCTAAGCCTTTATAAATCAATTAAATACGGAAAAAGCCATGAAATCGACGCTCTATATCGCTCTCTGTGTGGCATTTATTGATAACATGGGGGTAGGACTCATCTATCCGCTCTTTTCTTCGATGCTTTTCGATTCCTCGCTTGCCTCTTCAACCGGGAGTACTCATCGGAAGGGATGTGGGGCCTATGGCTCGGCATTTTGATCGCACTGATGCCGCTGAGCTCATTCTTCAGTGCGCCAATATGGGGAGTCCATCCAATAGCAAAAGGCGAAAACCTCTACTGCTGTTCTATGGACTCAGAACGATTCTTCTGTGCTCATTTTTGCACCAGTTCGCGTGGTCCTATTTTTTTGAGTTTGCTCCGGTATACTTAATCACTCACTTCCAATTTTCTGCGAGTGATCTGGGTTATTTCTACGGAGCTGCTGGCGGCTTCTACGCATTGAGCACAGGATTGTTGATTCGACCGTTTGTTGGTCTTATGAAGCCTGAGGCGTTGTTTTTCGGAGGGAATTTTTTCACCGCCTTGACAATTCTCGCCATTATCCTTCTCCCATCGTCGTATTGGCTCTGGCCTCTCTTGTTCCTGAACCAATTTTTTCTCGCATTCGTTACACCTAATTCCATCACGGTGATTTCAAATAGCGCGGCAGCGAATTCCCAAGGCGAAGCGCTTGGCGTCCTAAGCTCTGTCAATGCCTTCGCCCTTGGCTTGAGTCCACTTTGCTCCGGTTCGCTTGTCGGCAAGTTTCCTACCCTTCCGATGTGGATAGGTGGAACAATGATGCTCATTACAGCGCTGATTGGAATTGGAGTGTTTCGCGGACGGCTGCTCACTCGTTAAAAATTGTCATTTAATTTGAATAGTTCTATAAGTGTGAGCACTATGAAAAAATTGATCGCTTCACTATTGAAGGATTTCAATACTTGCGGTGTCTGGTCTTAAGTTAAAATCGCCGCACAATATTTTCGGACAGGGGATGGCGTCCATGAAGTTTTTAATATTCTGAGATTGAGTGATTCGATCGGGGGTATCGGTCTTTCCCTTGCCATTCCAGAGGCCGTGCACATTTAATATGATCTGTTCCTGATGATCGATGCGGCATTTCACCCCATTGTTCGATTGCTTAAGTGGTCCATCCCTTGATAGTTCGGATTGTCGTAAATCGTGATCTCTCCTTCTTCCAAGACCTCAATGTCATCTTTGATAAACATCCCGATGCCATAGATGTTCTGTACTGCGGGTTTGAAAAAGGCGCGATGGTTTGGAAGTAAATTTTGCAATTCTGAAAAAATGTTAAGATGAACCGTTCGATCGTCCGTTGACACTTTACTCTCGGCATTATGATACACTTCCTGAAAACAGAAAACGTCAACTTCTCGATGAGAGTCGATAAATTCTAAAGTGGGCGATGCACATGTCCGCCCCAAATATTTAGCGTGATCAGTTTCATATTTATTCCTTTTCTTGCAAAAGCAGAATGACTTACGACGAGGATAGAGCAGGTTGAGTTTTCAGTTCGATCATAATTGCTTCAATCGCCGTATTTGATGCATTGATCCCATCGTGGAGCTCAAGGTCTGCCTCTTGATAGACTGCTTTCCCAGCGGGTAAAATAACTGCAGTTAAGGAACCGTCCTCACCGATACGATTGATTGTTCCCCCTTGCATGGCAATGACCACTTGAGGATAGTCGTCGCGGTGCTGTCCAATTTTCTCCATCGGCATCAACTTCCACTTAAAAATTCGCACCTGTTCGTTCTCGAAAAGAAACTCTTCTTCGTATGCTTGCAACAGCATTGGCAGTACACAGGTCGCTATCAGCAAAAAGTGCTTCAGCATAAATCCTCGATATCTTCGAACTCAAGCAGCAGTTTTTTAATTTCCAAATCGCAGGCGAACCCACCCATTTTACCACCGCTGGCAATCACTCTGTGGCAGGGGATAAAGAGAGGAAAGGGATTGTAATGACATGCTGTTCCGACGGCTCTTGCCGCCCCCGGATGGCCTGCCTCCAGGGCAAGCTCGCCATAGGTCAATGTCGAGCCAAAGGGGACCTTTTGAAGGCTATTAAGCACCTTTTTTCGGAATTGAGACTGATCATCAAGCGGCAGTTCAATTTCTGCGGCTTTTTTCTGCCCATAGCTCATCAAAAATGCCACCAAGGCATCTTTTAGCTTTTCATCAGCCTCGCCGCGCACTTCGCATTCAAATCGATTTGCAAGGGACAGTAATGCTCTCTTAAACCCGAGCTTCTCGAATTCAAGAGTGACGCGAATCTTTGGGCCGTTCAAAAATGAAGTTATTTTAGTCATAAAAAAAAGGGAGGCGGTTGCCTCCCGAAAGATGAAAGGTATCTAACGCTTGTAGTCTTCTTCTCGATAAGGAAGACGAGAAATGATCTCGTCGAGCCTGTTGAGATCGTCGAACTTGTGCTTGCTGACGCGTTCCCCGGCATAGTACCATTGAGATTCAGGTTTTCCATCGGCGTAGAAGACCGATTCCCCGTGTTTCTGGTCAGTTTCCCAAGCGATTTCCTGCGAGACGATATCGCCGTCGATGAAATGGCGCTCAATCCCGTTCTTGTGTCCGTAAAGGTAAGCGATTTCAACGTAGCGATTGCCGTTTTTAAAATAGGTCGACTTGCCATGGAGCCGTCCATTGACCCATTCTTCAATGCCCAAAGGTTCGCCATTTTGGGCGAAAGTGCGCTTCTCGCCGTGGAGGTAGTCCTGGAAGTATAAAGCGACCGACTCGGGAGCGCCATTGGGATAGAAGGTCTCTTTTTTTACAGCGTATCCTTCTTGAACCGTCTCTTTTGCGAGCAGAGTACCGATGCGGTCGCGGAGTATGCGTATGCCGGCGCCTTTTTCCACGCGGGACTCTAATTCGTTAGCGGCAGTGAAATATTGGCCTTCGAGCAACTCTTTTCCGACATATTCCTCGACAAGCATCGGTGAGCCTTCCTGATACCACATTGTGATCGAATGGCGCGTGGGAGAAAGTTGAATCCATTCCTCAATAGGGATGCCTGCGGGATCATAGGAGATCTCTTTGACCTTGTTGCCCTGATTATAGAGGCAATAGTACTCAATGGTTTGGCTGTGAGGGAAGGTTTGGGTGGCAGGTCCGTGCTTGATCCCATTCTCAACCGTGGTCGTGACGGTGACGCCATTGCTCAGGCTTGTGATCACCTGGCCCGGATAATTTTTTGCTTCCCATTCTTCCTGGGAGACCGCGTAGCCGTATTTGTGGATGTAGCGTTGGGAGATGACATTGTCATCCTGATTATTATTATTGCATCCGCACAGTGCAAGACCCATGAAGCCGAGGAGTGCGAAAAGCTTGTTTCTCATAGTAGACCTCGTTTTAACCTAATTTAACCGCGGCTGCGGCAGTAATGCGCGCATGCTCTTTTTCTACTGTCTCGAGTGCGATGGTTTTTTCCATATCGCGATAGAAGAAGCGGAAAGTTGCGTTTTTCTTATCTTTGCCGATTTGCTCGCTTTTGTAAAGATCTAAAAGCACAACTTTCTCCAATAAGCGCGACGGGACCGCCCGCACTGCGCGTAAAATCGTCTCAATCGGTTGGTCATCCGGCAAAGTCACTGTCCAATCTCTCTCCGACCCCGGGAATTGGGCGAGATCGGCGACTTTCCACTGCTTCGGGAGCAGCGGCGCCAACTCGTTCAAATTGATTTCCGCAAAAAAGATCCGTCCCGGAACATCGATCTTCGCAACATGTGCGGGATGCACCTCACCCATGACGCCGAGAATTGCGTCCCCTTTTTTGATTTTCGCCTGCCTTCCCGGATGAAAGTTATGGAGATGGGAGATTTCAAACTCGATCCCTTCGATTTGGAGGCCGGAAATCAAGTTTTCGATGATCCCTTTCAGATCGAAGAAATCGAATTCTTCCGGTTTGGGATCCCAGTGGTAGGGAGCCTTCTTTCCGCTCAGGATAATCCCCGCCGTCGAAGGTTCAAAGTAATGATCATTCTCCTTAAAATGGACCCTGCCCACCTCGAAGCCGGCGATGTTGGGGCTGCCATGGTCGAAGTTGTACTTCACCGTTTGCAGAAGACCCGGCAAAAGCGTCGCTCTCAGGACAGATTGGTCGACGGAATGAGAGTGCATCACGTTGATCAGCGCGTCTTTGTTCATCGCATTTTCTAAAGCCATTTCCGCCTGAGAGGGGCTGATCAGATCGCATGTCATCAGTTCTTGCAGTCCTTCTGCAATCAGACGCCCGCGGACATTCTTTTCCAACTCATAGAGAGGGGCATTTAAAATCGTCGAGGTGACATGGACCGGGATGGGTTTTGGGATGTTGTTGTATCCAAAGACCCGCGCGACCTCTTCGATCAAATCGACCTCGATGGAAATATCGTTGCGGTAGGTGGGAACGCTCACCAGCACTTCATGCAATTTCTCCTCGATGGAGCGGATGCCCAGCCTGCCGAGCAGACCGGCAATTTCATTCGTGCTTAATTGAACGCCGATCAGATTGTTGACGCGCTCGGTGCGGCAGTTGATTCTCTTTTCATGGAATTCATGCGCCTTGTGATCTACGACTCCTCTAGCGACTTTGCCTCCAGCCACTTTCTGCAACAGATAAGCCGCATAGTTCAGAGCAGGGACGACATTGTTTGGGTCGATCCCTTTTTCAAACCTCTGCGATGAATCGCTTCTTAAGCCGATCAGTTTGGCCGTTTTGCGGATCGATTGCGGGGAAAAGTAGGCAGCTTCGATCAGGATGTTGACAGTATTTTCAGTAACAGCCGAACTCTTTCCTCCCATCACTCCCGCAAACGCAAGAGGTTTCGACGCATCGCAGATGAGCAGCGACTCCGGCGGGATTGGACGATTCACCTCGTCCAAAGTTTCCATTTCTTTGTAATCCGTCTGAGCAGTGACGATGATCTTTTTGCCATCGATCCTGTCATAATCGAACATGTGCAACGGCTGACCCAGCTCGAGCATCACGAGATTGCCGACATCGACGACGTTGTTGATGCTGCGCACACCGCACGCCTCGACCTTTTTCTTCAGCCAATCCGGCGACGGGCCCACTTGAACGCCCATGACAGATCGACATGCATAACGTGGACACTGCTTCTTGTCGATCAGTTGGACCTCAATGAGATTTTCAATCGGCTCTCCCTCATCGCTTAAACTGAACTCTATCTTGCTCAAGGGAATTGCCAAATGGGCAGACAAGTCTCTCGCAAGACCCAAAATGCTCATGCAATGGCCGAGATTGGGAGTCAGAGACACATCGAGGATAATATCGGAATAATAGCCAGCGAGATCGGCGCCCAGCTCGAACTCCTCGGAAAGTTCCATGATCCCTTCGCCTGTTCCCAGCCCAAGCTCATCTGCTGCGCAGAGCATTCCAAAAGATTCGACGTCGCGCAGTTTGCCTTTTTTGATCTTAAAGTGCTTTCCTGCTTCATCGGTCAGCGTCGCGCCGATCTTGGCAAAAGCCGTTTTGAGACCCGCTCTGCAGTTAGCAGCACCGCAGACGACCTGAAATTCTTCTTTGCCGTCGGTGACTTTGGCCACGACTAGCCGGTCTGCAGTCGGGTGCTTGCTCGTTTCGAGCACGACGCCCACAACGACCCCGGAGAATGTCAGCGGGGCAGCCTCAATCCCCTCGACTTCGATGCCGGCGAGTGTAAGGACCTCTGCCAGCTCCTGAGGAGATTGCGTGAAATTCAAATATTCTTTTAACAGCGATAAGGGGACTTTCATAAAAGTGAGGAAAAATTTAGGATAAGGAATATACTGTTATAACAAACTCACTTGAATTTCAGGAAAGAAAATAATGCTCCCACGCTCACAAGACAACACATGGGTCAGCCGCACCAAATGGCTCACCCAGGCCCTGATCATCAGCGGAACCTTGAACATCGGCCTGATTTCGACGTTTGTTTATTTTGTCCTCAAGGACAAACAGGCAGCGCTCGCCATTGAGCACACACCCGCACCCGCAGCAGACGTCCTAGCCACCAATGCCCAACTCCTTCGCTCCTACTCCCTTCTACCCTACCAGGAATTACTTCTCCGCCTGGAAAACAGTGACCATATCGAAGAAGGCCTTGCCAAGCGCGACCTGGCCCTCGCGTGCCTCGTCGCCTTTCATCATTTTAATATCGACAAAGCCCTCGGCGGCCTTCCTCTCCAAAAAAGAACCCTCCCCTTCACCAACAACGACGGGCAAGAGACAATCGACATCCCCGTCTTCCCCGGCCTAGCCGACTCTCAATTCCACGCCATTCTCCACTACGCCAAAACAGAAAAATGGCCCCTCACCAGTCAAGGACTATTCCACGAAGTCAAGCGCTCCCTCGCCCCGCGCGATCCCTCTCTGCTCGACGCATTCACTCTCTCTCCCGAGTTCCACGCCGCCCACACGCTCCTAACAAAAACAGGCCTCAACCTCACCCGCGAACAAGCCGTCGATCTGATCGCAGAAGGGGAGTGGAACACACTTTCCGAACTCTCCCTCCCCATCGACCTGACCCCCGACCGCAGACGCCTCTTTTTACTCGACTATCTCAACAACCACTCCGAAGATCGCCGCCAAACTCCTTCTCGACACCGATCTCGAATTTGCCTCCAAACGCTTAAGTGACGCACAGATCCTCAACCTCCTCGACCTCTACACCGAAAAAACCCTCCCCCTCGAAAACTTCGCAAAAGAGCTCCTCTCTTCTCCCCGCACCGATGCCGTCTGCAAACGCGCAGCATCCCTCCTCTATACCTTTGCAGGCGAAGCCCTCCCCGACCCCTACGAACACGCCCTCGCCCTCCAGCGCTTCCTCCCCCAACAACCCCCCATCATCCTAACCAAGGCCGCCATCCAAGCACCCTCCCCACCCCCTCCAAAATCCAAGAAAAAGGTCCACACCGTTGAGTCCGGCGACAACCTCTGGAAAATCGCCCGCAAATACCAAGTCAGCGTCGAAGATCTCATGCGCGCCAACCGCATGGACACAGAGAAACTGCGCCCCGGCAAACAGCTCGAGATCCCCGAAAAAACCGATAAAAAAAGATAAGCTTAAGGCACGTTGTCTACGCCGCCTTTGTGCCAAGGATGGCATTTGACAATAAATGTAATGCTTACTTTTGATAAAAAGTTAAGCCATGGTCACCGCATTCTGCATCACAAACATATTCAACAACAAAATCTTTGGTAGGAAAATCATTTTTCAGTTTTGTTTTCCATATATCCACAAGAAACTTAGCCAATGATCCTGCTCTTTCATCTCCATCTTCATCGTTTTCGAAAAATGGATCGGTAATAAAAAGATTCATCCAATATTCAACCTTTTCATTTGTTCTTATCAAATCTTCAATTTTTTCTTCTGAAAAATTTCCATTTAATATGATGTAATTCTTATAAACAACAAAATTTGGCCAAAACATTTCCAGAAAAGCAAAATATATGTCAGTACTTAGTTTGTTTAGTTTTGTTATATGGAAAAGATAGTCAAACAAGGAAAATTTATTTCCTTTGTTTAGATCTTTCCATTTTTGGAAATCTTCTAAAGTTGTTGTTTTCATTCTCGTATTCCTTATTCTATTTTCCTCAGCTGCCGGATGCTTTTTCCGAGCATGTTGCTTAAATCGAGTTTTAGGTGTGTAACGCTTACACACCTAAACCTTGATTTACGCAACATGGGCCTCTTAAATTTCCTTGTTTCCTAATCTCGTAAATAATCATTTCCATGTAGTCTTCCACATTTTTTCCTTGAGCTGACAGCGGATCGAAAAATGTACAAAGTCGAGGAGTTAATGAACTTAGCCTAATGATCATAATCATGGTTCAAAATGATCGATTTTAATTTTATATATTTTTGATAATCTTTCAATTAAAATTGAATTATCAGAATACACTTCAAAATAGGACGTGTCAAACGCTCTAATTTCTATTAAAATTCCATCAAGATTTAATGAGCGAAATTGTTCATCCTCGGTTTCGACACACAAATCTGAATATTTAAAATTCTGATTTTTTTCTTTAACAGCAATAAAAACACCTGACAGAAACTGATCTATATTTTCACATAAATTTATCAGAGAATGACTATCTCCTATTTTTCTTAATTGAAATGAATCAACACCTAACTTTTTTGGTATAGGAGAGATAGCATCGACATCTGCACCAAACCAAACGTGCGGTTCTATTAATTCGCTGAGGTTTATGATGATAGATTTTAATTGAGAGCCTAGACAAACTACTTGGTCATGAGAAAATGCTTTTTTATCCAAGCGGATTAAATATTTTGGTTCAAACATTATTCTTGCCCTCTTTATTTTGTTAATGGTTCAGCTTCAGGAGATCTTTGAGGTGTTCCTCCTGTTGGATTTGGTTTCCATTGATGCTCATGTGGGTTGGGGTGGTCTTGTGGACGTCCATGATCAGTAAAATCAATATCTTTTACCGGTCTTCCTTGAGCATCAAATTCTCTTGCTTGGGGATATTTTCCTTTTGTCCCCTTTTTTGTCCCTAATTCAGTATGAGGAACATCCGTCTCAGGAACTGGTTCCTTTGTTCGAGGATCTCGAGGCAATGGCCTATCTGGAACATAAACATCGGTATTCTTCCATGAAATATTGGGAGCTTTTATATCTTGCGCATGATACGTAGTCGTTGCAAGCCCAAGACCTATCAAGGCAGCACCAGTACTCGTTGTCACTCCTAGACCAAACGTAAATCCACCGATAGTAACTACTTCAAGTGCGAAACCGCCAGCCATAATGGCCCCTCCCAAAACGATTTCTCCTAAACCAAGTAGGTATCCTCCTAAACTATCGCCTCTAGGATCACAATATCTAAAAGGATTATTCAGAACATATTGGTATAAATTGACGCTATCGATAAACCCCGCAGGATCTGTCGTCAGCCACCTTGCAAACTCGGGATCGTAGTACCGCTTGCCGAAGTAGATGAGGCCGAGTTCGGGATCGAATCGCTTTGAGGCGAAACGCCATGGGTTGAAAGCATTTTCCTTTAGATTTTTGTGTAATTTCTGGCCAAATGCGGTGAATTCATAGCTGCTGGTAATGGTTCGGGAAGCGGGATCGACCAAACGGAGGATATTTCCCTGCACATCGAGGATAGGGGCAAAAATTTGACCGTTCAGTTCTACGCAAATCGTGTTCGGACTATTCTTATGCGGGGTGATACCGAAAACTCTCAGATTTTTGGGTTCGTCCGGAGAACTAAAGGCTCCGATCTCGTTTTGTCCATGATAAAGATAAAGCTCGTAATCTGTTTCTTTCCAGCCGAGAGCGGTGGGTGTGGAGACAATTTTGTTTAAGCGCCTCCCGAGTGGGTCATAGACAAAGTTTATCTTTTTGTTTTCAGAAGAGACCTCAATGAGCCGATTGAGGGGGTCATAGGTGAAACGGTTGGTTTCAGAGAGTGTTTGCTTGAGAATCTGGTTTCCATTGAGGTCAAACAAGGGGAGGGCATTCTCTGATAAAAGCTCATTTAAATCGTTAAATCCCTGGTTTGCTCCATTTTTTTGGAGTCTGTTGTAGAGGGAGTTATGGTTATACGCCATGGAGCGGATCGCACTATTCTCTGATGAGAGCTGAGACAATCCATCGTAGGAGTAGCGATGTTCGACTCCGTCGACACTATTGGTGATGAGATTGCCGACTCCGTCGTATCCGCACTGTTGAAAGAACCAGGGGCTGGAAATCGAGGCTTTTTGCCCTCTGCGATCGGTGAAATGCTGCACCTGGCCTAAATTTTCAACCAGGTTTTCTGAAACGAGATTTCCGTCCCAATCGTAATCGTCATAGGTGTGCGCATAAAGAACATCTCCCCCAGGAGAAATTCGGGTGACTCTTCTCAGGAACAGGGGATCATAAGTATAAAGAACCTCTCCCTGATTAGCGATTTTCAGGCAAGTCAGGCGGTCGATGTCGTCGTAATCTTTTGTCACTACCAGATCGTGGGGAAATAGTTCCTGAGTGACATTGCCAAAGGGGTCTACTTGTCGCAGGATGGCGATGTTCCGGTTCTCATCGGAGGCGTATCTCAAGTAGCCCAGTTTGTCGTACTCGAAGACATGATGGATTTTATCATCTGAGGAATCTAGACGGGCCATATTGCCCAGCGGATGGTAGGTGTAGAATAGTGTCACGCCGTCGGGAAGAGTTTTTGTGGAGAGCTTTCCGGAAGGGTAATAAGTATAAGTTGTTGTCCTCGCATCCGGGGTTCCAAAGGCCCGTGTGAGGCTTTCTATCTGATGATTGGGAGTATAGGTGTAGTGGACGGTTTGGGTGTTTTGAAAACGGTCATTTTCATAAACGTGATCTCTGCGGTAGATGAGATTGCCTTGAGGATCATAAGTCATGTCCCGGCAGGAAATCGTTGCATTAAGGGGATTCAAAATCTCTGTGCGAATAGTGCGCGTCAAGGCGTCTTGTGTATCAACGCTTGCAACTCCACGGGGATCGATCGAGGTCGTCTGTAATGCTCGTTGACCTAAAGAGTTGGTGAAATTTTCATCGTATGTTGTTTTGCTGACATAGCCTTCGGCATCTTGATGCCAGGTGAACCTGGAAAAAGAATCATGGTCGAAGGTTTCAACAGCTTCTTTTCCATTGATATAACGAGTGATGGTCCTTTGATTCCCAACAGGATCATAGGAATAATTGATTTTATAAAGGGTATTGCCGGAGGCGTCCGTTTTACGCTCCTCTAAAATCCGGCCTTCCAAATCTCTTCCGTAGTAGGTGAAAAGGGGATGATCTGCATTATGCTTGCAGATTGTGGCGAGCCATCCCAGAGAATCATAGCCGAACTCAGCGACCCGGCCGCAAAATTCTTCCCGGATTTTTCTTCCTGCGCCATCGTAGGAATACAGTTTGGTATGGCCCTCTTTGTCCGTCTCGCTGAGAAGATTAAAGCCATTATATGTAAAACTCTCTACAGCGAGGATCGTTCCATCTGCAGAAAAGTAGGTTTTTGAAAGGACTCTGCCAAGGGCATCATTTTTGTAATGAATCGTCAGCCCCTCGGGATCTGTGTGGCTGCTGAGCATCCCATTTTTTTCATATCTGAATTGTTCTTTTCCGCCGTCGGGATGGAGAATTTCAGTTTGCGCCCCGTAGGCGTTGTAAAGATAGCTTGTGGTGTTCCCAAGGGGATCTGTCCGTGTCAGCTCTCGCCCAAAAGGATCGTAGCTGGACAGTGTGCTCACCGCAACGGGTAGCCCATCCACGGATATAATCGAAGGATAGTCTGTTTTTGCGACCAGGCTTACAAGGGGGTCATAGGTATAGTGCGTACTATTGTTGAATGGATTTCTCTTGTGGATCAGGCGATCATGAAAGTCGTAATCTGAAGAAGAAACATGGGTGATGTCATCATCACCCTTTTCTGTGAGCTCTCGAAGGCGTCCCTTTGCATCGCGGCGGAATGTCGTATGCATTCTTCCGGAAAAATGGATGGAGGTCTCCGGGCGGCCTCTTAGGTCATAAGTATATGTGGCTTCTTGTCCTAAACGGTTGGTTTCAGTGAGAACATCTCCGCGCTCGTTATAGGTTCTGCAGAGGGTGTAGGCATAGACCCCTTGAGCATCGTAAACTTCCTCTCGATCCACATTGCCATGGCGATCATAATTTAAATGGCTCTTTTTGAGGGGCTTTTCGGTGCCATCTTCCAGGTAAGTTTCGACAATCCACTCCGGCATATGCAGGAAAGGGGCAGATTGGCGCAAGGTGTACGTTGTCAGGTTCCTTTGTGTGACATTTGCCAGGTCATCCTTGTCTTCGCTTGAGCCGTCATCGGCAATTTTCTGAATGAGATTGTGGCAATCATCATAGACGGAAAATTCCCTCAAGATGACTTTATCGCCGTCTTTGGTGAGTTTAGAGGTAACGAGGTTGGTGTTGGGTAGATAGGAGATGCAAATGACTTTGCCGTCCTCTCCCTCTTCTCTCAGAAGAAGGTTCCTTCCGTCCTCGGAGAACGTTCTTTTGATTGTAAAGGTCTCCGGATTTCCTTCTCCGGTCAAATCTCCGGCAAATACTTCTAGAATGGGATTGCCGAAGCGGTCGTGTTCATACGTTTTTTTATAGAGAGGAATCTGATTGCTATCTCTCATTTCAATGGATTTCAGCCATTGGTTATCGGTCCAGTAAAAGGCCTTTTCCTTTTTAAGAGCGCCATTTTTTCCAAAATATTGAATTAAAGTCGTCAGAAGGTTTTTGGAAAAGTGGTAGACAATCGATGTTCCATCGCTATTTTTAACAAGGGTCGATCCTTCTTTTTGTCCTGCAACCGCAGGTTCATAATGCATTTCATAGATGGACGTAAATTCATCGTTTGGGCCATCGGGAAAAGACAATTTCAGCGCTCGATAATGAGGGCCATCGCCAAATCCGCTATGAAAAGCAGTGAATATGTGGTCTTTTCCGGTGTAGGTTACCAATAGATGCCGGCGGCAGTATCCAAGGCCTTCATGGCGATAAAAAGGGCTGCTGACGGAGGCGAGCATAGGAGGGCAGACTTGATGGAACTCCCATTTTCTTTTTCGTTTCTTGATTTTCTCTTTGAAATGCACATCCACGGGCCTTCTTTCGTAACCGTAATCAGCAGTAAGTTCTGTGGAAGAAGTAAAGTGGCAGCTGCCATCCGTTGGAGAACCTGAAATGCGCAAGGAGGCATACACATGGCGCCCTTGAGGATCCAGGCTTTCAACAAGTGCCGGCTGATATTTTTCATAGTGATACTTTAATATTCTCCCATTGGGAAGAACTTCTTTTTTAAGCAAAAACAAATGATAGGTTTTTGTACGAGCCCCCGTCGAGTAATAAAAGCGAACGGCACCATCGGCGGAATAGACGATGATTTTGTTGCCATTGTCTTCATAGGAGATTCGTGTATTGCGCAAATCGTATTGGCCATTGGGTTCATCTCCTATAGTGTTACTCATCGCATAATGCGGGGATGCCAGTGTCGCTTGAGATCCCGATATCCCAAATTCAAGAGTGGCCCCATTTGGCTCGCTGAGCCGGACTTGCATGGATCCTGGGTAGAATTGCAGTCTCAGATGAGGAAAGAACTGCCAGCCTTTATAATTTTTCCGAAGATGGTCATATTGATCGATCTTGTCGTGTTCTTCCGGGTTGTCTTTGTGCGGGGTAAAAAAACAGGGCATCTGCGGGGGAATGTAGATTCTTGTGAGGGCGATATTTTGCGCACCTTTAACGACAAGATCGGTATTGCTCAAAGAGGGAAGCCCGCTCATGGGGTTGATGATTCCCCCAATAAGATAGCTGGGTTCGCTTGTCAGAGTTGCTAGCTGGTCCGGCGTAGACAGGATTAAATCTTCTTGTTCTTCTTCGGCAAAACCGGAAATTGATAAAAGACAGCAGAGCACACCAATCCAATAGCGCATCATGTTCTTCTCCGATTTACGGATTTAATGCGCTACATGATAACTAAAATGGGTCAATTTTTAACAAAAAAATTTACTCATTAAAAACATCTTGACAATACCATTTTACGCTCTTTACACTTGAGTAGCCGGCTCAAGGGACTTTGTCCACGCCGCCTTTGTGCCAGGGATGGCATTTGACAAGACGCTTCACTGTCAGCCAAGTGCCCTTGAAGAAGCCGTGCTTGTCCACAGCCTCAATTGCATAGTCTGAACATGTTGGATAGAACCTGCAGCATTGTCCCAAAAAAGAGCTGCTGCACTGTTGAGGTCAAAATATTGCATCAGACGTTGGCAATCATCGAGAGTCTTTTATACTGCGCCCACTCTGGTTGTGTGAATTTTGAAAGCCATTATAACGGCCCGTCTGCCAACTGTCGCTCCTCCAAAGGATCATTCAATACATTGTTCGTCGCGGCAGCTGACATCCGGGCCGTTCTAAGGTCTTCAAAATTCACACAACCTGAGTGGGCGCAGTATAGAAAATGCCAACATAGATCAGTTAGAAAACTGTCCTGGTGAGTATCTTTTTCAAATGAGCTTATGCTCTGGTATTTTTGATTAAAATGTTTCTGAAAGATTGGGAAATCAATAAACTCTCCGCCATTTTTCATAAAATCCCAGAAATTCACTCCATCCGCATAAAATTGGTCTTTTTGTAATTTTTCATATTTCTCTATGAGCTCTTCGAAGTTTTTTTTATCCAACTTATGGGGAGAAGAGATCATGGCTTCATCCTCACCTTCTGCGAAATCAATCAGTTGAATCTTAGCGATAATAACCATATTGGGAGGAAAATACGTCTCTTCCCCATATGCATATTCAGGATGAATATAGAGCTTTCTATATTCTCCTCGTTTCATGCCAATGAGACAGTGGGCAACACCTGGAATAAAGTGCTCAATGCTCTCTTCTTTTACTGTTCCAATATCATATTTTTTATCCCCAAAAATTTGGAAGGAGTAATGCAAGGACACATTTTTTACCTTAGATGATGCCGAGGCTCCTTTTCCTTCTTGCAGAATTTTATAATACACCTTATGTGGGATCAGCGCGATCAAGTTCTTATGAGAAGAAAGCCGGCTCAAATAGGCATTTGCATTTTCGAGATTTTTACTGCTGTCTAAATCCTTTTCCGCAAGATAAATCTCCCATTTTCGCTTTCCCAATTCGTGAAGGGATTCGGGGAATTTCTTGCCACTTTCTCTATCGCCCACCCCTTGTGAAAATGCGTTTTCGAAACATTCATGAAAATATTTTTCCTCTCTCATCTCTTGACGAATGATTCCTACTAGCTTGCTTATCAACTCATCCTGATTATCAGGTAATGAGATTGGATTATCCTGTGGAGCCGAGGGGACCTCCAGTTTATGAGAGGTTGTTGTGAAAAGCTTTAATAAAGTTTTATCAAGAAAATCCTTTGCTTCAACTGTGTTTATAATTTCTTTACGATTCTTTTCATAGGTAGCCAGGAGAATCCTGCTTTCTTTTGAATTTGGTTCGCAACCAAAATGAGGAATCTTGTACGAATCAAATGGTTTTAACTTTCGTGAAATACCCGTCAGTTTTTTTATTGCTTCACATTCATCCGCTAAAGAAACAAATCCAATGGAAGGACATTTTTGCTGTGCTTTAGGTAATGTGATATGTTTCATCCTTATCGTTTTAGAGAGAAAAGGGAATTCTTCATTTCGATCAGATGCGAAAGCATCGGAGATTAGTTCTTTTCTTGAAACGAGAAGAGCGTTTTGTTTTCCATACCCCAGCAAAATTCCGAGAAGCACATTGTCGTTTTTCAGAACCTTGTAAAACTGGTCTTTTGCTTCAATGAGTTCTTTCAATAAATTCTCAGCCGTCAGAGTAGGACCCAATACATACCTGAACAACGATAGATTCTCGTTTACCACACGTAAAAATGCTCTTCGATTAATGCAAATAAGGTGCCGATAGCCATATTCCTTTGAGTCAAAGATAAGAAAGAAATATTCCTTGTTGTCAGGAGAAACTTGCAAAGATTGCCATAACTCAGAGCCCTTCATTAGGATAAGAGCTTTTTCATCAACACCTGATAAGGCACCGCTTTCGTCCGTAAGAAGATATCCTTCGATGCACATAGGCTTATCGCCGCACAAAACATATCCACTGAATTCTTTGCAAAGAGTTCGAAGAAAGCTTTCCAGCAGTAACGTTTGTTCTTTGGAAAGAGATTGGATAAATGTACTCACTTCTCCCTTTGGAGATCCCCACGAAACCGTAGAAAACAGGAGTAAAATTCCAACAATCAATGTTCGCATAAACTTATTTTGTGCTCCAATCAATGAATGCAATTCTCATATATGGAATATGGACACCCATCTACGTTACAATACCAATTCTTTCCTACTCTGTAGATACCAACATGGCCATTTCGGCACTCAGGATCACGCATATCAATATAATAGCCCACGAAATCTTGACGGATTTCCCTCAAAGGGATCCATTGTTGGCAATCATTCTGCAGAAAAACTGATCCTGGTAAAAATAAAGCCTATCCGGACGCAAATAGGCCTTTTCATCTATTTGACATGCGGAAACCCAGTCCTTTAGGAAGCATGCTCCTTGTTTTTTAATATTGATTTCCTTATGTTTTTGCACATTCTAGGGTGTGCAACGGCATTAATTTGTCTCCGCCTCGGGAGCTATCCCGACCCAAATTTTTAAGCCTTTTGGCTGGCGCAAGAAACAGACGCTTAAATCTGACTCTTGCTCGATCTGTCGATTGAGTAACGGGCGCGAGAGCCATGATGCTCGAGGTAAACCGTCCGTAAGGTGGCAGCCACGTGCTGACCATAAATCACCGCTCTTCGGAGTTGGGTGTCAAAAAGCTTTCGCCTTTAGGCGAGAGTTGTTTACTAACTACACCTAAAATGCCTCCAGCACACACTTCTAAAAATTCGCTTGAGGCTAGAGGTTTACACGCTGTCTCAGATGCAACCAGTTGGCTGTTAAAAGAAAAAAACACTGCTGCCAGCAATATGAGATATCTCATAATGCCATCCTTTTTTTGAACAAGAAGGGCGATGGTGGCAAACAACATGGATTTTATCAAACTTCTCTTTGCATATTGAGTATTCCCTGATCTGCGAGCAACAATCGTCTATGCTGCAATAACACGAATCAACGAAATTGACAACTTTGTCTCAAGGCACGTTGTCTACGCCGCCTTTATGCCAGGGATGGCATTTGACAAGGCGCTTCACGGTCAGCCAAACGCCCTTGAAGAAGCCATGCTTGTCCACAGCCTCCATGGCGTAGTCCGAACAGGTTGGATAGAACCTGCAGCATTGCCCCAAAAAAGGGCTGATGCAGAGTTGGTAGAGACGGATGAGTTTAATAAGCAAAAATCGCAGCATTTGCCTAGATTATAGGTGCTCCCGCAATTCTTTGGCGACCTTTTGCTGCAGCAGTCCAAGATATGGTCATCTTAAAGGATTGTTGCTAGGATTTAGGATGGCTGAAATGGTGGGTGGAAGGGGCTGGCGAATTAGGATTAAAAGATGGAAGACCAACCCCAAGTTTTTGCCAAATCTTATTTTTTCGGTTGATTAGATGGGCAGTCTTTATTTCTGCATTTGAACGCACCGCTGGTTCTTTCCCATCCGCAGTATGGACAAGGTTTTGTGACCTTCACTCTTGCAGCTACCTGAATATAACAGCCTTGCGAATCTGAATACAAAACTGGGATGGCAACGATGCGGTCCTCATCTACATTAAGAAATAAGCCATGCTGTGTTGGGAAAATTCTATCTGGATTAATGTAAACTTTATCATCGGTAACGTTGCTGATGCAGCAATGATCATTTGCAATTATTTCATTTAGTACAGCATCATCCATTTCTAGAATGGTCATATCGGCAGAACAACCGATGCTATAGGATAAACAGATGATAGAGAAAATACGTTTCAACATGAATCGACTCCTTCAAGAAAAATTTAAAAAAACAAGTCGCATGTTAAGACAAATATTACTTTTTTCACCAATCATTTTTTTCGTTTCAGCATGTAAGGATTCGCATAAGCAAACTTTGCAATTTGACCTAAGTCTGGAGGAAAAGCAATGGATGGAGAAATTTTTTGATGATCTGCTTTTTGTGGAAGGGGGGGCTTACACTTTGTGGGGGTCTAAACCAATCACGGAAATCGTGTTATATCATTACACCGATGACGAAATGAATGAGATGTTGAAGGGGCTCTCTCAAGAAGAAAAAGAGAATTGTTATCTAGACGACGACTATGATTTACCATTGAATTGGGAGAAGTGGGAAAAAATTCACACCCGTTTCCCTATTAAGAAGCATCTGATTTTTCGCTCGCATTACGATGAAGATGGGAAAGCCTCTTTTGTATACATTGTCGATATTCTAAAAACCGCAGTAGTCCTTGAATCTAATTATGAATTATTCCGAAGGGCAGTTGGATTTGACTTCCACCCCTTTGAAGTCGTTTTAGAGATGCCGATTAGAGAATCAACATTTTGGCAAAAAGTTAGAGAGTCAAAAGATGGGGCTCTTTTGTGGGGGTTGTTGTTTGGATATGGGAAAATAAATGCATGTGCCTTTTACTGGAAATACTTTGATTGCCCTCAGTCATGCAAGGGATTTATCGATTCTTATCCATGCGAATTTAGCAACCCTCCCCCTAAGGGACAAGTGCATATTTCTATAGATCATTTCACAATTCCATCCTTTATTTCATTTTGCGATGAAGATGAGGTGATTTTCCGTTATGAAGCAGAACTGCGAAAAAATTCAAAAAGACATATCAAGGCAATGATCGCTTGCAACTCACCCTTCAAAAATTGACAAGCAGGTGATCGATTTCATCATTTAGAAGTGTCGCAACGGAGAACCTCTGTCGTTTCAATTGCTACCTTGTTCTTTGTTTTTTGGAGTTTTTTAATTTTTGGTTGGAAGGGTTATTATCGAACTTTTTCAAGAATTCTTCAGTGAGCAACTTGTAATCCTGAGATGCTCGGCAGTTTGGCTTGGTATCGAAGACTGGTTTACCTTTTAACACTGCCCTCGAGACAGAGACATCTTTTCTGACTTTTGAAGAGAAAAGCTTATCTGGGAATGAGCTTGTGATCTCATCGAGAAACATTTTGTTCCAAGCGTTTCTTTTATTCCAGAAGCAAAGAATTACCAAGTACTTCAATGTTGTGGAATTGCCTAATTGACTCATGAAAATCTTTAAGCCGTCTTAGAGATAATATGCTATAAACTTGTGGAGTCGCTCGCAGATGACACTCTTTGGAAATTAGATGTTAATCCATTTTTTTGCTCGTTTTGCGATGGTCTGTGGCAGAAAAACAAAAAACAAGACTAACAAAATGGCGGAAATCCCAATAGTTAATGGAGAAAACTTCTCAGAAATAATCCCGCTGAACTGAAGAGTATTTATGACTGTGGATATCAGCCAGGCAAAAAAATAAGTCCTTTGCTCCAAAGGGCTTGGAGGCCTCTTCGTCAATCGGCTGATAAGATATCCTATCGTTAAAATAATACATAAATTGACCAAAGAACTGTCAGAGGATTCTAAAAGTAAGTTCACGGAAAAAACATTAGAAACCAAAATAAATATCGTTGTTAGCCCAAGGCCCAATATCAAGTATTCTTTTCGTCCAACCAGAGCCTTTGGAGCTATGACTTCCCAGCCCACAGAAGCGGAATAGACATTGGCGACATTTGCACAAATCACGGATAAAAAGACCAATGCAATCAAAGAAAATCTGAGCATATCATTGCTTGAACCAAGAACTGCGGCTCCATTTACTTCAAAAGTAGATGTGATAATGGATCCAAAATAAAGGCTGCATAAGGCCAACGCTAAGCTGACCAGTTGGATAACAGTGAGCGCGGAGATAGATGTCTGCAATGACCGACTATGCCTGAAAAAAGTAGGGAAATCAGAAGTTATCCCTAAACTGGTTCCAAGGACTAAAGTAAGGCCGGAAAGCGAAAGGGATACATTGTCATACTTTGGCAAACTTAACGGCAATGCAAAAAATGCAACAAAAAAGACGATCAACAGAATAGGGAAGACAAGAGTGGAAAGTTTCCTTAAAACGACGATCCCTTCCATGCAAAGAAGAGTGCTGATGACTCCGAGCAATACACTCATTTGAGTAAATTTGTCGATGTTTGGGCTCTCCTGGATAGAAATGAGATGAGTGAGAGTGCTGCTTGCAGCTGTTGTCTGTGCTATGAACCAGGCCAAAGTAGAAATAATGCAAAGCGCTCCAATGAAATAGCTCCCCGTGTTTCCCAAATAATCGCGAGAAATATCCAGGGTGCTTTGGCGCTTCTTATAGCTCATCAGAATAATTGCAAGGCGAATGAACCATAAGATTGCATTCCCCACGATAATCGTTAAAATCGCACCGTAGAAGCTGTTTTCTTGCAGGATCAGCACGCTGGTGGCTAGAATAGGCAAGCTGGTCCAACCACTTAACTGGATAGCAGCAAGCTGCCAAACTGATTGTTCGGTATCAGGAAGAGCATGGGAATGAATTGTTTTTTTTGGCAGCATGACAGTTATTTTTTAGATATTCTCGCTGATTTAACTTTAAAAGGGTTTTTGTCCATTTTTTTCCTTATAGCCCAGGCCGTCTCTTCAGTAAAAATGATAATAAGGAAAAAAAGGACACTTGCATTTGCACCGGCTAGCAAAGAGTGTATGCCCTGAAGAAAATGTTGGGTTTCATAAACAGTCGAAATAACACAGCCAAAAAGCCACGCTGTTAGGTTGATTGATTTTTCAAAAATTCTGGGCCGATGCCTAACAATGATTCGTATCAAAAAGGCCATTAATAAAACCACACCCAGAATGGATAAATAAGAATTCGTCAAATCTTGAAAAAATTGAACCGGCGTGGAAATCTGGATGAATGTGTACGTCAAAGTCCCGAATAATCCAATAATCGCATATTCCTTCCCTCCGCCAATGTGGGGTACGACTGCCTCCCAGCAAGCAGAAGCTAAATAGATATTCAGCAAGTTGCATAGTGTTAAGATCAAAACAATAAATATTGAAATTAAAAACAGCTGTGAAGTTAATGATTCTGAAAAAGAAAACTTCATCCAGATCGTTGAGACTTCAAAAAATGTAATAAAAACTGTCAGAAGTGTTAATGCTAAAAATGAATGGGCTTTTGAGCGGGAGTGCCTGAAGAAAGTGGGAAAGTTAATGACTCCCGGAAGCAAAGTCAATATGGCGGTAAGTGTTGCTGAGAACGAAAGTCCCCATGTCCCTTTGAGTGGGATAGAAATGTCAGAGGTCATGACTGCATAGATCTGATAACAAAATAAGAGTGGCAGAATGGCAACCGCTAACCTTCTGAGGAGACGTATCCCCCCAATAGAGAGGAGGGCTGATAACAGACCTAATGCGGCCCCGAACCTAAGGATAATTCCTCTTTGCCATTTTTCCTCAAATTGAAAAAGGGCATTAAATTCCGTCATCGTTGCATTGATCTGAAATGCATACCAATTCAAGAAAGCAAACATGAGGATCAACGCAGCAGCTAAACTTCCATATTTTCCAATATAGGTTTTTATATTGTCGATCGCATTGCTGTTCACTCGGTCAACCATAGAAATAATCGCAATCGCGATCAGCCACAAAATGAGGTTTCCAAGCGCAATGGAGCAAATAGCCGTCCCGGCTCCATACTGCTTGTAAAGATGTTGTCCTATAATGATTACAGATAAGCCTAGAGACGCACTTTGAATACTTGCCAGCTGGAAAAAATTTTGATTATCATATTGAAACCGACCCCCCGATCTACTCATCAATGAAGAAGCCTCTTTTTTAAAAACCCTCTCAACTGCGCTCTAGGTACTATCATAGTTCTGAGCCTTCAAAATTTTTTTGAACCTGACCTTGTTATATAGGCATCCTCCTTTTTCTGGCCAGCATTGTAAATGAAGAGGTTGCCTCTCTAATTCTCTCTGAAAATCCAAATTATATTTAATCTGTTTAAATCATATATTGTAATTAATAATCTAAAATCCAGCCAGTTGCATTAATACGAATAAATAATAACTTTTAATATAATTGACATTAATTTGAAAAATAAATTATCATTACATTACGAGTCAAAACGACTCTTTTTAAAAATTGAGGAAATATGAAGAATAAAAAAGTTCGAAGAACGTTGAAAGTGTATGTGCTCATTGGCCAAGCATTATGTGCTTGTGCTGGAGGAATCGTTGGTTTTGTATTAGGCGGCCCTTTTCTTGCGCTGCCGGGGATTCTTATCGGAAGTTTATGTGGGCACTTGTTTGAAAGTGGTGCTCTTAAATCCGTGACTTAGGAATAGTTTAATAATTAAAAGTGTTAATTGTTAATGTTTAATATAAATGCAATTAATCGTGGCAATTTATGTTGAGCCTTGAGAAACCATAGACTGAAATATGGTGAATTTGTTAATATTTTCGCAATAAAATTGAAAATCATTAAATTATTTTAAATATGTCACAGCAACAAAGTGCAATTCTTAGTCAATTATTGCCCTATGAGACGGACTCTAGAAAAAATGGCAGCCTACAAACAGGACTGAAAGAGTATCAAACGCTCCTTCGTGCATTACATGAAGCAACTCTGTATATGCAAGCGAGCGACCTCGAGAGGTTTGACAGTCTCGTTGGTGAGAATGCCTGTCAGATACGCGCTGTTTGGCTGGCCATACTCGCTTCAAAAGGCCCATTCAACCTAGTCCGTCTCCAGAATCAAATTACAAACGTCTTAAGCAAAGTAGCTGCATTATTGGCACCCAAAACGATTGCCAGCCTTATGCGTGGCAACGAATCCTTAAAAACTGTTCTGGAGAAGGAAAATCTCGATATCTCTTTAATTCCTGAAGAGCTGTTTATGATCAAATCCTATCTACTCACCGAAATGAAAACAGTCGTATCAGCGCATGAAAAAATAGCATCGCTATGCCGCATTGAAAGTGGCGATCCCAAAAAGCTTCAGCGCCTAGGGGACATCTCTACTTCATTTGCTCGCAATCTTTTAAGTAAAGTGAGAAGAATGCTTGCAACCTCTTCCGTTCAATTTGTCAGAAATTATGCATGTGCCAATCAAAATCCTTCCTTAAAAAGAATGGTATCTGAAGAATTTACCACTGAGCAGAACACTCTGCCTTGCATACCCATGTTTTGGACCTACAAAACGGTACTTGCTGCAGCCCAAGAAGAAAAAATTCCCCTCATCCTTCATGTTAAATTCTTAGAAAAAACCCCTGAAGGATTTTCAGTCATTGATGAAGAATATTTGTATTTTAAAACCGCTCATAATGGTTCCTACGCCCCAACTCAGCCCAACGAGTTCGATTTAGACAAACCCGCATGTGTGATCCAAGGTATTGCAACAGCCGGCGAGAATGGTCGGATCCTTACAAAGTCAAAATGGAAAGCCTCAATCGAAGAAAACGGAGTCATTGATGTAATTTTGGCTGGTGCCGCCGACCATAGGCAATTTCCAAACCCCGAGCTCGATCAACTATTCCACGGATTAAATGATTGCGAATATGAGAACTATAAATCTCATGCCAAAAGGGAAGGATTTTCCTTCAAAAATCCCACGACATTTTTCATTCAACACGTCTATGCAGCTATTGTTGGAGATATTTTGAGGAAAATGACTATAAAAAATAGTAAACGCAGCATTGTCGAAGAATTTTTGACAACACTGCAAAGGGAATGCATGCATCTCAGAAATCCAAATGCAAAGCCATTGACGGCATCTTTGATGGAGATATCATAATGCTACAAAATAAGAGCAGTTTAGAGATTAGAGGGGACCGGTCCTCATGTGCTTTGAGCACAATTCTTAAATCATTAGACAGTCTGTTAAGAGCATCCTCCCATCCCGTGTCGCATATCAATAAATGCAAAACGAATATCGCAAGACTTCCTTCTTTTGCTCATCACCAGAATTCAGAGAGGAACTCTTATTTTTTAAGCCGTTTGCTTCCTTATAATCCCTCAGAAAAGACTGGGAATCGACTTAGGAATGGACTAAAAGAGTATCTTTTGCTTCTGATAGCTGTTGAACAAGCAATGAACTCTCTTCAACAAGGTGAACTTAAAAATTTTGATCCCCTGGTAGGAGAAAATGCTTGCCAAATTAGAGCAGTTAAAATTGCGTTAATAATTCGTAATCGATCTGTCAATGTTGATAGTATACTGCATAATATCAAAACTGCGAAAACAAACATTGAAATCTTCTTATGCAGGGTTTCTAATTTTGCAAATTTAGAAATGTCTTTAAAGGACTACATTGAGACTGAGAAAATCGATATTGTTCTAAATGAAGATGAGCTTTTTTTGGTTAAATCTTTTATTTTGACGAAGACAAAAGTTGTACAGCCATTTTTTAAGCTAGATAAACCTCTAGTTGAAAATGCATATACTGATTCAAAAAAAATTAAAGAGATAAGTGAAGTTGGATCTTCATTTTCTGGAGATCTAGTAAAAAACCTTCGTAAGAAGTTGTCGGCTAGTTCGGTTAGCTTTGTCCAAGAATTAACAGGAGAATCAGATTCATTAACCCCTGGCGAGAAACTACTTTCGAATCAATTTGTAATTATTCATAATGGGTTGATGTGCCTTCCTTATTATCGGGCAACATGGGTCTTAATGAAACAGGCTTTAAGTAATAATATACCCATTGCGCTGTTAGCTCAGCAGATAGCAAAAGACCAAGATTATAAAATAATCCAGAAAACAGCGATTTTTTTTCAAGCTACTCCTCAAGGATATCAGGAGATATCTCGCGATTTGCTTGACCCTGAGATGCCGGTCCTCACTCTTATTGGTAGTACCTGTAGAGATTTTATCAAACTTCCAACTAAGGAAGATTGGACACAAGAGCTTTTAGCACAAAGTCCTATTGACTTGGTTCTTGCTTATGCTGCTGCACATAGACAATATCCAGATGATTCAAAAGATCAATTACTTCTAGAAATGCTTGATGAAGATTATGAATATCACAAAGTAAAAGCTCAAGAATGGGGTTGTTCTCTTGAAAATCCATCTCGATTTTTCTTAACCCATGCTTTTTGTGACAAAATGAAAAACATTGATTGCCATATATAATTTGTTCGATTTTTAATGTGTTAAAAACATTTCATTTGTCGCGCAATAGTTTTTTTATGGACCATGCTGCTTCTTCAATGAATACAACAATTAAAAAAGCTAGTGCGGTTGTAGCAATTCCAGTAAGTAATACATCACTTGTTGTTCGGTTTGGAGTTTGAACCTTTGCAATAATTGCTGTCATGCAACCACATGCCCAGCATATGGAACTCCATAATTTTTCTAGACGTCTTAGCCTGTGTTTTATTAAGATTCCAATTAAAAAATCTATTAGCAATACGATTCCTAAGTTTGCAATGAAACTTGTTAATATTGTCTCTAAGAATTTCATAGAATATGGAAGTATAGGAGTTCGATAGAAGAATTGAAGAAAAATATAGACCAGAGTTCCTATCAGCCCTACAAAGAGATATTCAAAAGGACTTCGATGTTTGGGGATAATGGTCTCCCATCCAGCAGAAGCAAAATAAATATTCAGTAAATTAACACACATATATGAAAGTACGATAAATATAATTGTTAAAACTCCATTTATCATGAGAGATGAGTTAGTATAATTGGAAATGATTGCTGTTGGAGCGTCAATGTTAGCTAAAATTGTAAAAGTCTGAAAAAAAATGAGAAGGCACGCTTTCAATGATAATCCAAGAATCGAATCCACTCTTGAACGCGAATGGCGAAAAAGGGTAGGTAAATTCACTGAAAAGGGAAGCCATATTAATATGACAGAAAGAATTGCAGAAAAGGAATAGCCCCATGATCCTTTAAACGTTACCTGCGTTTTAGAAATTGCGATTGCATAAATTGCAAAGCAAATTAGCAGAGGTAGCACAACGACACACAGGCGTTTGATTATCCTAACGCCGCCTATGCTAATTATTGCAACGATTAGACCCAGCAGTAAGCCAAACTTCCAATCATTTTGATCTTGAAATACACCACCGATGGCATCTGAGGCTCCTTTGATTTGTAGAGAGTACCAAATTAAAAATGAACTCACCCAAACTAATGCTGCAAAAATTCCAGTGTATTTTCCAAGATATGCTTTCACATTCTCAATAGCATGGTTTCGGCTTTCAGCCATCGTGATAATGCCTAATCCAATTATCCAAAGAATGAGATTGCCTATACAAATAGAGATGAAGGCTGTACCAGGCCCGTGCTCTCTCGCTAATTGACCTCCAATTACCATAGCTGGCACACCAAGCGCAGTGCCTAAAATACTTCCCAGCTGCCAAAAATTATGACTGCGATCCAGCGAAGGTTGTTTTATCCCCATCTTTCTTACCAGCATTCACCTTTAATATGGCCCTGCAGAACTCTTGGAAACTGAGTCAAGAATCATACTTTGTCATCATTCTGTAGTGCTCTCCATTAGTCAATCAAAATCTAACAGAGCCACTCGCCACTAGTACACCGTTTCATTAAAATCTTGACAATCAGAACCCATCTTTTCCCTTCTTGATATGAGACGGCCTGATGCAATGCTACGTCCCATTGCCTAATGAATTGCAGGAATCATTTCTCAATAAAGCAGTCAAAAAAAGCCTGACTGTAAGCGTGAGTTCAGGCAAAGATGAGATAGTTCTTCCTTACCAACTATTAGCAATTAAAGCGCGAAAACCTATTGCCTAGCAAGTGTCACCCTTCTATTGAGAGGTGAGCTTTTGAAGGGTGTAGTTTAGGAAGTCCTTCCCCTGGTATTCCCCTCGAATGGCTGATCGTTCCTTCTTATATTTCTCAATAACGTCGTCTTCTTTAAAGAACGACATAAACGCAGGCAATGTTAAGTTTTCGATGCTCGATTTCCCATCCCGGAGACTGTCGCTCACATAGGGGGTAAGGCAATCGGCAAACCCTTCGCAATTCTCAGTTTGTCCCCAATGCTTCCAATAAAAAGTGAAAGAGTTCTTTAACCCATAGCCAAATAGAAGCCCAGTAAGTGCTGCATTTTCATTTACTTTACTCCAAAACGCCGACCCTTTTTCAATTTGAAATGCCTCTTCAAATGGATCGAAATCAACACCTACCACATTTCTAAAAACGGTATAATTTTCTAAAATAGTATGGGCAACTTTTAGGGGGTCTACGAAATAGACGTGGGCAAACTTTGGATCGTGAGTATCATTCTTTTTGTAAAACAAGTATCGGTTGATGGGAAAACGGGAGCGAATTTTTTCCCATTTTTCCCAATTTTGCGCGAGACGATAATCTTCAACATAGATAGCAGTTTTCTTCTCTTCTTCAGTCATTTGATCATAGTATGCTTGGATTTCTTCATCCGTATGATAGTGAAGCGTGAGGCATGCAATCGGCTTACTACCGCAAAGGGTATAAATTGCTCGATTTT
>CAWESW010000059.1:0-15349 GCA_963811735.1 uncultured Verrucomicrobiae bacterium | reverse complement strand
CTGCAGGGAGCCATCGATGCTCCTGCTCCTGAGCCTGAGAGCCAGGATTGGAAGGAGCGCGCGAACACAGAAAAGAACAAGCTTGTCAAGAACACCGCCAATTTTTTGACGATCAAACACATCTTCGAAGATGTCTGTAAGTTAACGCCGAGCAATGAAAAATTTTATCTTCAACTTCTCGTTGATGCACAAAAAAAAGGGGACGATCAGTCCGAAAGCGAACTCAAAAAGCTGTTTTTTGAAGAACTCGACAGAAGAAATGTCAGCTTCCTCACCAAAACCTACGCAAAGGTCCAGTATTATTTCTATGGGAGCATCGTCAAGCGCTTCACAGAAAAAGCGAGCACTATCTATTTTGATGAAATCTTCAAGTATATCGAGGGGCATAAAGCGGAAAAGTTTGACACTCTCAGACACCAGGTCACTACGAACTTCACGCGCTATCTGACCATTCTTGGCGGCGTCTACAAGACTGTCGCTGCAACGACAACCCCGACCGGAACTTTGGACGAAATGGTTAAGGCAGAACTCGAAAAGAAGGAATGCAACCTCGGATTTGAGACAAAAGAACTCTACATGGAGTTCGCACAAACTGTTCTCAAGAAAACAACGGAGTCCGGACTCCTCACTTGGATCGCAAAGAAATTCATTGGAAACCCGGAAACGATCGTACGATCGATCATCGACAAAGCCACCGGATCTTTGCAAGATACCCGAGGCTATACGCATGCGTTGAACTGCGTGATCCGCGAACAACTCGACGAGGTTTGGAGAATGCTGCAGGCCGATCAGGCAAATCCACAAAATGGCCAAACCCCTCAAATGTCCTCTGAACTCTCAGAGGGCAAAAAAGTCCAATTGGCAGGCCTTGTGAAAAATCTGTTTGAGATTCTTCGCAAGACAAAGTGCCACACAGTCGATGAACTGCGCGACTTAGTTGAAGGCAAGCTCGTTAGTGCAAAGGTCAACCAGGCCGTTGACGACCTGTTCATTGAAGAGGTTCTGGAAAAAGTCACTAATATCTTGGCGATGACCATCCAATCGATCGTCAAAGAAGATCAGCTGCAAAAACTCACCTATAAATTTGCAAGTCTTGTCAACCGAACCTTTGAAGTGGGAGAAGAAGCGTCCGTTGAGCAGATGCAGGATGAAGAGCGCAAAATCGCCAAGCGCTGTGAACAGATCCTTTCCCTTGCGATTAATACGGCCGTCGAAGAAAAATTCGACTTTTCAGGAAAAAAACAACAAAAAGAGACAAACCGCTTTATTCAGGAACTGCATGATCGATCGACCGCCTATTTCGCCTCCGCCGGACAAGATCTGGCAGTCCTTGCGCAAATGGACATGGAATCCCTTGAAGCGGGTAACAAGATCGAAAAGCTTGTCATAGAGGCGATGGACTACGAATCGGATTGCTACCATTGCAGCTTCCAGGCCAAGGGTTCAAAAGTCAGCTCTGACAATAAAGATGAAATCGGCCAGCGCTATTTGGGGATCGCAGAGCAGTCTAAACTGTTTGTGAGCGCAATTGCGGAATTGAAGCAGCATGCAAACACACTGCAGCATCACCGGAGCACGGTTCCCCACCTTAAACAGGTCAAGGCCATCATCCCCACCATTGGAATGCGCATCTTCCCGAATGCAGGGGCGACATTAGATGATCTCGACTTTGCAGAAAACCAGATGAGGATCCTTGAGACACATCTTGTAGAGCTAAGGAAAGAGCGCCACCTCGCGGAAGCCATTGCGCAAATCACTGCTGAAGCACAGGTGATCGCGAGAATTTTAGTCGACCTGCGCAGAGCGATTAAAACGCGAACGCTTGGTATCGAACTGTCAAAACCGGACTCCCTGATCGATCAGATCGCCAGTGAAAAAAAGCAGAATTTGGGACAGATCATCGCAAGTCCCGCACTGAAAGACAAATTTGCAACACTGAGAGAAAGTCTTAGACAATCGATAGACGACATCATGCTACAGCAACTTTGGAGCAAACTGTCCACGATCGAAGAAGCATCCTACTCGCAACAAGTCGACACAGCCTATCAGGAATTCCTCGCCTTGTTGAGACAGGCAGTCGATGAATCTAACAGAACAATCGAACGGGAAAGGCAGAAATATTATCTTTGTTTCGGTAAAATCCATACAGCAATCGATTTAACCCGCCTCCTCGAGCCATCCTTCACACAAGAGGCAAAAAATGGCGTCAGCGTAGCGATCGCCTCTGCTCAAGGACACTTGCGAACCCTTTCCGATTGGGAAAGCAAAAATGTCAAAGAAGTTCCGTATATCAACTTCTCGTTCGTCGACATGAAGGGACTGCAGGATTGGGCATCGGGACTCGTCTACGGAAGAGTCCGTGAGCGCTTAGACGGCTTCATGGACTTCATCAAACAGGAACCGACGTATCGCTATGGACTGTTGAACCACTTGTTCCTGATTCCTTACATGCAGGCAATGCGCTCGGCGAAAAAATAAGTTAAGAGAAAAGAAATTCAACGCAAAGACGCGAAGGCGCAAAGATTATTAAAATTAAATTCTTTGCGCCTTCGCGTCTTTGCGTTAAATTCTTTTGATTTTTTTAATTCTTTTCGCTGTTACGGAAGGCCGCTTCTAAGCGCGCAAGCGAGCGCCGAAAGGCGCTCTCCGCATCGATTTCGCTGTTTTCCGCTCTTAAGATCAAAGCCAGCATCTGATCTCCAATCTCCTCTTCCGAGAATGAAGCAGAGCTGTCCTTTGGAGCTAGTGGCGACTCTGCCCGCTGCATCCGCTTTAGGATTTTCTGGGCACGGATAACAGAAGGGATCGTCGGAGGGATTCCGTCGAGTGCGCTTTTAGGTTTTGCATCCCCTTTTTCCTTTGCCTTGATCATTTCCCAGTTTTTGACAACCTCGTCGGCTCCCTCGACCTTGACCTCCCCAAACACATGGGGATGGCGGCGAATGAGCTTCTCTTTGATCGCGCTGACAATTTCGACGATGGAAAAACGTCCGCTTTTCTCCGCGAGCTTTCCGTAAAAAACAATCGTATAAAGCAGGTCCCCCAGTTCTTCGATCATTTTCGCATCGTCATTGGCGTCGACGGCTTCGATCACTTCGTGCGCCTCTTCAAGGACATAAGGCTGCAAGCTTAAAAATGTCTGTTTCTGATCCCATGGGCAGCCGCTCGGCCCGAGCAACTTTTCCGCAACGCCAAGTAGAGAATCAAACTGTTCCATATTTTTACGGTCTCCTTTATTTTAAAATGATTTTAGCGAGTTGACTACAAAAAAAAAACAGGAAAACTTTTGCAAATTTCAAATTTGGCATCGGATGACAACGCAACCGGCAAGACTCGACACCTCTCGATTTTTCCATACTCCCCCCGCATCGACCACCACGACCCCAACTGAAGAACCCGGTATTTTAAGCAGACTATTCGGTGGAGCACAACAAGTTGCAACGATGCCTCTAAGAGGCACCGGTGGGGAACTCGTACAAGGAATTGCAGACCGCGTTTCAGAACTCTTCATCGCCCATCAAGCCGAGATCACTCGCAGTATTAGCAACGTATTTGCTAATGCGCTTCTTCAGCGCGTCCCCGAAAAATATTCCCAACTCGCGCACCATATCCAAGCTTTCTTGAGCAATCCCTCCACAGTGGATCTCAGCGCTATGACGGCGCTGGTATCCATGCTCGATAGAACTGAAATCCTATCTCTTGCCCCAGATATCAATGAAGAGGGCATGGATGAGCTGATGACGTTATTCGCCATCCTCGACAGAATCAAGAATGAAAATCCCCCAAACGCATCTAGCTCTCCGGCTCCCATCAACGTCAGTGCAGATGCGAGAATCAGACTTCAGACAGCAGAAGCGCTCCTGAAGGAAATGATCAAAAAGAACGAAGGCGCGCTGATCCAAACAATGAACGAGCTGACGCGCAGCATAAGTGCAGAGGACGGACCTATCAGCGCCTTGCGCGAGCAGCTCAACCATCCTGAGCACGGCGTTATTGCAGGGTGCCTGAGACAACTCCGCACCCACTTGAATTCTCGAGCAGATTCTCAGCTTCGCGAGGCCAAAAATGCCTTCGACGCCTACCGAGGAGCTCTTGGCCGCAATGCAGATTCCACTACGCTGACAGCTGGGATGCGAACCCTCCAGGCTCAACTCGTCTTGCTACTATCCCAGCGCAATCTCGCACCTCAAATCAACGCTGACGGGTGGATTCAACTCGAGCAATTCGACCGCCAGATCCAGGCGTATCTCGCAAGTGCGGATCCCCTCCCGAGTCCGCCTCAACTGTTAGCAGAGTCGAATATCGTGCATCAAATCATCACCGCGGTATTTAACTCTCAGAGAGGGATGATCGAAGAGGCGGCAGATCTCCTCGTCGAAGGGATCGCGCGGGGAGTCGATCAACTCGTGCCGCTGCCGGGAAGAATGGTGCAAGGGATCCTGTCCCCTCAGGGGGCGGCGCCTTCCCAACCGCCTCAAACAGGGGCAACCCAGCCGGCTACACCTCCGGCCACATCTCCCATCCCGTCGATTGTGAACATCGGCAACCTCGCCTCTCAGGGACGAGGATTCCTCGATTCCATACTGGCCTCTGCCGGCGGTGCGGTTTCCCAGCAGGCGGCGAATTCTTTGGCCACGCTTGTCCGCTTCACTTTTGAGAAAATTCGCGACCATGTGCAGCTAAACCGCGAGTACCCCGAATTGCTAGGGAGGATCAATGGAATGATTCAACGCCTGACAGATGCCATGGCGCACAGTTCGTGGGAGGAACTTACAGCTGTTCTCAACGATGCCTTCCACTTCATGCAGGAACAACAAATCTATCTTCAGGGGATGCGGCTGCCCCTAAACCCGGTTCGAACCCACGTCTCGGCAATCCCCAATTTTCTCAATAATATCAACGCCCATCAAAACGCCCTCCAGCCTCCCTCTCATCGAATTCCGCCAAAGGTCACCGATGAAATGATCGAGCGGCAGGCAGATCTGATCAAAGTCCGCTCTGCTTCTTATGGTCCTGCGCGGATTATTGCAGAAAAAATCTGCGGACTCGACGGCTCTTCTGCATTTTATGCGGACATTTACCGACCTTCCTTAGACCCATTGGATACCGACCTCAGGCCCATCTTTCGTCAAAGGCTCTTTGAGAAAATTGACGGTTCCGATCGGAATTTTCTCACGAAATGGATTGCAAAAAGAGCTTATGACTTATTACATCCCTTCTCGACATTTTACATCCATTCCATGATCGGGGGCATCCTCGGACAAGCCAGGAGCTGGATCAAGACCTCTTCTTCCCTGGAGTCCAAGGATGAAATATTCGTCAACCTCCTGCGCAACTGGATGGCTGTGACCAGCGGCGCCTATAACCAGGTCGCAAATACGCCGGCCTCGCAATGCAAGGATTTTGGCGCGATGATGGAAGAGGCTTTGAAAATTCCCGAGCGCAATGGCGGACTGACCCAGCAGCAGCTCTACTCCGCTGTGGGAAAAACCGCGCTCGATGCGTTTGGCCCTCGCATCAAATGGAGCGAGACGATCGACAACTACTTCAGCACAGAAATCCCCACTCATTCCCCGGTTTATTTCTTAAATCCCGTCGCTAAAGCGCTCAATGTCATCTGCAGCTTTTGTCTTAAAGGGATTGTCTTTGCGCCCCAATGGCTCGGAAATCAGATCCTTCAGGCAGGTGCAAAGCTCGCTCTCTCCCATACACCGCTTCTTAAAGATTATTCGGAACAGACTATCGAATCCCTGCGCCGCAATACCTCTTCCTCCTACGCGATGCATCGCATGCTCTTCCGTCAGCAGCAAAAAATCCTCACTCTTCTCCAACAGAGCTTAAACGAAGAAGCAGCAGACGGCAGCGGACTGCTTAATCGCAATACCAATATCAAAAAAGTGGAGCTTACGGGGCTTGTCGAATACGCTCTTGAAATTCTGAACAAAAGCCAGTATCGCACGCAAGACCGCCTCCATAATTACCTGAATAATCGAGCTTCCCTTCGCGACAGAGCGGGACAGGAACTTGAAAATACATTTTTACCCGAATTGATGGAGACAGCCATCATGACCATTTCCGTCGCTATGAAAACGATGACGGAAGAAGATGAAATGCAGCAGATGCTGTATGACGGCCTGCAGATAGCCAATGACGCCTTCGATGCCAAACAGCCTGTGTCCGATGAAGAATTTGCCGCTCTGGAAAAAGGGATACGGGAACAGACCGATCAAATTCTTGAAACGGCGCTCTTCGACGCCATCAACAAGCAATTCGACTTTACCCAAGAAAAGCAGAAAGGGGGATCGCTCAATTCGTAAGCGTGCTTAAGCGGCAGACCGGTGATTTTGCGTCGCAGCTCACTGCGTCAGCGCAAGAAATCGCGACAGGGAGACCGATTCCAGCACCTGCTCTACAAAGCCAGATCTCCACCCTGATCGAAGCATCCGCCAAATACAATAAAGACCGCGTCGACGCTCTGGCACTGTCAGACGGCAACCGAAGTTTCCATACGGAGACAAAATACCATTTCAACGAGGTCTCAAGACACCTCCTGGGCCACTGCACTCCCCTTTCGAATCGGCTAAATCAGATGAAAAGCCAGGCAGACGAAATGCTTTTTTTCGATAAACTGCTTCAACCCATTATACTCAGCGGGCACATTCAGCGCTCTATTCGGGAAAAACTGGAAAACCCCCGGCTCTCCTCAGATGACCTCGCCTTCTGCAAACTTCAACTTATTCTGCTTAAAGAGCATCTGACGACCCTTCGCCGCAACCGGTGCCCAACACCGCTTATCGAGGACATTCAGCGCCGCTGTCAGGAATTTTCCACAGCGATGGACTCTATTGAAACTCTACAAAAAGCTGAGGATATCTTACAGAAGGCCCAACTCCTTGCCCTAAGGCTTCAACATGAAAAATGCGCTCGCGTCGGCACTCACCCTTCCGCTTCACTCAAAGCCCTCGAGAAACAGCTTTGCACTCTGCTAAGCACCCTGCCCTTCCCCGATCAGAAGCAGCAGCTGAATGAACTGGTCCTCTCCCTCATGCTAGCTACAACCGCTGAAGGAGCCCGCAGCGCTTCAGCCCGATTGTCATCGAAACACGTTGAGATCTGCGCCAGAAATTTCTCCGAAGCCAATAGGCAGATGGAGTCTTTGAGAAGCACTAGAGAGTCTTTCCAGAACATCCTTGCCATTTCTATCGAGGAGTTCACCCACAATTACGCTCAGAATCAAACCTCGATTCAAAGGCATGCTGAGCAAGCGGCCATAGAAGTCGAGAGACTAAATCAGTGGGCTCAAGCCCAGCACAACCTCCCTATCTGGACCCCCTTCATCTTCGATATGGCGTGGGTCACTGAAACAGTTAAAAACCTGGCTTTCGATCGTGCTAATGCAAAAGTCACGCAACTTTTCGATGCACTTTACGAGCGCCACAACTATGTCGGCTTTGTGAACCAGGTCGCCCTCCTGCCTTTCGTGGAAAAATTCGGCAAACACTATTTAAAGAAGTAGTAAGAGGGTGTCTACAAAGTAAGGTTTCGTCGATTTTCGGGATTATTTTGGCCGATTTTCGATTCAAATTGCAGGGGTCATATACGTAAGTTGATATTACCCCTGCAATTTGAATCGAAAAGCGGCTCCAAAAGAACCCGAAAATCGACAGAAATTTACTTTATAGACACCCTCTAAGAAATTTTATGGAAAAACAATTCACGTCCACAGTCTACATCATCGATGGGGGCAAAGTCCTTTTGCTCTTCCACCCCAAGCTGCAAAAATGGCTCCCCCCCGGCGGCCACCTGGAAGAAAATGAACTTCCGCCCGATTGCGCCCTTCGCGAAGCGTTGGAAGAAACCGGCCTTGAGGTGGAGCTGATCAAAGATGAACACGTCTGGGTCTCCCATTGGAATGCCTCCAGCTTCGAGCGCCCCTGGCTCTGCCTTTTAGAAAACATCCCTCCCCACAAGGATCAAGCCGCCCATCAACACGTCGATTTAATCTACCTGGGGAGACCCATCGGTGGATCCATCGGAGAAGAGCACCGCAAACAGCATGAAATCCGATGGTTCACACACGATGAAGTCCAAGCTCTTAAACCCGATGAGGAGATCTTTGCCGAAACTCAGCAGATACTATCTAAAATTTTCGAGTTGGCAATGAGCAGTTGATGCGAATCCTTTATTTTTAGTGACTTACGAGACTTCACGATCCTCTTTTAAGGAGGAGTAAAATCCCAAATCTCAAAAGACATGTCGCGCGAGGGCGTATAGATCCGATTTCCAACGAATTGAAATGACGTGATCGCCCCTTTATGGCCTGTGAGCGTTTGAAGACATTCACCAGTTTTAATATCCCAGATCTTAATCGTCTCGTCGCCGGCTCCGGTAAAGAGGCAATTTCCAATCACGTGAAGACAAAAGATCCTCCCTCGATGACCCGTAAATGTTTGAATGCAGTCCTCCGTTGTTAGATCCCAAAGTTGAATCGGCTTGTCGCCTGAGCAGGTAAAAACAAAATTTCCAGTGGCTTGCATACAATGAATCCCACCCTCATGACAGTGAAGCGTTTGCAGGCATCCTCCGGTAGTCACATCCCAGATCTTGACCATCGCATCATGCGAGCTCGAATAAAGGCGGTTTCCAATGATTTGAACTCCGGTGATCCAATCTTTATGACTTTCAATCGTTTGAAGACAGCTGTTTGAGTTTTTATCCCAAATCTTAATCTCATGTCCATCGGATGTCGCAAGACGATTTTGAGCGACATTTAGACGGGTGATCCAACCTCTGTGCCCTTCAAAAGTTCGAAGGCATTCTTCTTTGGCGATATCCCAAACCCTAACCGTCTTATCAGCTGAACATGAAAAAAGGCTATTCCCGTCGACATGAAGTTGTGTGACCGCACCTTGATGGCCTTTAAGCACTTTAATGCATTCTCCCGTTAATATATCCCAAATCTTAATGGACCCATCCGATGATCCAATAAATAAGCAATTCTCTTCGACTTGAAAACACCGAATCCAATCTTCTTGCCCTACCAATCGTTGGCTGCATCTGCCGCTTCTAATGTTTTGTTCGGGAGAGGCACGATCTTTAAAGCGCATGGTCCCTTTCCCAATGCGAAGCAATTGCTTTCTGTATTTTCCGCGCCTGAAATTTTGTTCGATCATGCGGAGATTTTTATAGCGATTGAGATATCCAACTCTCCTTATGTAGGGAGTATGACGGGGAGGATCATAGGGAAAATGAGCGCGGTAAAGAGATTTCCAAATTCCCCTGCTATCATTAGAAATAAGATGCATTTTTTTACACGTTGTCCCCAATGTGACCACATCTTTTGCCAGGTCTAAATTTGAGAAGATTTGAAATAGCAATTCAGTGGGTAAACTGCCTAATGGCCCAGTGATTATAGGCTCCGAGACGTCAGCGTTAGAAATCGGACTTTGCTCTGAAAGGTATTCACTTTTATGCGCGACATTAAACATGCTATCTCCTACTTCAAAAAAAAGGATAAAGCTTGCTGCGAACACTCGCCTTTGTCAAATGAAATTATGTAGAGAGATGATACCGTTTCATCTTCAATGGGAAGAGTCGAGTTTAGCAATAGCCAGAGAAAGCCGGCGTTTTGCATCATTTCGCGTTTCCTCAGAGATCTCCTGGCACAGAAGGATCTGTTGATAGAGGTCTCTAGCTTCCTGATATTTTCCTAAGCACATAGCATCTTCTGCGCACATTGCCAGCAGACCAAAATTGTAGATCCATTTTTCTATATACATCTTGCCCTTGGGAGGCGGGGGCTGCGAGAGTCCCAGCTTTGCAACCGCGTAGCTGAGCACAATATTGTTAGACCGATACAAATATTCAGCCAGCCAATACAAGGGTTCTGCCCGGGCCGGGTCGCTTTGATACGCCTTGCAATACCTGTTAATGACTACATCCGGGGCTTTGCCAAGGACTTGGCTCAGCTTGGCGGCAGAATAAAGAGACCAAAATACTTCTTGCTCCCATATTCCTTTGAAAGCCGCCCTTTTGTCATAGGTCTCAATGGCCAATTCGTATTGTTTGGCATTGTGGTAACTTTGGGCCAGGTAGAAGAGATAACGACTGTTCCCAGGATCTTTCTCCAAAGCTTTTTTCAACACTTCTGCATCTTTGAGGTATTTGTCCGGATCTTGGGAGCGGAATCCATCCGAGTCGGTGATGCACGTCACGGTCGTTAATTCCATGGAGCTCTTGGCAGAGGGTGGGATGACGAGATACTCATGCAAGATATCTTTCCAGGCCCAGTCCAAATGACTATTAATCATGAAAAAGCGCTGATAAGCCAAAGAGGTAGGTTCAGAGCCCTTCACTGTCACAAAGTAAAAGTCTTTGTCTAAACTCTTCTTATCAAATGAAGCGGAAAAGTCCAGCCTTTCATCTGCATCCATAAAGAGAAGGTAGTCTCCCTTGTCCTTGGCCAAAAGAAGCGCTTCTTGGCGATTATGGCCAAAATCGACCCAGGGGCGCTCATGGAGCTCACCTGGAATATCGCGCATAAATTCTTTGATGATGTCTTGAGTGCCATCTTTGGATCCTGTGTCGACAATGACCCAATAATCCACAATTTCTTTTACCGAGGCCAGGCAACGCTCAATGACTTTGCTTTCATTTTTGACGATCATGTTTAAGCAGATCACTTTTTTCTCCTCTGCTAGCATCAGGGATGAAATGTTGAAGAATAGCGCAAAACAAATGATAAATTTGAACATGGGAGGACTTCTGTTACGCACTCCCAACTTTGTACATTTTTTGGTAATTTTTCCCAACAAACACTTTTTTTAGCAATCGTAAAGAAGTCCCTATTGGCTATAGGGACCTCTTTACGATTGATGAACCGCGGGGCATTTACGCCCCAAAAGTGTTATTTTAGACGAGCATAAAGATCACTGAAGGGTCTCTTTAAGCTTTAGCACTGCCTGAAGTTTCGCATAGATTGGTGCGTCGTACCCTTCGCTATCATGAAAGGCTTTCCCTCCCCACTCAGGGTCGGAAACTCTGCCATAGTCATCTACTTTGTTACACTCAATGGCCAAGAATTCGTATAATTTAGTCGTGAGATTTGAGTCGATGGATTGAATCTGATCGAGAATTTCATAAACTCTTTCTAAATTTTGAGCATGGAGCGCATGAAGCAGAACTTCGATGTATACTTCTATCTGCACTTGCGCAATCACTGCTTGTGCGTCCACCTCGGCTACTTGTTTACCTTCCAGACACCTTTGAAGCTGCTCTTCGATACGTTGTTTAAACGCCGGATCCAGTTGATCTAGCAGTCCATGGATAGCTTCATATTCGTTCTCTTTTGCACGAGAAGCCATTGTTTCAAGAATCTTCAGACTGTCTTCAAGGATCCCGAGAGGACAGGTAGACAAACAGGGAAAGCTAAAATCCCAGATTTTAATCGAGCCATCGTATGCAAATGGTGTAAAAAGACGTGATCCAATCATTTTACAAAATGCAAAGGGAGATTGTGCATCCTTAAACGTTCTAAGACACTCTCCTGTGGCCTTATCCCAGATTTGAATCGTCTCACCCAGCGAGCATGTAAGGACGAATTGCTTGGTAATTTGAAGAGTTTTAATCGACCCATTACGACATTCGAGAGTTCGAAGATGTGTTGCCTTTGCAGGATCTGTCACATCGTATATCCTAACTGTCCCATCAGCGGATGCAGTATAAAGACGATTTCCATCGACTTGAATATGGGTCACCCAATCCTCGTGGCCTTCAAGCGTTTGAAGGCATGTTCCCGTTTTTCTATCCCAGATTTTAGTCGTGTTATCACTGGATCCTGTATAAACGCAGTTTTGATCGCCATCGATGGCCTGGATGAGTAAGCCTGTGTGACCTTCTAACGTGTGAAGAAGTTTTCCTGATTCAATATCCCAGACTTGAACCGTCTTATTAGCCAAGCCTACATAGAGACAATCATCAAAGACGTGATCGCATAAGATTCTGGCCGGGAGATGATCGAATCTTTGAATGACTTCTCCCGTATTTGTATCCAGGATCATCATTGTCGTAGGTTCTGGGCATGTAAAAAGACGATTTTGGACCAATCGAATATCTGAGTTCCGAGGATTGGTGAGCGTGTTATGATTATCTTCAATAGATCGAAGGAATTTAGCATCTTTAGGGTTTGTAATATCCCAAATCCAAATGGCCCTATCCTCTAAGACCGTATAAAGGCGATTGCCATCCATTTTAAAACACCGGAAATCACCTTCACGACGGCATTGAATCGATTGAATGCATATTTCTCTTTCTATATCCCAGACCTTTATTGCCCCATCCCTTTCCGAGTCTGTATAGACGTAATTTCCAACCATTTCAAGTCGTGTGATAGCTTCCGGAAGGCCTGTAAGCATTTGTACTGTGCACGCCCCTGTTCTGACGTTATATGTCATTTGAGACATGCTTTTATAATGATCGCGAACGGCACCATCTTGTTGTTGCCCATGACCTACACGTGCGTGAGGAAAATGCGCATGGCAAAGCGATCTCCAAACCTGATCATCATTCGCAAGGTGATAAAGTCCTCTGCAAGCCAGACTGACTGAACACAGATCCTGAGCTGAATTTAATTTTGAAAGAATGAATACGATGAGTTCGTCGGGTAGGCTGCCGAGGATACCAGGGATTAGAGCCTGTTGGACATGGGGATTATGAACCACTTTTGTTTCTGAATTAGCTGAACCTGTACTATTCATATCTTTATTAACCTCTTATTAAATTTATAATTCTACATTACACTATAACAAAGAATGTATTTTTAATAAAGCAAATTATTTATTTATGCATTTACAATTTCTTAACATTCATAGTTAATAAAAATAATTTTAATGAACCGATTTGTCCTATAAGATATATGAATGAACATGGACAAACGAGGGCTATTCATCGCTTCTACTGGTCAGCATGTGGGTAAGACAACGACTTGCCTCGGGTTGTTTTCCGGCCTGCAAAAGCGGTTCTCCCAAGTCGGTTATATGAAGCCGGTCGGACAGGAAAGCGTCGAGACGGCCAAGGGATCAAAAGTCGATAAGGACGTCCTCGTCTTTAAACAGCACTTTTCCCTTAAAGACTCTGCAGAACAAATGAGCCCGGTTCTCGTCCCTTCCGGGTTTACCCGCGATTTCCTGGATGGCAAAATCAAGGAAGGGTCCCTCTCAAGTAAAATTGAAAAGAGCTTCCATAAGCTGGCTCAAAAGAATGACTTCCTCGTCGTGGAGGGGACGGGCCATTGCGGAGTTGGCTCAATCATCAATCTCAATAACGCTCAAGTGGCCTCTCTTCTCCATCTCCCCGTTCTTCTGCTCGCGTCGGGCGGACTAGGATCAGCGTTTGATGAGCTTACTCTCAGTAAAATCCTCTGCGATAAATACGGCGTCAGGATCATCGGCGTTCTTTTGAACAGGGTCCTTCCTGAAAAAAAAGAAATGGTCGCCTCCTACATGCAAAAGGCTTTAAAGCAGTGGCAGATCCCTCTCGTGGGGTGCATCCCCTACGATGCTTTCTTAAGCTACCCGTCGATGAAGGATTTTGAAGGGTTATTTAAGACACAACTCTTAACCGGCAAACGGCATCAGATGCGCCATTTCCGACTTGTTCGCTTAGTCGCGACATCAGTCGAAACCTACCGCGAGGTCATCGTCCAAAATCAGCTGGTCATCACTCCGTCCAATCGGGAAGATATCATTTTGGCGACGCTGACCAAACATTGGGACTATAAGATCACCCATCCGCATGAAGATTTGGAGGCGGGAATGATTTTGACAGGCGATTACCCCCCGCGCCATTACATCGTCGAAGAACTTAAAAAAGCCGAAATCCCCATGCTGTACGTCCCTTTTCATAGCCATGCGGCGATGCAGAAGATCAATTCTTTCACTTCCAAAATTAGACAAGAAGATATTGAGAAAGTCAACGAAGCTATTTCGATCGTCGAAGGGCATATCGATTTCGACTTACTGTACAGTTTGCTTTAAAATAGACCATTTTTTGTAAGAGGCGAACAGCTCTTCCACAGAAAGGCTGCGGATACAAGCTCCGGTCGAGCAGGTGCGCAAAATCGGACAGCGGTTTGAGAATGTTTTGCCGTATGGACAGGCGCCTTGCACGGCCAAATGCCTTTCTTCAAGAGGTTTGTAGGAGGAAGCCATTGAGGGCCCAAACACGCTGAAAGAAGGGGTTCCCGTCGTCCCACAGAGGTGCAGCGCGGCTGAATCGACGGCGATCACACCATCCATTTCCCACATCAGCGCCTGCCAAAGAGGCAGGCTCAAATTTCCAACGGGAGCAGACCTCTCTTTAAAATGAGCAGAGAGTTGCTCTGCTGTTCGCTTTTCTTCCTCATCGCCAAAGATGAACAGATAGGAAGGATCGCAGTCGGATGCGATCTTTTCCAGTAGGGAGGCCAGAGTCGAAGGCTTTAGTTGTTTGTTGGGCCATTTTGAACCAAAACACACCATGAACTTAAGAGATCTTTGCAATGCCTCTTCCCGACAGATTTCTTGAAGCCTTTGCATTTCTGCATCGCTGATCTTCAGACGGATCCCTCGGGTCGGGAAAACGTCCCCATCTTCGAAATACTTCTGGACAAGACCTAAGTATTTCAGGCGTATATTGAGTTCTGAGGGTAGGCTGAAGCGCTTGTTTGTGACCAGAAGATTGCATTTTTCACGCACACTGTCCCAACCAAATCCCACCTTGACTTTTGCTTTGGCGCAGGCAGTGACGACAGCTGATTTTGCATTCCCCTGGAGGTCGAACAGCAGATCGTAAGAGTGCGCTCTCAGTTGCCGGGAAAAGACACCAAATTCTTCGCGAGTTTGCAAACTCAAAGGTTTTTTGCGCCAAACCTTGCTGCGGATTTCGATCACAGTGTCGAGACCCGGGTGGGCCCTTAACAAAGGAGCAATCCCTTGCTCGACGACCCAATCGATCCTGGCTTTGGGGAATTTTGTCCGCAGATACTCCAGAACGGGAAATGTCTGGATGACATCGCCGATGGCCGAGGTCTTGACGATCAGAATGGAGGTAGGGTCGCCGGTGTTCATGGTAAAAAATGATAGCCAAAACAGGATAAAACTGCTAAGTTTCAAATTAATACTTTATTATCAGCATGGGGTCCTCTATGGCAAAATCGCTCCTCTCCCTTAAACAACCTAAGGAAATGTACTTTCTAGCGCTCACGGAAATGTGCCAGAGGTTTGCCTTCTGGGGGGTTGGCAATATTCTTGTCCTTTACCTCGTCCAGTACCAAAAGTTCTCTGACTCCGCAGCAGATCAGCTCTTTGGAATA
>CAWESW010000058.1:0-32725 GCA_963811735.1 uncultured Verrucomicrobiae bacterium | reverse complement strand
GAATCGGAACCGATCCTTCCCGTCATAGGCAGGATATTGGCGGATATCGATTTCATCCGTCCGATTAAATTGGCTGTGGATTGCATCGATTCAGGTCCTCTGATCAACGTTTGCATCGCCTCTTTGAAGAGCATTCCTCATGCGATGTATGGTGATAATCGGGTTGTCCAGGAATTTGATAATGCAGTTTCCTGCCGTTTGCGATACCTTGAAACGGCTTGCATGTCGACGGCAAGTCTTGTCTACAACGTTGCTTTTGGTCTTGTTTTCACTGCAGCATCTCTTGTCACCCTTGGCCAAGTCAATATGGTGTTGGACCAGATGCGCAAGCACTGGACGCATACGGCCCTTGCAGCCGGTGCAGTGGGCATATCCATCATTGGCACAATCTCTCCCGATCTTGGGATCAAGGCAAATGGAGCAGGGTTGTTTGCGGTTGGCTTTGCCATCCTACAGTGGATGCAAGGGGATGTGATCACCAAGCTCAGCAGTGCATACCAGCGCCATAATCATGCCCTGAAAGAAGCCGTCGTGCAGGGGCTGCAAGGGGACAGAGCGTTCTTTCATCGCGAATTTGATGCGTTCTTCAATCATCTCGATACGCATCTTAATGACCAGGTGCACACTCTTTCTGATTTAATGCATGTCGCTCAGGGAGCAAGGGAGCATTTGCCCAATGTCTTGCCGGCGGCGACCACGGAAGGAGTCATGCATCACTTGGAGCAAGTCCTTTCCCATTGGAGATCGTCAGGCCAATCGACCACAGAGGTATCTACAACGGCCTCAACAGCAGTTTGATTCACGAGACTATCCGCCCTCTCTGAGTAAAATAATCTTTTGCTAAGAGAGGGCCTTTTGCTTTTTACTTCGAGATCAGTTATGATTTCTTTTTCCACTTTTCAACCGAAATGCATTTATGTTTGAGCCGAACCAAAAAGAATCGATCCCCGAGAGGGAAGAGCGTATCCTGGCCTATTGGCAAAGGGATAAAGTTTTTGAAAAATCCCTCGAGGACAGAAGAGGCAAGCCCGCTTTTTCCTTTTTCGATGGACCGCCGTTTGCCACAGGCCTCCCCCATTACGGGCATCTTCTGACCGGGACGATTAAAGACGCCGTGCTCCGCTACAAGACGATGAAAGGCTACTATGTTGCTCGCCGCTTTGGTTGGGACTGCCATGGCCTGCCGGTGGAAAATGAGATCGAAAAGGCCAAAGAGCTCTCCGGAGCCTCGTCGATTGAGGCTTTTGGGATCGGCGCTTTCAATGAAGAGTGCCGCAAGATCGTCCTGCGCTATACAGAAGAGTGGAAGCAGACGGTCAGCCGAATGGGCCGTTGGGTCTCTTTTGAGAATACGTATCACACGATGGACCTCTCTTACATGGAGTCGGTGTGGTGGGTCTTTGGACAGCTTTATCAAAAGGGGCTTGTGTACGAAGGCTTCAAGGTGATGCCTTTCTCTGCACGCCTAGGTACCCCGCTATCCAATTTTGAGGCCAACCTCAATTACAAAGAAGTCGATGATCCTTCGCTCACTGTGAAGATGGAGCTCGTCGACGAGCCGGGTACAGCGTTGCTCATCTGGACGACGACTCCCTGGACGCTTCCCTCCAACCTCGCCGTGATGGCGAAAAAGGAGATGGAGTACGTCAAAGTCAAAGAGTTAAAGTCGGGGCACCACTTTATTCTTGCCGCCGCCCGTCTGCCGCATTATTTCAAGAACAAAGAGGAGTATCAGATCGTCTCTGAGCTGACCGGTGCATCGCTTGAAGGCCGGCGCTATCAACCTCTTTTCCCTTACTTTGCTGCAAGACCTCAGCAAAACGCATTCCGGGTCATCCTGGAAGAGTCGCTCACTTCTGAGGAAGGGACGGGCCTTGTGCACGCGGCCCCGGCCTTTGGCGAGGTCGACTTTTTTGCTTGCTCAAGAGAGGGGATCGAGCTCGTCAATCCCGTTGACCATAACGGAAAATTCACTGCGGATGTCCCCGATTTCGCAGGGCTGTTCGTCAAAGATGCCGACAAAGAGATCATCCGCCGCCTTAAGGCAGAGAACAAAGTGTTCCACCATGGACAAATCCGCCACCGCTATCCTTTCTGTTGGCGCTCCGACACACCGCTCATCTACAAAGCCGTCAGCACCTGGTTTGTCGCCGTTGAAAAAATCAAAGAACAGATGCTCGCTGCCAATGAACAGATCCACTGGGTCCCCGACCACATCAAGCATGGCCGGTTTGGCAAATGGCTGGAAAATGCCCGCGATTGGGCGATCTCGCGCAACCGCTATTGGGGTACTCCGATCCCGATCTGGCGCAGCGAAGACGGAGAGATCCTCGTCATCTCCAGTATCAAAGAGCTCCAAGAGAAGACAGGGGAGAAGATCACTGACCTGCACCGCCACTTCATCGACGGACTTGAAATTTACCCACCAGGGAAAAACTTTCCGCCGCGTCTCTGAAGTGTTCGACTGCTGGTTTGAGTCGGGATCGATGCCCTATGCGCAAGACCACTATCCATTTGAGAACAAGGAAGCGGCCGAAAAGCGCTTTCCCGCTGATTTCATCGCCGAAGGGCTCGATCAGACGCGCGGATGGTTCTACACCCTGACTGTTCTCGCCACTGCCCTCTTCGATAAGCCCGCGTTCAAGAATGTGATCGTCAACGGCATCATCCTGGCCGAAGACGGCACAAAAGATGTCCAAGCGCCTGAAAAACTATCCAGAACCTGCGCTTGTCGTCAATCAATACGGGGCGGACGCCGTACGCCTTTATCTGCTCAACAGTCCCGCTGTCTATGCGGAAGACCTGCGCTTTTCCGAAAGGGGAGTGGAACTGGTCCTTCGCCAGGTGCTGATCCCGCTGTGGAACTCGTTTGTCTTCCTCTCCACGTACGCCAAAATTTACAACTGGCAGCCGGCAAATGAGAGTTTTCCCGAACCCAAGGAAGAGATCGATCGCTGGATCCTCTCCATGCTACAAAAGTTGATCCGGGATGTGACAGAAGGTTTGGATGGCTACCAGCTGAACCAAGCCGTGGAGCCGTTTGTCGGATTCATCGATCAACTCACCAACTGGTATATCCGCCGCAGCAGATCCCGCTTTTGGTCCGAAGAGGCCTCACGCGAGCGCGATGAGGCGTTTGAGACGCTGTACACCGTCCTGATCGCGCTGACAAAAATCGCAGCTCCCTTTGTTCCCTTTATCAGCGATGCGATCTACGGGCAGCTCAAGTCCAAAAACTCTCCCGCATCGGTCCATCTGTGCGATTTTCCCATCGCCAATGAAAAATGGCGCGACGAAGTGCTCGAGAAAGAGATGGCCTACGTCCAACAGGTGGTCAGCCTCGGACACGGCTTACGCAAAGAGCACAAGCTCAAAGTCCGCCAGCCCCTTGCCAAAGCCTACGTCATTTCTTCCAATCCCGACATCTTGCAATCGTTAAGGGCTAAACAGAACTTGATCGCCGATGAGCTCAACGTCAAAGAGGTCGAGTTCGAGTCCAATGAAGCGGAATTTGTCTCGATCGTCGCCAAACCGAATTTCAGAGTCCTCGGCAAAAAAGTCGGCAAGCTCATGAATGCTGCCCAGGCCGCCATCCAGGCTCTGCCGCAATCGAAGCTGGCCCAGCTGTTGCAAGGCGGCAACGTCGAGATCGTTGTTGAAAACGAAAAAATCCTCCTCACATCGGAAGACGTCGGCGTAGAGCGCAAAGTCAAAGAGGGTCTTGTCGCAGCGACCGCAGGCGAGATCACCATCGCCCTCGACACCGCTCTGAATGAAGACCTCCTCCTGGAGGCCCTTGCCCGCGAGCTTGTCAACAAAGTCAACACGATGCGCCGCGATGACGGGTATTCCGTCACCGACCGTATCGTCATCCAGCTGAAGACAACCGACCGCGTGAAAAAAGCGTTCGATCTGCACCGCGATTACATCACGCACGAGGTGCTCGCAACGCACGTCCATTTTGATTGCCAGGTGGGCACAGAATGGGACCTCAACGGCGAAATGACGACGATCGCCCTTTCTCTGAGCGTGACCTAAATGACTCTAGCTAACCACTTTGGCAAGTGGATGAGTGATCCGATCCGTTGCGCTGCAGAGCCCCTTATAAATTTACTCTGCCGATCTTATGTTAAATATTTTAATATAATATTTAAAAGAAATAATTATATAGAATTCGTCTGTTTTTTGAAATGATTGAATGATATTTCTAATATTTTTAATTTTAACTTGATTTTAATTAAATTTTGTTTATAATTATTTATTAAGCATGTGAATATAATTAGTATTAAATAAATATAAAAATGGTTTTAATTATGAACAAACTAGCAACTTCAGAACATCCCTTTGTTCCCGTAACCCTCGGTACCAGCACTGAGCCAAGTTCTCCGGCGCCAATTCACGCTCTGCCGGATGAAGTAATGATCCATATTTTCAGTGGTTTGAACGCACAAGAACTCACGACGTGCAGCTCGGTCTGTAGGCAATGGTGCGGCCTTTCTCAAGATCAGTTTCTTTGGAAAAACTTGTTTATATCCAGGTTTCCAACTTGTAATCATTTGGGAATTGATGACTTTCAAAAAGCTTATCAAGATCAACTTCACCTTTATTCTAACTTTGCAAATGGGGTGTATGCTTCGCACACGCTTACAGGGCATACGGGCAAGGTTTACTCCCTTGCAGTGGTCGATGGGAAGCTCATTTCAGGCTCAAGCGACGATACGATCAAGGTCTGGGATTTAGAGACGCACAAATGTGTGCACACGCTTACAGGGCATACGAGCACGGTTTACTCCCTTGCAGTGGTCGATGGGAAGCTCATTTCAGGCTCAAGCGACGATACGATCAAGGTCTGGGATTTAGAGACGCACAAATGTGTGCACACGCTTACAGGGCATACGGGCACGGTTTACTCCCTTGCAGTGGTCGATGGGAAGCTCATTTCAGGCTCATGGGACCGTACGATCAGGGTCTGGGATTTAGAGACGCAGGAATGCGCGCACACGCTTACAGGGAATACGGGCACGGTTTACTCCCTTGCAGTGGTCGATGGGAAGCTCATTTCAAGCTCAAGCGACGATACGATCAAGGTCTGGGATTTAGAGACGCAGGAATGCGCGCACACGCTTACAGGGCATACGGGCACGGTTTACTCCCTTGCAGTGGTCGATGGGAAGCTCATTTCAGGCTCAGACGACGATACGATCAAGGTCTGGGATTTAGAGACGCACAAATGTGTGCACACGCTTACAGGGCATACGAACACGGTTTACTCCCTTGCAGTGGTCGATGGGAAGCTCATTTCAGGCTCAAGCGACGATACGATCAAGGTCTGGGATTTAGAGACGCACAAATGTGTGCATACGCTTACAGAGCATATGGGAGGGGTTTCCTCTCTTGCAGTGGTCGATGGGAAGCTCATTTCAGGCTCAGGCGACGATACGATCAAGGTCTGGGATTTTAAGGCGACGAACGATGAAATCCTTAAAGAGATTGCCGATCTATTTATGAATGGCGATGCTACAGCAATGGATCGATTTTCCAGGATGTCCCAAAAGGAAAAAAATGAAATCTACGGGGAACTTTACAAAATCATCAAACCCTCTTTATCTAGAGACTATTTTGGCTGTGCTGAGCATGCCTTCCTCGGTACGGAAGGCCTAAGTTCTACTCCACAGCAAAAAGCGCAGGCCATTCAAAACTACCTGCTCCGAAAGACAGCCAAGCTGTTTGAAGGGGATGGGTATGACTGCAAGAAGGCGATGGAGAGATTTTTGCGGTTGCCAAAAGAGGTGAGAGGACAGGTCTATGGTGAACTTTTTATGATACTCAATCCTTCTTCACCCTATCCTCTTTACGGCGAGCATGCATTTCATAGTCTAGAAGGGCTAAGCGCTACTCCGAATCAAAAGGCCCAGGCGATTTACAATTATTTAAACAGAAGAACTGGGTAATCCATCCATAGGGAGCCGCATTCGGCTCCCTTTTGTCATTTTATTTCTAATTTTAACTTGATTTTAATTCAATTTTGTTTATAATTATTTATTAAGTATTTGAATGTAATTAGTATTAAATAAATATAAAAAAAATGGTTTTAATTATGAACAAACTAGCAGCTTCAGAACACCCCCTTGTTCCCGTAACCCTCGGTACCAGCACTGAGCCAAGTTCTCCGGCGCCAATTCACGCTCTGCCGGATGAAGTAATGATCCATATTTTCAGTGGTTTGAACGCACAAGAACTCACGACGTGCAGCTCGGTCTGTAAGGAATGGAGAGAACTCTCTCAAGATAATGTTCTTTGGAAAAGGTTATTTAATTCCATATTTCCAACTTGTAATTCTGCGGGAATTGAAAACTTTAAAAAAGCTTATCATGATCAACTTGCCCTTTATTCAAACTTTGCAAATGGAGTGTATGCTTCGCACACGCTTACAGGGCATGCGGACGGGGTTAACTCCCTTGCAGTTGCTGATGGGAAGCTTTTTTCCGGCTCTTCCGACGGCACGATCAAGGTCTGGGATTTAGAGACTAACCGGTGTTTGTATACGCTTACAGGGCATGCGGACGGGGTTAGATCCCTTGCAGTTGCCGATGGGAAGCTTTTTTCCGGCTCTTCCGACTGCACGATCAAGGTCTGGGGGGATTTAGAGACTAACCGGTGTTTGTATACGCTTACAGGGCATGCGAACTGGGTTTTCTGCCTTGCAGTTGCCGATGGGAAGCTTTTTTCCGGCTCTTCCGACGGCACGATCAAGGTCTGGGATTTAGAGACTAACCGGTGTTTGTATACGCTTACAGGGCATGCGAACTGGGTTTTCTGCCTTGCAGTTGCCGATGGGAAGCTTTTTTCCGGCTCTTACGACGGCACGATCAAGGTCTGGGGGGATTTAGAGACTAACCGGTGTTTGTATACGCTTACAGGGCATGCGGACGGGGTTAGATCCCTTGCAGTTGCCGATGGGAAGCTTTTTTCCGGCTCTTCCGACGGCACGATCAAGGTCTGGGATTTAGAGACTAACCGGTGTTTGTATACGCTTACAGGGCATGCGGACGGGGTTAGATCCCTTGCAGTTGCCGATGGGAAGCTTTTTTCCGGCTCTTCCGACTGCACGATCAAGGTCTGGGGGGATTTAGAGACTAACCGGTGTTTGTATACGCTTACAGGGCATGCGGACGGGGTTAGATCCCTTGCAGTTGCCGATGGGAAGCTTTTTTCCGGCTCTTACGACCGCACGATCAAGGTCTGGGATTTTAAGACGTCAAACGATGCAATTTTTGAAGAGATTGCCGGTCAATTTCAAAGCGGTGTCCCTACAGCGATGGATCGATTCTCCCGGATGCCCGCAAAGGAAAAAAACAAAGTCTATGGGGAGCTCTATGAAATCCTTAAGCCTTTCTCTAATGAATATTTTGGCTGTGCGGAGCATGCGTTTCAAGATCAACATGGCTTAACTTCTACTCCACAGCAAAAAGCTCTGGCGATCCGAAACTACCTGCTTCGAAAGACCGCCAAACTGTTTGAAGGGGATGAGTATGATCGCAAGGCGGCGATGGAGAGATTTATGCAGCTGCCAAAAGAGGTGAGAGAGAAGATCTACGGTGAACTCTATGAAATCCTTAAGCCTTTCTCTAATGACTATTATGGTTGTGCGGAGCATGCGTTTCATGATCAACATGGGCAAAGCTCTACTCCGCCCCAAAAGTCTGAGGCGATTTATCATTATTTGAGCAGAGGATCCGAGTAGTCCCTTGTTAGGGAGCCGCATTCGGCTCCCTTTGATCCTATTCCAATAAACAGCTTCTGTCGATTTTTGGGTTCTTTTTTCATTTTTCTTGTTTCATTCTCATTGATCTGTTTTTATGCAAATTAGGGTGATCTATTATCAGTAATAGACGTGCATGAATAAAATTATAAAATTCTTGTTTCATAAAGTTAGGACTCTACGAGTTAGCATCCTTACTCTTTTTCTTTCCTTGATCATCATCTCTTTTATCGCTGTTTTGACATTTACAAATTCTGCAGTCAGTAAGTCCGTTCAAAGCATATCCAGGGAACTTGCCCAACATTTAAGCGACGACATTCTTGAGCAATTCCAATTGCTTGCAAACTCTTCCCAGCGTGCGGTTGAACTAGGGACTTCGGTCTACAAGGATATGGGAGCGCTCTCATTTGAGAACAAGCCGCTGATGGCGCTGATGACGAATCTGGTTCGGTTGAATCCGCACATTACTAGCCTATATGTTGGAAAGCCAAATGGGGAACTCATTAATATCATTGATCAGTCTAAAACGGCGGTGCGGACATACCAGTTCGATCCGAATAAGCCATTGCCTTTGGATACTGCTTATACCGTTGTGATTTTTGGTTTTACGAACAGTCCTACCAAGAATGGCTGGTATTATTTAAATTCTAATTTTGAAGTGATTGCTAGTGAATTTTCAGAGCAATTTACTTTCGATCCAAGAGAGCGTCCATGGTATATCGATGCGGTCAAAAATAAAGGTCTGGCTTGGTCAGGATTTTATACTTTCGCTACGGGAGAAAGGGGGATTTCTGTTTCTGTGCCCATTTTCAATTCTCAAGGAGAGATTGATGGGGTCATCGCAGCGGATCTGACCTTGGACCTTCTTTCCCGTTTTCTAGCGGGAAGAACAATTGGGAAATCGGGGAAGGCCTTCATAGTCGATAGTTCGGGGAAGATTATTTTTCCGCAAATCAATGAGCTCGGAACACTGACATTTACACCCCATTTGGTGACGAGAGCTTTTCAATACTATCTTGTTCACCATGGAGAAAACGACTTCCTCTTTGAACATAATGGTGTCAAATTTATGACCCATGTCAGCGATATGCCTCCTATCCTGGGCACAAAGAATCTAAAAATTGTGATCATGGCCCCCTTTGATGACTTTTTCTACAAAATTCTGAGGATGTGGCATGAAGTTTTTATCATTATTGTGGCGATCTTAATTATTTCCGCACTGATTGTGATCTATTTCTCCGATCGGATTTCCTCTCCGATAGTTACTTTGTCCAAGGAGATCGATAAGCTTAGGAACCTTCAGCTAGAGAGCGAAGCTGCAATTCGATCGAATGTGAAAGAAATTATCCTCATGGACACCTCCGTTGCCGCGATGAGACGCGCCCTCCGTTCCATTTCCCGCTATGTCCCGAAAGAAATTGTTAAGGAGCTTTTCCAAAAAGGGAAAGACATCGTCTTAGGGGGAGAAAAAAAAGAGATCACGATCTTTTTTTCCGATATCGCCGGCTTTACCGCGATCGCAGAAACGCAGCCTATCGATACTCTGATCCCTCTTCTATCAGAGTACTTTAGCTTCATGTCTAAAACGATTTTGGACTCGGGCGGGACCATTGATAAGTACATGGGCGATGGGATCATGGCTTTTTGGGGAGCGCCTTTGGACATTCCCGATCATGCGGAAAGAGCATGCATGGCTGCTTTGCAGTGTAATCGAAGAGTGAATTTGTTAAATGAGCAGCGAAGAGCCGATGGCAAGCCTGAATTCCGGACCCGGTTTGGGATCAACACCGGAACCGTGATTGTAGGAAATATCGGAACGAGCGAGCGGATGAACTATACGGTGATTGGCGATGCCGTCAATACAACCTTTCGTCTTCAAGATATCGATAAATATTATCATACAAAAATCATCATTAGCGATGATGTGTATAAAAAATTAGGAAAGGAATTCATTGTCCGCCCCTTGGACTTGGTCGCTGTCAAAGGGAGAACGGAAAAGACCAAGATCTATGAACTGATCGGCCTTAGAGAGGGGGATCCCGATCTCGTGGCAAAAGCTGAGGAAATAGCGCTTTGCCATGATTTCGCTGAAGCCTACGAGGCTTTTTATCAAGGGAACTATGGTCTTGCAAAGACGCTATTTTCTACGATCGCCCAAAAGTTCCCTCAGGATTACTCGACCGCGATCTATCTTCAAAGACTCGAAGATCTCGACAAGAAAAATTAACGCAAAGGCGCGAAGACGCAAAGAATTTAATGTTCTCTTCGCGTCTTTGCGTTTATTTATATTCGTTGGATTTCGTTTTATTTATCGAACTTAAGTGGAAGGCTGTTTTTCCTCCTCCAATGGATCGTGCCCCCGATGATGCAGCACGCGGCGAGCAGCCAGACAAAAGCGCGCGGTCCGTTTAGGAAAGGATAGGCGGGCTGGTCCGGAAATCCCCAGCGCTCTCCGGGCGGCCAGAAGATCAAGTCGGGAGCTCCTCTTAAATTACCTTCGGGGACAAAGCCAAATTCGCGGCTGTCTCCGCTCATCGCGTGGTTGTCTCCAAGCACAAGGTACATTTTTTCAGGAACAAGGATCCCATTCTGCCGGATCATGTCGATATCGAGCCCGTTTTCATTTGTCGGAGGCCCTGAATCGATAAACGGAAGGTAGGGGGTTTGAGAGTTCGAGGCGCTTTCGCGCATGTGCTCTCTGACGAGAAATTGCGACAGAGTCTCATCGCCTTTCAGAAGAATGGGCGAGCCGAGTAAATAGAGGTCGTCATTGCGGAAATAGGTGTAGCGCGCCGGGACGAGCCGTTGATTTTTGACTTGCGGGGAGAACCGCGTATCCCATTCGATTCCCAAATTGAAGAACAGCTGCACATTGGCAGGGCTGTATCGATAGAGGGGATGGGATTCCGGAAGTTCCTTCGTGATCCCTTGCCACATGACTTTGTAGGCCTTTCCGTGATAAAATTCGTAACAGCCGTCGGGAACGTCGGGGAGTTTGGGAAGGAAAATGCTCGATGCGACGGCCTTTGGGTCCATCCCGCTGCGGTACGCCTTTCCATTTTTTACCTCGAAGCGGGCCGTGTACATGTGCTGCATGATCTCTTTGAGATGTGATTCCTGCAGCGGGATGATCGAGGTGCTAAGTCCAATAGATGGGCGCAGTCTTCCCATCTCGTCGCGGATGAGTTTCACATTGGCAATGCTAGGATGATGGCGGATTTCGAGATAAAGCACGCCTTCTTCCAAATCGGAGGGATTTTGATCGGTGAAATTTTTGACCTGCTCGCGGGTGAGGAGGCGGACCATGCCAAAATTTTTAAAGCCCCACAAATCCCCATAGTCTGCGACGGGAGGCGCTCCGGAAGCGTGGATCTGGGGAGGATTCACCATTTCCCCGTGAACCTGGTTGGAAGGGGAGACATACAGTTTGACGACAGGTTCATTCATCTGATAGATGAACACAGGGGAATAGATGCCGTTGATCGGGTTGGGAGGAAGGAGAAGCTTGCGGTCGAAATCGATGAAGGGGATATGCTCGATTTGGTTTAAGGATTCCTGCTGCAATAGACTCGAAATATCATGTCCGTGGCTGTCGATCCCATAAACCTTGCCGCCATAAAAATAGAGGATATCTCCCGGTTTTCCGATCATCCTTTTGATGTACTGTTTTTTTCCGGGAAAAAGATAGAAGTACATCGTATCGACGTCGCGGATGTCCATGTCTTCACCGGTGAAGATGACAATTCCACTTCTTTTCACGAGATCGGGATTGAAGTAAAATTCAGCGGGTTTCAAAGGGACATTGACGCCAAAGGCTGTTTTGGAGACGGCGAGCCGATCTTGTTCTTTGAATGTGGGACGCATGGAGCCGGAGGGGATTTCGTAAAACTCAAACCAGACCTGTCGGACAAGGATTGCCACGAACAGGGCGAATGCGAGTGCGAAAATGAATTCTCTGATTTGGTCAAAGCCCGACTTTCTCAAATGGACAGCGCAGAGCCCTTCGACTTTTTTTGCCAACACGTCAGCCTTTTCCCGATTTCCCTGCATCACTTCCTGCTGCAGCGCCAAAAGAGCTTCCTGCAAGAGGGAGCGGGCTTCCGGGGTCATCTTTTTTTTCTTCTTTTGCAACTGGTGGTACGCGTGGCGGAGGATATGCTTGCACTTTTTCAGAGAATAAATTTTCATCACGAACGGCCAAGGATTAAAATGAATAGATGGATAATCTACGGGTTTTTAGAAATGCGGGCAAGTCTTTGAAGCACCCTAAGGCATTTTTTTATTCCGAACGAATTTGAAAGTTTTTTTTCAAGAGCGGCCACGGAAGGGTGTAGGGGGTCGACCTGAAAAGCGAGCTGGTAGCATTCTTCTGCCTTTTCTCTCTCTTTGTTTCTCAGATGATAGAATCCCAACACAGTCATAAACCCGCGAAACTCAGCAAAATGGAACGCGTCTTGCTGGGGATATAGCTTATTCAGATCAAGACATCCTTTGAATATTTGAGGGATCAATTCCTTTTTCCCTTGACGGAGGGCCAGGTCTGCGTAATTGATCCGGGCGATGAGATTGTCAGGAGAGTTTTTCCATGTCTGTTCAATCAGGCCTTCAGCCTGTTTCGTTTTTCTGAGGCGTAGGTAGGCAAATGTCAATAGGTTGGCGATTTCAGGTACGCCGGGGCAGCGGTCATACAATTGTTTCAATGCTTCGATATGCTGCTTAGCATCTTCCTGGACTTTGTCGTAGAGAGCGCTAAAGATCTTTTGATCGCTTTGAGAGAGGTGCTGCATCTCAGGGCTGCATTCCTGTTTTTCAAAGACAACCCGGTATCCTTTTCCGAAAGGATGCAGGGAGGGAATGTCGAGTACTGCCATATTGTCCATCATCAGACAATAATAGCTGTTTTCCCGTTTTTTGTGGAAAGACTGTTCAAAACTGGCCTTTTTTCCTCGAGAAACCGCCCGAATTTCCGCGGTGCTAAAGGAATTGTTAAAAGAGGATTAAGCTCTTTTGCAACATTTTTTTAATCAATGATTTGCGTGTATTTTTTCACTTCTTGAGCCGAATGTGAAAAAAAGGGTTTTAAAGGATCATTTGGAGTTGGGGAAAGTCTGTTCATAACTGAATACTTCCTCCGATTCAATATAGATGTCCGCGCTTCCTTCGGGAATGAGGACCCACTGGTATCTGTGCCCGTTTTTTAGGGCGCGCTTAAGTTCGGAGGAGGAGATCTCGAGAACCATCTCTTCGCCCTTAGCTCCTTTTTTGGAGGAAAAGGAAATAGGGATGGTCTCTTTGCTAGAGGAGGTGATATCGATGACAAAGAGATGCATTTTTTGAAAATAGGAGGGCGTCCGGATGAAGAGCTTCCAAACGTCTTTCCCTTTTTGCGTATTGCCCAGGATTTGCGGACAGCGGTGGGGCATGGGGCCCGGCATTGCGGAGACGAGGTTATGTCCTGAGTCGATGGTACGCATTTTGAATGCGTAGTGCGGGCTATGGACCTCCAGCCAATAGGGGAAGGGGAAATCCGGCTGGTCTTTAGCAAAGTAGAGTTCAATGCCGCAAAGTGCGAGCCGCGAATCGTCATCGGGCCACTGCGTCTTTACGACGTCGAACGCGGGCTTAGAGCTTTTTTTTCCTTCGACAATGAGGGGAGGGTTCCAGGGAGCTCTCCGGTCGGCTTCTCCCTGGCCGGGTTCCGGGCCGATTTTTTTGCGCTCTGCTGGAGAAACGGAAGAGAGAGGGAGCGTGAGCAAACGCGTCAAAAACTGCTCGGACTGGTCGAGATAGAGCCACCCGTTTTTGCTATAAGAAAAGCACTCGATCAGATTTCCTGACGCTCTGTCGATCTCGTAAAGGGTCCATGAGGTGTGTCCTGGTGCTTTTTCTGCGGCCCACTTTTTCCAATCGACTTTTTTCAGGTCGATTTGCTTATGTGGAACGGAGATCTCTTCGAGCAAAAGAGTATCGGAAGTGATCGAGCGGATGAAGAGCAGGGAATAATTGCCCTCTTGCGCTGTCACAATGAAATCTCCGGCCTCGGCGTGCGCAAATTTCTCCTCCATTGAAGAAGGGGCAGCATGAACGGTCAGCGGTGATGTGCAAAAGTAGAGGAGTAAGGTAAACGAGGATATAATTATTTTTTTCATTCAGGGACGTTGCCAATTTTATTTCCAGTATACCTGTTTGTCAGTTAACGGAGAATGGGTTGTTAAGAGATCGTCTCCGGATTCAGTTTCTGTCGATTTTCAAGGGTGTAAAATAATAGACAAAGATGAAACGCAAAGACGCTAAGGCGCAAAGTTTAATAAAATTCTTTGCGGCTTGGCGTCTTTGCGTTTCATCTGCATTTTACATTCTCTAAGTTTCTAATCTTTAAGATCTTGAGCGGCCGTTATCGCAGTCGTAGCAATACTTAGGCTCGAAATGAGTGGGATCTTCGACCTGGATCGTCATATGGGAAATTTTATAATTCTTTTCGATGAGGCGGTGGGCCTCGTTTAAAGCGGCATGGGTGTCGTCAGCGATGAGGTGTGCGCTGAGGGCGGTCTTTTTCGCTGAGACAGACCAGACGTGCAAATCGTGGACCTCTTTGACCCCTGGGATGGCTTTGAGGTCTTTTTCGATGGCAATGGGATCAATTCCCTCCGGGGTCGATTCCATCAGCACGCTCACGGTGTGCTTGATGATTTTTCCTGAGCCATAAATGATGCCCAAAGAAAAGAGGATCGAGATGATCGGGTCGATGGGGTTCCAGCCCGTGAGCCAGATCAGAGCGCCCGCGATGATGACCCCGACACTTCCGAGGAGATCGCCGATGACGTGCAGATAGGCTGCGCGAATGTTAAGATTGTCTCCTTGATGGGAGTGCAGTGTGCGCATCATCATCAGATTGGCGAGCAGCCCTATTGATGCGATGACAAAGACGATGGGGCCTTTCACCTCAGGCGGTGTGATCAATCGAAGGATCGCTTCGTAGATCAGAACGCCGCAAAGCGCCCACAAGGAAAGCGCGCTGGCAAGCGCGCCCAGGATTTCAGCGCGGTGATAGCCATAGCTCATTTTGGGCGTGCTCGGAAGGTGGGCGATTTTCAGAACGACAAGGCTTAATGCTAATGCTCCGACATCGGTGAACATGTGCAGGGCGTCGCTGATCAGCGCCAAGCTGTTGGCAACAATCCCTCCGATGACCTCGACGATCATGAAGATAAACGCGATGACGATCGCTGCGTTAAGAGCTTTTTTATGGACATTTCCGCCATGTCCATGGCTGCAGCTGGAGTGGTCGTGGGCCATGCTTCTCTCTCTTTTCCTTAATTTATCTGCTTGCATTCCTTGGGTCAACTTTTTATTACTAAGAATAAATCAATAGGTTTGCAATGGCTCTCCGCAATCATGCGGCCATCATCGCCGCATGTCTCCTTGGAACGACGGTTTTATTTTGGGCGGCCAAACCCCATGCTCAGGAAGAACAGGCTCTCGATTGGAAGCAAGAGCTCAGACAGATCGACGATGAGATCAAACGCGCGGAAGACCTAAAAGACAAGTATTTGGCGGCTGCAAGGCGTGCGGAAGATGAGGGGATGCGCTGGCAGTTCATGCAAAATGAAAAACAGGAGGCTAAGCGGGCCTTTCAAAGAGCGGAGGATAAAAAACAGGCAGCGCAAATGCTCCAGGCCCGCATCGATGTTCTAAATGCCCGAAAGGCGCAGATCTTGCAGGAGCATCCGGAGGCCGGTGTGAGTCAATAACTTTTAAAAACTGAGCTGCCCTAAGTTGAAATCTGTATTGTACACTTCATTGATGCGACCTTTGAGTTTTCTAAGTGCTTCATCAGAATCTGTTGTCCCTGCAGAATTAATTTCCACCAAGGCTTCCAATATTTTATTTGAGATCAGGGGGGGATGGGTTAGGTCAAGGAATAGATGGATATTTCTTCCGACTAATGAACTCTGGAGATCTCGTGTAGCTATTTGCCAATCCGACATGTTGAAAATAGACTTGATTGCATTCCATATTAGGTAACAAAGAGTGGGATTGCTGTAACCTTTAACGCAGGTTTTGACATGATTGGCCCATTCTTCTAAGCGAACAGGTGTTGCATCAGATCTTGTTTCAAGAAACATTTGATCAATTAAATTGTTTACACGTGATGTCAACATAAACTTCTCAGAAAATAAAGACATTACAGGAGTATATCACAAACATGAGTTATACCGAACGTGGTTCAAAAATTGGTCCTGGGCTTTGACGCGCCCCAGGGCCAATTTTTGAACCACGTTCGGTGTAAAGTCTTTTCCAATTTATACCAGTATAAGTACAATCAGCAAGTGAACAAACGCAAAGACGCCAAGATGTAAAGATTTTTTTGTGGTAATTTGCCTTGCCTGCGTCTTTGCGGCTTAGCGTCTTTGCGTTGATATTTCATTGAGTACAACTTTGAGTTGAACCCAAGGTCAACTTTCTATTACTAAGAAAAATTCATGAAGGTTTACAATTCCTTAGAACCCCCGAGGCCCATGACAGCGAAAGATCCCCTTAAGACAATGTACCGCGAGTCTCTCTCTCTACTCACGGATCTCTATGAGCTGACCATGGCCTATGGGTATTGGAAGCTAGGGATGGCGGAGAGGGATGCGGTTTTTCATCTTTTTTTTCGACGCAAGCCCTTCAACGGAGGATTTGCGATTGCGGCCGGCCTTGAGATCGCGCTGGATTTTCTGGAGAGGTTTCGCTACTCGGCTAGCGATCTGGCTTATCTGCAGCAGCTCAAAGGCTCGGATGACAAACCTCTTTTCGAACCGGGATTTTTAGACTACCTCAGCAATTTCTCTTTTAAGTGCGATATCGATGCGATGCCTGAAGGGACGCCTGTGTTTCCCTACGAGCCTCTCTTGCGCGTCCAAGGTCCCATCTTGCACGCCCAGATCCTGGAAAGCCCGTTGCTCAATATCATCAACTTCCAGTCGCTGATCGCGACGAAAGCTGCGCGCGTTTGCTGGGCTGCGCGCCCCGATCCCGTAGTGGAATTTGGCGTGCGCAGGGCGCAGGGGATCGATGGAGCTCTCGCCGCCAGCAGGGCCGCGTTCATCGGCGGCTGCGACTCGACATCCAATGTCCTGGCCGGAAAGATTTACGGGATTCCCGTGAAGGGGACGCACGCGCACAGCTGGATCATGGCTTTTGACGATGAAGAGGCGTCTTTTGACGCTTATGCCGATGTGATGCCCAACAATTGCATTTTCCTGATCGACACTTACGATACGATCGAAGGGGTCAAAAAAGCGATCTCAGTGGCCAGGAAGATGAAGAAGAAGGGCAAGGAGATGATCGGCGTCAGACTGGATTCCGGCGACCTTGCCCACTTGAGCATTGAAATCCGCAAACTGCTCGATGAGGGGGGATTCCCTGGCGCTAAAATCATGGCCAGCAATGAGCTCGACGAGCAGATCATCAACGATCTCAAACACCAGGGCGCCAAGATCAACGTCTGGGGCGTCGGGACGAATCTTGTGACGGGAAAGGATCAGCCGGCCCTCGACGGGGTCTATAAACTCTCTGCGATCAAAGATGACAAGGGACAATGGCAGTACAAAGTCAAGATTTCTGAGCAGCTTGCCAAAGTGACCAATCCGGGGATCCACCAAGTGAGGCGTTATTACGACGGCAGGGGCAATGTCGCGGACATGATCTACGACATTCACTCGGAGCTATCTTCGGAACCGCACGCCATCGATCCCCTCGACCCGACGCGTTCGCAGACGCTTTCAACAGGAATGAAGTACAAAGATCTGCTGGTACCTGTTGTTAGAAACGGCAAGCGGACCTATTCACCTCTTCCGCTTGAAGAAATTCGCGAGAAGACTCTTTCCGAATTATCCCAATTCCATCCCGCTACACGGCGATTTCTCTATCCTCAACCCTATTTTGTGGGGCTGGAAAAATCGCTTTATGAAACTAAACTCCATTTAATCAGAGAATTGAAGGAAAAAAGATGAAAGCACTGATCATCGTCGATATGCAAAACGACTTCATGCCTAGCGGACCGCTTGGAGTTAAAGGAGCGGATCTGCTGGTGGCTATCATCAATGCGCTCATTCCCAAATTCAAGCTCGTCGTCGCAAGTCAGGACTGGCATCCTCTCGATCACGTGAGCTTCGCAGCGAATCATCCCGGAAAAAAGCCGGGGGACCACATCAAAGTCGAGCGCGAGGATCAGGTCTTATGGCCTGTGCATTGCGTGCGCAATACGCATGGAGCGGAATTGGTTGCCGGGCTGGACAAAGAAAACATCGCCTCCAGCTTCTATAAAGGGACAGATAAGAACATTGACAGCTACAGCGTTTTCTTCGACAATTCCCGCCGGAAATCCACCGGTCTTAGCGACTATTTGAGGAGCCGCGGAGTGACCGATGTCTACTTTGTCGGTCTTGCGACCGATTATTGTGTCCTCTATTCCGCTTTAGATGCGATTGATCTTGGTTTTTTTGTTCATGTGATCGCCGATGCCTGCCGGCCGATCAATCTTTCCTCGCATGATGAGCAACTCGCTTTGGCCGGGATCTCCGCCAAAGGGGGAAAGATCATCACTTCTCATGAGGTGTGAGGTCCTATATAGATTTAATTCGTTCAGCAACCGCCTGAATTTAATAGTATGCTATTTGGTAAATGTAAATATTAAAATAATTTATATAATTAATTTTAGATTTTACTGGCTAGAGAGTAATTGGACGTAGGGATTCATTGGAATCATGTGCGTAAACTAATAAAGATAAATAATTTGTGGCGAGTCGCTGAAAAATGCTAACTATGATAGCACTTTCACAATACGCCCCAAGAATCGTCAATCTCTACCCGGGGTTCCACTGACTCTTTCCCATAAATTCCTGCTACTAAGGCGGTGCTCGTTTTCAATGAAGAATTTCTTTTAGGAATCACCCCTGAAAACCCTGTTTTCTCCGCTTCTTAAGCAATAATGTAAATAATTAATTTAAATATAATAGAAAATATTTTAATATTAATTATTTCTGAATATTGTTAAAATTATTGTTATAAAAATTTAACTTTGAGGTTTTTTATGCAATTAACTCCAGCCGGATTACATCCACAAACAACCAGCTTTGCCCCATTTCCTGCAATCGATGCAGGGGATACTGATTCCTCTTATGCGAGCAATCTCTTTGCTTTGCCAACAGAAGAACTTTTAGAAGATGACGGCACTTTAAAACCCATATTAGTGGAATCTTGGAAGCAGGAAATTCGAGCTTGGGGAGCGGATCTTAGGCGCCAATTATCCAATGGCACATTTCCTTGCTTAAATGACATCGGCCAACCTTGTGTGCTTAGCAATCGTTGGTTACTTGACCCTTTTTCTGCCCGCTTATCTTCAGGCGAATCGATACTTGAAATCATTCATTATTTATCCTGTCCATATTTCTGCGGTGAAGTAGGTCCTAATTTAAAGATAAATATTAAGCCGTCGATCAAGGACCTAGATGAGAAAATTCCGAACATGCAAGAGAATTTGCTTTTTCAACTCTATCAAATAGATGCGTTAATTCTCATTCCTGGAGAACATCCTGCTAAAATCGTTCTCCATCGAGCGATGGATGTCATTATGACGCGGATTGCTTTGAAGAAAAATAGTCAGAATCAATCCCATTTTCTTTGCCAAATGCCCAGGCCTAACGGTAAGGGATTTTACTGTTTTAAAACTTCAAATGGATGGCGGTGTGGAGCCATTGAAACGGGAGCAACGGCTAATCGGACTTTCCAAATTGTTCAGTTGAATGTGAATAGAACGCAAAATGTTGTTATCGACCCCGAAAAAGACATCGTCAAACACCGTGGAATTTTTGTTTCAGCGCGGCTTCGTCCGGATAGTGATTATTTCTCTCTGGGTCCGGAAGCTCAGAAACGGCACCACGATAGGATCGTAAAAGTAGATTTTCTGTTCTATGATGGCTTTTCCCATGACATGGGTTCGCGCAAAAATTCCTATACGTTTACAGGGGATATCGATCTTTGCGATGCCGATCTCACTTTGAGAGCCCTGAGACGCGAAAGTTTGTTACAGCTGGACACTATGAAAGAAATGCTGATGTTTGATGAGGAAAAGGAGAAGAGATGTTCCGAAGAATGTAAAAAGATATTTGCCGCTTTTAAAGAACGCCTTGCTATACGATCGCCTGTGACTATTCCTCTCTTTCAGCCGGAAAGCGAGCGCGACAAGCTGGAGGTCATTAATGCAATACTAAAGGAATACGAGAACAACCCCGATGCCCACACTGAGGAGATCGCCTATATCGCAGAGCAGTTGAATCCGACTTTTTCGGATCAGGAGATCGGTCGATTGATCAAAGTTGGTTTGGCTAGAAAAACAGGAAAAGAAGAGTTCATGGTCGAACCCAAGGCCATTCTTGCCAAACTTTGCGAAGTGACAAAAGGTAGATATCTGGAAGCTGTGAGGAGAGATTTGAATTTTCTCGAAGCCCCTGCACAGGAAAGTCCCTTTGTTTCCTCCGGTGAGAAAGAAAAGGAAAAAGAGGCTGCCGTCGAAGAGAATAAGACAGAAACACAACCGATAGCCTCCAAGGAGAAAGAGAAGGAAAAAGAAAAGGAAACGACCTCGAAGCCAGAAGCCGCCCAAAAGCCCAGGCTGCCAAAAGATGAGGCAGAGAAGCGGCGCAGGCGCGAGGAGTATAAGTGGGAGCAATATAAAGAACGAACAAAAGCGGGAGCTTCCGCTCCTTCAGAAGGAAATGCTGAACCTAAGTTCAGACTTTCGCCTGAAGATAGAGCTACTGTTGATTCCATCTACAAAGGGCAGCCCCTCAAGTCTAAAGAATTTAAGGCATTTGCGATGAGCCTGCTCAGCAAAAAAGTAGAAGCTATGGGAGCAACGCCTTCCAAAAGGACAAAGGGGTCCCATCTTAAATTCCATGTCAAAAGAGAGGGTGGGCCGTCTACCGGGATGACTTTTGTGATTCAGCACAAGAAGAAGGACCACCACGGTTCCCTTAAAGCCCAGAAAGATGTCCTCGATCATATTTTTGATCTATGAGAGTCTGTCGTTGATTTAAGCTTCTGTCGATTTTCGGGTTCTTTTGGCCGATTTTCGATCCAAATTCGGGGGATAATATCAAACTTTCGTATATTATCCCCCGAATTTGGATCGAAAATCGGCCAAAAGAACCCGAAAATCGACAGAAGCGGTAATTCAACGACAGACTCTGAGACAGTAGGTGCTCTTTAATGATTCCGTGGACCTGTGGTCGGTCTGATCTTTTTTAAGGGATAAAGTTAAGAAATTAAATGAAAACATATATAAATTATTATAATAAAGCGGTTTTAATATTATTTAATTCAATTTTTTGCTAAAATTATTGATATAAAAAGCAATATTTTGAGGTTAATTATGTATGGTTCTTTTCCAGGATTACATTCCCAAATCACTACATTAAACCCGTATCGTGGAATTGGTACAGAGGAAAGTGATTCTTCTTATGCAAGCAATGTGTTTGCTTTGCCAACAGAAGAACTATTAGAAGCAGACGGCACTTTAAAACCCATATTAGTGGAATCCTGGAAGCAGGAAATACAAGCTTGGGGAGAAGATATGCGGAGCAAATTATCCGATGGCTCGTTTCCTTGCTTAAATGACTGCGAGCAGCCTTGTGCTCTTAACAATCGTTGGTTGCTTAACTCTTTTTCTGCCGGTTTATCTTCAGGTGAATCGGTACTTCTAATTGTTCATTATTTATCCTGCCCTTATTTCTGTGGTGAAGTAGGTCCTAATTTAAAGATAGATATTAAGCCGTCGATCAAGGCCTTGGATGAAAAAATTCCAAACATGCAAGAGAACTTGCTTTTTTCTCTCTATCAGATAGATACGTTAATTCTCATTCCTGAGCAGCATCCTGCAAAGATCGTTCTCCGTCGAGCGATGGATGTCATTATGACGCGGATTGCTTTGAAGAAAAATCCTCAGAATCAATCCCATTTTCTTTGCCAAATGCCCAGGCTTTGCGGTAAGGGATTTTACTGTTTTAAAACTTCAAATGGATGGCGGTGCGGAGCCATTGATACAGATGCTGCTGCAAATCGGACTTTCCAAATTGTTCATTTGAATGTGAATAGAACGCTAAATGTTGTTGTCGACCCCCAAAAAGACATTGTCGCACACCGTGGCATTTTCGTTTCAACGCACCTTCGTCCGGATAGCGATTATTCCTCTCTGGGTCCGGAAGCAGAGAAACTGCATCACAATAGGATCGTTAAAGTAGATTTTCTGTTCTATGACGGTTTTTCCCAAGACATCGGTTCGAGCAAAAATTCCTATATGTTTACAGGGGATATCGATCTTTACGATGCCGATCCCATTTTGAGAACCCTGAAACGGGTAGGCTTATTACAACTGGACACTATAGATGAAATTTTGATGTTTGATGAGGAAAAGGAGAAGAGATGTTTTGAAGAAATTGGCAAGATATTTGACGTTTTTAAAAATCGTCTTGCCACACAAACACCTGTGACTATTCCTTTCTTTCAACCGGAAAGCGAGCGCGATAAGTTGGAGGTCATAAGCGCAATTCTTAAGGAATACGAGAAGGACCCCGATGCCCACGCTAAGGAAATTGCCTATATTGCTGAGCAGCTGAATCCCAGCTTCTCAGAAGAAGAGGTGAAGCAATTGATTAAAGAGGGTTTGGCTAGAAAAACAGGGAAAGAAGAATTCATGGTCGAACCCAAGGCCATTTTTGCCAAACTTTGCGAAGTGACAAAAGGTAGATATCTGGAAGCTGTGAGGAGAGATTTGAATTTTCTTGAAGCCCCTGCACAGGAAAGTCCCTTTGTTTCCTCCGGTGAGAAAGAAAAGGAAAAAGAGGCTGCCGTCGAAGAGAATAAGACAGAAACACAGCCGTTTGCCTCCAAGGAGAAAGAAAAGGAAAAAGAAAAGGAAACGACCTCGAAGCCAGAAGCCGCCCAAAAGGCCAGGCTGCCAAAGGATGAGGCGGAGAAGCGGCGCAGACGCGAGCAGCATAAGTGGGAGCAATACAAAGAGCGAACTAAAGCGGAAGCTTCCGTTCCATCAGATGGAAAAGCGGAACCTAAGTTCAAACTCTCGCCTGAAGATAGAGCTACGGTTGATTCCATCTATAAAGGGCAGCCCCTCAAGTCTAAAGAATTTAAGGCATTTGCGATGGCCCTGCTCAGCAAAAAAGTAGAAGCCATGGGAGCCACGCCTTCCAAAAGGACAAAGGGGTCCCATCTTAAATTCCATCTCAAAAGAGAGGGTGGGCCTTCAACCGGGATGACTTTTGTGATTCAGCATAAGAAGAAGGATCATCACGGTTCCCTTAAAGCACAGAAAGATGTCCTCGATCATATTTTTGATCTGTGAGCGAGTAATTGTTCTTTTGTAATTCCGCGGACCAGTAATTTCTTATGGCGGCTGGTCTCGCCGGAATGAATCGATAAGGATGACTTAGGAAGTTTCCAGGTCTTTGCCAAGAAGGCGATTAGTTCTTCGTTGGCCTCTCCTTTTTCAGGAACGGCGTTCAGGCGCACTTTCAGCTCGTCATTTTCCCACCCTACGATGGCATTTTTGGAGGCTCTGGGCACGACTTTGATGGGGACAATCACCCCTTCTTTACAATCTTTGAGTTTTGAGTCTGAAGCCATTTCCTAATCTCTGATTGACCATTTGACTACCGATAAGTTATACTAATAGATAGATTACGGTAAAAAGAATGTTTGCAATTTTTAGTTTCCCACATTCTTCCCATTTCTCTCACCATCATAGCCTCTAGGGGCTATTCATACTGTATTTTTTTTACATTTATTAATTTCCAATGAAAAAATTAACGATGGTTGATTCATGTCATTAGACATTTTACAAGAGAAAAGGGTTTCTTTAAGAAAAGTCATTAGCGGAACCAGCTTAATCGCTGGGACGACAATTGGGGCAGGGATGCTGGGTATTCCGCTCGTCACTGCCGATGCAGGGTTTTTCCCTGCCGTATGCGCCAGCCTTGGCGTCTGGGCCTTCATGGTCCTTACAGGACTGTTATATGTCGAGGTGGCCTTGAGCTTGCCGGCAGGGGCCAATATTTTTACGATGGCGGGGCACTACCTGGGGGTGCGAGGAAAGGTTGCGGCAGGGGGGATGTTCCTTTTCCTATACTACTGCCTGCTCGTAGCCTATATCTCAGGAGGCACTCCCTTGCTGGGCTATCTGTTTCAAGCGGTGTTCGACGTTCAGCTCAATGCTCAGTTGACGCTTGTGCTCTTTGGGGCCTTATTTGGGGGCGTCGTATGGCTGGGGGCCAAAATGATCGATCGGGTCAACCTGATCCTGTCGATCGCTCTGGTTTTTGCTTATGTCTTGCTGGTCTCAAAAGGTTCTTCCGAAGTGGCATTGGCGAAGCTGACGGAGGCGAGCTGGTCAAAACTCTGCTTCGCCTTGCCGGTGCTCTTCTCTGCGTTCGGCTATCACAACGTGGTGCCTTCCCTATGTACTTATCTCGATCGGGACCGCAGAAGCTTGAGATTATCGATCTTTGCAGGCACAGCGCTTGCTTTGGTCGTCTATCTGATCTGGCAGTGGCTGATTCTAGGATCGTTGCCTCAAAGCGCGATTAAAGAGACGCTGGCCGCCGGCCAGCCGGTGACTTCAGCGCTCCAGGCCCTCACGGGCAAGAGCTCTCTTTTTGCCATCGGGCAGGCGTTTGGCTTCTTTGCTCTGGTCACTTCCTTTTTGGGGGTTGCCTTTTCCGTCGTCGATTTTTTAAATGACGGGTTGAAGTTGAAAGGAAGAAAACGACCGCTCCTGGTGCTTTTGACCTTCTTACCGCCGGGGATCTGTGCTGCGCTGGATCCTACGCTCTTTGAAACAGCCCTGAGTATCGCAGGGGGATTCGGCGAGGCCTTTTTGAATGGGCTTTTGCCCGTTGTATTGGCTTGGAAGTATCGTAGTCTGGGTAAGAGCGATTTGAGGACCAATGGCCTGCTTGCCCGCAATGGGACGCTTGGGGTCCTGTTTGCGTTTGCGCTGTTTGTCATGGGGCTTGAGGTCGTCATCTTGATGCGGTGAACTGTGGATTGGACCGCCGGGGGATTCTTCGGCGGTTTTTTTATAGATTGGTAATGGTCGCTTTTCTATAATTTATTCCGTTACTCTTCGGAGTGTAGCGCAGTTTGGCTAGCGCGCTTCGTTCGGGACGAAGAGGTCGTGGGTTCGAATCCCGCTACTCCGATTTTACAAGCAGGTCCCCATGCCAATTTCCTTTGATCCTTGCGGAAGAACGAGTACAAGTGCTTCTGCAGATCGTTTGGCGTCAATTCAAATCTCCGATTCCGTCTCACATTTGGGGATTGCCGAGCGCAAATCTTCATTGGAGTCGTATGGAAGTCCTCTTCAATTAGCTTTTTGCGACTGTTTTTTTAAAAAATTGGTAGAGATTTGGCGCAGCATCCTGGCCTGTTTTTCATTTGGTGCTGTGAATACCGGTACTAGCGTTGTTTCCAGTATTGCTCCTTTGGAGATGAGGATTCAAAAAGGAACGGCAGTTCTGGGTCGGCATCTCAACGAAATACGTCTGGAAGAAGCCAACCCGGCCCGCACTGTTGTCGTTTTTGTGTTGAAATACAATAACGAGGCAGTTGTTCATTTTAGAAAATTACAAAATGGGGAAAGCGAGAGTATCGCCGATTTTTCCAAAAGGCATTTGAATGCCCTGCTTTCCAAGGACTCCAATAGAGATTGTCACAGTGGAAAACTCGAGATAGAGGTGCTTCTCTTTGAGAAAAATGCGAATTCCCGTTTCAATTACCGCTATGCTGACTCATTTGTTCGGTTTCCTGATGGAAACCATTCAGGCGAAGGAAGCGGCTCAGCTGCGAACCTCGGAAACGGAATCGTCTTAAATCACCTCGTAAGAGCAATTCCTGGAGAGGCAGACAGGCGGTCTGTATTCAATTTTCTGATCAATCGGCTTTAGAGGCGGCGAGGGCGATCTTCAAAAGGGCTTGCAGCCCTTTTGCAGTGCGGTCGTCTTCGAGGTGGGGCTGCCAGACGAGGTCGGCATGCGAGTCGCTGATGGTGAACATCGCGCCGAGGTCCACCTGGTAGAAATGGGCCACAGCAAAGAGGGCCGCTGCTTCCATCTCAACCGTGATAACGCCTTCTTTCTGATAATGCACGACTTCTTCGGCGGTCTGCCGATAAAAGCTGTCGGTTGTCCATGTGCTGCCGATGAGGTAGGGAATTTCCGCTTTTTTAAGCTGATGCTGGAGCTTATTGGTCATGCGCCTGGGAGCGTGGATGTATTTCGTCCGCGGCAGATAGTGATGCGAGGTGCCTTCGTCTCTGATCGCTTTTTCGCAGACGACGATGTCGCCGATCTTGGCTTTTGCTTGAAGACTGCCCGCTGTGCCGATCGAAATGAATTGCTGCACCCCCCATGAGATCAGCTCTTCCATTTTTATGGCGGCAACAGGAGCCCCAATGCCGAAATCTCCGATCCCGACTCCGGGGTAATCATTCAGAAAATAGAGTTTGGAAAAGCAGCCGTCGCATTGCTGATGGGGCATCTCTTCCAAAACTTGTTTAAAGAAGCGGCTCTGGTAGCAGAAGATCACGGTCTTGGGCGCCGCGCTGGTAGGGTGCCTGCCGGACTGCCGGCGGTGTTCCAAGGTCTTCGCAGGGGAGGTCAGTGAAGAAAGCTCATGTTTGTCGCCAAACTGGGGAAGCATAAATCCTATACCCTCACTTTTTACAATCCTAGTAATTGCTGGCTTTTTTTCTCAAGAGCGTTTCTCTAAAGGGTGCAACTAAAAGGCAACTAAACGCAAAGACGCTAAGGCGCAAAGATTTTCATAAATAATTTCTTTGCGCCTTAGCGTCTTTGCGTTGATATCTGTTTTTAGTTCCACCCTCTGAAAACGCTTTTACTTGAATAAATTTTCAGGGATTATAGCAAAAATTTATCATCGAGGAAAGATGTAAAAATAATTTACATCCTCTGTGTCGAGGATGTAAATTATTATATGAAAAACCCTGTCCTGGCGGACAGGGTTGTCATAGATACTAAGCGTCCTTGCGATTGCGGAGCAGGTGGTAGCTGACGCCGAGCACAAGTCCGAAAACAAGGTATCCAATCAACATATACATCTTCTGCATCATCGCATCAGTGCCCCAAGACACAGGTTGGTCTGTCATCATTGGCACAATGGTCAGGGTCCAGACGAACCACAGAATGACCCCATAGCCAATTCCCCAGGTTGCGCTGGCGAAAAAGCTTTTGGTGTATTTAAAGAAGATGAGCGCGAAGATAATGCCAAGGATGGCGCTTTTCACTAAGTGGATCACCAATCCCGATAAGGGATCGTGCATTCCAACAATTTCACTGATATGGCTGAACATCGCCATTCTCAACATCAAAAAGCCTACGACGATGCCTGCGATGATGCCTGCAACGAGTCCGCTTACGATGTTTTTTCTACTCAATATTTTTTTTCTCATTTTTCCTCCTGAGATTGTTTATTTCATTCTTTCTAATAGGTGATCGCCAACCCTTAATGCATTGGCGATGATTGTTAACGTGGGATTGACAGCAGAGCTGGAGACAAAGAAGCCTCCGTCGACGACATAGAGGTTGTCGAGATCGTGCGCTTTGCAATGGATGTCCAAGACGGATGTCTTCGGATCTTTTCCGAAGCGCACTGTTCCATTTTGGTGTCCAACGCCTCCGATCGGGATCTTTTTCCCAAAGTAGGCCATGTTGCTGAAGGCATGGTGGCGGACCCCGACATGGTTCAGCATCTTTTTTAGTTTCTTGTTTAAACGTTTGTGGCCCTCAAGGTTGTTTTCCGTGTAGCTGAGCTGAATGTGTCCTTCCTGAGTCATCCTCACGCGATTGTTTGGGTCGGGCAAATCTTCTGTCGTGAGCCAGAAGTCGATCGAGTGATGGGCCATTGCGTTGAGGATGAACCGGGGCGCTGGAAGAGGGGAGTCTGCTTTGAACATGTTGGCGTCTGCCTTTCCGAGCATTTGAATGTGCCCAAGGGGATAATCGAAGTCGGGGGCATTGTAGTAAAAATCGTTGATCGCCATTGTTTTCTGGAATTGGGTGGGGTTGGGCTCGGTCGTGAGCGCAATCACAGCGGAATTGTTGTGGCACATGTAGAACCTGCCGACGCAATCGGAGCTGTTGGCAAGTCCGTTAGGGTGTTTTTGGCTTGCGGATCGGAGCAAGAGGGCTGCGGAATTGATGGCGCCGCAAGCGACGACGACGATGTTTCCTTTATAGACCTCCGGACGGCCGTTGCGTTTGACGATGATTTGCGAAACTTCTTTTCCGGAGGGGCTCGTTTCGAGCCGCTCGACGTAGGCCTCGGTGATCAATGTGACGTTTGGAAATTTGAGCGCTTCGTTGACGCAAACGATATGGGCATCGGCCTTCGCGTCGACAAGACAGGGGAATCCATCGCAGGTGCTGCATTTGATGCAGGGACTTTTTTCCCGGTGTTTTTCATCCAGGATCAGGCCGAGGGGCAAGGGGAAGGGATGGTAGCCCTCTCTTTGAAGTCCTTCATAGAGGCGCTGGATGCGCGGCTCGTGCGCCACCGGTGGATAGGGGAAGGGGTTTTTAGAAGGAGGCTCCGTCGAATCGATGTTGCGCATCCCGTGCACGTGATAGAGCTTTTCCGCCTCTTGGTAATAGGGCTCGAAGTCGGCATAGCTCATCGGCCACGCAGGGGAGATTCCTCCATAGTGTTTGACTTCGCCAAAATCTTTTTCGCGCATCCTCAAGAGAGCTGCTCCGTAGAATTTCGTGTTGCCTCCGACGTAGTAGTGCGTGCCGGGGGTAAATTCTTTTCCTTTTTTGTCCACCCACTTCTCTTTGACCATGTAGCGCGAGGTAAGGAAGACGTCTTCCGACTGCCAATTCTCTTTTTCGCGCGGCAAATAGGATCCCCGTTCGATGAGCAGGATTTTTTTTCCGGAAGGGGCAAGGCGATGGGCCAGAGTTCCTCCTCCTGCGCCGGTCCCAATAATGATCACGTCAAAGTGGTGCGTCGATGTCAAATTAACCCCCTGTTGCAAATCCGGGGAAGAGCGTCATTCCCCCATCGATGATTATGGTCGTTCCTGTGATGTAATCCGCATAATCGGATGCGAGCCATGCTGCGCAATTTGCGATATCCTCGGGTTCTCCGATCCTGTTATAAGGGACGAGTTTCATGAGGTTGTCGTAGGCAGCAGGAGTCGACCAGGCGGCGGTGTTGATCGGCGTTTTGATCGCACCCGGGGCGATCGCATTCACGCGGATGCGATGAGGAGCGACCTCTTGGGCAATGGACTGCATCATCATGTGGATGCCCCCTTTTGAAGAGGCGTAGTTGACGTGGCCTGCCCAGGGAATGATCTGGTGGACGGAGCTCATGCAGATGATCTTGCCCGCCGCACAGGAGACGTCTTTTTTAACGCCTCGGCGTTTGAATTCTTTGACAGCTTCTCTTGCGCATAAAAATTGCCCGGTGAGGTTAATTCCGATCACCATATTCCATTGTTCGAGAGTCATCTTTTCCAAAGGCGCATCGCGCTGAACGCCGGCGTTGCTCACAAGGATGTCGATGGTGCCGAATTCTTTGTACATCTGCTGGTACATCGCAAGGACATCGTTTTCTTTCGAGACATCGGCTTTGATGCGTATTGCTTTGCTTCCCGACTTTGCGATCTCATCGCAAACGGCGACGGCCTGATCTTCGTGAGAGATGAAGTTGACAGCGACATCAGCGCCTGCAGCCCCCAGCGCGATCGCGACGGCTTTGCCGATGCCGGAATTGGCGCCTGTGACAAGCGCTTTCTGCCCTTTCAGGATCTTCAGAGCGCAGATCGATGGCTTGATGACCTCGGGGAGTTTTTCACCTTTGGCTTGTTGCATATTCTGTTTCTCCCTTTTGTTGAATGAGTTTTGCGACGAGCGCTGTCCATCCGGTCTGGTGGCTAGCGCCCAGGCCGGCTCCGTTGTCTCCATGGAAGTATTCATTGAACAAAAGCAGGTCCTTCCAATGGGGATCTTCATTGAATTTTTTTATGCCGCCAAAGAGGGGACGCTTGCCTTGCCCATCGCGCTCAAAAAGCTTGATCAGCCTCTTCGACAATTCCATGCTCACATCCCATAGGTTCATGAAATGGCCCGAGCGGGTGGGGAACTCCACTTTCAATGCGTCCCCATAATAATGATGGAATTTCTGCAGGGATTCGATGATCAGAAAATTGATCGGGAACCAGATGGGGCCCCGCCAATTGGAATTGCCGCCGAAAAGGCCGCTGTCGGACTCTGCGGGCAGGTAGCCAATCGTTTCCTTTTGTCCGTTGAGCTGGAATGAATAGGGATGGTCTTGATGGTATTTAGACAAGGAGCGGATTCCGTATTCGGAGAGGAACTCATTCTCATCGAGCATATATTTTAAGACGCTGACGAGGCGCTCTTCCGTTAAAATGGCAAGAAGCCTTCTTTTTTCTACTCCCGGGCGGTAGACGCAGTTCAGGTTTGCAAAGACATGCGGACGCTTGCTGACAAACCAGTCGACTCTGCGTGAAAACGTCTTGAGTTGTTCCATGACTCCCGGCTCGAGCGTTTCCACAGCGAGCAAGGGGAGGAGGCCGACCAGCGAGCGCACTTTAAGCGGGATGATCCTGTCGTCAGGCAAATGCAGCGCGTCGTAGAAGAAGCCGTCTTCGCAATCCCAAAGGCTATGCCCTTTTCCACCGCAGTTTGTCATTGCGCCGGCGATCCGTAAAAAATGTTCGAAGAACTTTGTCGCGATATCCTGATAGAGAGGTTCTTCAATCGAAAGATGTAAAGAGATGCGCATCATCAGGATGCAGTAAAACGCCATCCACGAGGTCCCATCGGCCTGGTCGATATGTCCGCCGGAAGGGGCAGGCTTGCTGCGGTCGAAGACGCTGATATTGTCAAGGCCCAGGAAGCCTCCCTGGAACACGTTGTTGCCGTCTTCATCTTTTCTATTGACCCACCAGGTAAAATTAAGCAGGAGTTTATTAAAAATCCCTTTGAGAAAATCGCGGTCGGGCTTGCCGGTGATCTTGCCGTCGATCTTATAAGCGCGCCATGCGCTCCAGGCCAGGACGGGGGGATTGACATCGGAAAAGTTCCATTCATAGGCCGGAAGCTGTCCATTGGGGTGCAGGTACCACTCGCGCGTCAGCAGCTCAATCTGGCGTTTGGCAAAGTCGGGGTCGATGAGAAGCATCGGGATGCAGTGGAAAGAAGTGTCCCAGGAACAAAAATAGGGGTATTCCCATTTGTCGGGCATGGAAAAGATATCGAAGCTGGTGAGATGGGCCCAATTGTGGTTGCGGCTCTCTCCTCTTTTAAAGGGCTGATGGGGTCCCCTTTGCGCCATTGCTCCATATCTAGATAGTAAAATTGCTTGCTCCAAAGAAGCCCTGCAAAGGCGTTTCGCGAATTGTTTTGAGCTCTTCGTTAAGTGAGGGAGGATGAATGGAGGCATAAAACTCATCGGCTTGGGCACGCTGCTTTTCGAAAACCGCATCGAAATCTGCAAAGGGCTGATCGATCTTGCTATTTGACAGCCTGAGTTGAATCGCTTTTTTCATTCGGCCCGATCTTTATGCCATAGACGGCTGCTGCCTTTGTCCCTGTTTCAAGAGGATTGACTGCGGTTTTCTCATTATTAACGATATAGCGATGGAAAGCGTCTTTAGTATAAGGAGAGTCGTTGGGAGTATGATAGAGCTTCTCCTTATTGGTCTCATTCTCGGTGAAAATGAGCTTCGGCTTACCGTTGCAATATAAATAGTAAGTCCCTTCGACGGGATGATGGAGCTCGATCCAATCTGTTGATTTCTTCAATTCCGGTTTTCCGTTCTCGTCCCCCGTCGCTCCCTTCTCTCCGTATCCCCAGCTCCACGTGTTCCGGAACCAAATTGTCGGGAGCAGCGTCACCTCTGCCGTTTCCGGGCCCCGGTTATGAATGGTATAGCGGATGAGGATGTCTTCTTCACCCGCCTTTGCGAATTCGATAAAGACATCAAAGTAGCAGCTGTCATCGAAAATCCCCGTTTCAATCAGCTCAAATTCCAGTTCATTTTTTCCGCGCTTTGCATTTTCTTCTTTCAATTGCTGATAGGGGAATTGTTTCTGCGGGTATTTATAGAGCATTTTCATGTAGCTGTGCGTCGGGGTATTGTCGAGGTAGAAATAGCATTCTTTGACATCTTCGCCATGATTGCCCTCGGGTCCTCCGAGCCCGAACATCCGCTCTTTGAGAAAGGGGTCTTTGCCGTTCCACAAGCTTAGCGCCAGACAGATCCTTTGATTGCGGTCGGAGATCCCGCCCAGCCCATCTTCATTCCATCGGTAGACGCGCGATTGGGCCAATTCATGGGAAAAATATTGCCACGCATTTCCATCTTCGCTGTAATCTTCGCGCACGGTTCCCCATCCCCTGTCGCTAAGATAGGGTCCCCATTTTTTCCACTTTGATCTTTGCGAGCGGTAAGATTTTAATCGCTTGCGCTCAGCAGTTTCTTCCATGATTTGTTCTCTCATGAGGAAATTGCAAAACTCCATTTGGGGCCAAATTTGCGCTTTTGGCGCCGGATTCGGATTTCTCGCAAATTGCCTATAGCCACCAGGATATGTCAATTTGCGAGAAACCAAACCGGCGCCAAAATCATCAAATTTGGCCTCCAAAGCGAGTTTTGCAATTCCCTCTCGTCATTATCCTTATCCTTACTCTATAGTGGGTTTTGATTCAAAAAATATTTTATATATTAATTGAAAAGTTTTTATGAGATTTTTGTAAGTCGCTTACGGTAAGTATTTTGCTGTAAATTGAATTTGACAATAAGTATAGAATGGGTAAAATGGAAGCCCATTTAATTCAGGTGCACTTATGGACAAA